>JBOFKD010000075.1:0-63381 GCA_051657165.1 Bacteroidales bacterium | reverse complement strand
TAGGGCAATTAGTAATGCAAGAGTTAGATATAGATAGTCTTCAAATGCATAATGCTTCTATTATTGGCTCTCTAATCGCACAAGATATAAAGCTTAAAGAATTGGATTTAAAGAATACTTCATTAATTGGGAAACTTGTATTTAATCCATCTGATACACTCAATATATTTGATTCTAATATTATTCAAAATAGAGAAACAGCATATCTTTTAAAGAAGGGTAAACAAGAAGAAGGCGATAGTATTTCTGCTTCTCATTTCAAAAGGAAGGAATTACAGCTATATTTAAAAGATTGCACTTCTAATTTCAATCCTAGTAAACTAAAAGAATGTATCGTTTTATTCTTCAATAAAATAAGTAATGATTTTGGGCAAAGTTGGGTTAGAGGTATAATCTTTACAATGCTATCAGCATTTATTTTCTTTATCCTGATTAATTATATTGGACTTGATAAAGACAATCGAATATTTGAAATAACAGGAAGATTTGAAGATTTAAAATGCTTTGGGAATATCTGGGTGAAATATCTTAAAATATTGAATGTCTTGAATTTTAATGATAAGTTGGAGCAGTTTCAATTTAATGCGTGGGGTGAAACTCTATTCTTTGTTTCAAAGATATTTGTATCATACGGTATTTATCAAACTGTTTCTGCTTTTAGAAAGTTTGGTAAATGAGATTAAAATAAATAGATAGCAAATCAAATAGCAGAGTAAGTTCATTACCCTGCTATTTTTTATATTATCTATGTACCTGCCAATATTTCTCCACTAACCATAAAGGGCTATCATTCATAACATTCCTTAGCTCAGTAATTATTTTTTGATATTCATTACTTTGAAGTTTAGTCCATTTTTTACCTTTGATTGCTTTAATACACAATGAATTTGCTCTAAATTCATCCTTATTCTCAATCGCATTTAGTAGAAGTGAGTCAATAGGCGGATGAATATATCTTACATTTTGATGTTTACAATATCCCCCACATACATATATTGTTTTAAAATAAATATTAATTAATTTAGCAGCTACTCCATGAGAAAATTCCTTATTAAAAAGCTCCTTTGCTTTGTCAATAATCTGTTCTCTTAATTCTGTATGTAATTCATCGAATGCTAAGCTATTATTAGGTAATATATCCGGATTAGCTACAAATCTTTTAAAATTAAGACTGTCAAAAATTATTTTACCTTGCTCCACTGTAAAACCAGAATCCTTAGCTCTTACTTTCGCAGCTATACAAGCTATCCATACTGCATAATTATGTGTTATATCAATTATTTCCATATTTATAGTTATTTGTTATTTCTGTTTAGAAAGTTTGGTAAGTGAGATTATAATAAAAAAGCTATCTAAGCATTTGAAGTTAGGTAGCTTTTCTTTTTATATTATACTTAATGGCTGTATTTATTTTGCATTTCTAACAGCTGTTCTTGTTTAATATTAATATTAACATTATTATTATTATTAATGAGATTAAAAATCTTTATCAAATCAATTACAAAAGGGTTACTTCTCCCAAGTTGCTTAATTAATAAATCTTTTTCTGTATATGCTTTAGACAAATCTTCTAGTTTCTTTTTTTGAATCAAGTTCGATGCAATCTTAAATATGCGTTTAACAATATTAATCTCACTCTCATCTGTTAATATTTTCACATGTTCTTTAGTATCATGTTCATGTACTAAAAACATAGTATAAAACCGATAACATCTCACATATAGAAAAAAGGAGTATTCGAAGTCTTCATTTTTATAAAACTTTTCTGCTTCTATCATAAATATGGCAGAACACGACTGCATATTTACAGAGTATACTTCAATCAATCTATCATTAAGAGATATGTTTTTAGATATTTGAAACTGTAAATCTTTCTCAAACGCCATGATTCTACTATTCATATCTATAGCATTATATATTTGATAGCCAATCACAATAGCAACACTGATACCTATAAATGCTGCCATTACTCCTATATAAGCTTCACTAGATGGTTTTATTAATGTAAATGGGATTAACAACGCAATTAGTACGATGACAAAAATAAATGCAGAAATAAGACTTTGAATAACAGTCTTTTTAATTTCATATTTGGCTAAAAATCTTTTAAGATATTTCATATTAGCTATTTATAATATTATAAGTATCTTCTTTTAACTCATTATAAATTTCATTATATGGCTGAAAGAAAGCTCTTTCTTTAGATTTGTTAATCGTTATAATTTTGGCTTTATTCTCAAAATAAGTAGTATTATAACTATCTACCATCAACTGTTTATCTTCCGATTCAGCTATGGAAAAGATTAATTGTGTATCTGTTGGAATGTGATTAGATATAAATTCGATTATTAAATCTTTACTAGTACCATCAACATCTTCTTTAAAAACAGCATCAAGAACTAGAGGTAATCTATGAGCATAAGAAGTTTTCATTATTAGTTTATTAAATGCAAAATAATATGCCAATAATGCTTTCAATAACTCAACTCCTTGTTGTGGGAATAAGCCAAGTTGATATAGAGAATAGTTATGTCTGAAGTGATTTACCTTTAGTTCTTTCAAATATTCATAAAACATATCCTTAAACTTATTCTCCTTATCTTTCCTTATTTCAATAATTTCATCTTCTGTCAAAAATTCACTCAAGTCATCATTAATTTTATCAAGCTTTTTCTCTAATTCTATTCTTTTCCCAATTATAGAGTTATATATTTCTATATCTACTTTCTTATCAATCCATTCTCCAAGCGTATAATTTTCATTTAATCTATATGCTTTGAATTGATTATATCTCTCAAAAATATGCAACCTTAATTCTTTAATCTTCTTATCTTTAGAATTAAGAGCTGATGCTTCTTTTATAATTGAATCTTTTATACATTTAGTTTGCTTCTCAGTATCCTCCTTATCTTGATAATACTCATATATTTCCTCCCAACTTTTATTCAAAGGTTGTTTACATGTTGCACAAGTAGTAAGAGACTTCTTTTTTAAATAGGATTGTATCTGTTTAAGAGTCTTTTTTTGTCTTTCCAAATACGCAATCTTATTTGCTAAAGATAAATATTCACGTTCAAGCTTTATAAGGCTTTCTTTATCTTCTTTGTATTTTTCAATATAGACTTCTGTCTCTTCAATATACTCTTCATCAAATAGCAAGGCTTGTTGTAATGCTCCTTTTTCAGCTAATATGGAATTTAAATTATATATTTTGAACTCTATATCCTGCTTTTTTGCTTCTAATTCAAGTTTTTCTTTCCTATTTTCATCTTGAGCAATTCCTAGATAATAATCATAATAATCTGTTTTGAAATTCTTATAATAACTCAGGTTTGAAAATGACTTTAATATTAGTACCCAGCCATAGTTTTGAGAAACATAGTATGGTAGAAACATTACCTCAATTGGTGCAATACCCATATTCTTCTTATTCTCTAATTCAAGGTGAAAATTGAATAAATCAGCATAATATTTTTTCAACCTTATATGCTCATTTGATGAGTTTCCTTTAATGCCATAAAATTTAGCTATTGGCTTTCCTTCAATTTGTATATAAACACAATCCTCTTGTCTAACAATTGTAGCTTTTGATATTTTATTATTAGAATTAATTTCAATATCTAGTCTCAGAATTAAGTCCGGAGTTAATATTTCTGTTAGCTTGTACTTTTCATCATTTATACCAAACGTATAATTAATAGCTTGAAGTAGTGTACTCTTTCCTGATGTATTTTTCCCGGTAACAATGTTTACTCTAGTATCGAACGATGCGTAAAAATATCTCTCATATTCTTCTGAATATGCAAAAAAGCTCTTATAGGTAATTATAGTTCTCATATTAATCTTCTTTTTTCTTATAAGTAACTTGAAAATAAGCAGCAAAAAATATTGCCTTTAGCTGAATATCATCAAAATACGTACTTTTCACACCCTCATACATTTCAACAAGCTCTAACACTGATTCATGCTCAGTATAAGATTCACATTTTTCATGATTCTCTTTTGTAAAGTCTAATATATCTATGTGAAAAGCATTTTCTTCACTTTTAAACAAATCAAAGGATTCCTTAAAACAAGCTATAAAAGATTCTTTTTTAATTGGCTTAATACATAATGTTGAAGCTATAGAACTAGCATTATCTTTCCAATACTCAAAACACTTTGCTCTAGTTGTAAGAATATCAAATGCATCATCAATTTCGTCACTTGTCACTCTTTTTGAAGTATCCAATAATCTTGCTTTGTTTCCTTGATTAAAAACCACAGAGACTTTATCAAATAAATGTAGCAATGTATCTAGAGCAGCTCTATGACTTACAATTTTATCTCCAAACATTGTTACTAGTTGTCCTATTAATTGATTCTCTTGTTCTTTTGGAGTTTTTGCTAAATCAATATAAATAAAATGCAAGTTATCCAGTTCTGAATGATTCTCTTTTGGAGCAACATTATTCATAATTTTAGTTTGAATAGAACTATGTAAAGTTTTATATGATGCTTCTAAATTTCTCTCATAAATATTTATTGTTTCCGTTTGCCTCTTATCATCTTCTTTATAAAATGCTTTAAGTTCAATTTGATGATTAGTCACAAAAAACAAATCATGATAATAGTTTTCAGTCTTTGAATATTCTTCACTCAGTAAGTTCTTACCAACTTGAAGCATTTTACCTATTATTTCATAGAAATCAGCAGTCATAGTCCATTTATTGCCTGTTTTCTTTTTAGACTGATATGCTTCAATACATTCTGCCTTATCATCATCATCTAAAAAACAGTACAAGAAATCATCATGATGTTCTAAACATATAAAGTATTTTTTATCTTTAAACTTATCCTTATAATTATTCAACAATAAAGATAATGCTGTGTTTCTCTGCAATATAAAGCCTATTTGAGCATCAACTCCTGCATTTACAGCTTTGTCTACCATAACAATTAGATTTTATTATCAACTAATACAAATATAAAATATTAATACTAATAAAATAAACAAAACTCCTACAACTTGAAATATATCCAAATTATAGGAGTCTTTTATTAATTACATCAATTTATCCATTTCATCAGCTATGCTTTCATCTACAACTTTAGCATAGTGTTCTGTCATTTTAATTGAAGCATGTCCTAACATCTTACTGACTACATTTAAAGAGACTTTATTAGCTAAAGTAACTGTAGTAGCAAATGTATGTCTGGCAACGTGGAAAGTTATTCTTTTATCGATTCTACAGATTGTTGCTATTTCCTTTAAGTAAGAATTAGTAGAAGAGCAATCTACAACGGGTACTATATAACCACCATATTTACACCCTTTGTATTTCTCCATAATGGCTTTAGGAATTGGAAGCATTGGTATCCTTGATAAATTACCTGTTTTTTGTCTTTTCTTTCTAATCCAATATCTACCATCTGCATCAATACTTATATGCTCTTCACATAATTGCTTACAGTCCGAATAAGCCAATCCTGTATAACAGCTAAAGATGAAAACATCTCTCATTCTGTTTAGTCTTTCTATTCCAAAGTCTGTAGCATAGATTCTATCTATTTCTTCTTGTGTTAGAAACTCAATTTCTACTTTATCCCGGACTACTTTATATTTGGCAAAAGGGTTAGCAGTAATCTTGTTATTCTCTACAGCTTCATTACATATACGTTTTAATAGCTTTAAATGCTTTGTAGTGGTATTATTTCTCATTCCCTTGTCAGTCATTAGATAAAGGTGAAAACGCTCCATAAAGTCTAAATTAAGCTCTTTAAGATATATATCTTTTCTCTTATACCTTTCCTGAATAAATGCAGTGAGCAATTTGAAAGTAGAATCATTCATATAAATGGTAGCTTTACTTAATCTTCCCAATTTATATAATGCAGCTTGCTTCTCATTTGACTCTTTAAAAACTTCAAGTAATGTAGAATCTGTCATTACTTCAATCTGATTAAAGAAAGCATCTTTAAGAGTCTGAGGTGTTACTTCAAATCCTCTATCTCTAAGCTCAATCTCTTTTTGATAGATATTTGCTTTTAATGAAGTAAGATAGTTATTCAAAGTATTTACTTCTTCTCCTCTCCCTTTAAAGGTTTGCTTTACCTTATCCCATAAACTAGCTGGAACTTTTTTACCAGCTGAAAAAAATACTCGTTTACTGTTTTGAGTAATGATAACATCGAAAGGTGCATAACCTTCTGAATCTAGTCTAGTTTCAACGACTCTAAAACTAACTTTGTAGCTTGTTTTTCCCATAATTTTGTGTGCATAAAATTTGAGATAAGCAACTGAAATTCAATAGATTATGATGTTAATTATTCTAAAAATAGAGATTTTTTATTTTGCGATACCCTCATGCACACAATTTGCACACAATTTTATCTCAAAATCGGTATAAAACACCTATTCCATCAAATAACCACTTTCATGATTTAATGAGCCGTAAACATTCAAAACAATCTAAACTACTTCAGCTAACAGCATAAAAAAAGAGGATGTATATTACTATACACCCTCTTTTGTTTTATATATAAAATACTGAATTACAGTATATTATTTTGAAGCTTCTTCGATAGCAACGGCAACAGCAACAGTAGCACCTACCATTGGGTTGTTACCCATACCAAGGAATCCCATCATCTCAACGTGAGCAGGAACTGAAGAAGAACCAGCGAATTGAGCATCACCGTGCATACGACCCATTGTGTCAGTCATACCGTAAGAAGCAGGACCAGCAGCCATGTTGTCTGGGTGAAGAGTACGACCTGTACCACCACCTGAAGCAACTGAGAAGTATTTTTTACCTAGTTCCATACATTCTTTTTTGTATGTACCAGCTACAGGGTGCTGGAAACGAGTAGGGTTAGTTGAGTTACCTGTGATAGATACGTCAACACCTTCGCTACGCATGATAGCAACACCTTCACGTACGTCGTCAGCACCGTAGCACTTAACTTTCGCACGAAGACCGTTTGAGTATGGAGTTTCTTTAACAACGTTTACTTCGCCAGTAGCGTAGTCAAACTGAGTTTGAACATAAGTAAATCCGTTGATACGAGAGATGATCATAGCAGCATCTTTACCAAGACCGTTAAGGATAACGCGAAGAGGTTCAGTACGTACTTTGTTTGCCATCTCAGCGATTTTGATTGCACCTTCAGCAGCAGCGAATGATTCGTGACCTGCAAGGAATGCGAAACATTTAGTTTCTTCGCGAAGAAGCATCGCAGCCAGGTTACCGTGACCGATACCTACTTTACGATCGTCAGCAACTGATCCAGGGATACAGAAAGACTGAAGACCGATACCGATAACTTCAGCAGCTTCAGCAGCGTTAGTTACACCTTTTTTGATAGCGATAGCTGCACCTACTACGTAAGCCCATTTCGCGTTTTCAAAACAGATTGGTTGAGTTTCTTCACAAATTGTGTAAGGATCGATTCCTTTCGCAGCGCAGATAGCTTTCGCTTCTTCGATATCTTTGATGCCGTACTTGTTCAACTCTGCGTTGATCGCGTTGATACGACGGTCATAACTTTCAAATAAAGCCATAATTATTGTTCGTCTTTAGGTTTTTTGTTAATTGTATTGATGGATATCAGTAAACAAAGTACGCTTGTGGTAACGGTCATTCCGAATGCTACATTGAGTTTCGCAGGCTCGAATATATAGAGCAATACTGCGGATAAAACGACCAGTGCCAGCATGGCATAGATGGTTTTGAGTAATGTGACTTTCATAGAGGAAAGGGTGTTACTTAAAGTTTTTGTTTACGAAAAAAATAGAGATAAGAAAATTCAGGACCAACACAGCTCCACACATGATGATAAACAACCCCATGTTAGGAGGTAGTATGAAGTAGGCTACTGCGGAACCGATAACGGTAAGTGCTAGTAGAGTGTAAAGCACGCGAAGGAAGATTTTCTTATTCATGACGTGGATCGATGTATTTAGCTGCTTCGTTGAAACGGCCGTAAGTGCTCTTAGAAGCTTCTAGTGCTTCGTTAGCATCGATACCTTTTTTCACTGCATCCATAAATTTACCAAGGTGAACGAACTCGTATCCGATAGTTTCGCCGTTTTCGTCCAAAGCCATACGTGTACAGTATCCTTCAGCCATTTCAAGGTAACGAGGACCTTTAGCTAAAGTACCGAACATTGTACCAACCTGGCTACGAAGACCTTTACCTAAATCTTCAAGACCTGCTCCGATTGGAAGACCACCTTCAGAGAAAGCTGATTGTGAACGTCCGTAAGCGATTTGAAGGAATAGTTCGCGCATTGCTACGTTGATAGCGTCACAAACAAGGTCAGTGTTAAGTGCTTCAAGGATAGTTTTACCAGGAAGGATCTCTGCAGCCATAGCAGCTGAGTGAGTCATACCTGAACAACCTACTGTTTCGATCAAAGCTTCCTGGATGATACCTTCTTTGATGTTAAGAGTAAGTTTACAAGTACCTTGTTGTGGAGCACACCATCCCACACCGTGAGTCAAACCTGAGATATCTACCACTTCTTTTGCTTTCACCCATTTTCCTTCTTGTGGAATCGGAGCCGGACCGTGGTTAGGACCTTTCTTCACAACACACATGTGATCAACTTCGTGTGAATACATCATAATTCGTACTTTTAATCTATTAATGAAAATCGAATATTGTCGTTTTTTTAAGACGCACAAAGTTAAAATTATTCTTTTACGTAACAAAAAAACTTACTTGCAATTCGTGTATTTTCTTTTCGAAATGATAAGAGCGGATACCCAAAAAGTTAATACTTAAGGATATCCGCTCTGTTTTGTTATCTTTTTGATGCCTTAATTACATCTTTTGCTTACCATAATTTCGAGTACCATACGGTCTGTTTCGTTCATTGCTTCGGCTCCGATACGTGTGAGGTTACGAATGGACTGATCTACGTCTTCGTCTACAATGCCTTCGACAGAGGTTACGTATTTGCATTCCATTGCCAGCATGGCAGATAGTACGGCTGTGGAAACACCGCTTGCCAGCTTGAGGGCACAGCTTGGTTTGGCTCCGTCACAAAGCATACCGGCCAGGTTAGCTACCATGTTTTTAACGGCATAGCAGATTTGTTCGAAGGTTCCTCCCATGAGGTAGGTGATACCACAGCTTGAGCCAGTAGCTGCTACGACGCATCCGCAAAGGGCTGAAAGGCGACCGAGACTTTGTTTGATATAGATAACGGTCAGGTGGCTCAGCGTAAGTGCACGGATAAGCTCTTCTTCGCTTTTTTTGTTTTCTTCGGCAAATACGACTACGGGCAAGGTGGCTGTGATTCCCTGATTTCCGCTTCCGGAGTTACTCATTACGGGGATCATGGCTCCGGCCATACGTGCATCGCAGGCTGCTGAGGTATAGGAAAGTATGCGGCAAAGAAGGCTGTCGCCAAGAAGTGGTTTCTTTTGTGCCATAAGCAGGGTGCGGCCCAATTCGTGTCCGTAGTTTCCTTTGAACGATTGTTCGGCTGCTGCTTTGTTGAGACGTGCTGTTTCGAGAATAAAACGGATATCTTCTACCGGTGTTGTCATGGCAAAATCATAGACTTTACGCATGGAAAGCTGAGGCTCGCTGCCTTCGGCTACGGTTTCGGATTTAGCTGCAGCGGAAAGGATCACCTCATCATTACGTGAGATATGAGTGAAGGTGGTATGTCCGCCACTGATGATGGCACGGGCTGTGTCAGTGCCTTTGGTGCAGATTGCTTCGATATACAGCTTGTCGGTCACCTCATCTTTGAGTGCTATTTTGATTCGTTCTGCGGCTATGTATTCTTTGCCGGCAGCTACGGCCTCTTCGTTGCAGTTTTTAAGTACCTCGAGCTGAGCAGAGGAGTCGCCGATAATAGCTCCGAGAGCTACGGCAATCGGTAGTCCGATCATGCCTGTTCCGGGTATCCCCACTCCCATGGCATTTTTCAGGACATTGGCACTCAGAAGGACCGTGATGGAGTCCGGAAGATCACCCAGGACTTCTCTGGCTCTGGCTACGGCCAAAGCTACAGCGATGGGTTCTGTACATCCGATTGCGGGTATAACCTCGCGCTGGATAAGTTCTATTATTTGTTTTCTCTCGATTGTGTTCATTATCTTTTCTGTTCTCGTGTTTTTATATAGATTCCGATTATCCGTAAAGGATTAACTCCGATGCGACAACAAGATATCCGGTTAATAGATTTTACTCTGAGGAGTGGATATTATGTTTAGTGCTTTGGCTATACTACCGGGGTTATATCCGAGTATCTTTCTTGATTTTTTGATGGAAAGTCCGCTATAGCGTGGCCTTCTTATGGTGTCGCACATCTGACGGCTGCTGACTGACTCTATCAGAGATTCGTCAAGCTGAAAGAAGCGGGCGATCCGGTATGCGAAATCAGCGATACTGAGATACTCCGGGCCTGCGAAATGGAATATTCCGATTGGCTGTTTCCGGATAAGAGCTTCTACGCCCCAGACCACATCATCGACGAAAGTTGGTGTACGGTACTGATCATTGACGACCTGTACTTTCAGTCCTTTCTGAAGATTGTTTCTGACCAGAGTAAAGATATTACCATGTTGTCCGGGATAGTGTTCGCCAAATACGACTTCGATCCGGGCAATAGCATAGCGGCCTTCTGTGTTGAGAAGCATATCTTCGGATTTGCTTTTCGTCTCTCCGTAATAGTTCTGAGGATCTTTCTCATCATCTTCAGCGTAGAGTCTTTTGCGATTACCACTGAAAACAAAGTCAGTAGACAAATGTATTAAATATTTTTCGTTCTGCTCTGTATAGTTGCTCATTTCGCGTACAGCTTCCACGTTAATCCGCATAGCTGTGATCGTGTTGTTCTGGCATTCCTGCGGAGATGATAAAGCTGCGGCATTGATGATTACATCAGGAGTAATCGATTCGATATACGTTTTAAATTCTGCAAGATTAGATAAATCGATCTGAGTAAATTGATACTTCAGTGCCGGGCGTATGTCTTTGCCTCTCGAACATGCGTAAACCTGATAGTCTTTCATCTGTGAAAGCTTCTCAAGTATGCGTCTCCCCACAAAGCCGTTGGCGCCTACAATCAAAATCTTAGTCATATTATTTTCTGTTAGTAATAGTAGCTGATGCCTGAGCAGAAGGTAAAATCATCATATCACTGATATTGACATGAGCCGGAGCTTCGATAACGAAAGTTATAGCTGAGGCTATGTCATCAGCCGAAAGCGGAGTAAATCCTTCGTAAACTTTGCCGGCTCTTTGTGTGTCACCTTTAAAGCGTACGATGGAGAATTCGGTTTCAACAGCTCCGGGAAGAATCTGAGACACCTTGATACCGGTCTGGATAAGATCCATCCTCATTCCTTCTGACAGAGAGTTTACGGCATGTTTAGTAGCGCAGTAAACATTTCCGTTAGGATATGTTTCGGTACCGGCTATAGAACCGATATTGATTATATGTCCTTTCTGACGACTGATCATGAAAGGGAGTACTGCTCTGGTTATGTATAACAATCCTTTAATGTTTGTGTCGATCATAGTTTCCCAGTCTTCCACATCGCCACTTTGTATGGGAGCTAATCCGGCGGCAAGACCTGCATTATTAAGCAGGACATCAATATTCTGCCACTCTTCGGGTAATGTACTGAAAATCTGTTCTACTACGCTGCGTTCGCGCACATCAAAACTAAGAGTTAACACTTCGGACTGAAACTGCTCTTTCAGAGAATGACTCAGAGAGGTAAGACGATCGGCACGTCTTCCGGTAAGTATCAACCGATGACCGGCTCCGGCCATCTGACGTGCAACAGCTTCTCCAATACCTGATGTTGCTCCGGTGATAAGAATTGTTTTCTTCATTTGATTAACGAATCAAGATTAATAAATTGTCTGTTATTGATTTATTATTCATTTACACATTTGCAAAGAAAAATAAAATATCCAACAAATTCTTTACTTAGATCAGTAAATTTATTTGTTGGATACTCTTTTTAATGTTAATTAAAAACATATTATTTGTTTTCAATAGTCTTTATAAACTAACATGGATATATAATCGACCACCTGACTGGATGGAAAAACTTCGCCGGAATGCCCGCGACGAAGGATATCAATGTCAAATGATCCGCATTTGAGTTTTGCGTAGTGCATAAGCGCCAGTATAGCTCCGAACCCACAGATAGAGATATTGTATTCGCGAATACGTTTTTCAAAGCCTTCGAAGTCGTGAGCCAGCAATGCCTCAAGTGCAAGATCATCCAGTCTTTCGCCTTCGATAGGCGATGAGAAATGATTGAAGTCAGAAGATGCTATAATAAGCGGTTTACGCTTGAGTTTCTGACAGGTATTGAACAGTACTTCGGCGAGAATCTTAGCGTTCTCGTTATTCTGAGCTGAAAAATTCACCGGAAGAAGCGGTATCTCATTACCCATAAAATATTGAATAAAGGGTACTACCACTTCGCCGGAATGTTCGGTTGCCTGAGCCAGTCTGTCAAGAGGAAGTCCGGTTTCGAGTGCCAGGTCGCGGTCAATACGAATCTGTCCGAGGGGTGAGGACCAGAATTCATGATCGTCTATGGATACCGGGAGAGCACTGCCTCTGTGACTTGGATTGATCAGTATCACTACATCAAACATTTGTTTGCTATAGCGTACAATTTCGAAAAAATGAACAGCTTCGGTCGCACAGTATACATGTCCGGCATGAGGAACGACTCCGCCTATGATTGTATTAGCCGCCTGAGTGAGATCTATTTTCTCAAGTTCTTCTTTCAGTTTACGCTCTATGAGACTCACCAGCTCTTTTTCGTTTTCGGGATAGAATTGCCCTTCTACACAATTCGGTCGCACGTGTTTCATATCTATTATTTTTTAAACATTACCGATATAGACTCTCCCGAAATAGGATCTGGCAATAGCCTGTAACTCCTGAAGCGATTCGAAAGAGGTAGGATCCATATTCATTCTGTAAGCCGGGAAATAGCGGTTGATATGCAGGGATACCGGATTGACCAGGTTTCTGCTTAGTGACTCCATGAGAGTTCTGAACTCTGCGGGATTGTCATTTTTACCAGGAATAACCAGATAGGTTATTTCGAGGTGTTTTTTAGCCTTATCAATGGTATGTATGGTTTGAATGACCGGATCTATAGAGGATTTGGTCAGACGATTATAAAATTCGTTACCACTGGCTTTCAGATCAATATTAAACGCATCTGTAAAAGGCAGAATCATTTGTAATGGTTTGTGACTAATATAGCCATTTGAAACCATGACATTTATCATCTCGGCTTCTTTAATGAGGTATGCAGCATCGTACATAAACTCGAACCACACAGTAGGCTCATTGTAGGTATAAGCCAGTCCGATATTCCCTTTCGACTTGGCATCTATAGCCAGTTGAACGATTTGTTCAGGCGTATAGACATTCTCTACAAGCGTAGAAGCAATAGCTTCATCTGCTGCCCGCGAAATTTGCCAGTTCTGACAGAAATCACAAAACAGATTACAGCCTACACTTCCGATGGAGAGAATTTTTGTGCCGGGCATAAAGTCTTTCAATGGTTTCTTCTCAACAGGATCAAGTGCAATAGCCGAGAGAACGCCATAATTGTCGCTATAGAGGATGCCATCTACATTTCTCCGGACATTGCACAGGCCTTTATGATTAAGTCTGACCAGGCAGTTATGGGGACATAGTTCGCATTCGACTTTCCCGTCATCGTGTTTCTTATAAAATAATGCTTCTTTCATAGAGCGTCATGTTTACTGATTAATGATAGCGAGTAACTTTAAAACGCTCTACATGAATCGGGGTACCCGGTTCAATGCCTGCTTTACGCATAGCAATTGCCATCTGATCTTCAATACGGTCTATACCGGGAAGGTCAGGCAGAAGCACTCCCCTTTTATGACCGGAGCTAACGATAATACCATAAACCTTAGGGTCAAGCTCTTCGAGAGAAGACACAGCCTCAGGAGTATCGAGAACATCTACAGATATGCTTATTTTATTCAGTTCATCTGCACGCAGCGGAGAAAAGCGCGGATCATTAAGAGCCGCAGAAAGAGCATTCGTATGTATCTCCTCTTTAAGGTCAGACTGATTGGGAGATAGTGTGCCTATACATCCTCTCAGGCTATTATCAGACTTATTATGAAGTGTTACGAAACAGGCAGCCTTATGGAGAAATCCTTCTTCAGAATCCAGCTGAGGATGTCTCTTCTCAAAATAGGCATTTAACACTTCTCTCGCCCAACGGGCATATAAAGAATGTTCGGTGCTCATAGTTTTAATTGAGATTTAATAGATAACTTTCCCTATGCTGACCTGAAGCTGACAAAGCTGTATCCAATAATTGATTTTAGCCTGTTCAAGCATTAGCTGAGCATCTGAAAGGTTCGTTGCACTTGTGATATATTCCAGATTGGTAATAGAACCGGCACGATAGTTTGCTGTAGCCTGATTGTAGGCCTCTCCTGCCATTTCGACCTGCATCTGTAAGTTTTCAATTTTTGCATAGCTTGACTGAAGGTTGTAATAGTTCTGGCTTACTTCCTGATCTATTTGTTTTTTCACAACTTCCATCTGATCCATAGCTGAGAACTTTTTGGTCTTAGCCAGCTGTTTACCATGTGCTCTTCTTCCACCTTCATAAATAGGAACCGAAAGGGAAGCACCTACCTGGTAATTAAATTTCATTTTATCGAGATCCATCGGATATCCGTTCTTACCTCCTGCCTGAGCCTGGAAATTAAGGGATGGATTATAGGCTCTGGCTGCCGCAGACTCTTCGAGTTCGGCCACTTTGACCTGATTTTCTGCCACTTTCATCTCCGGACGCATCGCATAGGCTTCGTTTACCAGATCAGAGAGAGGTGTAATAAAAGGCTCGACCTGTTTTAGAGAAGATAATCCGGTGTTATCTGATAATAACGTATCAGTAAGTATGGATAAATTCTTAAGCTGATTGAGATTACTGGTAGCCAGTTCAATCAACTGTGTTTGTACGTTGGTCAGACTTACTTTGGTATTTAAAACATCAAATTTAGTAGCAGCACCGGCAGACTGACGGATTTGCATTTGTCTCAGCATCTCTTCGTAATTCTGCTTTTCGCGCTCTTTGATATTTATAGCCTGACGCGTAAAGCCAAGCATATAATATAATTGTATAACACTAAGTGAGAGATTCTGTTTTACCTGTACTGTATTTATTTGTGCTATTTCTTTCTGTAATTTAGATGCTTCGATTGAAGGGCGGTTCTTTCCAAAATCATAGAGGAGCTGATTTACAGAGATCGCCGCACTATAATTATTCTTTGGATTCATCTCAAAAGAGTTACCCATAAAGGAGAGCTTCATCTGAGGATTCACATAGGCATAGGAAGCACTTCCCTGAACCAGAGGAAAGAGTACGGAACGTGTCATCCGGATGTTAGCATCAGCTGCATTTATAGCCTCTTCAGCCTGTTTAACGGAAGGATATAGCGTAACCACCCGCTGAAGCGCCTCATCTAATGTAAACAATCCGGTATTCTGTGCATGCATTGTAAAAAGTGAGCCTGCACTGATACATGCTGCAATAAGCATTTTCTTATTCATTGTATGTAGAAGAATTTTAGTCATTCGTCGTTTATTTGTTAAATTTCTTATCCGTCAAAAAGAATACAGGGAGAATACTAAACAACGTAATCACCGCTGCTATAAAAAAGTCATCGTTAATACCTCCGATATAAGCTTCCATATTTATGTGGCTATTTACAATAGCGGATGAGTATGTGTGGGACAGAGATTCTGAAGCTCCGGCGTTTTGCATCACATACTGATTCAGATTGCGAATAACAGTAGCGTAGGTCTCTCCGTTATTATCTAATGCTTCGTTATAGATCTGAGTATGAAACGCGACACGTTTAGTAAGCATATAGCTCATAATTGTCACTCCAAAACTTCCTCCGATCTGTCTGATAATATTGATAAGACTGGAAGCCTGTGCCATATAGCGTCCGGGAATATTATACAAAGACATATTTACAAGCGGTGAGAACAACATTCCCATAGCCAGCCCCCGGATATACAAGCTCACACTGATGTAATGAGCATCTGTAAGGTATGAGAAGGATTGATTCATATAAAAACTAATTCCCAGCAACGTTAGTCCGGTAATAATAAAAAAGCGCGGACTAAACTTCTGGGACCACTCTCCGACTAATGGAGAAGCGATTCCCTGAAGTATGCCAACGGGAATAAAAAAGAGACCCGACTGAAATGCGGAGTAACCCAGTGAGTTTTGCAGATAAAGCGGTACAAGAAATGTGCTTCCGAACATACCAATACCAAAAACAAACATGACGAGATTACTCAATGCAAAGTTACGATCTTTGAAGAGCCGCAGATTCATCATCGGGTTCTTCGATTTCAGCTCTATATAGATAAACAGGGTAAACGAAATAAAAGCTATAAACATACAGCCCATTACCAGGGGACTGTTCCAGCCCTGTGGGTTTGTAGCTGAGTTTACCTCAGTAAGTCCGTAAAGAAAAACCGGAAGAAAAATAACCGATGTAATAAAACCTGGAGCATCAAATTTATGCACATCCGGATTTTTGAATTCTTTCTGTAAGATTGCCGTAAAGAACAAAGCAAATGCTCCTACGGGTACATTTACAAAGAATATATAGTTCCAGTTGAGGTTATCTACAAGATATCCTCCTATTGAAGGACCAAAAGATACAGATGCAGCTGATGCAACGGCCCAGAAACCAAGAGCAATCCCCCTTTGTTCGGCCGGAAAGACATTCGTCACGATGGCCATCCCAACAGGCATAATAGCTCCGCATCCAATTCCCTGATAGATACGCCAGAAAATAAGTTCTTCTATCGTAGTTGAATTTCCACAGAGGAATGATCCGGATGTAAATACTATGAGTGAAAGCATAAATACCAGCTTATAGCCATATTTATCGGCCAGCCAGCCTGCAACAGGCAATACTGTGGCCAGAGCAAGCATATAGGCTGTAAGGACCCATTCAACAGTATTGATATCAGTACCGAGCGTACCCATAATCGTTGGTAAGCCCGTATTTACAACCGTAGAATCCAGTACGGCCATAAATGTACCAATCATTACATTGAGCAGAATCAGCCATTTATACAGTTTACTATCTGCAGATACGATTTGTTTCATGCTAATCCTTATTTAATAATCTTCACCTCAGCAGACATACCTGAAACCAGACGTACGGTTGATTTAATTTTAGGATCTCCCGATATACTGTCAATAGAGATCTTTATAGGTATACGCTGCGTTACTTTTGTAAAGTTACCGGATGCATTACTTGCAGGAATCATAGAAAACTGAGCAGCAGTATTTGTGCCTATATAATAGATTTTACCCCAGAATGTTAGCTTAGGATAAGCATCCAGCGTGTATTTAACCTGCTGACCGATGAACGTTTTCTGATATTTTGTTTCTTCCAGATAGATAGCAAGCCAGAGTGTATTGTTTTCATTGATAGTAAACATGGTTTGTCCCGGCTGAACCATATCACCCGGTAATGTCCATCTTTTAGCGATAACTCCTTTTTTAGGAGCTGTAATTTTGTAATACCCCAATTGTACCCGTAGAGACTCCATCTGAGCGACAACAGACTCAACAGAGGCCATCGTTGCATAGATCTGGGCCTGGGCAGCATCAACCTGACTATTTGAGACATCTAATGCTACACGGGATGTCTGATATTGCTCCTCACTAGCCTGATATGCTTCAAGAGGAAGGGCACCAGCGTCATACTGAATTTTAGCGCGGTTATAATTCTCTTTAGCCAGATCATAGGAGTATTTGCGCATCTGAACTGTCTGTGCAGCCGTCACTTTATTTGCATGCATCACTTTAAGCTGAGCTTCCAGCTCCTCTTTCTGAGCAATTAGTTCACCAAGCTGAGCTGTGACTTCTGAACTATCCAGTTCGGCAATCAAAGCACCTGCCTGCACACTATCACCCTCAATCACATATTGCTTAATTATAGTACCCGCAACCATTGGAGCAAGATTAATTCTGTCGGAATCAAGATTTGCATCATTTGTTGCTATATATTTTTCATAGTTATGCCACCAGAAAAATGCACCTGCTGATACGGCAACAATAACTAATATAAGAATAATTTTGCCTTTATTACTCGAAGAATTGGGTTTAGGTTCTACGTTTTCCATAATTTATTATCATTATTTTTTATAGTTTCTTTAATTCCATAACAATCCGTTGGAATTAAATGTTGAAAATTTTTCCTCTTCAAATTACTTTTAACTCTTATTTATGACTATTGAGAGGAATTGAGAGCATACATATGAACGATAAGTTCTTTAACGTGAGAATACTAAGCAAAAAAAGTCCAAAAAAGTATATTATAATGCGATTTAATCTTTATGTTTGCAAATCAAACAACATCCTTAAACGTAATAATTTATTGCTATGAAACGTAGTCTTATTCTTCTCAGCGCATTCATGTGCCTCTACTTTTATTCGTGTAACTCAGGAAACAAAACAACTGGAGAGAGTCCGTCTGCCGAAGTAACATCTGTCCCGATAATGCAGGTAAATACACTGTTAACCGATGGTGAGCAATTTGCAGGAAAAGAGGTTACAGTAGAAGGCATATGCACGCATATCTGTAAGCATGGTGGTTCTAAAATGTTTCTGATGGGGAACACTGAAAACGAGGTGATACGTATTGAATCTACTGACAAATCGGGGAAATTTCCGCCAGAAGTAGTAAATGCTCTGGTTAAAGTTCAGGGAACATTAGTTGAAGACCGTATTGATGAAGCATATCTTCAGAAATGGGAAGAGGAATTGAAGGCTGAGATGGCTAAACATGGTGAAGCAGAAGGTGGTTGTGCGACAGAAAAAGCTGCACGCAATGAATCTGCAGAAGCCAATTCACCTGAAGCCCGTATTGCAGGTTTTCGGAATCGCATAGCTGAACGGAAAGATAAAGAAGGTAAAGATTATCTGTCTTTTTTTCATCTGAATGCAGATAGTTATCAGATAATGGAATAAACGATGATCAAGTTACGTAAATGGTTTCGTATTCTTCACCGCGACTTATCATTCTTCTTTACAGGAATGATTCTTGTGTATGCAATCTCCGGGATTGTTCTAAATCATCGCGACATCATAAATCCGGATTTTATTATAAGAAATAAGTCTTTGGTTATTGAAGGATTCGAAAGCTATGGAAAGGGCAGCACAGAGGAACAACTAAAACAGATTGCTCTACAGTTTGACAATAATGCGAAAATACTGAAGCATTATTCGAAAAATGACAGCATCATGAAACTATTCCTGACAGGCGGAGCTACTATTGAGTTGAATACTAAAAACGGAGAGGCTTATTATGAGTCAATAAAAAAACGGCCATTCTTCCATGAGCTAAACTGGCTTCATTTTAACCCAAATAAAAAATGGACTGTTTTTTCGGATATATTTGCTGTATCACTCATTATAATAACAATAACAGGATTATTAATGAATAAAGGAAAGCACGGCCTTACAGGTCGTGGGGGACTTGAATTGATAGCCGGTATATTGATTCCTTTAGTATTCATTTTTGTAATGAAATAACAATTAATTACCCACTGCTATCTACTGCTACTATTGTTTTATGTGTAATATACGCATAAACGCAAACAAATATACGTACAGACTAGCCGGAGTAAAGGAGGAATTATTTTTTATATAAGGTTGGTTTAGTTACGAAATACGGTTGATTTATATTTCCGCTCCGGACCGGAATCAGAACCGCTCCGGACCGGATTTCCAAGGCATACGATTAAATAAACTAAACCTCTTATATCCAGTGATTAATTACCGGTTTATTCTTACGAATATATACGGTTATTGTTTTTGAAGGAATGGAGATATGTCAGACACTCTAATTTTATGGATTACAGCTTGTCTGCTTAACTTTGTTATAAAAAGGAGGGTGTGTCAAATCAATACGATTTTTGACACACCCTCCTCTTTTATTTTCAATGATATTTCACTGTACCTTAAATCTGAGATGGATATAAGGGTTTTCCTGTTTGATCAACAACTACCCAGTCAATCACATTTACTTGTGAGAATTGAACAGTATTTGCATTTAATATTACTTCAAACAAATAGGATTTCCCTGCTTCCAGCCCTTTTTCCGGCAATTTAATTTCAGCCTTAAAAGTACGTGAGCTCAATTCATTATTACATAATACACTTATGTAAGCTGTCATAGGCTTAACAGTCTCAAGAGGCAGCATAGTATATTGAGCAAAGAAATCTGCAATACCCATTTCAACAAGATCACTGGCATATTGATTAGCCGGAGGAATTATACCATCAGCTAAACTCATCTGAGCACCATTGGCAGACGGATATATTTTCACACTCTGTAGCTTATCAAGTGTGATTCCATTTCCTTGTTTTACCTGAATTACCACCTGTGAAGCACAATGAACATAAAAGACAGGAACAACTACAACCGGGGCTTGAATTTCGAAATTTTCGGATTTCCACCAGAGGTAGTCTACTCCGTTTTTAAGAGGTTCAGTCATACCATTAATACACTCAGGAGGATAAGCTTCCGAGTTTATAGAAATCGAATAAAAACTATAAATATCATTTCCTAAATAGAGTGTATCTTTATCAATCGGGCTCAATACTCCTGCTGTAATCGTTTTATAATCTGCAACTTTATACGGATCATTCAGTTGCTGAGGATTATTTTTATATACAAAAATCTCAGCAACTTCATTTTTTCGCATAGCCGTAACCGACTTGGTACTGTTTATACTTTCAATATACGCGTTAAACAATAAGGCCGACTTAGTATTCACTCCACCTGTATTAGCAGTATCTTTCTGATGTGTACAATCTTCTTCGAGAATATATATGTTATTTATATTCTTTGTACAGCTAAACAGAAAAAGGCTGAATAACATGATGGAAAATAAACAAATATAGCTTTTCATACATCTAATTATTATTGAATCTGAGTCGGATACAAAGGAGTTCCTTCTTCATCCACTACGATCCAGTCAATAACATCAACCGAATTAAAAGTAATCTCATTAGCATTCACTACTGCCTTATAAAGATACGACTTACCCGGTGACAAATTTCCGGAAGGTACAGGAACTTTAACTGAGAATACCCGTGGTTTAGTCTCATTGTTTATAGTAACCGTAAATGTCGCTGTAAGATTTCCCGACATAGTCAAAGGTAACATGGTATATTGTGACACAAAGTTTGACACACCCATCTTTACACTTTGAGATGAAAGACTAGTGGAAGGTGTAATTACTCCCGTTGTCAGATTCATTTTACTAGCCTTATTATCAGATGGCGTAATTGTAGCTGCACTTTGAGTATTTAACTGTACTCCGTTACCGGCATATAGCTTGATTACAATCTGTGTAGCACAGTGCGAATAAATGATCGGAATATTTACAGTAGATGACGTTATTGCAACACGTGTTGAGTTCCACCATAAATAATCGATACCGTTACTTAGCGTACTGGAAGATATGCCTGTCTGCGAATCAAAGTTCGGATTTTGATTCGTTGTTGAGTTTGTAGCTACAGAATAAAAATTGTAGGTATTATCAGGCAGATACATTGGATTACTAACAGGAGTCAGCACCCCGGCTGTTTCGCTTTTATAACTGACACGATTATTCAACCCGGAGGATAATGGCAAATCTGCATTATAAGCCCAGATCATAGCATAGCGCCCGGAGGATAATGCCGTCATAGCTTTAGATGAAACCAGACTTTCGACTGAAGCATTAAACAGTACCAATGTCTTAGGTTTAGTAGTAGAAGTGGTATCCTTATTCCCACCTCCATTATCTACATCTCCAAGATCTATTATTATATCGTTTCTGTTTTTCGTACATGAAAACACTGATATAAGCAACGACAGGAGAAACAATAATTGAAATATCTTTTTCATATAAAGCAATTTATATCTGAGTCGGATAAAGCGGAGTATTAGTCTCATCTACAGGAATCCAGTCTCTTACATTCACTGAGTTAAAGATTATCTCATTCGCATCAACTGTTGCCTGATATACATACGAGTTACCCGCAGTCCAGCCAGTGGAAGGAAGAGCAAAACTAACCTGATAATTACGTGATGCTGTTTCACCGTTTATAAAAATAGTAAATGTAGCTTTTGCCTGAGTTGTTGAGTTTACAGGTAGCATTGTATATTGCGCAACAAGGGCTGAAACACCCATAGCCACAGGAGCTGATGACAATGATGTTGCAGGTGTAATAACACCTGTAGCTAAGGACATTGTTGCCCCCGGAGCAGATGGTGTAATTGTTGCTGCTGACAATGAATCGATTGTTATACCTTTCCCACTGACAAGCTTAACTACGATCTGTGTACATTCGTGCTCGTAGGTAATCGGTACTGATAATTGAGGAGGAACTACAGTTTGAGCTTTTGCGTTCCAGTATAAATAGTCGATACCATTTTTCAACGGCTCAGATGCGCCTGAGGTAAAAGCCGGATTACTATTTGATTTCTGATTCGTTGCAACAGAGTAAAAATCATAACTTCCGTTAGGCAGATACATAGGTATTCCAGAGACTGACGTCAGAGTTCCGGGACTATTTGCTATATACGGCATAGAAGACAACGGAGCTACAGCAGGTACTGTTCCGGCAGTATATGCCATAATTGTCGCATATCTGCTTTTAGGAAAAGCATAAACACCTTTTGTTTTCTGACTTTCTATTCCGGCTGTAAACTGAACAAATCCTTTATTTGCATTCGTTCCATCTCCGCCACTAGTTCCACCACCACCATTGTTGCTTCCACCGTTATTATCACAATCACCTCCTGTCGAAATATAAATATCATTAATATTTTTCGAACAACTAAAGTGAGTAGCACATAATGCTCCCAGCGCAACAATCATAATTAAATTCTTAGACTTCATAATATTATATAATTAAAGGATTAGGTTATTATATTAGTAATACTTTTAATTAGACAGTTTAAGAGAGATAAAGTTCAGCCCGCTTTTAGTCTTTAACATCATATTTGAAGAATACTTAAACATCTCCCGGATTCTTTTTTATTCTTATTATAGACCTGTCCAATTTAAAAAATTGTATTTTTGTCCCTATTCATACAAAAACGGCTGCTAAAAATGAAAAAGACTAAATATTTACATGGTATAATAGCACTTTCAATTGGATCACTCCTTATAACTAATTGCTCTCAGCGAAGTGAGAATACAGCTCAGGCGGATTCTGACTGGATGAACAAGGATACGATTCCGGGCAAAGTTGTACAGGACAAAGAAGGTAATGAATGGGTATGGCATAATGGCGGAGGAGGAATGGGGTTCTCGAATATGCTTATGGGATACTGGCTGATAAACAGTATGACCAATGGTGTACAGAGCAGGTATTATCCGTCAAACCGATCATTCACTACTGACAATGACGGTAGCAGACCTATGAGCAGACCTTCGAATATCTCAACTGCTCCCGTTAAAACAAAAGAAGGTATCATGCCCAATGGGCCTACTGTAGCCAGACCAATGAGCAGATCCGCATTAAGAACAGGTCAGGCTATCAATCCACAGGTAATGAAACCAGCCGTACAATCTGCCAGATCTTCCCGCAGCGGGTTCGGAAGAACCGGTACCAGAAGTTTCGGCTCTTAATTTATAACTCAATGAAAAGACATATAATTGAACCTCGTGCAAACTATAAACAACGATTATCAGACTTATCGTTTGAGTTCCACTCTGACTATTGGCTTGAAAAAAGTTATTATAGTTTTACGGAAGAGGAAATTGCCATAATTGAAAAAGACACGAACGAAATCTATGAGATGGTTGTTAATGCAGCTCAGTATGTCATAGATAACAATTTGTTTCATTTGTTCGATATTCCGGAAGCATATACGGATCTTATTAAAGAATCCTGGGAAGCCGACGAACCATCAGTGTATGGTCGTTTTGACTTTATATTCAAAGATGGCAGATGTCACCTTCTTGAATTTAATGCTGATACTCCGACCTCTCTCTATGAAGCATCTGTAGTGCAATGGGAATGGAAAGAGGATTGTTTTCCTGAAGCAGATCAGTATAACGGCATACACGAACAGTTGCTTGAAACATTCGGTGAGTTAAAGCAGGAATATAAAGTACCTTCTATGCATTTTGCCTGTAGTTACGAAAGTCTGGAAGATTTTACAACTACTTCTTATTTACAGGATCTGGCATCGCAGTCAGGTATGGATACAAGTATGATGAATATTGCAGATATCGGATGGAACGGTGTTTGCTTCACAGATCCCTCTGAACGTTATATCTATGATATATTCAAGTTATACCCCTGGGAATGGTTGGTCCGCGAGGAGTTTGCAGAACACTTATTATGCCGGACTACAAATTGGTATGAGCCTATCTGGAAAATGATCATGTCAAATAAGGCTATTCTGCCTATACTTCATAAATTATATCCTTATGATAAGCGTATTCTTCCTGCTTTTTTTGAAAAGCCTGCATTAATGAGGGACTATGCTAAGAAACCATTACTATCACGGGAAGGGGCAAATATTGAGCTTGTGAGAGCTAATGAACGTATAGCTATAACCGACGGAGAATATGGTGATGGTAAATTTATCTGGCAGGAGCTTTGCCTTGACAGTCACGACAATCATTATCCGGTGATAGGATCATGGGTTATCGGAGGTGCGGCTGCGGGAATAGGTATCCGCGAAAACACACGTATTATAACAGATAACATGTCGCATTTTGTACCACATATCATTACAAAAGATTGAAATAAAATAAGTAACCATTCATGGATAATCAAATAGATAAAAGCGGAGTTAAACAAATGTTTGACTCTATTGCATGGAGATATGATTTTTTGAATCATTTTCTGACTTTAGGTATTGACAATATCTGGCGTAAGAAAGCTGTACGAATGATTTCAGATAAAAAAGACCCTGTTTATCTGGATGTAGCAGTCGGGACAGGAGATCTTACGGTAGAATTATGTAAACAGAAAAATCCGGTTCGGGTTGTCGGTGTGGATATCTCAGACGGGATGCTGGCTGTAGGACGTGAGAAAATGATTCGTCTGGGGCTTGACAACCGCGTAGAACTCATGAACGAAAATTGCGAGAACCTATCCCTTGCATCGAATCAGTTTGATGCTGTAACGGTTGGATTCGGAATCCGCAATTTTCAGAATCCTGGAAAAGGATTGAGCGAGATGTACCGGGTGCTTAAACCGGGTGGTGAATTAATCGTTCTGGAGTTTTCACGTCCGCGTTATAAGATACTCACCTTTTTGTTTGATCTGTATTTCTGCTATATATTACCGTTTATTGGTAAGTTATTTTCTAAGCACAGTAGTGCATACACTTACCTGCCTGAGAGTGTAAAAAGTTTTCCGCATGGCGAAGCTTTTACTGCTATGATGGCAAAAGAAGGATTTAAATCTATTGAGTATAAGACCGTAACTTGCGGTATTGCTACCATTTACAAAGGAGTAAAATAAGAATGAACAGTATCAGACTTTGGTTTCGAATTGCACGGCCTGGAACTTTAGCTGCCACTTTCTCACCGGTGTTTATCGGATTAATGATCGCAGCTAATCTGACGAAAATTGACTGGATCACAGCTTTAGTTACGCTGATCAGTGGTCTTTCCATTCAAATCATATCAAACTTCGTAAATGATTATTACGATTTTAAAAAAGGATTGGATAAGGCAGGCCGTGTGGGATTTAAAAGAGCAATAGCCGAAGGTGAGGTTACGCCTTCTGCTATGAAAAAAGCAATAATCATTACTACATTGATTGCTGTATTATCAGGATTATTCCTAATTTATAAAGGCGGTATACCTATTCTTTCTATCGGTATCTTCTCTTTATTATTTGCATGGCTCTATACTGCCACTTCCAAATCTCTCAGCTACCTGGGTATAGCCGATTTATTTGTGCTTATATTCTTTGGTCCGGTTGCAACAGTTGGTACAACTTATTTGCAGACACATGCATTCAGCAGCCAGTCGTTCTGGTTCGGAATTGTGTGCGGACTAATCTCCACATGTGTATTGGTAACGAACAATGTACGGGATTATGATACAGACAAAAAAGCCGGAAAGAAAAGTTTGCCGGTACGTCTGGGTAAAAAATTCGGTGAATATGAATACCTGGTATCCATACTCGCAATCATCCCCGTTTTATACATTGGACAGGCACGGGTACTCCCCTATCTGATTGTTATTCCGGGTATTATTTTATACATTAAACTATTAAAAGCTAAAGGAACTGCGTACAACCAAATACTTGTAAACACAGGAAAACTAAATCTGTTGTTTGCTTTATTGTGTGCACTTGAATTTTTGTTTTTAAAATAAACACTACTTCAATGAAAGACATCGTACTCTACTCGATTTCAGGATTGATTTTATATTTTATACTTCTTATGATCCTCGTTATCAAGTTTAACAAGAGTAAAAATCTGGAAGAATACTATATGGGGGGACGAAGTCTTTCATTTTGGGTATTATCACTCACGTTCATTGCATCCTGGTGGGGAGCAGGATCAGCTCTATCAACAGCAGATCTGGCTTTCACGGATGGTGTAAGTGCTTATTGGATATACGGCATGCCTGTTTTGATCTCAACCATATTCATGGCACTCCTATCCAAAAAGATACGAAGAATACCGGTCATGACCCAGCCCGAAATGATCGCTTTACGTTATGGCCGTTTTTCGAGTGTACTTGTATCTATCATTGTATATCTCTTTATGATGCTCTCAGCAGCTTCTCAAATGGTAGGGATTGGGTTATTCTTTACCGGATTTCTTGGTCTGAATTATGAAACCGGTGTCCTGGCCGGAACTTTCATTGTACTCTCCTATTCTCTTTTCGCCGGGTTCAGAGGTGTAGTTTTCACAGATGTTCTTCAATTCTTCTTTCTCACACTATCTGCTCTGTATGTATGCTATACAGGATATACATCCGGAGGTAATTTCGAAGCTATTCGCACCATTGTATCCACAGAACATAAAACTCACTTCTTTGATTTCGGCTACAATATTTCCGGAAATCTTGTTTACGTATTCACATTTGGTGCTGCATGGATGATACAGGCAAATGTATGGCAGCGTATTATGGCAACACGCAATGTTAAGGATGCCTATAAGATGACCATGCTCAGCCTTTTCATTTATATTCCTCTCTATGCAATTGCTGTTTTCACCGGTATGGTAGCTATTCCGATCTATGATCAAATGCCTGAAGGTGGAATTATTCCGGCACTTACACGCGATTTTATGAGTCCGTTTATGGGTGCTGTGATATTTATCGGCATATGTTCAGCAATTATGTCTACAATGGATTCACTCATCAACACAGGCAGTCTGATTCTAACAAAAGATATTTTTGTCAATCAGTTCAAACCGGGATCTGATCAGAGAAAAGTTGTACGCATAGGTATTATCTCTACTTTCATAACTACCATTCTGGCTTTGGCTATTGCTCTGAGGTTACGCTCGATACTTGAAGTATCGTGGATTGCTGCTGACATTCTGGCTACAGGATGTTTCATTCCAATTATAGGTGGTTTTTTCTGGCGACGTGCAACTCATGCAGGTGCTATTGCCAGTATAGTTTTCGGAATGACCTATTCTCTCTACAACTTGTGTATACAGTTAGGAGTAGATTTACCGGCTTTCTGGGAACATAATTCGGTATACCAATTGCTATATGGTATGTCATTCTCATTTTTTCTGTATATTTTTGTATCACTTTTATCAAAGCCTCAATATAAAAAGGCAGATGAATATATATTATTCTCAAGAGAGGATAAGGACAAATAATAAATAATTGAATAAAGGACAAAATAATATATGATTTCAGTTGAAGGATTAACGGTTAATTTCGGTGGCTTTACGCTTCTTGATGATATATCATATGTGATAAGCAAGAAAGACAGAGTCGCCCTGGTGGGTAAGAATGGTGCAGGAAAATCGACAATGCTTAAAATCATCGCAGGCCTACAGGAGCCTTCCTCCGGGAGAGTGAACAAGCCGAAAGATGTAACGATAGGATACTTGCCTCAGCAGATGGTTCACGAGGACGGGAGAACGGTTATTGAAGAAGCAGAACTTGCGTTTGCTCATATCTTTGAAATGCGTGAAAGAATAGATCGCATGACACAGGAATTAGCCGAAAGAACTGATTATGAATCAGAAGACTACCATGATCTGATTGACAGACATACCTATGCCAATGAACAGCTGGCAATGTTAGGTGGCGATAACTTCCGTGCAGAAGTTGAAAAAACGCTTTTAGGATTAGGTTTTCAAAGATCTGACTTTGACCGTCTGACTTCTGAATTCAGCGGAGGATGGCGTATGAGAATCGAGCTGGCCAAACTCTTGCTTCAACGTCCGGATGTATTGCTGCTGGATGAGCCTACCAATCATCTGGACATAGAATCTATTCAATGGTTAGAGCAATTTCTTTCATCCAGAGCTAACGCTGTAATTCTTGTTTCGCACGATAGAGCGTTTATAGATAACGTAACTAACAGAACGATTGAAATTACACTGGGACAGGTTCATGATTATCGTGTTGCATACAGTAAATATGTTGAATTACGTGCAGAAAGACGTGAGCAGCAGCAGAGAGCTTATGAGAATCAGCAAAAGCAGATTCAGGATACAGAAGCTTTTATCGAACGTTTTCGTTATAAAGCGACTAAATCAGTACAAGTTCAATCACGTATTAAGCAGCTCGAAAAACTGGACCGTGTTGAAATTGATGATGTGGACAACTCTGCTTTGAATTTAAAATTTCCGCCGGCTCCACGTTCAGGAGATTTTCCGATTATAGCAGATAACTTATCCAAACATTATGGCACTTACGAAGTATTCAATAACGCTAACTTCTCTATTAAAAGAGGAGAAAAAGTGGCTTTCGTAGGTAAAAACGGTGAGGGTAAATCCACACTCGTAAAATGCATAATGGATGAAATTGACTATACCGGTAAACTAAAAATCGGACACAACGTAAAAATCGGATATTTTGCTCAGAACCAGGCGCAACTTCTGGATGGCGAAAAGACTGTATTTGATACGATTGATTATGTGGCTCAGGGTGATATACGTACAAAAATACGTGATATTCTTGGTGCTTTTATGTTTGGAGGCGAAGCTTCTGATAAAAAAGTAAAAGTACTTTCGGGAGGAGAAAGAAGTCGTCTGGCAATGATCCGCTTATTGCTGGAACCTGTCAATCTTCTTATCCTGGATGAGCCTACCAATCACCTGGATATGCGCTCTAAAGATGTACTGAAAGAAGCCTTAAAAGAGTTCGACGGAACTGTAATTGTTGTTTCTCATGACCGTGAGTTCCTCGATGGCCTGGTAGATAAAGTATATGAATTCGGAAACAAAAAAGTTATAGAGCACCTTGGAGGTATCTACGAGTTTCTGGAACATAAGAAAATGGATAACCTACAGGAACTGGAACGCGCAAAACAAAATCAGCCTACGGTAAAAGATGAAGCTCCAAGTGAAAGCAAACTTTCATACGAAGCACGTAAAGAGCTAAACAAGACAATCAGAAAACAGGAAAAAGCAATCAGCGACTCTGAAACAAAAATGAATAAAATTCAGATTGAGATAGATAAAGTTGAGGCTCTTTTGTCTACGCCGGAAGGTGCTGCTGATGTTTCTCTTTATCCGAAACACGGAGAATTGAAAAAGCAACTTGCTGATGAAGAAGAAAACTGGACAATGCTTACGATTGAACTGGAAGAATTACAGGAGCAATTGTAACTCTTCAGATAGTTTATCTGAACTTTTATCTCCTAAATCAGTTTTATTTAAAATACGTGATTATATTTGCACAAAATAATCAAGACAAAAACAAGATAAATAAAAGTATATTGAATATTATGACTGTACAATTCATAAATAATAATTGGTGGTGGCCTTACAACTCTTTGAGATGTGAGTGGCTCGATCTATACATATTTATGAAAAAGTATATATCTGTATAATATTCTTTTATACATACTTATACCCATAAAAGGTCTGTCGTTACTCACGACAGACCTTTTTTTTTATCATTTTATCTCTAAAATTTAATTGTTATGAATACTTACTCAGTTTCAAAAGACGGATATTACGGAAGTTTCGGTGGCTCATTTATTCCAGAAACACTAAATCATGCACTTGAAAATTTACAGGCATGCTACAAAGATATTATTGCTGAACCTAATTTTCAGAAAGAATACATTCAACTGCTTAAAGATTATGTTGGCAGACCAACTTCTCTATACTTTGCGAAGAGACTATCCGATCATTACGGCTGTAAAATCTATCTGAAGAGAGAAGATCTTAACCACACAGGAGCACATAAGATCAATAACACTCTCGGTCAGATTCTATTAGCTAAGCGAATGGGCAAAAAGCGGATAATAGCAGAAACCGGAGCCGGACAACATGGTGTTGCGACAGCAACTGTCTGCGCATTAATGGGTCTGGAATGCATTGTTTACATGGGACAAACAGATATTGAAAGACAATCAATTAACGTTCGTAAAATGGAGATGCTTGGCGCTAAAGTAGTTGCAGCAAAGTCCGGAAATATGACTCTGAAAGATGCTACAAACGAGGCAATCAGAGACTGGTCTGCACACCCTGAAGAAACATATTATATCATCGGGTCTGTTGTTGGACCACACCCCTATCCTGATATGGTTGCCCGATTTCAATCGATAATTGGTAAAGAAATCAAAGCTCAGCTACAAGAAAAAGAATTGTCTGAGAACCCGGATTACCTTATTGCATGTATTGGCGGAGGTAGTAATGCAGCAGGTACTATATATGACTTTCTGGACAATAAGGATGTAAATATTTTATTAGCCGAAGCTGCCGGTGAAGGTATAGATACTAAAAATACAGCTGCTACGCTTCACCTCGGAACTACAGGTATTCTTCATGGTGCAAAAACTCTTATCATGCAGGATGCAAACGGACAGGTTACAGAACCATATTCAATTTCGGCAGGATTAGACTATCCTGGAATCGGTCCAATGTTTCCCTATTTATATGAGCAAGGTAGAATTGACATCTGTGCAGTTACAGATGAAGAAGCTTTAAATGCAGCTTTTCTGCTAACGCGTCTTGAGGGAATAATTCCTGCACTTGAGTCTGCTCATGCAGTTGCTGCTTTAGAGAAACGAAAATTCAAATCAGACGATGTTATTGTACTAACAATATCTGGTCGTGGTGATAAAGACATGGATACATACCTGGACTACATCCATAAAAAAGATATTTAATCAGCGATATATAAATTATGAAAGTCAATTTTCAAACAGTAAGCAAAACTCTCTTAGCTGATATACAGACACCAGTCTCAATCTATCTGGCACTAAGAGACCTTTACCCAGAATCGGTACTGATGGAAAGTTCTGATTTCAAAGGCAATGAAAATAGTTATTCAATTATTGGAGTAGTACCAAAAGCATATTTTAAACTTGATGGGAATGTTGTAACTGAATATTATAATTCGAGTCGGATTATCAGTTATGAAGTTACTGAACAGCACTACTTACCGGATATTCTTCATCGTTTTACAGAATGTTTTGAAACAAATACAACAGAGGAGTACAATGGATTCTTTGGGTTTAGCAGCTTTGAGTCCAGTTCCTATTTTGAACAGAACATACCTAAGGAGAAAAAAGAATCGGGATTAAACATTCCTGATATGTATTATATATTCTATAAGTACATTCTTATCATTGACCATTATAAGAACACACTAAAGATTATTGAAAATATTGAATCAGATGAAGAATCATCTATAGCTAAGATCGAAGAATTAATAAACAGAGCGAATAATCCAGTTTATAAATTTAGCAAAACAGGAGAAGAGTATTCATCACTGAATGCTGACGAATACATTGAATTAGTAAAACAAGGTATTGATGAGTGCCGCAAAGGAAACGTATTTCAGATTGTTATCTCACGCAGGTTTACGCAATCTTTCAAAGGAGATGACTTTATGGTTTACAGATCTTTACGATCCATAAACCCTTCTCCCTATTTATTTTATTTTGATTTCGGCTCATTCCGCATATTCGGTTCCTCACCAGAAACTCATTGCAGGATAAAAGACAAATCGGCATATATCGATCCGATTGCGGGGACATTTAAAAGGACAGGCTCAGCAGAAGAGGATAAACTAGCGGGAGAACTACTTCTAAAAGACCCAAAAGAAAATGCTGAGCACATTATGCTTGTTGATCTGGCTCGTAATGATCTGAGTAAAAATGCATCTTCCGTATCTATTGATTTCTTCAGACAAGTACATTTTTACTCTCATGTTATTCATTTGGTTTCAAGAGTACGAGGAATACTGCCTGAGAGCTATAATCCCATAAAAGTATTTGCAGATACTTTTCCTGCTGGCACTTTATCAGGAGCTCCCAAAATCAGAGCCCTGCAACTAATCTATAAACTCGAACCACATTGTCGCAATGCTTACGGAGGATGTATAGGGTATATAGGACTTAATGGAAATATAAATCAGGCAATAACGATCCGGACCTTTATTAGTAAAGATAATAAACTACACTATCAGGCCGGCGCAGGGATAGTCGCTAAATCATGCCCTGTCAGTGAATTAAATGAAGTAAACAATAAGCTAGGAGCTTTAAAAAAAGCTATAAATATGGCTGAGACACTCTAATAATATGCAATTATGAAAAAGATTCTGATAATAGATAATTACGACTCATTTACCTATAATTTATACCATCTGATAAATGAATGCGGCTATACTGATATAGCTATACACCGGAATGATCAAATTTCTCTGGAAGAGATCGGCATTTACGACAAGATCGTTTTGTCTCCCGGACCGGGAGTACCATCCGAAGCCGGAATACTTCTTCCATTGATCCAGAGATACGCATCAGAAAAAAGCATACTAGGAGTATGTCTGGGGCATCAGGCTATTGGTGAAGCATTTGGTGCAGCTCTGATTAATTTACCAGACGTTTATCATGGCATTAGTTCTGAAATCCATCTGACAAATGAGGATAAAATATTATTCCGGAATATTCATAAAACAATCAAAGCGGGCAGATATCATTCCTGGGCAATCAATCATGAAGATTTTCCCGATGATTTAATTATCACTGCTAAAGATGATAATAACATAATTATGGCTATCCGCCATCGGGATTATGATGTACATGGAATCCAGTTTCATCCTGAATCCATATTAACACCTGATGGAAAACAGATTATACAGAACTTTCTAAACCAGTAGTATTGATGAAAGATATATTAAACCGATTAACAAATCATGAAGTATTATCCAGAACGGAGGCCAGAGATCTTCTTTCCGGATTAATTTACAATAAAAAGAATAATAGTGAGATAGCCGCTGTATTAACCTGCTATATTATGCGCAGCATTACTATTGATGAAATTTTAGGTTTTCGGGATTCTCTGCGAGGTATGTCCGAACAGATAGATCTGAGTATGTACAAGACTATTGACATTGTGGGAACCGGAGGTGATCAAAAGAACACTTTTAATATCTCAACTCTTGCCTGTTTCGTTGTTGCAGGTGCAGGATATCATGTAGCCAAACATGGCAACTTTGGTTCAACGTCCGTTTGTGGCGCTTCAAATGTGCTTGAATATTTAGGCATCCGTTTCTCTTCTGAAGAGGATATTATACGGAGATCTGTAGAGGAATCTGGTATCGGATACCTTCATGCTCCTCTGTTTAATAATGGTATGAAACATGTTGCGGAAGTAAGAAGGAACTTAGGTATACGCACTATTTTCAACATTCTGGGACCACTCCTTAATCCCTCCGATCCTCAAAAGTTGCTTCTGGGAACATACAACCTGGAGCTTGCTCGTCTTTACGCATATATCTATCAGGAGTCCGGACAGAATTTTCTAATCGTAAATAGTCTGGACGGATATGATGAAATTTCACTTACATCTCCATTCAAGGCTATAAACGGCACTGGAGAGAAAATATATCATCCTGCTGATTTTGGTTATGAACTATGTACTCAACAATCTATTTACGGCGGAAACTCCATAGAAAGCTCTGCTGAGATCTTTATAAAGATATTAAAGAATGAAGCAACTGAAGCTCAAAAGAATTGTGTATGTATAAATGCTGCTTTTGCTATTCATCTGGCAGATCCGGCGATATCATTGAAAGAGGCATTATTTATGGCAGAAGAGTCACTATCAAGTGGTAGAGCATTAAGCAAATTCCGAAAATTCCAACAGATAAACTCATAAAACAATGAATATTCTGAAACAAATCGTTGAAAATAAAAAAGCAGAAATAGCATATCATAAATCAATGTTTCCATTAGAACATCTATTGGAACCATTGTTTATTAACCGGGAAACTATATCCTTTAAAGATGCTGTCAAAACATCCCCCCATGGAATCATTGCAGAGTTTAAACGTAAGTCACCATCTAAAGGCTGGATAAACAGAGATGCATGCATCAATAATATTATTGAAGGATATACATATTATAATGTAGCAGCTATATCCGTTTTAACAGATCCTGATTTTTTTGGAGGATCTCTGAATGACCTGAAACAAGCTCGCCGTATTTCTGATAAACCGTTGCTGAGAAAGGATTTTATTATTGATGAATACCAGATATTACAGGCAAAAGCTTTCGGTGCTGATTGCATATTACTGATTGCTGCTATTCTGGATACCAAAACCCTAAAGCGATTTACCCGGCTTGCTCACTCAATAGGACTAGAAGTTTTACTTGAAATCCACTCATATAATGAGCTTGAAACATTAGAATGTAATCCGGATATGGTCGGAATAAATAACCGTGATCTGACCACTTTCGAAGTTAGTACAGAAACATCAACCCGCCTGATTAAAGATATTCCGGAGAACCTCACTCGTATTTCAGAGAGTGGAATCAATTCAGTAGAAATCATCAAAATGCTTAGAAAGTCTGGATTCGATGGGTTCCTGATGGGTGAACAATTTATGAAGAATGATACACCAGAAGAGAGTTTGAAAGGCCTTATTGATGAAATTTCATTAAAGTTGAATGAAATATGAAAGAGCAGCCTCTAAAAATTAAAGTCTGTGGTATCACTGAAAAGTCTGATATAAAAGAGCTTATTGCTATGTCTATAGACTATCTGGGATTTATTTTTTATGATAAATCTCCCAGATATGTAAGCAAATCTTTCTATAAGCAAATCGCAACATTACCTGAGTCAATCAAAAAGACAGGAGTATTCGTCAATGAGACCATTGAAAATATCCTTCAAATCGTTGCGTTATGCAAACTAGACTATGTCCAGTTACATGGTAATGAATCTCCTGATTATTGTCGTACCTTACGTAATTTAAGCAATATAGGCATTACCAAAACTTTCTCAGTAGACGAATTTATTGATCCTGACATGATGTCCGAGTATCTTAATATCTGCGATTATTTATTATTTGACACAAAGTGTAATGAATATGGCGGAAGCGGAAAGAAATATAACTGGCAATTACTAAATACCTATACTCATTCTGTACCTTTTTTTCTGAGTGGAGGAATTAGTCCGGATGATTCTTCTGAAATATTATCTCTGAATCATCCAATGCTGCATGCTATCGATATAAACAGCTTATTTGAAATTACTCCGGGATACAAAGATCTGACATTAATAACACCATTTATCCATCAAATAAAACATCATAATGAATCGAATCAATGAAATGTTTCAACGTAAACAAAATAATATATTATCTGTATACTTTACTGCCGGATATCCTGAAATAGAATCTATCAGTGAGATAATACAAAGATTAGAGGAGAAAGGCGCAGATATGATTGAAATAGGTATTCCCTATTCTGATCCTATCGCTGATGGCCCTGTTATCCAAAAGAGTAGTCAACAGGCTATTCGTAATGGCATGTCTATTCCCGTACTATTCCGGGAGTTAAAGGATATTCGAAATCACATAAAAATTCCTTTAATAATCATGACCTATTTTAATCCTGTGTTTATATATGGATTTGAGGAATTCTGCAAAGAATGTAGCAATGCTGGTATAGACGGATTAATCATTCCTGACTTACCAATTATTGAATACAACAAATATTATAAAAGCCTGCTGAGCAAATATAATCTAAAGATAACCTTACTGGTTACTTCACAAACATCCGAGGAACGAATAAAAGTAATTGATGAACTGAGTGATGGATTTATTTATATGGTATCATCCTGCTCAACAACAGGATTAAAAGAGTCTTTCACAAATGGGCAGATCGAATATTTCAAACGCATTGAAAATATGAATCTAAAAAATCCTGTTCTCATTGGATTTGGAATATCAAACCGAAAAATGCTGGCTGACGCATTTAATTATGCTAATGGTGCTATAGTAGGAAGCCTTTTTATTGATTCTCTAAGTTCTGAAACAGATATAGAAAAAGGCGTAAACAGACTGATACATATGTTGACAGAATAACACTCGTTTACACAACAATATGCTACGATACAATGATTTTAACCTCTTTCTTATAGTTAAAAACAGAAAGGCAGTATAAATATGATAATCAATATATTACATCATATATATTTCAATAGTTAAAACCAAAAAAAAAAGAAATTAAATAGAATCGCGTATTTCTTTTTTTGCTATGTTTGCAGTGGATCGCATTAATTAATTGAACAGAACTAAAACACGCAATTTATTCAATATGTCATCCGTTTTTCTAATTAGATCAGATTATTTATATTCACACAATAACTTTTAAAAGGATGACACCATCACCACTGATTTACGCCCGTTTATCAGTGGTGATTTCTTTTTTATTAGCTAACGAAGTTAAGTATACACCTAAGATTATAATTGCAGCAGCTACAGGCTGATCCCAATGAAGTTTATCTAATTTCATAACTATTGCAGCCACAGTCGCTACTACAGGTATTAAATACTGATACATGGCAACCAATTCATGTCCGATGCGCTTTATGGCTACCGGGATAAGTAAATAAGAGAAAAATGTCGGAAAGAGAATAACTGATAATAATAATAAAGCCGGTTCTAACTCCGGAGAATGAATTATTTTAGCAGATTCTACTTGTGTAAATGTCAATGGAACTGCTAGTATACAAGAGCTCAAAAATATCCATCTTAAAAGTGTAACAGGTTTATATTTAGTTGAAGTTTTCTTTATTGATATCAAATAAAAAGCATAACTGATTGCACTTAGTACTCCATAAATATTCCCTTTCACACTTCTGGCAGCACCAGCCTCATGCCCAATCAGTATAAGCATAAGAGCTCCTGCCAGAGAGATCGTCACTCCCAGTATTTTAAGTTTGGAAATCTTAGTTTTATAGATAACAGATGATGCTATAACCACTATCACCGGAGGTGTTGTCATTATAATCGATATATCAATCGGAGAACTGTATTCTATTCCCAGATTAAACAGATAAAGAAAAAAGAATAATCCAAACATCCCGCTAAACAGAATGATCCAGCGATCAGCCTTATCTATTCTATCATTCTTAATAAACAACGATGCAATCCAGAACAAGATAGTAGCTCCTACTATCCGAAAGAAGGTTGCATCAACACCCGTTAACCATTCTGGCATCAGATCTTTTAAAACAGGAATATTTAGACCAAAAAAAAGGACTGACAGAAACATAGCCAGATGTCCTGTTGATTTATTGTTATTTTCCATTTCAGTAATATTTTGTAATAGAACAGTCTGATACATTCTTATGTTTTAATAAATAGAAAAAAGGCTATCCGAAGAAATTTATTCAGATAGCCTCTTCTTTTTATGAGATGAGAATCAAATATCATTTTCAGCATTCGCCGAATCTGATTTTGATTGATTATCCTGTTTAAACACAGCCGGAATATTTTTAAGTACTTTCTCGTCAAAAGTTTGACATAGTCCATAAAATATCGGAATAAATACAGTTCCGAGCAATGTATTAAATGCCATACCAAAGACCACTGCCGTACCGAGTGATATCCTCGAGTTTGCACCTGCACCCGTTGCAAACAGCAACGGTAGTACACCAAAGACAAATGCCAGCGAAGTCATCAAAATCGGACGAAGTCGTAAGCGTAATGCTTCAACAGCTGATTCCTGAATTGATTTCCCGGCTGCATGATAGTCTCTTGCGAAAGCAACAATCAACAAACCGTTTTTCGCAGATAATGCTATCAGAAGCACCATCCCGATTTGTGTGTAAATACTAATCGGCAAATGCATTACATAAATACCTGCAAGTACACCCAACAATGCAAACGGAACCCCGGTAATTACAGCCATCGGACTCATCCAACTCTCATACTGAGCTGCCATTACAAGTAAAGCCACTATAATAGCAAGCACATAGATCAGCATCACACTACTTTTTGATGTTTCTTCCTGATATGCCATTGATGTCCATTGATATCCAAAGTTCTTTCCTAGCGTCTTGGTTATAAGATCCTGCATATCAGTAATACCCTGACTTGAGCTATATTCTGATTTTACATTACACAACAACGATGCTGAGTTATATAAGTTATAGCGGAATATCTGCTCCATACCTGTAGTATATGTAGGTGTCGCAAATGCTGAGAACGGAACCATATTACCCTGATTATTCTGGATAGTCAGATTCATAGCATCATCTATATTAGCACGTGCTGAGTTTTTACCTCCAAGCATCACATCAAAGATACGTCCGTACTCAGGATAATTATTCACAAAAGCATTACCCAGATAGATAGATAAAGCCCTGTTAGCCTGCTCAAAATTCAGCCCCATCATCATCAGTTTATCACGATCAATTTCCATCATATACTGAGGGACGCCGGCCTGATATGTTGAGTTAAAATTCAGAATACTAGGAGCCTGATTCAAGTTCGATTTCAAAGTATTGATCGCTGAAAGTGTAGCTTCTGACCCCAGATTATTTCGATCCTGCAAGATCAGATTCAAACCACCTGAAGCTCCCATTCCCGGAATAGCCGGAGGAATAACGGCAAACACCTGAGCTTCTTCTATCTCCATATAAGCCATTTCGTTAAACTTCTTAACGATTGCTTCAGCAGAAAGCCCTTTTGCCTTTCTTTCATTCCATGGTTTTAAAGTAACCCAGGCACTACCACCATTACTCATTACTCCACCTCCCATGAAGCTGTAACCGGCAATACTGATACAATCTTCTACACCGTCCATACTTTGAAGCATAGCACTTACACGATCAGAGATTTCTTCTGTACGGTTAAGTGATGCCGCATTAGGCAACTGAACCGAAACAATAAAATAACCCTGATCTTCTTCAGGAATAAAGGTACTTGGTGCTTTTTTGAATGCCAGAAAAGCCAGAGCTGTAAGACCAACAAAGATCAGCATTGCAATAGCTATTCGCTTTGACAAAAAACCAGCAAGGTTCTGATAAGAATTACTAAACTTATCGTAATACTTATTGAACACACGGTATACAATAAATTTACTTTCTGAAGTTTTTGGTTTTAAGAATATTGCACAAAGTGCAGGTGTTAAAGTCAATGAGCAAGCCGCACTAATTGCTGTAGATGCAGCAATTGTTAAAGCAAACTGTCTGAATAACTGTCCTGTGATACCACCGATAAATGCAGTAGGAATAAAAACTGCAAGCATTACCAAAAGGATTGTTACGATTGGTCCTGTAATCTCAGCCATCGCTTTAATTACAGCTTCTTTTACCGGTATATCCTTTTCCTCTTCCAATATCCTGTAGGAGTTCTCGACAATTACAATCGCATCATCCACCACAATTGCTATGGCCAGAATCATACCGAAAAGAGTAAGCGTATTTATTGAGAATCCTAATGCCATCATGACTCCGAACGTTGCGATAAGCGAAACGGGAATCGTAATGGTAGGAATAAGTACAGCTCTCCAGTTCTGAAGGAAAAGCATAATCACAAGGATCACAATAAGCATTGTTTCAAAGAATGTCTTCACAACCTCTTTAATTGAATCGACTATATAATCAGTCGTATCAAGCGTCACTTCATAATATAACCCCTCAGGCATATATTCCTGTAACTCTTTCAATTTGGCTTTGACATTTTTAGCCACCTGCATTGCATTTGCATTCGGAGTCTGGTTAATTCCGATAAAGGCTGTCTGTTTCAGATTATCCTTTGAGACAACATCATAAGTAATACTACCTACTTCAACTTCAGCTACATCGCGCAAACGAAGGAATCCACCGTCAGGATTTGTTTTGATAATAATATTCTTAAACTCTTCAGCCGTATTTAACTGGCCCTGAGTCTGAACCGAATATTGAAATCCTATTTTGTTACTTCCCGGAGCTGTTCCCACACTTCCGGCTGTTGATCCAATGTTCTGAGCCTGGATGGCACTTGATACTTCTGCGGCAGAAACACCCCTGATTCTCAATACCTCGGGATCCAGCCACACACGCATACTATAATTTCCTGCACCCATTGCTGTCACACCTCCTACACCTTCAATACGTGTAAGCGGATCGGCCATATTCAATGTCGCATAGTTTGATAAATAGAGTGCATCATATATCGAATCTCTTGAGAACAGGTTCACAATCAGCAACATATTCGTTGCTTGTTTCGTTACCGTCACACCTTGTTGAATTACAGATTCGGGTAAAGTGTTAATTACGGGACCGATTTTGTTCTGAACCATTACAGAAGCCATGTCCACATCAGTTCCGATTTCAAAAGTGATTGTCAGATTATAACTACCACTCCCTGAATTAGAACTCATATACATCATACCTTCCACACCATTCACTTGCTCCTCTATAGGTGCCCCAATTGTAGTCGCGATCAATTCGGGCGAAGCTCCGGGGTATGATGCGCTTACTTGAATGGTTGGAGGCGTAATATCAGGATATTGTGCTACGGGCAGATTTACTAGTGAAATTAATCCAATAAGCAAAGCAAGCAATGATAAAACCGTAGCGAATATGGGGCGATTAATAAAAAACTTTGACAAAATATTAAGTTTTATAGGTTATACGCTTTAACTATTTCTTAAGAATCGGTTTTACGGTCATGCCCGGTTGCACTTTCATCATAGCACTGGTTACATATTGATCTCCGGCTTTTACACCATTCACAATCTGAACCATTGAATCATTTACAATCTGACCAACTGTAACAGGTTGATATACCACTTTATTTGAATCATTCACCAGATAAACATAGCGTCCTAACTGGTCTGTGGATATACTTGAATTTGATATCAAAACAGCCTCAGGAACACGTTGATATGGTAGTTTCACCCGTGCATACAACCCATTTCTTAAATCACCGTTCGGATTATTTAAAATCGCACGTAAGTTAATTGTACCGGTTGTAAGATCAATCGTAGGATCCAGATAATCTAGTTTACCCAAAACATACGAACTACCGGTTTGTCCCGGATAAATCTGAATAGAGTCCAGCAACTGCTCATTCGATTTATTAGATCTGTTTGCATTCAGCAAATTAGCCAGATATTGATTATCTGTCACATCAAAATAAGCATACATTTGCTTATCCTGATAAATAGTAGCCAGCGTAGGAGCCTGAGCTGCATTCACATAGTTACCCACATCAACAGTATTCTGTGTAATACGTCCGCTACAAGGAGCCTTTACATAGCAATAATTCAGATTTGTCTGTGCACTACTAACAGCAGCCTCTGCATTATACACACTAGCCTGAGCCTGATCCATCTGAGATTTTGACTGAATCACCGAAATCTGACTAACTGCATTTTTCAACGATGCCTGAGTCATTCGTTCATAATTAGCTTTTGCATAAGCTAGCTGAGCTCTGGCTGTTTCAAGAGATGCTTTTGCCTCTTCCAACTGATTTTTATAAACCGTTGGCTCAATAATAAATAAAGTGGCACCCTGTTGAACGAATTGCCCGGGAGTATATAATATCTTCTGTAAAGCTCCGCTTACCCGCGCTGTCAGATTAACGGTTTGCTCAGCTTGAAGATAGCCCGGATATTGTTTACTTAACACAATCTCCTGAATGACAGGTTTCGCAACCGTAATATTCATAGGAGGCATTGCAGCAGGAGCTTTCTCTTTCTTTGTACAAGCTACAGTAAAGAAAGATGCTAAAGATAAAAGCACAACTCCATTGCTTATTATTCTTATTTTTCTTACCATGATGATATATCTGTTTAATTTATTACTTTCATTTAAGTTGTGTTTCATCCCATCCGCCTCCGAGAGACTGATATAACTGAACCAGATAAAGCAGAGATCCTCCTCTGGCTTTAACCAGGGACTCCTCGTAACTCAACAGTGATTGCTGCGCTGAAAGAACGTCCTGAAATTGAGACAATCCTTCTTTATATAGCTCAATGGAAAGATCCAGTGTAATTTTCCCCTGATTTACAACACTCACAAGGTCATTCATCTCTTTTACTGAATTCTTATAATTACTCATGGCATTTTCCACTTCCTGATAAGCTGTCAGCACATTCTGATTAAACGTAATGATTGCTTCATCCAGTGCAGCACGCTGAGATATATAAGCCTCGCGTCTCTGACCACCGTTAAAGATTGTCCATTGCATAGCCGGAGCAATTTGCCAGGTCTGACTGTTTTTTTCAAACAAATGATCCAGTTTTGGAGCCGAGAAACCAATGGATCCGTTTAACAGAAACTTTGGAAACCAGTCCGCTCTGCTTGCACCTAGTAATGCAGCCTGAGCCTGCACTTGTTTCAACGAACTGATCAAATCGGGACGTTGAGTGAGTAGTCCTGCCGGAATACTTACCGGAATCAACTGATAAGCACTAGGCAATGATTTCTGATTCATCAGCTGGGCTCTGATCTCTTCAGGATACACACCCAATAATACAGCTATTGAATTAACTGTATTATCAATAGAAGCCTGAATAGGATTCAATGCTGATTTAGTACTGTAATAAATTGATTTTGCCTGAGCCACATCAAGCTGAGAAGCTAAACCTGTATTATATCTTACTTCTGTAATTTCCAGCACTTCAGCCTGTGACTTAATATTCGACTGAGTTACTTTTAATAATTCCTGATACGTTCTTAAATTGAAGTAAGACGTTGCCAGATTAGAAGCCAGAGATACCATTACACCATAATATTCAGCTTTAGAAGCTTTATAAAGTGAGCCTTCTGCTCTGGCTTTTTGCCATATATTACCAAACACATCCAACTCCCAGCTCATTGAAAGACCGGCCGAGTATCCGGAACTAAACACATCCTGAACAGGTTCTGTAGCATGACTAACTCTTTGCCTGTTCCATCCGGCATTCAAACCAATATTTGGAAACAGTCCTCCGTAAGCACTCTTCATCTGTGCTTTAGCTGTAATAATACGTTGAGCTGCGATGAGCACATTACTATTATTCTGCATAGCCGTCTGCATCAAAGAATCCAGCGTCTGATCTTCAAATCCCTCCCACCAGTTATCTTCTATAGGTAATTGCTGCGAGAATAATGAATCATTTGTCCAGCTACCGGGCATAGGATTTTCCAGATACTTACGAATCGGATTTTTTGCATAAAGAGAAGAGGAAAACAAACTCATGAAGCACAAAATAACGGCCCCACTTTTGCATATACGTCGCGTATAATTCCGTTTCATATTTATTTATAGTTGTTTGGTTTAGGTTATACTTATGTTATCAAAACAACCAGATTAAAGAAATGTTTGGATATAGAAATAATTTGATCGTAAAACATAAGACTATTTAACATCATGAATAATTATCTATTTTCAGAATTATCTTTAAATCAGATACAAACATCCGGACATCAACTCTACATTATATATATATTATAATGTCATTAAAGAAATTATGCCTGCATGAGATTCTATAAATTAATTAACATAAGAGGTTAATGTTCATTTAAACATAAAGATTATATGTTTGAATTACTATATTCGCTTTCAACTAAACTAAATATTGAGACTATGAAGAGACTTATTTCACTAACTCTCATCGCATTACTCTTTTCATCGGGCATTTCTTTAAGCGCACAGGAAAGAGGCAGAAGCGAGGGACGTGGCACTCAAAACCAATCGGGAGACTCCGGAAGAAGTTCCCGTTATAGCAAAGACAAAAAAGACGATAAAAAGGAATCGTCAAGACCACAGACCAGACCGGCTCAACGACCGGAAACTAAACCGGCTCAACGACCTCAGACTAAACCGGCACCCAGACCTGAATATGGTCAGCAGCGTCCGTCAAAACCTGACAGACCAAATTACCGACCAGACCATAGCCGCCCTGACAGACCGGGAAATAACGGTTATTACCCAAACGGAAATCATGGGAACCACAGACCGGATTACGGACATGGTTCTCACCGACCTCATCCCGGACATAATAATTGGTGGGATAAATGCCACACGCTGCCTCACGGGCACAGACCTATTTATCATCACAATCACAGATACGATTATTGGGATGGCTGCTTCTACCGTCACATTGGCGGATATTATCAGGTGGTAATGCCTCCATTCGGGGTAGTTGTTCCATGGCTGCCTAATGGCGCAACAAAAGTATATGTCCGGGGGAAAAAATATTATTATTACAGAGGTGTATTCTATCGTAAACATGGACGCGACTACTATGTGGTAAGACCTCCGCGCGGTGCTGTTATTCATGAACGTCCTTACTGGGCTCAACGCGTAAGTATAGGTGGACGCATTATGTTTAAATATGGTGATATATTTTTCCAGCTAGGCAATAACGGAGGACGTGAATATTATGAAGTTACTGATTCTGACGGATATTACAGTTCTAAAAAATATCGTAATGATGATGACGACGATGATGATTGGGACGATTAATAGGGATTATGCTTATCCTTATTTTTCCAGTCACCGGATAGATTAAAAATAAAACAGGATGTATCAAAAAAGTTTTGATACATCCTGTTTTATTTTTAATCTCCTCTCCGACTTTCCGTCATGAAATTCAGAGGACTCTCTGAAGATCTTTAATAAATGAAGGTATTATCCCTGAGCTTTCATATTCTGAAGCTTTCGCGAATTAACTCTCTCAACTCATTCCGGGACATTTCTCCCTCTGCTGCCTGTAAACCGCCATCCGGTTGTACAAATAAGAAAGTCGGGAAACCTTTAATTCCAAAAATTTCTCCTATCTCCGGATGTTGTTCAAGTTCTACACGAAAACAATCTACTTTACCATCTACATCATTACTGACCTCATTATAGCGTGGAGCTATAGCCTGGCAATGAGGACACCATGTTACATAAAACTCTATCACTGAAGGCCTGCTACCTTTGTAACTCATATTTCCCCCGGCATCTGTGTCAAACAATATTTGTTTGAACTTATTATTGTCTAATTCAGTAATCATAGTCCAATTTATTTAAAGGTTATATTTCATATAACAAATAAAAGGCTGAATAGATTTTCCTGCTAGTCCAGCATTATAAAATCATCCTGCTGTTTTTACATATTTATATAGTATAGTAAACCTCTGATTCATATAAATAGAAGCCATAATACGAATCAACTAGTCAGGGAAAAGGAGAAATTAGTTTTTATATACGGTTGATTTAGTTACGAAATACGGTTGATTTATATTTCCGATGCGCACCGGATCCAATTCCGATGCGCATCGGATTACTTTCCCATGCGCATCGGAATGCATTCCCGTGCGCATGGGAATTATAATGGATACTGTTGAATTAACTAAATCTCTTATATTCAGTAATCAATCAGCAGTTTAATCTAACTAAAATATACGGTTAAGGAAGCAAAGATATACGCGTCTTACTTTGAAGCAAAAACGATAATTTATCTGACTGCTTTCAATATCCCTGCCATAAAACAACAGATCGGTACTTGTCAGACAAAAAAAAGAGATTATTTAAAGCATCTATTCTCTAAATAATCTCTTCTATTATATGTAAATCATCCCGACTTCAGGAAAAGTTGAGGTGAGTTCTTTCTTAATTCATATCCTCTCCAAAAATCAATTTATAATCTCTTTTTGCAGCAGGAACAGTCCATTCTTCAGGAATGAACTTCCATTGATTCAATGGTTGAGGATTCAATGTTCCCTGTTTCTCAATATAGTCCATCAAATAATAACGCAGATCTTTATCTGTCGAATAAATGATTCTGTCTTTCAACTCATTTTGTGGGATACCGGCACCTTTAGTCAATAAATCACCACCTCCGTTACCACGGTATGAATTCAATGCGACTTTATATGTTTTATTCTGATCGAAAGGCTGACCGTCAGCCATACTTATGATCTGTACCTTTTCACCATAAGGTTTTGTTACATCTACCGTATAGATAATACCGGCTCCCGAATCAAAATTAAAACTCATATTGGCAAAAACCTGTCTTTCATTACCGCTTCTTGTATCTTTCTTCAGCAACAACAAATGATCTTCAGGAGACTGCATGGTATTTGCCCATCTGTCATAAGACTCTTCAAGCAAACCTTTCACCTCTTTTCCTGACAGGTTCATCACATAAAGCATATTTTCATACTTATACAGATTGAACATATCGCGAACTCTAACCGTTCCTTTTTTAATTTCCGAGCGGAAAGAAAGCGGAGCTGTAATTGAGATATCTGCACCTGTAATATTTAGTTGCAACTGATGAATCAGATCAATAAATGCCGATGAGCCAAAATAAGAAGGTCGTGAATCAACCTCTTCTTCAAATACACCAATCGGCTTAGATACAAACTCTTTTACTTCGTCATATTGCGCTTTAAACTGAGCCATAAAAGCGTCATCAGGTTTGATGTTTTTCATATTTGTAAGAGTCCCGCTTACTCTTTTGCTCAACACCTTTCCTTTATTTACCATAAACTTCAAATCCACGTTTGCTACATAGCGTCCGTTGTTTGCAGGATTGATCACCAAAACAGAATCTCCGGCTACATTCACAATCTTTTTGTTCTCAGCCTGATGATCATGTCCCATAAACACAACATCAAATCCCGGTACTGCTTTCGCCACGCTCAGAGATGCATTATCCTTATACTTATCTGACATCAGCGATTCGTTTTGCCCGGCATGAAACATACCGATAATTGCATCAGGATTCTCTTTACTACGGATAACTGGTAACCATTTCTTAGCCGTCTCTTCCATATCTTCAAAGCGAAGTCCTTCCCACAATGTTTCAGGAAGCCATGCAGGAATAGCCGGTGTAATCATGCCCAATACAGCAATTTTCACGCCGTTTACCGTATATACTTCATAGGGTTTAAAGTATGGCTGATTTGTTTTTGTGTCAATAACATTGGCACCAAGAACAGGAAAATTAACCTGCTTCGCGAATCTGTCATATACGGCATGCCCTGTTTCTATATCATGATTCCCGATAGACATACCGTTATACCCGATATAGTTTAGTGCTGCTGCACCCAAATGAATAGAAACTGTATCAATAAAGTTATAGTAGTAAGCAGTAGGCTGCCCCTGAAGGAAGTCGCCATTATCAAAAACTAAAACATTTGCATTGCCGTATTTTGATTTTTGCTCCTTCACCAGTGTTGCCATTCTTGCCAGGCTACCATCCATCGCTTTATCTTCAATAAAGTTATATGGAAAATAAGCTCCGTGAACATCCGAAGTTTGTAAGATATTCACCAGTACCTCCTTTTGCTTAGCCGACAAAAAAGAGATGAAACAGATGAATAAGAATAAGGATAGTTTAAATCGTTTCATAATTTAGTTCAAATGAAAATTTATTTAGTATGTTATTCGTTCTTATATAAAAATAAGATACACTCTTAAGTTCATTCCGGCTTAAAAGCATATCTTAATATAGTCTATACCATCGCGAATATAATAACAGATGCAAAGAACACACCATAGGTTATTTTATTCAGCAATGACTGATTTTCCATTGGAGCTAGTCGCTTCTCAAATACTTTATACATTGCAAAGCCACATATAACTCCTATTATTGTACCACAAATTACATCTCCGAAAAAGTGAACTCCCAGATAGATACGCGTATATCCTGTAACCAACGCCCACAGAGTCAGCAATATATACTGACTTTTATCCTTCATATATAGCATCAGTAATGTTGCCACTGAAAACGTGTTTGAAGCATGGCTCGATGTAAAACCATACTTTCCACCTGTATACCCGTTCACTATGTGTATCATACCCTGCAGATCTGGATCGCGTGAAGGTCTCCATCGTTCCACCAGCGGTTTCAGAATACCCGAACTTATCTGATCAGACAATAAGATTGTAAGTGCAACAGCCAGCACCACCCAGTACCATCCTTTTTTATTACTTCTGAATAAGAAAAAAAGATAGACGGCATACAAAGGCGCCCATACCCACATATGTGTATATGCATAGAAAAAGTTATCAAAGAATGGTGTATGGAAACTGTTAATCCAAACCGTAAATGCTCTGTCCCAATTTACAATGGCTTCTAGCATAAATATATTTCTTATTTAGAATTAATATCCACACAAAAATAGACACAATCTTTCTTATTCACGAAAAATACACGCTATTAATCTCATATGAATCACAAAAAACGTATAAAAAAGAAGGGAGCATCCTTCTTTCGAAATTATGCTCCCAATATTCTTCGCAAGGATTCGACCTGCGTATTCCATAAGTCTATACAATCATCTTCATCATCCATTGTTGCAAAATCTGTAATTTCAAGTGTAACGTCTTTCGTTAAATCATTTTTTGAGAGTTTAAACTCAAAAAAAGCCTTTGGAGATTCTTCATCATCCCAACGAAAGCGAATCAGATTCCCGTCTATTTCTTTCAGGCATTCAGCGTCTTGAGTTGAGCGCTGCCATTCAAAGCGAAAAGTATTGTCATCTCTCTCACACGAATCACAAAACCATTTTGATAATCCGGTTGGAGTTCCGACCATTTTCCATAAAGCGTTCACAGACACTTTAGCAAAGTTGTATTCAATTTTCACTTTCTCTTTCATCGGCATATAAATTACTAGGGTTTTATTATTCTAACTCTATTTTCCTTTTTTTGATTCTGAAAATAAAGTCATTTGTGTTCTTTCTAAAAGGTTTCGGGCATAAAAATAACAAAACTTTTCAATATATCTAAATTCCCGTATAATTTTAATAAGAACGTAATACGCCTGCGCAGAAACAAAAAGAGCGAAGATCCTTACCAGATCTTCGCTCTTCTTTTAATGTCTTCCCCAAACGGATACAGTAGCGCGTTTATGTTTGCCCCATTTATATCCTTTTTTGCTTTTATAATAGAATACGACTTCTTTAATCGTTCTTTTATTTCCTCGTAGATCAATCTCACGGGTTTCACCTCCAGCAGGGATCAATTGTCTTACATAAAGTTCCTGAGACGTTCCATTGCCATATTTCACAATAACTTTGCTAAATTCGACCGGAGCATCTTTTACCCGTATCTTCAATCGTGTAAAAGTCCCCTTTCCTCTGCAACTGATTGCATCTCTTTCAGATCTGAATTGCACGTTTCTTTCTCCCAGTTTTTCCCATCTTCCGATTTGTTGAGCCGAAACCATAGAGGTTGCTCCCAGAATAAGAGTAACCAGTAATAATAAAATTTTTTGCTTCATTCAATGATAGTTTAGTTTATGTTTAACCGCCTGCTTTATTACTATGCAGCGCTTATTAATATGATCAAATATAAACTAATCTCCGCAAAGAACCTATTTCCTTCACGTTGTTTAAGACAAAATAATTACTCTTTGTATCGGGATAAAACATTCAGATATTTATCATCAGGATCTCCAAATACTGATATTCCGCGGGCTCCGTTTGACAATGCAAATCTGACTCCTTCCTCAAACTCATTACAATCCTTAAAATCAGGCAAGAACAAACCTGCATAAAGAGGAAACCGTCCGTCAATTCCTCTTACGCCCTGTGCAACGGCATCACCAATCCATCTTACCGGTTCTTTGTAAAAGCCATGATAGATCATTGGATACACAGCCGTAAGATTCCAGTTTGTCCAGTCCTGTCTTACGATACGTTTTGCTACGTCAGGGGTTGGGAATACCGCAGCTGTAACAGGTTTTCCGGCATCTCCGGCATCTCTTACAACCTGAGTAACAACACTCGAAACAGCGTTGTACCTGAAGTTACGCCAGGATAATGATTCCTGAGGATATTTGATTTCATCTACTTTTATCCCGTATTCTTCTTCAAACTTTTTTTTGCAAACCTCACAATAACAAAAATCATATTCGGGATGCTCTGAGGTTTGCTCAATTCCGTATCCCTGCCAAAGATTCACGGGTAAAACGACATCACAATACCGGACATAGTCCATATGAATACCATCCACATAATCTTTGCTTAACTGCTGTTTCACATCATCTGAAATATGTTTTATGACCTCAGGTCTTGACGGACACATCCATTTATAGTAATCTACATAAGGAGGAGCCACAGCACAACCGTCTCCATTCCGGCTAACAGCAGCCCATTCCGGATTATTTTTCAACGCATCGGCCCTGTTCATTATCCACATCCAGCGATGCGCTTCCAAGCCGGCCTTTTTAGCTATGCGGTAATGCTTTTCACTATCCTGTTCGAAGAATATCCCGACTATTCCTGATTCTTTATACTTCTTGTATCGTAAAGACAGAGTGTCGGGATGATCCTCTGCCCCGGGATTAATCCATATCCAATGTTTACCTTTGAGTTTTGCGTTATTCATTTCCGAAGATTGAGCATACATCTGCGGAGTCAATAACAGCAATAAAAATAACAATACATAAGAGCGTTCCATTTTTTCCATACGATTTAAATTTAAGTGTGTTTATAAATGGAAAGGGGTATAAGGATGCTTTGTTATTTCTTTATTTCACGTTCTGATTTATCCAGGCTGCTATATCAACCAGTACTTCCGGCGATATTGTCTGTTCAATATTTACATATTCAGAGAGACTGCCATTCTCACAATTTTGAAACAAATGGTTCAGATTTGGATATGATTTAATTAGGTTCGCTTTATTCGGGGGTAATAATTTACGTATAGCTCCCAGATTTGATTCGGCTATCACCTGTATATCTTTCGCTCCGTTTAAGGCAAATACCGGACATTTAATCCCGGCAATACTTTCTGACGGATCCAGCGATATAAAATAATCAATCCAGTGATCATTCGTACTAAAAACTTTTATCAGATTGGCTTTTAGCTGATCTGACAGATTCACATTCATACGTGTAATCATTTCATTCGCTACTTCCTGTGGGTTCGCTATATCAGTATGTGTCTCTTTGTATTTAAAGAATTCTTTCAGTACTTTACAATAATCTGGTACTTGAGATTCTGGTACCCCCATACTGCTCAGCAATCTATTGTTCTGTTCCAGCAGAACCTGGTCTCCTTTCAGACCTGTCCCGGCCATACTGACAATAAAATCTACCTTACCTGTTTTACCTAGCATCAGGGCAATCGTTCCGCCTTCACTATGTCCCAGTATTCCCGTTTTTCCAAACTTATCAAGCTTCTTTAGATATTCTGTTCCTGCAGCAGCATCGCGCATATTCCCTTCCGTTGTCAGATTCTTTGTATTTCCTTTCGACTTACCTACCCCCCGGTCATCATAACGCAAAGACGCAATACCATTTTTAGCCAGATAATCCGCTATTACCAGAAAGGGCTTATGACCAAACAATTCCTCATCTCTGTTTTGCGGCCCGCTCCCGGTGACCATCAGCACTACCGGCACTTCTTTCTTGTTCATTGCCTCATACCCTTCCGGATAAGTAAGGGTTCCACTCAGTACAGACTGATCCTTCTCATTCGTAAACGACACTTCCTCTGTTTTATACGTAAACGGAGCTACCGGAGTTTGCGGACGATTTCTTACAACCTCTCCCGGAGTCAGATTCAGGTCAAACGACATTCCTGCCTGATTGAACTTCCCGATAATTTCTTTTCCCCTAAGTTTTCCGTCATATCGCACTTTTAGCATTGGAATTTCCACATTCATTGAATCCGCACCAAACATTTTCACCGTAGCAGGTATGCCCTTAGCGCCCTGATCCGGACTATCCATAGAACACAGTAGTGCCCCATCAGCTGCTTTTTTAAAATTAAAGACAATATTTAATTTCTGCGGTCCGACACTCAATATCCCCTTCCAGGATCCATCCAGACTCTGAGCCTGAAGCGACAGTGCGATTCCTGCTCCGATTAAGAATGATATCTTTCTATTCATATTATGTATGTTTATTTGATCAAAATTTATTAAAATCAACTCTAAAGTATACACAATATATTAATTAGCAAATATATCCACAGTTATTTTTCATCAAATACTATTTTCCAAATCTACTTATTCTATCTTCCTCTTACTCACAAATATCAAACCTGCAATCGCCTTTGTTTTGCCACTAAAATATTTCTGCCTACTTTTGTTACGTAAGTAAAGAATATATCTATTTAAATAATACAGATTAAATATGAGCAATTTTGCAGATCTAATCAAGAAAAGACGTAGTACACGTTCCTTTAGTCCCGAATTAATTAAGCAGGATGAGGTTGAGAAAATTCTGAAAGCAGCTCTCATGTCTCCTTGCTCCAAAAATACAAACGAATGGTCTTTTATTGCTGTTGAGGATAAAGACACACTTCTTAAACTTGCTGATAGCAAATCTCACGGCGCAGCTATGCTCAAACAGGCACCGCTGGCTATTGTTGTCTGCGCCGATCCGTTTATAAATGATGTTTGGATTGAGGATGCATCCATTGCGTCTATCTATATCCAGCTACAAGCTGAGGATCTGGGACTGGGCAGCTGCTGGGTTCAGATTCGCAATCGCGAAACAGCTAACGGGTATGGGTCTGAAGATTTTGTGAAAGAGGTCCTTGATATACCACCTCATATGCAGGTACTATCCATCATTGCTATCGGACACAAAGCTAAAGAGAGAGCTCCTTTTGACGAAGCTAATCTTGAATGGGAGAAAGTTCATATTGACAAGTGGTAATTCATCATACAGACATGAATATTGTTTTAATCGGAGCCGGAAATCTGGCGACGCAGGTTGGCAAAGCTATTGCTGCTACACCGGCTCACAAAATCATACAAGTTTACAGCAGGACAGAAGCCTCGGCTAAGACTCTTGCAGACACACTGCACACAGAATTCACAACTGACCTGAAGAACATTGTTACTGATGCTGATCTCTATCTTTTCTCGGTTAAAGATGCAGCTCTGGAATCAGTTCTTCAGCATATGCCACCTGTGAACGGTATTTGCGCACATACAGCGGGAAGTATCCCAATATCTGTATTCGAGTCTTTCGCTACACATTTTGGCGTATTCTATCCATTGCAGACATTTAGTAAAACAAAAGATATTTCTCTCAAAGATGTACCGTTTTTCATAGAGGGAAATACCCCTTCGACCGAGCAGACATTGTTCAGTCTGGCTGGCGAGCTTAGCTCAAATGTCCGTACTCTGGATTCTGCAAAGCGAAAGGAGATTCATCTGGCTGCGGTTTTCGTATGCAACTTTACCAATCATATGTATGCTATTGCAGCAGATATTCTTGAGTCTAAAGGCATACCTTTTGATGTACTGGTTCCACTCATCACAGAGACTACAACCAAATTAAAAAATCTCCATCCGAAAGAGGCTCAGACCGGACCTGCCATACGCTATGATCAGAATGTTATGAGCAATCACATAGACATGCTTCCCGAAGCCTACAAAGAGATTTACAGACTATTAAGCGAGAGTATCCATCAAATGCATACCCGATGAGACAGGGCACCAAACGTCAGGCTATTACAACAGGCATTATAGCGTTTATACTGACTGTAATTCTTCTGACAATCGTACAGGTTAAACCAAAGACTCCTTTATTGCTTGCGGAAAGAATATTTCAGTATGGTGGCTGGATTCAGGTTCTGCTTTTTTCTTTCTATGCCGGATTTATCGGATACAAAATGACAGACAGAGGCTCCAGAGCTCTTTGGCGCAAACGCATATGGATGCTTTTTTCTATTGTGTTTTTCACACAGTTATTTTTAGGTCTTTTTGCAGATTCACTGTTTCTAATGAGTGGCAAGCTTCATTTCCCGATACCGGCTCTTATCATTGCCGGACCGGTCTACCGCATGGAGATTGGATTCATGCCTGTTCTTCTGCTCTCCACAATTCTGCTTTCAGGGCCAGCCTGGTGCAGCCAGTTGTGTTATTTCGGAGCATTTGATAATTTTGCAGCCGGACTAAAGTCCCGGAAAATTAAATCCGGACTGAATTACAAAATCCGGTTAAGAAACAGTATGCTCATACTTATTGTACTTTCGGCTCTGATCCTTCGTCTGCTTCATATTGGCGAACCTTACGTATCGGTCCTGGCTGTTATATTTGGACTAACCGGCATCGCATTCATGGTTCTTCTCTCTTCCCGTAAGGGATTAATGACGCATTGTGCAGCTTATTGTCCCATCGGTACATTTGTAAGTCTGAGTAAGAAGATATCACCATTCCGTTTCAGCCTGACAACCGACTGCACGAAGTGCATGGCTTGCGTAAGACATTGCAAGTATGATGCTCTTAACATTCAGTCTGTAAAAGAAGGTAAGATTGGGATAAACTGTACTTACTGTGGTGATTGCCTGAGCGCTTGTCACCACAACGGACTCGAATACCGGTTTCTCAAACTATCATCCGCAAAAGCCGAACATCTCTGGATTGTGATTACAGTCACACTCCACGCTTGTTTCATGGCTATTGCACGAATATAAACACATCCATAAATAATAAGAATGAGTAATATAAACTACGATTTAAAGCAAATCAAAGCACTGCTTTTTGATGTTGACGGCGTTTTGTCTGCCGACACAATCCCCCTCCATCCGAGTGGCGAACCCATGCGTATGGTCAATATAAAAGATGGGTATGCTTTACAGCTGGCTGTTAAGAAAGGCCTACAGATTGGCATAATTACCGGAGGCAACACTCCTGCCGTGCGCAAACGCTTTGAAGGCCTGGGTGTGCAGCATATCTATATGGGATCAGCCGTTAAGATCAATGACCTGAACGACTTTATGGAAGCAACAGGCATCCGTCCGAACGAAATTCTTTATATGGGCGATGATATCCCTGATTACGAGATCATGCAGATCGTAGGATTGCCATGTGCCCCTAAGGATGCCGTTCCCGAAATCAAACAGCTGGCCACTTATATCTCTGATAAGAATGGCGGATATGGTTGTGCCCGCGATGTCATTGAACAAGTTATGAAAACGCAGGGAATCTGGATGCAGAGCGAAGCCTTTGGATGGTAAATTACATAAAACACGAAAATATAAAACTATGCTAAACGACAAATACATTTTACTGGCAAGCAATTCACCGAGAAGAAAAGAGTTACTTGCAGGATTGAATGTTAAGTTTGAAGTAGTCACACTTCCTGATATAGATGAGTCTTATCCGGATCATCTGAAAGGCGAAGAGATTGCACTTTATATTGCACGCAAGAAAGCTGCCGCTTATAAGAGTATGCTTAATGATTCTCAGATTATTCTTACGGCAGACACCATTGTTTGCCTGGAGAACGAGGTATTCGGCAAGCCGGTTGATGCCGCAGATGCAACAAATATGCTGCGCCGGCTTTCCGGCAAAACGCATCAGGTAATAACCGGTGTCACTCTTGCCAACAAAGACAAAGAAGTTGCCTTCACCTCCGTTACGGATGTAACCTTTGATATTCTTACAGAGGATGAAATCCAATACTACATTACTAACTTTAAACCATTTGACAAAGCAGGAGCTTATGGTATCCAGGAATGGATCGGGTTTATCGGTGTAAAAAGTATCAATGGAAGCTACTTCAATGTTATGGGACTTCCCGTTCAGAAACTCTACCAGCATCTGAAAGAGTTTTAATCTACCGCAATAAAAAAAAGAGACATTCTGTATTTCACTACAGAATGTCTCTTTTTTGTTTTATTCGTATCGCATAGACTTAGCCGGAGAAATCTTTGATATAATCATAGACGGGCCCAGTAACATCAGAAGCGTCACAAGGAGTGTACCCACATCAATCAGCAAAAAATACCAGAAATTCCAGGCTATCGGTACAGCCTTCAGATAATACATTGTCGGATCTAGCTTGAATATACCAAAATAGTATTGTAAGCCACAGACTATCAGTCCTACCACATTCCCCCATAACATTCCTCTTCCGATCAGGAAGGCCGAAACATACAGGAACACACGGCGAATTGAGAAGTCCGCATAACCCATAGATTTTAAGATACCAATCATGTTTGTTCTTTCCAGAATAATAATCAGAAGTCCCGATATCATCGTAAACCCTGCCACAAGTGTCATCAGAAAGAGAATTACCCACACATTGATATCCATCAGATCCAGCCATGAAAAAATCTGCGGATGCAAATCACGGATGGATCTCACATAGTATCCTGCACCTCCTGAATACAAATTCTGAAGCTTAAAATACAAATCTTCCGTAATCTGTTCTACACGATCATAATCTTTTACCATCAGCTCTATTCCGCTTACCTGATCATCATCCCAGTCATTGAGCTTACGCAATGTCGGGATATTCGAAAAGATAAACAGTTTGTCAAAATCGACAAAATTAGTCTGATAGATTCCCGCTATATGAAACTTACGTGCTTTCACATTATCCTGCACAAAGTAAGACATAAAGCTATCCCCGAGTTTCAGATTCAGCATATCAGCCAGCGTCTGAGAAATTAAAATTTGTGTTCCGTTAGCAAGGGATCCGTTAAGCGAATCGGGGAAATAATCGGGAATCTCACCCTCTACAAGATGTTCTCTCAGAAAGCTCCAGTCATAACCTGCTCCCACACCTTTATACACAACTCCCTGAAACTCGGTATCCGTTTTCAGAATGCCCGGTTTCGTAATGTATTGTTCGATGTGTGATATCTCAGGCGTATTGTGAAGGACTTTCATCAACGAGTCAGTCACAAGTATCGGAGCCGACTCAAAGGAAGAGTTATTATCCAGATTCGAAATCTGAATGTGCGACCCGAAGCCGATGACCTTCCGTCGTATCTCCTGCTTAAAACCGATAACAATAGACACTGCCAGCATCATTACGACCAACCCCAGTGCAATACCTGCTACGGCTATACGAACGGCAGGAAGAGAAACACTCTTCTCTCCCTGCCGGTTTGCATATATTTTTCGTGCTATAAAAAGCTCTAAATTCATGGTTTACGTATTAGGAGTATTTGATGATCTGTCTTTCTTATTCATCTATCCGTCCCGGATAGGCTTCCAAAGCCTTACGAAGGACGATCAATGCATTAGCCAGATCTTCTTTTTTCAGTACATACGCTATGCGCACCTGATCTCTTCCTAATCCGGGAGTCGTATAAAATCCCGAAGCCGGAGCCATAAATATTGTTTGTCCTTCGTATTCAAACTCTGACAAACACCATGCACAGAATTTATCGGCATCATCTACCGGAAGTTTAGCAACCGTATAGAATGCACCCATAGGAATCGGTGAATAACATCCCGGAATACGATTCAGACCATCCACAAGGAACTTACGTCTTTCCACATATTCGTTATAAGTATCCAGCAAATAATCGTCCGGAGCATCAATAGAAGCTTCGGCCACAATCTGTCCCAACAATGGCGGACTCAGACGTGCCTGACAGAACTTCATAACCGAAGCCTGCACATCTTTATTCTTCGTAATCAAAGCACCAATACGGATACCACATTCACTGTATCTCTTTGACATAGAGTCAATCAAAATCACATTATTTTCGATTCCTTCCAGGTGGAAAGCCGAAATATAAGGAGCTCCTGTATAACAGAACTCACGATAAACCTCGTCCGAGAAAAGGAAAAGATTGTATTTCTTTACCAGATCACGAATCTGATTCATCTCTTTTTGTGTATACAGGTATCCGGTAGGATTGTTCGGATTACAAATCAGAATCCCTTTGGTTCTGTCCGTAATAAGTGCTTCGAATTTCTCTACTGAAGGCAATGAAAACCCATCTTCAATAGACGAAGGTATTGTTTTGATCACCGCTCCCGAAGAGATAGCGAAAGCCATATAATTGGCGTAGGCGGGTTCCGGCACAATGATTTCATCACCCGGATCCAAACAGGCCATAAACGAAAACAACACGGCCTCGGAGCCACCTGTAGTGATAATAATATCATCCACAGTGACATCTATATTATACTTAGAGTAATACGTAACCAGTTTTTTACGTAAACTCAAAATCCCTTCACTCGGGCTATATTCCAAAATCTTACGATCCAGATGACGGATCGCCTCCAAACCCTCTTCAGGCGTTGGCAGATCCGGCTGACCGATATTCAAGTGATACACTTTCACACCTTTTGCTTTTGCTTCATTAGCAAGCGGCACTAGCCGACGAATCGGTGATGCGGGCATTATTTGTCCGCGCTTCGAAATTTCAGGCATATTATATTATCCCTAATTTATGATAGAAATATGTTTTGCAATGCAAAGCTACTACTTTCACCAAACATACAAAACAGTATTATATTTATTAAACATATTCGCTCAGCTCCAGCCAGCGCATTGTTTTCTCGTCAATCTCATCAATCAGCTCCGAGATACGGTTTGATTTCTCCAGCAATTCATCCGTAGATAATGTACCCGTACTCATATCGGCCTCCAGCCTGGCTTTTTCCTCTTCCAGCACCGGAAGTTCAGCCTCCAGCTGTTCAAACTCGCGCTTCTCCTTAAAGCTCAGACGCTTCTTCTCCTCTGCTGCTCTCTCCGGCTTACTGTTTTTAGGTTGTTGCGGAGTTTCTTTCTTCTGCTGTGCAGCAGCTTCCTCCTCCTGCAACTCTTTCCATGCACGGTAGTGCGAGTAATGTCCCGGGAAATCTTTCAGCTTACCGTTTCCTTCAAACACAAGGATATGATCCACCACTTTATCCATAAAATAACGGTCGTGCGAAACCACAATTACACAACCTTTAAAAGATGTAAGGTAGTTTTCAAGCACATTTAACGTCACAATATCCAGGTCATTCGTTGGCTCATCGAGCACCAGGAAGTTTGGATTCTGCATCAGCACCGTACAAAGGTACAGACGACGACGCTCTCCCCCGCTCAGCTTATACACATAACTGTGTTGCGTTTCCGGCGTAAACAGGAAGTGCTGTAAAAATTGCGAAGCCGTTAGTTTCGAACCATCGCCCATCTCTATCACTTCCGCTATATCGCGTACCACATCAATCACTTTCATTTGCTCATCAAACTGCAAACCATCCTGACTGTAGTATCCGAAACGAACTGTCTCACCAATATCAATCTTACCCGAGTCAGGCTGTACCTGCCCCATGAGCATTTTGATAAATGTAGATTTACCTGTTCCGTTATTCCCCACAATTCCCAGCTTCTCATAACGCGAGAACACATAGTTGAAGTCGTCCAGAATAACCAGATCATCAAAACGTTTCGTCAGATGCTCGATTTCAAAAATCTTATTCCCGATGTACGACGCTTTCACATCCAGTTTCACATTGCCCGGATCGCGCTCCTGCTGAGCCTTTTTCTCCAGCTCATAGAAAGCATCCACACGATATTTCGCCTTTGTGCCGCGTGCCTGAGGCTGACGACGCATCCAGTCCAGCTCCTTACGCAACAGGTTATTTGCTCGCTCCGTTTCGCTGTTTTGTGCATCTATACGTTCCTGGCGTTTCTCCAGATAATAACTATAGTTTCCTTTATACGTGTACAGTGAACGCTGATCAATCTCGATAATCTCGTTACAGACACGGTCCAGAAAATAACGGTCGTGCGTCACCATCAGCAGACTGATGCGCGAACGGTTCAGATACTCCTCCAGCCATTCCGTCATCTCCAGATCCAGGTGATTGGTAGGCTCATCCAGAATAATAAATTCAGGTTCCGAGATAAGCACGTTTGCCAGCGCCACACGCTTCAGCTGTCCGCCCGACAACTGCGAAATCTTCTGATCGAAATTACGAATTTTCAACTGCGACAGAATCTGTTTCGCACGTTGCTCATAATCCCATGCCTTCAGCGTATCCATACGGTGCAATACATCCTCCAGTCCCTTATGATCGCCCGAAGCCATCATTTTTTCATATTCCGCAATCGTACGTACCGTATCATTGTCAGACTGAAAGCAAGCCTCCAGCACAGTCAGCTCTCCCGGATAGTCCGGATCCTGCGGCAGATATCCCACACGCAGATCACGGCGAAACACAACAGCACCGCTGTCATAATCCTCCTTGCCCGAAAGTATATTCAGTAAAGTTGTTTTACCGGTTCCGTTTTTGGCAATAAGCCCTATACGCTCGCCCTCTGAAACCCCAAAAGAAATATTATCGAAAAGGACCAGATCGCCAAAAGACTTGCTCAATCCGTCCACTTGTAAATTTACAGCCATAAAATATATGATTCGAATTTATCGTACATTTAGAATACGGTTATTCTTTTTCCCCGCAAGACCTGAAAGTTACATCAGTCTGCATTTATACAGAAAAAAATCAAAACCAGTTCTACTCAACAAATGTAGATTCTTTTAACCTGAAGTGCAAAAGATTTGCCCAAAGGTTGCTATTTTTGTACACTTCTTTCTAAAAACCGGAAACTTCAGCGCATAAAAGCAACAAAAAAATTGCCATTCCGGATATTTAGCTTAACTTTGCACGGCTTTTTGAAATATACCCTCTCGTGTGATGGGAAATTAAGGAAGCACTTAATTTTGAGTAACACATTTAAAAATTAACAAATGAAATCATTTTCTTTATCTGGCGTAGCTCGCCAAGGATTCGGGAAAAAAGCAACTAAAGCAACTCGCGCTGAAGGTTTAATCCCATGTATTGTATATAGCAACGGTACAGAAGCAACTCACTTCTCAGTAACTGAAGCTGACATCCGTAACTTGATTTACACTCCGGAAATCTTCGTTATCGATCTTACAATTGATGGAAAAACTTGCAAAGCGATTTTGAAAGACATTCAATTCCACCCTGTAAGTGACAAAGTTCTTCACATTGACTTCCTACAAGTAACAGAGGACAAAGAAATCGTATTCGAAGTTCCTGTTAAATTGAATGGTCTTGCTGAAGGTGTTAAACAAGGGGGTAAATTGGCATTGGAAATGCGTAAACTTCGTGTTAAAGCATTATACACAAACCTACCAGAATTCTTCACTATCGATGTTGCTCACCTAGGTCTTGGAAAAACTATCCAGGTTGGTGAACTAGCGTTCGATAACTGTGAACTAGTTAACGCTAAGAATGCTGTTGTTTGCGCGGTGAAACTAACTCGTGCTGCAAGAGGTATGATGGCTGCTGCTGCGAAAAAAGGAAAATAATCCTTACGCACAGAAGATTTAAAGCCGGGATACGGGATTTGCGGGTTGCTTAACCCCGGAGCCTGATCCCGGCTTCTTTATTTTGTTTTTATTCAAAACAGACATCTCAGATGAAATATTTAATCGTCGGACTGGGTAATATCGGTCCCGAATATGTATACACACGCCATAATATCGGTTTCCGCGTAGTGGAGCAAATTGCCGCAGATGCAGGCGCTACTTTCTCGGACGGCAGATATGGTGCTACCTGCGAAGTAAAGGTCAAAAACAAAGTCCTTGTACTTCTCAAACCTTCTACATTCATGAACCTTAGCGGAAATGCGCTACGCTACTGGATGCAGAAAGAAAACATTCCTGTTGAACGCGTTCTCGTGATCGTAGATGATCTGGCTCTGCCGTTCGGCACACTGCGCATGAAACCACGCGGAAGCGATGCCGGCCACAACGGACTGAAACATATCCAGCAGATTCTCGGCAACGACTCTTATCCGCGTATCCGCTTCGGTATCGGCAACGATTTCCCGAAAGGTCACCAGGTTGACTACGTTTTAGGCAATTTCTCGGCTGAAGAAGAAAGCAAGCTGGAGGAGACTTATCTCAAACGTGCTGCCGAAATGACAAAAAGTTTTTGCCTTCAGGGCATTCAAAATACGATGAATCAGTTTAATAATCTCAAATAAGAGATTATTTATTTATATAACTATCCGGATTATGGCAGCTGAAGTAAGAATAGACAAATGGCTTTGGGCAGTCCGTATCTTCAAAAGCAGAACGATTGCCGTGGAAGCCTGCAAAAAAGGCAGAGTTTCTATCCAGGGTACAAACGCCAAACCATCCCGCATGATCAAAGTGGGCGATATTATCCAGGTTCGTAAACCTCCTGTCACATACTCTTTCAAAGTTCTTCAACTCACAGAAAGACGTATGGGCGCTAAGTTGGTTCCCGAATATATGGAAAATGTCACAACGGCAGATCAATACGAAATTCTGGAAATGCAACGAATCAACGGATTCATTGACCGCCAGAAAGGGACAGGGCGCCCGACTAAAAAGGACCGCCGTGACCTCGATGATTTTACTACGCCTGAATTCATGGACGACTTTGACTTCGATTTCGATTTTGACAGCGAAGACTAGATCCTGTTTTAATTTTTCGGGCTATTAGCATAAAAAGAGAGGAAGATTGCATCTGTGGTGCAATCTTCCTCTCTTCATTTTCAGAAATGATATGCTGTATTATTTTCTCAATACTAAAATATCATCCAAAATTCTCACATCCCGGATCGAATCCCGGATCAGCGGATAAACTCGGTTGGCCTGAAAGCTGCATAAACAACCACCTTCGGGGTTGAGGAGAGGGAGGATGATCACTTTCCGGAGGTTTAATCAATCAAACTCCTGCGGAGGATTGCTTCAACCGCCCGGTTACAGACAAATTATCCTTTCAGGATAAAAAAATAAGATTCCTTCTTTCTGTTTCTTCTATGTATAGGATCAGTATAATAACGCAGAGTGTAGGGTCACATGGCATGTGACCGGAGTTCAAAATAGTATACCATCTCGAATAACCCACAATTATATACGCTGAGATAAAGCCCATAATGATTACTCTTACCATAAATCTCTAACATATTATATCGGGCATACGCTCTGAAACCCCATGCTCCTTGTTTCTATATTTTATGCAAATGATCGGTGCGACAACATGTAGAAACGATATAAATATTGTCTCATATTCACAATAAACATCTGATTACAAACATTCTACGTGATAAGACTAAAATTGTAATTAACAGAAATGGGTAATCCGAAACTGCGTATGGAACATCGACGGAAACGATATTCATTGTTCATTGTTTTATTCTTTTACGCCGAAGGTGTAATTTGTCTGTAACCGCGTTTTGAATCCTGAATCGGAACGGATGAAG
>JBOFKD010000074.1:0-43099 GCA_051657165.1 Bacteroidales bacterium | reverse complement strand
CATTTAAAGAGACATTGCGTCATATGCTAAAATCTACCTGCACATCTATACTATTATCGCGCTAATATATAGTGTTATAGATGTGCGGGTAGATTGTGTTTTGTCTGCACTATGATTTAACCTGCATTTATATCAGGATTAATAGTACGGAGTAATTGTATTATTTTAGAATTCAATAATTTACTTCTGTTTCGTGGTTTTTCGAACGTATGAATGTGCCCGTTCATACGTATAAATGTAAACGTTCATTTAAAAGGAAATATATTTTCATTTAAATGAACCGGCGCATTCATTTAAATGAACTTTCAGAGTAATACGGTTGAAAAATTATGCGTATTTGTATGAAAGCAAATACGGGTATAAATTTCTGCAAATGCGCATATAAAATAATTTATTCCCGTATATGTTTTCCACGATATACGTATTTTATTTTCATGATATATATATATCATCACGACAATATATATATTTCGTACGCGCAAAATATATATATTGAGAAGAGTCTTTTTTTACTATTGTATCGGCCTTATTTTAGTTAATAATTATCTTTATATTCTGAAAATCAAAGGTGTTTTTTGTAAAACGGAACGTTGATCTACCTAAAAATCAATGCTCCGTTTTTTATTTATCAGCGTTGATAAAAAGATTTATCAGCGCTCATTTTTGCAAGTTTTAACGTAGATATTTCCTGAATATTTCCCTTCCCAAGAAAAAATGATTTTTATATTGTCATATTGACACTAGTACTTATTTTAACTGGTAATCAGCGAATTAATAATGACAATATAAATGACAATATACCCTGACAGTGTCAATATACTTTTTTTGTATTGTCATTGTTAAGGCATTTAATACTAGTTGTTTATGATGAAATGTCAATATGACAATATGTTTTCGTAATTTTTTTATATAAGTGTTTTCGAAATATTTCATTGCGGAGAGGCTGATATTGCATACAGAAGATAAATTTATGCTTCCATATTTCCATAAAAGAGTATTGTTATTGATAATCAGTTGTTTAAATATGGTAACATACTATGGAAGCATGGAAAGACTATGGAAATATAAGCTTTTTGTATGATTAAGTCCGGGTATCAATCTAAATGGTTGTTAGGTTTTAGCAGCTCCAAAAATATTACTCCACGCTTTGTTAGTCTAAACTTTTGCGATGGGTGATTTGGTGTATCTGGTATTGTTCGTTCTATTAGTTGTTGTTCAAGTAGTTTTTGAATTACTTTATTTAGTTGTCCTGATACTTTCTTTTGACCTAAAGCATTCGACAGTTCTTGCCTTGATTGAGTTTCAATCATCAAATATTGTAGGACTTCAGAATATAAACTTTGCTTTTGCAGCTCTTGCTGTAACTCTTGCTGTAACTCTTGCCTTTCGGTAGATTCAGAGACATAGTTCAATTTTACGAACTGTAATTGAAATGATAATCCGACTTCTTTCCAGCGAAGTTCAATATCCTGATATTCTTTCATTTCGTCAGCAATAAGCTTTAAGCCGTTTCCCCATTGGTCGATAATGCCAAGACGTTTGAATACTGGCGCTATTATTTTATTTCGTGCATCACTCTGGCGGCTATCTATTGCAGAATAGTCGATTAGTCGAACCTACACGAATATATGTTCCTTGTGATTTGCCTTTGTCTTTGAGAAAATAAGGAGGTGTACTACCTCTGAATATCGTTACCTGAATCAGATGTTTATCATTAAGTGTGATAAATTTCACTTCTGGCAATATAGCAGGATAGCAACGGTCAAAGATTATATTACTAATCTTTTCTTCAACCGCCATCAATGTATCTTCATCCAGTCCAACAACCTCACGAGGGTTATCGGCAATACCGATAAACAGATCACCTCCTGCATCATTAGCAAAGGCAATAACCGTTTTCGCTAAATCGGAATTTTCAGGTAATTCAGCTTTAAACTCCAATCGTCGTCCTTCGGGTTGGGCTAATATCTCTTTTATATTCATTCAGTATTATTTTTATACCAGTCAATTAGTTCTTGTATTTCGGGTGGAATACCATCTTCCCACTCTTCAGAGACCTCACTGTAATCGCCTAATCCCCATCTCTCATATTTATCTTGTCGTTCTTCCCAATCTCGAAGATCTTGACTCCAAGAATAATCCTCATCTTTGTTCATTTTGGCTTTTGCTCTGCTATTTCTCGTTGTAATAAACTTTAATCTGTATTCAAAGATAGGAAATATATTTTGTATCCGTAATTATAATATATTTTTTATAAAGCAGTTGTGGTTGTGGATATTATCCAGGTTGTAAGATATGTTTTCATCCATTCATATCTTGAATTAATCTAAAAGTCATTATTCCACTATCCATAACTGCTCTGAAATTGCCTATTGCAGATCCAGGCGTGAAGTTTTTTGAGGACTTTTTGTTTCAAACCTCGTGGAATAATAGAATACTGGAAGAGTTTGATTATTTTTGTACAACACATCAACTATTTACTAATATAATTGTCTCATATAATTGCTTTACAGGCTTTTATATCTGATTTTTACGAAAAGTCATTATGAGGAAAATTACCACAATTATTCTTGCTCTTGCAGCCTTTTTGCAGATTTCGGCAAAACCGGCTATTCACTCGTTCGAAGCTCGAGAGAGTTTAAAGGAATGGAAAATGCAAAATGGAAAAGTTGCGATTTCGGCAGCTAAATACAAACTTGGGAGTCGCTCGATGCAGATAGACTGGATGAAGGGAGCAATCCTGTCTGTTGAGACTGCTGATCTGGCAGCAGCTTCACAAAGTAAAAACGGAGGGATTACAATCTGGATTTACAATGAAGTGCCTGTTGTTGATTCTTTGCATTTTCAGTTTACAGGTAAAAATAATTCAGTTGTTTGTAGTATGCCATTCTCCCTGAACTTCAAGGGGTGGCGTTGTATGTGGGCAAAGTTTCGCGAAGATATGAATATGCCCTCAAAAGAAGAACTGTCCGGGATGAAGCTTCTCTTTCCGGAATCTGTTAAGAAAGGACGTATTTATATAGATAATCTGGAGTTTTCTAAAAATGTATCCTGGCAGAAGATGTCGGATGCTCAGTATAAGATCAATCGTACTGATTTTGCGCTGGTACATGATATATTGGGCTACCGCAACCGAAAACCATTTGCCGGGAATATAGTGAAGGCTACCGGTAAGGATGTTCAGGCAATAGAACAAAGATTGACTAACTGGTATCTGGGAGATAAGAGCAGCGAAAAAGGCAAATGGTCTTCTTTGCGCGAATTTGAAGAACGTAATTTTATCCGGAAAGGTGTAAAAGATGCTGCTGTGGTGGAAGTAGGTTACGACACCAAAGGAGTTGCTGTCGGAGCACCTGTTTATCCCATGTGTGTGCCGGATAAAATTGGAGATGAAAAAGTGATGAAGTTTCGTCATATCAATGAACGGATGCTTATCCCGCTCGCGCTTGATTTTCGCAAGAATAAAAACAAAGAGAGTCTGAATAAGGCTTTATATATCTATGACTGGTTTAATGATCAGGGATGGGCTGACGGAAGTGCGATGGGTACGCTGTGTTTTGAAAAACTCAGAAGCTCCGGATATTTCCACTCTTTCTTCTTGCTGAAAGATCAGCTAACCAGGGATCAGTATGAAAGAGAGCTTAATGCAATGAACTGGTTTACACTGTTTGGCTCGTGTTATCACTTGCATGAGCATGGGGGAGAAGTAGCAGATAATCTGCGGGCTCTGGCTTTGCCGAAACTGATTTATGCATTGTCTGTGAAAGATGAACAGGAAAGACAGACAGCATTGTCCGCTTTCAAAGCATATATGGATAATTCCATAGCCATTGCTCCTGGTTTTTACGGAACCTTTAAAGCAGATTTTTCAGGTTATCACCACAGAGGTCCTTACAACAGTGCTTATTATCCACATGCTTTGTATGCCGCATCATTGATTGCTTATTTATTGCATGACACTCCGTATGCATTATCCGGGGAGTCATTGGATATACTTAAAAAAGGTTTGCTGACATTCCGCTTCTTCTCGGCAGGACTGGATGTGCCGGCTGGAACAGTAGGACGTTTTCCGTTGAATCAGCAAGTACTAGAGACTGTATTGCCGGCTTTTGCTTATGTGGCTTATTCAACTCCCGAACCTGATACGGAATTGTTGGGGGCATTTAAAAAGATTGTAGCAGATGACCGTAACGGAGCCGTAAATGATTATATAGAGAATGTAAATTCCAACCTGGCATATACCTCCACACTGGGAGAAGCTCAGCTGATGGAAAAGGCTCTTAGCAGTACAGTTCAGGCAGAGGCATCACCTGTTGGTACGCTCTTTATGCCTTATTCGGGATTGCTGGTGGTGAAAAATAAAGATTACCATTTCAATACAAAAGGCTTCAGCCGTTATATCTGGGATTATGAATCGTCCAAAACGGAAAACCTGCAAGGTCGTTACCTGGCTTACGGTCAGATTGAATACTTTGATTTTGCCAACAATAGAAGATCTTACAATCCCCGTCAGAAGGATTTCCAATGGAATTTCATTCCGGGAACAACCTCTAAGATTCTTTCTGTTGATGAGATGAAAGGAAAAGCCGGAAGATTGACCAATCACCGTTGTTTCTCGGACGAAACATTCCTGAGCGGAGTAAATCATTCGGATACACAGGCTCTGTTTGCATTTAAGTTGCACGATATTAATTATGATTCAACATTCAGAGCCAATAAATCTGTGTTCTTTATGGATGATATCATTCTGTGTATGGGCTCGGATATTGTGAATGCTGATGATAAGAATCCAACGATAACGACGCTGTATCAGTCTTTTGATAAAACGGAGAATGACGGTAGCGGCATTTTATTTGACGGATCGTTTTATTATGCGGTGAAAGAAGGTAAAGTCGCTTTCGGGAAACAAGCGAATTCACAGGTAGCATACCTGGATCATGGAAATTCACCTGCGAATGGCCGTTATGCTTATTATATGCTGAGAAATAAGGAATCACTTTCGGCGAATAAGCTGTTTTCGGATGATTCATTTATTGAAGTGATTATGCAGAACAGGGATGCGCATATCGTAAAAGACAGACGTAATAATACTTGTTATGCTGCATTGTTTAACGCAAAAATGAGATATGATGGTATTGATGTGAAAGAAGTGAACATCCCTTTGTCGCTGATTCTGGAAGCGAATGATGAAGGAAAAATACTTACAGTTTGCGAGCCGGATATGCGACGCATTTCACGAGATCACATGAATCAACTTTCGGAGGCTGATGTAATTGATGTGGAAAAACCGCATCTGACAGAAGTGGTACTGAACGGATTGTTTGATCTGGCAGAAGAGAACTCCGGAGTGAAACTGACAAAGGACGAGAGCCGGCATGAAACCCGTCTGACGTTTGAAACAATACGGGGTGAAAACTACCGGATTAAGCTACAATAAAAGTAAATAAAAAAAGGCAGCAATCTCCATATGCAAGATTGCTGCCTTTTTTATATTTGTTATTCGTGAATACGAGTACCTTCAGTACCTGTAATGTCATCTGCTTTAGTGATGATAACCTCTTTTACTCCTTTCCTGATCGCTTCGAAAGCATTTTCGAGTTTCGGAATCATGCCGCCTTTCACAACCTCATCAGCCAGAAGAACTTTGAAGTCATCAGGAGTAATACTCCGGATAACACTGTGATCATCATGCTCATCCTTCAGCACGCCTTTCTTCTCGAAACAATATACAAGCGTAACATCAAACCGATCAGCCAAAGCTTTAGCTGTTTCACCGGCAATAGTATCAGCATTCGTGTTGAGCAAAGAGCCTTCTCCGTCATGAGTCAGCGGAGCCATTACCGGAACAATCTGCATGGAAAGAAGAGAACCCAGCATCTCTGCATTTACTTCTTTTACATCGCCAACAAAGCCATAATCGACCGGAGTAGCCGGACGTTTAACGGAACGGATTGCATTCAGATCGGCACCTGTCAGTCCAAGCGCGTCAATGCCAATAGCCTGAAGCCCCGCTACAATGTTCTTATTTACAAGTCCGCCGTAGACCATCGTAACGATCTCCAGCATATCTTTATCTGTTACACGGCGCCCGTTGATCATTTCTGTTTCAACTCCCATGCGTGTTGCCAGAGCTGTTGCAGATCTCCCTCCTCCGTGAACGAGTAATTTTAATCCTTCTACTTTTGAAAAGTCCTTAAGTAGTTGCTTTAACGAAGCTGCGTCTTCAACGATTTTGCCGCCTACTTTTATGACGGTCAGTTTCTCTTTTTTCATAAGGTTATTCTATGTCTGTGTGTTTTTACTTATTGATTGCGTCGTTTACCATCCGCTGGTAGCTCCTCCGCCACCGGAACGTCCTCCACCGAAGCCGCCACCGCCGAAACCACCACCAAAGCCGCCGCCTCCACCGCGGTTGTTGCCTCCGCCGGTTGGGACAACAATGATTCGGGGTATTTCATAAGGCTGAACTACTTTGTAATGGCAATGCTGACAGAAGTATGTCTTTTCGCCCACTCCCGGATAAAATGGTGTTGCCTGACGGGTGATGCGGTCACTGCTTAATCCGTAAGTTTTGGCTTTACAGGAAGGACAGGTAGAATAGTGTGTTACAGCAGAGTCGTAGCGGTAAATCTTTTTATTTCCGCACTGATCACATAACCACACATCGTAGTCCACACTATTGATACGTTCTTCCGTTTGTTCTGCTGTAGTCAGAAAACGATCATCTTCCTGTTCGTTCAGTTTATGCATTTTTCCGCCGCATTTATCACATTTTGCATGTGTATTGCGCAGACGTTTTAGTTTCGGAAAATAGAAAAGCAAAAAGAAAACCATCGTTACGGGAAAGAATATTGTGAATCCGATAGCCGCAACCCGATATTTCAGTATCGCACGATACTTATTGTAATTGTCCGGATAGTCCTTGTTTCCTAATGTAAGGAAGATCAGAATGAAGAACAGAATGGTTATGCCCAGAGATATAGCCAGATAAACCGGGAGGACAGATCCGTAGAAATCGCTGTCGCTTTTTTGAGCTTCGGCAAACAGTTCGCCACGCACATCCTCTTTCAGCAATACTTTACCGATAGTCTGAACTCCTGCAATAAGTCCTTTTCCATATTCACCCTGTTTGAAATACGGAATCATATCCTGCATCTGAATACGTTTACAGATTGCATCCGGCAATACACCTTCCACACCGTAACCGGTTTCGAAGGTGATCTGTTTTTTGTCGTTTACAAAAAGGATAAGTAGTCCGTTATCGTTTTCTTTTTTACCAATACCCCAATGTTCGAATAGTTTCGTGGCAAAAGGCTTGATCTCTTCATCGCCGATAGAATTAACCAGTACGACAGCCATTTCCACACTGGTAGAATCCTTGATGCGCTGGATATCCTGATTCAGAACAGCTGCATCCTGAGCAGAAATAATTCCATCGGGGTTAGATACATACTGTCTGGCATCTTTGATTTGTACGTTCGGGATATTACTGACTGTATACACCTGCCCGTATATAAAGGAGCTGATGGTCAGAAAGAATGCGAATAGTAACTTTTTCATTGTTATGTATTTGAATGAAACAAATTCGTTTTTATAAAGCCGGCAAACTCATACCGTTTATCTTGCGGTAAAGATCCAGTGCATAAACATCTGTCATTCCGGAGATATAATCCAGTACAGCCAGTATTTTGCCGTAAGTTGTCGGTGCGTTCATCTCGTATTGAGCCGGCACACGGTTCAGTAAGAGTTTTGAATATGCTTTATGAGGATTCAGAACGGCATCCGTAAGTCTCTCAAGCAATGTGGCAATAATCTGATAACCCGCTACTTCAATATCCAGTACATCGGATGATGCATATATTTTTTTGTAGGCTATAAGCGTGCACTGTTTGTATGCTTCACGTGGTCTTTCAGAAATCTTATGAATCAGAGGTCCCTGAAATTCTCCGCGCAGAATAGCGTCTTCTTCCTCTATAAATACACGTGAACATTCGTCGACCAACAGTCCGATTACACTGGCACGCAGGTAGGAAACCTGTTCGTTGGTGTCTTCAATATAGGAAAGAGAACGGTTGATCCGTTCAAGTCTGTCTTCTTCAAAGTAACCTTTCAGCAGAGACAGTGTCTCTTCGGTAGTCAGGATTTTTAGTTTATGAGAATCCTCAATATCCATAATCTGATAGCAAATATCATCAGCTGCTTCCACCAGATATACCAGCGGATGGCGGGCATAAGAGAGATACATGGAGTCTTTCTGAATCAAACCTAATTCATCGGCTATCTTTTTGAAATCATCTGCTTCGGTAGTGAAAAAACCAAATTTGTTTTTGCCACCTGCCAGTGAAGAAGAGTACGGATATTTCACAATAGAAGCCAGCGTAGAATACGTAAGGGCAAAACCTCCTTTGCGTCTTCCGTTGAACTGATGAGTCAGCAGCCGGAATGCATTGGCATTACCTTCAAAATGGATCAGATCATTCCACTCTTCAGTTGTCATCTGAGATTGCAGCTCCATACCTTTTCCTTCGAGAAAAAAAGACGATATAGCCTTCTCTCCCGAATGACCGAAAGGAGGGTTGCCCAGATCATGAGCCAGGCAAGCCGCAGCCACAATATTGCCACATTCGTAAAATAATTTATACCAGGGCTCGCTTTTGCTGTATTGCCCTTTAATTCCATGCGCAATATTGTTTCCCAGAGAACGTCCTACGCAGGCAACCTCCAGACTATGAGTCAGACGGTTGTGAACGAAGATGCTTCCCGGTAAAGGAAATACCTGTGTCTTATTTTGCAGACGGCGGAAAGGTGCAGAAAAGATCAGCCTGTCATAGTCGCGCTGAAACTCTGTACGATCGTGTTTACGATCGCTACTCCATCCTTCCATACCGAAACGTTGAGCCGAAAGGAGTCGGCACCATTCCATTTTCATCATTGCTGTTTGTTAATAAGTTCTGTGTTCGCAAAGGTATCAAAAAATAAAAAATCATTACATTTGCCTGTATAAATAACAAAGCAAACAGAGCTAAAATATTCATTTTGGCTCTGTTTACCCCAAAAAACAAGAAGAAATGAAAATCAGAAAGTCAATCTTACTGCCAAGTGCATTACTGGTGTACTTAGGGGTTATTACTTATATGTCATATCCTGAATATAAGATCAATCAAAATCACCTGGAATATTTTGGCACGATTGCAGGTACGATTGCCATCATCGTTGTGTTGTATTTCTTTTTGCGCAAACGTGAAAAAATGAATGATCACAGAAGCAGACGAAAAGATGCATCGTTCCGTAGACGTTCTTAATGCTGCAAAAAGATGGGGAAGAAAAAAATAACTAAAACCAAAAGAAAAAGTCCCGTAAAAAGAGGTAAAAAGAAAAAGAGCTTCTGGGACGGCTATAAACTCTCTTTTTTCGTTTTATCGATTCTTCTTTCAATTGCTCTTTTCTATCTGAAAAACCACGCGGCCGAACCAGCTCAGATTGTCTATGATAATAATTTTGAGGAATGGACTTTACCGGAACCTACACTGGATGGCTATTCGGAGCAGATAATCTCACGTAAAGGATATACCGTTTCCTATAATTCGGATTACCGGAATCCAAACTGGGTGGCCTATGTGCTTGAACGTGATGAGCTGAATGCACCAAAGATTAAGCGCTCGGATAAGTTTGTGAAAGATCCGGCGGTAAATCTCTCTCAGGGAGGAAATGAAGATTATCGCCGGAGCGGATATGACCGCGGACATTTAGCACCGGCTGCCGATATGTCATGGTCGCAGAAAACGATGTCAGAATCTTTTTATTTTTCGAACATGTCTCCTCAGAAACCCGCCTTTAACAGAGGTATCTGGAAAGAACTGGAAGAACAGGTGCGTAAATGGGCTGACAGAGAGAGCCTTCTGTTAGTAGCTACGGGACCTGTGCTGGAAAAAGACTTAAAAAGAATAGGGCCTAATCAGGTTGCAATTCCTAAATATTTTTATAAAGTCATAATAGATCCTGTGGGCAGCGAGAAAAAAGGCATAGGTTTTGTTATAAGTAATGAAGCAGGCAACAAATCACTTCAGTCATACGCTGTTACCATTGATAGTGTAGAGCGTTTAACCGGGATAAACTTCTTTGAAGCAATGCCGGATCAACTGGAGGAAACACTCGAAGAGCAACTTGATTTAAGAGCCTGGAAGTGGTAGTTCTATCTTTTTTGGTAAAAGAGTTTGAGAATAAAAAGAATAGAGCTATTTTTGCACGCTACTAGCTGAGAAAATAAAAATAGTTTTTAATTAAATATACCGTCAAAATGAACGTTTTACAACAAAACATTGACAGCGTAAGCGCAATCATTAAAGTTCAGATCGTTAAAGCTGACTATGCAGAGAAAGTAGAAAAATCTTTGCGCAATTTCCGTCAAAAAGCAAATATTCCAGGATTCCGTAAAGGTATGGCTCCAATGGGAATGATCAAAAAAATGTACGGAAAAGCTGTTGAAGGCGAAGAAGTTAACAAGCTTGTTACTGAAGCTCTTTTCGGACATATCCGTGAGACTAAACTAAATATCTTGGGAGAACCACTTCCAAATACAACAGAACAAAAAGAAATCGACTTCGAAAAAGACGAAGATTTCGAATTCTGTTTTGATATCGCGATTGCTCCTGAAATCAATGTAACTCTTTCTAAAGAAGATAAAGTTGATTTCTACAACATCGAAGTTTCTGACGAATTAGTTGACAAACAAATCGAAATGTATGCTCAGCGTCTTGGTCAGCCAGCTAACTTCGAAGTAGTAGAAGATCGTGACATGGTTAAAGGTAACCTTGTTGAGGTTGACGAAAACGGAAACGTAGTTGAAGGTGGTCTTACTGCTGAAGGTTCTGTTATCATGCCTTCTTATTTCCGCGATGAGAAAGCTAAAGCTGATTTCTTAGGTGCAAAATTAGGTGATGTTATCGTATTCAACCCTCAGGCTGCTACTGAAGGAAACGAGTATGAATTGAACCATATCCTGAAAATCGAGAAATCTGAAGCTAAAAACTTCACTGCAAACGTATCTTTCACTATCACTGAGATTACTCGTCAAATGCCTCACGCTCTTGATCAGGAATTGTTCGACGCTGTTTACGGTGCAGGAACATGTGCTGACGAAGCTGCTTTCCGTGCTAAAACACGTGAAGTTATCGCTGAGCAATTGAAACCTGAATCAGATTTCAAATTCTGGATGGATGCTCGCGAAGTAATCATGAATAAAGTTGGTGAATTGAAATTTGCTGATGATTTCTTGAAACGTTGGTTACTTGCAACTGGCGAAGGAAAAACTCAGGAGTCTGTAGACGCTGAATACCCTTCAATGGTAAAAGAACTTTCATGGCATCTTGTTAAAGAAGCTATCGCTAAAGCTAACGGTGTGAAAGTTGAAGAAGCTGATCTTAACGCTGCTGCTGAAGCACAGGTTAAAATGCAGTTCGCTCAATACGGAATGCCTGAAGTACCGGCTGATATGTTGAAAGACTATGTTGCTCACATGTTGAAAGATGAGAAGAGCCGTCGCTCTTTGATCGACCGTGCAGTAGAAGACAAAGTTCGCTCAACTGTTAAAGAACTTGTAACTTTGAATGAGAAAAACATCTCTTTGGAAGATTTCCAAAAAATGTTTGAAGCTCAGGCTTAATAAATAAGTATATCTGATTTCTTAGATATAAATGGCAATAAGCTGCTCCAACTTTGGGGCAGCTTATTTTGTTTTATATCTTTGTCGTGAACTAAAATTGAAACGGATGAAACATTTGAAATTTATTGTTGCTTCGCTATTTGCATTTCTTTTGATTGCCTGCGCAGCAAATACAGGTACGAAAAACGAAAATCAGGAGCGTATCGAAGTAAACAGTCAGTTAATCGATTGTATGGGGGTAGCTCCGATGAAGTGTATGCAGGTTAAATATCTGGACAGAACAGGTGAGGATAAAGATACATGGAGTACTATGTACGGTGGAATTGAAGGTTTTGACTTCGAACCGGGATATGTGTATGTACTGGAAGTTGAAAAAGAAGAACTGGATCCGAAATCTGTTCCTGCTGATGCCTCTACAATCCATTATAAACTCGTGAAGGTTATTTCAAAAGAAGCTGCTAAATAAGAGCTTTCTTTATGAGAAATAGAAATGGTAATTTTTACTACTTAAAAGAGTAGTGAAAATTACCATTTTGTTTTATATATATGTCCGGTTGTTTTGCGTCTTAAACGCATTAAATATTTTGCAGGTAGCAAACTTAAATTAGCTACTTGCAAAACTTATTTTGCTACTTGCAAATTTCAGTTTGCTACCTGCAAAATAACACGCTTATTCGGTTGTGAATTTTCTCTTAAGTGATTTCTGAAATTCTCTTAAGAGAAACCGGAAATTCACTTAAGAGAATTTTATGAGGTGCTTAAGAGATTAAGAAACTGCTTTAGATTATAAATCAATATCCGGAGAAGGTGTTACGTCAACCCATTGATCAACTGTAACATTCACCTGAATAGGCATCAGAATTTGTTCCGGTTTTTTACCACCATCAGTTCCTTTATCAGGATTGTAACCACCACCGCCGGTTGTACCGCCAGCATTCCCAAATACGATATTGTAGGTATAGTGATATCCGGGTTGCCATTCTGTTGTAGTAATCGGTATGGCAATATTACCGCTATAGTCAGTAACACCGGTAAGAGATCCGTTTATATTAATATATGATCCTTTCATCGGGAATGCATTCGTATCAGAATATTTCCAGTTCACTAAAGTGTGAGGCATAAGAAATAATCCCGAAACCGGAGATGATGAAACATTGGTTGCAGCAGATTTAACAACAACCGGAGTTGCAGGAGTTACTGTAGCCGTATTGTTGCCACTCTGACCAGATACTGTAAAGAAATCAGGAACAGCAGTGGCTGTTTTGTTTAATTCAAAATTACCATTCATAGGGATATCAGTAACGGCAATTGAATTTACGGATACATTCAGACCAGAACTGGCAGCTGAAGTAATAATGAAACTGACTTTAGATAAAGCATGGTGGTATTGCATTTGCACAACTTCTCTTGTCTGATTAGCAATGGTTGATACCACAACATCCGATTCTTTAGCCGCATCCGGATTAACTGTATAACTGAACTTAGTAGGTTCTGCCACATCTGATGGTTTCACGTCTTTCGGATAGAATCCATAGAAATCAAGAGGATAGGAGGGCCAATAATAAGTCAGAGGAGTGGATACCCAGTATTGATCTTTTTTCTCAAACAGGATATTGTTTAGAAACGGGGTCGTCGTGTAAGGCGCTCCCGATTTGTAGGCATAAATATTGATGCCGGAAGCCAGGCTGTTTGTGGTAGCATCTGCTCCTTTTTGCATTTTAGGAGCGAATGCGTCAATTGAGATTGCATTCTGATCAGAATAAATATTCGGATCTTCATTTTCACTGCTGCAACTGCTCAATATAGATGCAGTAAGCACAGATAATAATAGTAACTTCTTCATAAGATAAAATTTATAGTTAAATTAATTAGTTGTAGTTTCTCTGTTTATAATATTACATCGTATGTAATGTCTTTCCATTCATCAACAGAAGGATCAATACCTTCATCTCCTTCAATCGGAGGAGGAACGACAATACTGGTGTTAATGATTATATGTACGTTGTGTGGGTCGGGTGCATTACGGACCTGATCAGATACATCGAATGAGGCTTTTAGATTTCCTCCCGGACTCCATATATATAATGTCAGAATATTTTTATTGGTATAAGAGTTATAATCACCGAGATTGAGCATTGACCCAACTGCAGAAAGTTCATGGTTCTCCAATTCGTTATTAAAGAATGGCATCGTTACAATTCCGTTCTGGTAATCAGGGTGAGATAAGAATAGTCGTTGGGATAAACCGGATAAAGATGCTAATACTTTTGAAATGTATTTTCCATTTTTCAGACTGTTGACTTCATAAGTATATCTGTCCAGCAGAGCTTCCGGTGTGAGCACAATATATTGTTCTGTATTTGACTTCGGATGTACATCTTTTTCATATAACACATCGCCGCACAGGTAGTCAAAAGAAGTAACGATAAGTTCGTCATCCGTTTTTGATGTTTTTTTGTCAGTTTTCGGAATTATGTTCTGAGATTTACGGGTTTGTACCTGAAGACTATCCAATTTATTTTGTCCACTCCATTGTACATACTCCGTATCATTATTATAACAGGCAATTCGGTATTTACCTGATTCAATTCTGACAAGTTCGCCATCAGGAGGAACATTATTGAAGGTGTAAACTAACTCACCGCCCATATTATAAAATAATACGGTCATTCCTTCAGGAATATGTTTCGCTTTTTTCCAGTCAAATTTGACAAATATACCGGTTTCATTTTCGCATTCCGGACAGATTTCTTTGTTTCGGCACGCATTAAAAAAGACAGATATAAGTATTATTGCGCAAATGATATAGTGATTTCTGATCATTTGTTACCTCCTTTTCTTTTATTCAATCTATTATCAATAGTCCAGACAAGAGATATTTCGGCTTTTACTGGTCCGAAATAGCTTAGGTTTCTGGTGTCAATTACGCAATATTTTCCATCCTGAGGTTGGTATTTCTGATAAGTACCGCACAAATATCCGACGCCTAATACAAAATCAAGAGACAGATTTTGATTTAACTTAAGTGCGTATCCGTATGATACTCCAATCCCGAAATAGAGATCGTTCATATATCCGGTATGTCCCTTTTCAAAGTCATAAGTTCCGGCCATTAGAAAGAGACCGGAGTGTTGTCCGCGTAAAGGGTATTGACCTGAGTGTTTCCCAAACCACTTGCGAGCTTCGAGTTCTCCTCCGTAGGTTCGCCAGTACCGGTGTTTCATGTTATTACTCCACCATGCGTAATTCCAGCTACCATTTAACGTCCACTGTTGAGGAAAGGCAATTTCAACCCCTAAATTCGGGATCATAGCTGCATCATATAATATATTTGTCTTGACAGAAATGCTCTGAATTCCATCATTGCTTGTGTTTATTTCCTGTGCTGATAAACCTGAAGAAAGCAGAAATCCGGTAACTGCAATCAACCAGGATTTTATATTATGCTGTATCATTATATTGTTGTTTAATTGTTACTGGACAGATGCACAGATATTAAGTCCGCTTGCACTTGGGTTTACCTGATAATATACAGGGTTAGAGTCTCTCTTTAATGAGAATATAAGATTCAGGAATGTATTTTTACTTCCGATCGTAGTATTATCCCAATAGAAATTACTATTACTCCAGTAGTAGCCTCCCTTTTCAGGGCTTATCGAGCTGAATATATTACCATCCTTCGGTCCCAGACCTCCGTTTGCTGCTAAGAATAGGCTATATTCTCCGTTTTTAAGTGGAGAAAACTGACAGCCATTAATTGGTTTATCAATAAACTGATAAGGCATAGCTAGAATAGCAAAAACGGTATTCAATTGTGGAATCTGATAACCGGCAGGTGATGGATCATATATTGTTTTCCAGATGGATTCGGTTGTTTGACCATCTCCCCATAAATGGATATTTATAGGATTTTCCCAGTTTTCGGGGAAAGCTGTAGAGCAATAAAATATGTTAGGATTAAGTATACCCTGATTCAGATTAACAGGGGTTACAGTTTCGGAAATCCGGTAAGGTATATCTCCAAAACAAATTTTATATTTTGCATCATCCAGACCATTTGAAGCTAACATCGGATCTTTTCTGCCCCACTGATAATAAGGCGCATTCTCTCCATAAGTAACTGTTGATGCTTGTTGAGTAATGGTAATATCCTTGGTTATGTTACTTGTGTTTTGAGTAAAACGGATAGTGATGGTACGTAATCCATAATTATAAGTCGCCGCAGAACATCTTCCGATAGCAAAAGGCATTATATCCGGATTTCCGTTTCCAATAGTCTGGTTCTTTGTTCCCTGTTTCCAGTCAGTGACCCATATATGCCAGCTCCACATCACCTTGTTGTCTTTCTTGATAGCAATCAGGGCATTTCCCTGACGTATAGTCTCAGGAGATACGTAGAACTCAATAAATTTATTATCCTCTGAGATTCTTGTGTCTGATATTAATCCCGGTGCATCACTCCAGTATAGCTGGGGCGATGAGTTACTGACATTTAATTGAAGAGAACTCATGCCGGTAATATTTTGTCCAAGATAATTCTGATAATAGGGAGCCGTACTACTGATACAACTACTATTATTTATTGTTGTTCCTGTGGGACTTTCAGAGATAGCATTACCCATAACCCAGCAAGGGAACTTATACCATCCCGGAGCATTGACTACATAACAGTTCGCGGTTGTACAGGAGCCGTTAATCCAGGAAAGATCTTTTATATGCGCATAAGGAATTGAATCAGCTTTTTGTAACCTGAGATCAATAGGTGATATGGTTGTGTAAGGTGCCGGATTTATAGCAAAACTGAAAGAGGTATTTTTTCCATCCGGGCTATTAAAATCCGGGAAATTACCAGTCCAGTATGTATTCTGAGGAGAGGATGATATTATTTCAGCTTTCCATCCGAGATTCTGAGTTAATCCGGCCTGAGAGGTATAAGTACTTTTTATATTTAGAGCGTTCTTTCCTCCAAAATAGTCAAAAGTCGTTGTTTCAGGTATTACTTCAAAGTTATAAGTTCCTTCTTTTAGTGTGTAGATATATTTGTCTCCGGCTCTCCATTGAGTTGTACCGGCTGTTTTTAAAGGTATTATTTTAGGATCTGTTCCTTTGAATTTAATAATGATGGCAGCATCATCTCCAAGAGTTTGGGGTATCATCATTAAATATCCGTTAGTCGCCATGACATTAGATGATGGGTTTGTTGCCATTGGGTTTTCTTTTAATCCTACTTTATAAAACTTATCGGTTACTCCTGTCAGGTTACTCCATAAAGGGGTATTATCAGTTAAGGTCAGATTTAAGGTACCGCTGGTGTACACTCCACGTATTCCAATAGAATCAATAAGTATGTTTTCTCCGCTGACATCAAATCCAATGCAGGCAAGAGCATGAGTGAAATTGAGTGGTATTACTTCTTTATATTTATTGAATTGAGGAGTAGCAACCATAAGGTCGGGTTGTTTTTCCACTTCATGAGGTACTTGATAAGTTAATACCGGATTTTCATTCTGTAGCTCTGTGATCGAGATGCCATTTTCAGGCGATGCAAACGGAGCGTAAGCAAAATAGGAGACGACACCTTTTTGTGGCCAGTAATGTATTTTATCAAAATTCCAGATATTGGTTTTTGTCTTCCGTACAATTTCATTGGCTAAAAATGAAGAAGTCGGGTTTGAACTCTTTTCGAAATCAACAGAAGTATGATAACCCAAAATCCCAATGGTGTTAAAAGCAGTGTCAGTTACATTGTTTACGGGAGTTCCTTTTGTCTGATCCGCGGGTGGTAGATTTACACTGAAATGAATAACACCATCCTTACTATCTGTCTCTTCTGTAAGATCATCTTTGCAGGCTATGGTAAATACAAACAGTGGTAGGGTAAATAAACTAATTATCTTTTTTAATTGCATAACTAATTGATTTAAGTTGATGAATTAATATTTGATCATATAAACAGAAGTTATCGGTAAAGGTTTTATCTCTGATTCTCAGATTAAACGAATTTGCTATTTTGTAATTATTAGAGTAATAAGTGTTTTTGATATGTAATTATTCCTGAAGAACAGATGATACTTAAATTAGGAATGAAGCTCTCTGTTAGTTGTATCCTTATGCTATTCAGTTGGAAAATAGGTGTATAAACGTATATTTTGTTGCTGCGACAAAATATAAATAAGAGTAACTATGTTATTGAGATAATTAATATACTGTTTGTTAGATTGTTATTATTGTTAAAAGGAAATTGGAATAAATAGATTCGGCTTATTGATTGTATTCTATCACTAGTCTATGTTTATTATTTTTTTAAACTACAGGAATGAATGTTATTTTTCTGATAATTAGTGTGTTTTGTTTTTATTAATCTCTACAAAAATAAGATTTTATGATGAAGCGTTAAATTAGTTCAATCAACATAACAGACAAATTAGGTGAGACACGTAAATAATAGCTAATAAAAGATATATAATTGAATATTTTCAGTTTTTATTATTGAATAATCATGTTTTTTGATCTTTTCTTCCATATTATCAGAAGTCTCAAAATGTAGATTGTAAGTGTGATATTAATATATTGATATGTAATTGATTATATCTTTATATTGTAGTTCTAAAATATGCATTAATTGCTAAAATGTGGTATTTAATTTACGACACAGATGTTAGGATATCTATAAAACAAGTATATGTTTGCAGCGAATAAAAATTAGACAGTGAATAATGAAATCATCCAAACATTAAGATTTTTCACGTATAATTTGATGTAAGTGATTTCGGGTTTCAGAAGTGTTCGTGAGAATATTTTTGGGGCATACCAAGGTAGAACAGATCATTTCTCTCATATAGAATGAGGGTTGTATATGGAGGAGTGATCTTTCTTCTTATTGATAATTCAATCTAATTGTTTCGCATTAAAAATTTCGATTAAGTATAATCCGGTTGATTGGGGAGGAGAATAGGAACAGGTGAGTAATGGCCGGAATTTAAATATATCAACTTACATATATAAGTAATAAAACAATGAAATGTATTATTCATTAAAAGGGAAAAGGATTTTACTTTTTATCATCTTCAGTATTCTTATAAATGGATTCCTTCTTGCACAGGATACAAATCAGATACTTCAGGATGATTGTATCTCTGATGCAGCATTGAAGTGTAGAGAAAGGTCTTCACAATGTCTTTTTAATTCATTTTTTGCTGTTAAAACGAATCTGTTGTTTGATGCTGTTACTGCATTTAATGGAGAGATAGAGGCTCCGTTAAATGATAAAACATCTGTTGCTCTTGAATGGATTTTTCCATTTTGGAAAAGAGAAAAATCTGATTTTACATTCCAGTTATTATATGCCGGTGCTGATTTTAAATACTGGTTGAGTAACAAACCGAATAAAGAACCTTTAAATGGATGGTTTTGTGATCTGTATTGTGGATTCGGACGATATGATTTACAACCTTTCCGCAAATGTGGAGCTCAGGGACAGTTATTCAATATTGGTGCCGGTGCCGGATTTGCGCATTCGATTGCAAAGAATTTAAGACTGGAGTATTCTTTTGGACTTGGGTATATACGGACGAATTATCATAAATATAAGTTTCAGTATGATAAGAAACCCGGAGGAATGAAGGTTGTAAAAGAATCGGGAGTGAGATCTATCCGAAATATTGGCGGGCCAACGAAACTTAAGATTTCATTAGTCAGAATAATTAATTATCGTATGCTAAAAAGAAACAGATATGATACATAGATATTTATCAAAAGCTTTATGTCTGATATCCATGATCAACATATTTGTATCCTGTTCATTTGATGAATTGTACTACGAGACATTGAACTATTGTCATATCCGGCTGAATATAGACTGGAGTAAGACTAAATTCAGATTGAACGGAGCCTCTGTTTATGTTTATCATAAAAATGGGAGTTTGTATAAAGCTCTGCCTCCATTTTCTAACCCGTATATTATAGATCTGGCTTTACCGCAAGGAGAATATAATCTGGTTTTACATAATAATACTCCGTATGAATTACCCAATATGAATTTTCGCGGATGGGAAGATTCTGAATTATTCAGAGCTGAACCGAGAGGAGCTGACAAATATATGTATGGACATAATGTAGTATCTGAACCTGAAGATTTGGGATTAGCGCATTTATTCAATATTGAGGTGACAAAAGCAATGATTGATTATAATCCATTAATGGAGCGCTCAACAGGCTCTAAAATATATGAAGAATTTATGCTGTTGGCAGAGCCTGTAATTTCAGAGATTGAGGTATCTGTGCATATTAGTGGTCTGCATAATGCTGCAGGTGCCCCTTTGTCAGAATTGACCAATCTTGCCGGCGGACTTAAAATGATGTCTAAAGAGTTACATGAAGAGGTTGTGGATCATCGTTTCGTGTTGAATAACCGTTTGTTTGATTCCGGATCAGATAAGAATGGGCGGATAATGAAGACTCTCAGATGTTTTGGTTTTTTACCAAAAACGAATTTGAGAAATATATTAAAAATGAATTTCATGTTAGTGAATGGAGCCCCGTATAATATATCAGCAGACATAACAGACAAGATAGAGAAGATGAGTGAATTGAAATATCGGGTAGCATTATCTTGTAAATTGCCTGATGTCCAGAATGAGAGTGGAGGTGATAGCGGTTTTAATCCGGATGTGGAAGGTTGGGAGGACATAGAGGTGGATGTGCCTATGTATTAGTGCAAAAAAGAACACAATTATTTAAATATCAAAACTATCAAAACGATTATTTATGAAAAAGAATTTATTAGCCTTAGTGGCATTTTCAGGAATCCTTTTTACCTCGTGCAGCAACGAAATGGATCAGATGGTAGAACAACAGAATGAGAGAAATGCGATAGGTTTCAGCACATATTCGATGATGTCTAAAGGTACACCGATTATTGATAATAGTGCATTTGCTAAAAGTGGTTCAAGTTTCGATGTTGTTGCTTTTTTAGGTCAATCTGCAAATAAGTATATGCAGGCACAGATTACGCATAATGGGAGTAGTTGGAATTATGCTAACGCCCTGGATAAAGCTTACTGGCCAACTACAGGAAGTTTGCATTTTTTTGCCGTAGCTCCGTATTCTGATTTTTATGCGGCAGCAAAAGCGAGTAAAGGAAGTATTAAGTATGCAAATACGAACATGACAATTACTTATACTGTTCCAACAACTACGGGTGATCAGCAAGATTTGATGTATGCAACAACAGCCCCTTTAAGTAAGCCTGAGACAGGAACAAATGTGGCTCTGAGTTTTAAACATGCATTGAATCAGATTCACTTTAAAGGTAAAACAGATTCGAAAAATCTGAAAGTGATTATTAATCCAGCAGAGGGTATTCAACTATGTAACCTTTATGGTTCAGCAACAGGTGTTGTGAATAAAGGAGATGCAGAGCCTTCAGGAAGCTTGATTACGTGGGATAATCATACGAACACAGGTCAATCAGCTGCCCCTGTATTCACAAATGTAGCACCTGATGAAAACTTAACAATAAATACGAATGAAAGTAATTTAAGCGCAGTTAACTTAACGAAAGAAACCGATGTTCTGATGCTATTGCCTCAGCCGTCATCTTTAATGCCGTGGAATCCATCAGGTACACCAAAAGAAGCAGTTACAACTCAAACCGGATCTTACCTGAAGATCAGTTGTAAACTAATTGCTTTAGGTGCAAATAATACCGAAGTTTATTTGCATGGATCAGCTGACGCTTTCGGCGTTATGTATGTTCCATTTGATTGCAGTGCAATGTCGAATAAAGATGTAAATGGTATTTTACCGACAGGTAAAAAGATTACCTATACATTAATCTTTGGTGGAGGTTATACAGACGAAGGACAACCTATTCTGACTCCTATTACATTTGAAACAGATGTTCAAAGATGGGAAGAGGTGAGTCAGGATATAACTCTTCCGGAAGGATCAGTATCTCCGGTAAATTAAGCATTCATTTCCTTAATCTATATTTTTCTCAGTTTAGACAGGTTTGCCATGCGGAAGATTTCCCCCTTAATCTTCCCATGGCTTACTTTTAAGTTTAAGAATCACATATATCAAATATAATAAACCTATGAGATGCAATAATAATTACATAGTAATAGGGCTAATTTCCTTTTTTATTTTTACGGCGTGTAAGCATTCATTCTACAATATTGATGCAGATGATTTATTGCCGGATCAACTATCCTTTACAACTCAAATAGATGCTAAAGGTATGAATTATGATAATTCCAGTCTTTCAGCATTTGGTGTGTTTGCTTTTTATACAGGATTGAACTCATGGGAGAGCCTTTCTGCTTCCATTTGTCCTAACTATTTATACAACCAGGAGGTAAATCGGCAGAAGTATGAGGGTGGATGGACTCAGTGGACCTATTCGCCTGTAATGTATTGGCCACAAACAGAAGAAAAACTTTCGATCTTTGCTTATGCACCTTTTGCTACTCCCGAAAATGGAATACAAATATCTTCGAAAACGCATATTGGTGCGCCTGCTCTTATCTATAATGTACCTTGTAAAATAAAAAGTCAGCAAGATGTTCTATATGCATCGCCCTTACTGGATCAATCAAAACTGAATTATTTAAACAAGAGTATTCCTTTGAATTTTAAGCATGCACTAACAAAGGTTATCTTTCATGCTAAAATTCAGAATGGGAAAGAGCCTCCTAAAGGCCAATGTTTGAAAATAAAATCTATTATGATAAGTAATCTGATTTCGGGAGGTACTTTGAATTTTCAGACTGCCGGATGGTCAGTTCAGGATGGAACATATATGGATTACATGCTGACTACACAGCCCGAAGAAGGATTGATCGAATGTAATCTGGATAATATGCCTGTGTGTATAACTTCACCCGAAGGTCAATTAAATCTGATGCCTCATATAATTTCTTCATCAGCTATATTATCCGTTCAATATGCTTTAACAGATCAGAGTGGCACCGAGATAGAAATATTCAATGCTGAACATCAGTTATCGTCATTGATATCTGAATTTCAAATGGGAAAGGGGATTTTATTTACTATACAGTTAGGTTTAAACTCATCCGGAACAGTTCATGCCAATGTCTTGCCTTGGACCGGGATCAATACCAGTGGTGATTTTTCATCTACCTATCTGAATATTTCGAGGACAAAGCTTGAGGAGTATCAGGATGTTTCGGCATTGATCCATTATGAGACAGATTATCGGTATCATCTTTTTCTCAGTTGTGAGGAGCAACCTCCGGGCAGTGGATATATTAAGGACGAAAGCCCTGTGAACGGAATAATTCGTTTACCTTCTAACCTGCATCCCGGTAAATATAAGTTTAAGCTTCAGGCAGGTGGTATTTTCAGATTTATATATCTTACAGTTCTTACCCGATGATAATTATGAATAAAATATATACGATCTTATTGATATTGGTAAATATCATTCTATTTCAAGGGTGTACGAATCAGGATTTTCCGGAGAATACTTCATCCCTTCTACCTGATGGAAAGATCAGACTCAAACTAACATATGATTTACCTTTGATCTCACAGATTACCTCTAAATCAGGATATGTAAATCGTGAGAATTTGATTGATAATGCAGTTTTGCTTGTATTTGAAGCACATGAAGGGGAGGACCAGAAAGATTCAGATTGTCTTTTGCAAATTGTAAAGGCTGAAATATCTTCCGGGAATATTCAGCCCGATATTCATTTTATTGTAGCGGGATATAATAGAAGTTGCCGGATAAAAGTGCTGGCTAATCTGGATGATCAAACAATGAACACAGTCCTTAACTATAAAACAAAAGGTAATTCTTCGAACCCTGTATCCATAGGTGTTTTTAAAGAGCTATCAATGTCATCTCAATTATTGAATAATCCCGGCCTTCTACCTTTTTTGCCGCTTTGTTCTGCTGAAAATACTATATTTAATGGGATTGATGCACAAACAAATATAAGTGTTGCATTGCAGAGAATATACGCAGCTCTTGAGGTGCATATTGATCCATCTGTTTCAAATTTCGAATTGCACGAAATATACTTACATAACGGATATAAGAATGGCCGGTTTGAACCTTATAAACCGGGCGAGTATCCACTGAAAGATCAGTCTGACTTTTCTTCTTTTACGAAAATAGCAGACGACGCATATTATGCAGGGCCATTGTACTTATTTGAAAATCTGGATAATTATAAGCCACCAGTTCTTGCTACCTGCTTGATCCTTAAAGGAGTTTATAAAAAGGATGGCAATACCACGGAGGGATATTATAAAGTTAATGTAGGATATTATAAAGGCGAGGGAGCTTCTTTTGATTATGATATACATAGAAACTGTCGTTATAAAGTAAATATAAGTCAGGTCTCTCATTATGGAGAACAGACACTTGAAAATGCGATAAATTCTTATCCGGAGAATATACCTCTGGAGTATGAGATTACGTTTGATGATTTTTCATCCAGTAACGATATCATTTATCATAGCAGTGGTTATGCTATAAGCTCCACTAACTCTGAAGCTCATGTTTATGCGGCATCTTCCTCTGAAGTCTATAGTGTGGCTACACTATTATTTGAGAAAAGTGAATTCTATAATTTATATCCTGATCGTAGTTTAAAAGTAATAGGCTCTGATCAGATTGAAATTATGAATGAATCAGAAGTTCTTAATATTCCAATCGGCAATGCAGTAGATCTTAAAGTTCGTTTTACAAAACCAGAGGTGTCCGGTGCGATAGAGATTCGTTTCGGAGGGCTTCGTAAGCTTATTAATGTAAGGGCTTCCCGTATGTTGCGCTCAGATTCATTACAAATTATTAAGATTCAGGGAGTGCTAAATGCTCAGTATGGGGATTTAAGTGTTGATGGTCCATGGTGCCGTATTAGTAAAGATCCGAATTATCCGTCCGATATTTCGGCTAATATATCGTTTGAATCTCCGTCAACGGTTTATTGTCTTTCTCCTGAAAACCGGAGTAGAACACGAGAATCTGTACCTCTTTATTTTTTTATGGGACAAGGGAGAGGAACATTGAAACTCATAGTCACACAGACATATGGATCATCTGCTATAAATGATTTATATTATAGAGAAACATTTAACAAGTCAGATAAGATACATACCTCTAAACGCGCAAACTGCTTCTTGTTGCCTGTAAATGAGTCTTGCTCATATCATCTGACTGGATCAGTAATTTATGACTATTATGGGTTGAATGCACAAATTTCAGACCCGCGATCAGAGATAATCTGGTGTGATTTTAACTTTAAAGATCCGAATCCTTTTGAACCTCATGATCTGATTGAAATTTCAAATCCCGATGGAAATATAGAGCATATTGTTCTACATGTGCGTAACTTTCATTCTGTCTGCGGAAATAATGGTAATGGAAATCTGGTATGGGGAATTAAGGATGCATCCGGAGAATGGCTCTGGAGCTGGCATGTCTGGTTTACAGATATGGTTTGTCTGAATGATCAATTAGCCTCATCAGATATAACATATTCGGGGTCATCAGTGTCAGTGTTATCAGATCAGTCAGTGTTGAATAATTTGTTTTCAGTGAATAATGGTCCGGGAGGTCGTTTTTTGAAAACAAAATATAATACTGTTTCCCGTATTTATCTTGACCGGAATGTTGGTGCACGTTTAACAGGAGCTCTGTCATCATTACAAATTACGGGCGATGATGCACGAAAACATCATGGTCTTTATTATCAATGGGGAAGAAAAGATCCTCTTCCCGGAATTGATAAATTTAACGATATGGCTGAACCCTTTATCTATACACCGTGTTATCCCAATGGTATTAAATATAATTTAAAATCAGAGCGTACTGTTACAATTCGTGAATCAATAAAAGAACCTCTAACTTTCTTTGCCAAAGGCTATTCAGATTGGTGTAATGAGTCAGGCGTAACGAGATGGAACAGCAGCAATGGTACAACAAGTAAAGGAATGAAAACTATTTTTGACCCGTCTCCTTTTGGATGGAGAGTTAATTGGGGGAATGGTAATGACTTAGCATTAATAACTGATAAAAAATGGCTCAATTGCAGTGGCTATGAGGGAAAAGGCGGATTGTTGATTGAAAATAAATTCTGGTTTGCAGCCAGCGGTTCACGTTATTATTTAACGGGGAATTTAGCTTGGAGTCCAAGTATCGGAGCATATTGGGTAACAGGAAATGTAAATGATGTATCTAATAGTTATTGTTCATATTTTATGTTTCAGAATGGCAATCTATCCTCCTATAGTAATTATTATATTTACCGTACTTATGGATGTCAGATCAGACCAGTTTTGGATACATAAATAATTAATTAACTATTTTTTGTGTTTTATTTTTATTTCCGGAGGTAATTCGCACTCAGGTTAAATAAAAATACCTTAATTTTACAATTTAACCCAGACTCACTTGGATATGCATCGTCTTAAAACGTTTTTATTATTTTTTGTTCTGTTCTCCGGTTTATCTTCATACGCAGAACAACGCTATTCGTCTTTTGTGGAAAAGGTAAAAGAGGAAATGTATAAAAGTCCTATGGCAGCACTAAAGTATGCGGATTCTGCTTATAATGAAGCATGCCGGCTAAGTGATACGACTTATATATTCGAAAGTGCTACTAACAGAGCTTCTATCTATGCAATGAATGGTAATTATGATATTGCCCTGGAGCATTATCTGAATGCTTTTGATTTGATTAATCTGCGAGATACACTTCAGGTAGCCGATTATCTGACTCATATAGCTTCGGTTTATTATTATCTGGAGGATAGTAATAAATCCCATCAGTATAATGATCAGGCATTTCTAATGTATCAACAGAAGAATGATACATTAGGTATGGCATGGTCTCATAATCTGAAAGGTTTAAACTATGTACTTACGAAAGAATATGATCTGGCAAAAATAGCATTCCAGTATTCTCTGATGTTTAATAAAGCATTAGATAATACGGGTGGAGTGTATCTGGTATATAATAATATGTCTACGATACCAGAATACTATAAATCATCAATAGCTAATCTTTATGAGGCAATCGATTACGCAAAAACTAAAAATGAATATTGGGTTTTAGCTGAGAATTACAATAATCTGGCAAATTTGTATCTGCATGAGCAAGACTACAAAGAAGCCAGAAAATATAATTTGTTGTCTAAGCATTTAGCTGATTCTCTGTCAAATCCTGTTCTTATCCGTGATAATCTGAAAACAGCTATAAGTATAGCAGAGGCAGAAGGTGATTATAAAAAGGCCTTTCTGGATCTTAAAAAAGTAGGTGAAATGGATCGTGAACTGGCTTCAGCAGTTAGAATAAGGGCTATTGAGTATGAGGCAGGACAAAGACGAGAAATTATTTCTCAATTGAATCATGAAAAGCAAAATAACCGGATATTACAATCTGAGCAGAAGAAAAGATTGTTACTAATCTCTATTGTATTTTCTCTGACTCTGATAATTTTATCTGTCTTATATCTGTTGCTTTTAAAAGTAAAGAAACTTAATACTCATGTGGAAAATGAGATCCGTAGTAAAGATGAGATCAGAAAAGAGCTTGCAGTGAAGGAATCTCAATTATGTAAAGAGATTGAACAATTAAACACTTCAAAAGCTGAACTGACAAATATCGTGTTCTTTCTGAAAAGTAAAGATAAATTACTTGATAATATTCTGTCTCTTCTGCAAGAAGCTCAACGTAAATCTGAGACTGATCCGAAAGTAAAGATTAAGTCAATAATCGCTCTTATTAAGAGCTTTAAGGATAAAGAAATTAAAACAAATATTTTTTCATCAGAGATAAATAAGGCTGAGGAGCAGTTTATTGAACGGTTGAAAGAGAAGCATCCCGATCTTTCTAAGAATGAAATAGTATTATCAACACTTCTGCGTATAAATTTAACGAGTAAAGAAATAGCTTTGTTACTGGATTCAAGTCCAAAAACAGTAAATATGGCCCGTTATCGTTTAAGAAGAAAACTAGAACTTGATACAGATGATAATCTGGTACATTATTTTGAACAAATGTAGAAATCTATTTGATTCAATTAGTCAGGAAAGATACAATGAGGTTGAAATAATCTAAGATAATCTAAGATAATCACTGTCTTAAATTTATGACAGCCTCCGTTTACTCCATAAAAAAGGCGTTTATGATTTTACTCATAAACGCCTTTTTAAATTTCTTAAGATGCTTACAGAGCAGCAATTACTTCAATCTCAACCAAAGCATTTTTAGGCAATGTTTTAACAGCAAAAGCTGATCTTGCCGGGAATGTGCCTTCGAAGTTTGAAGCATATACTTCGTTCATTTCTGCAAACAAAGACATGTCTGACAATAAAACAGTTGTTTTTACAATGTTATTTGTTGTAGCTCCTGCTTCAGCCAGGATCGCTTTAATATTAGCAAAAGACTGAGCTGTTTGTTCTTTAATACCACCCGGTGCAAATTCGCCGGTTGCAGGATCAATCGGAAGTTGTCCCGAAACAAATACCATATTACCTGTTTTGATTGCCTGGCTATAAGGTCCGATAGCAGCAGGTGCATTGTTTGTGCTGATTACTTCTTTCATAATTTAATTAGTGTTTTAGAGATATGATTTAATATGAAATGCGATTTTTCTCAAAAAGAAAAATCGCATTCAAGAGTTTTTTAAATACCGCGCTGGCGAACGACCTCATAGATCATAACACCTGCAGCTACTGATACGTTAAGAGATCCGATTTGGCCGAATTGAGGAATCGATACCATTTCGTCACACATGCGAAGACATTCGCTGGAAACACCCATATCTTCAGAACCCATAACGATAGCCGTAGGAGCTGAATAATCAGCTTCTGTATAGTTAATGGATGCTTTCTCCGAAGCAGCAACTAATTTGAATCCTGATTGCTGAAGAAACGTCAATGCTACTTTGATTGATGACTCGCGGCACACAGGAATACGCATTAATGCTCCTGCTGAAGTTTTGATAGCATCTGCATTTACGGATACACTGTTTTTTTGCGGAATCACGATAGCGTCTACTCCTGCACATTCACATGTACGGGCAATAGCACCGAAGTTACGAACATCTGTTAGTCCGTCAAGCACAACGATGAATGGATTTTTTCCTTCTTCGTATAAGGCCGGGATTACATGTTCCAGTTTTTCGTAAGCAATCGGTGAAATGAAAGCGATCACCCCCTGGTGATTTTTCATTGTAATACGGTTCAGACGTTCCATAGGTACACGCTGAACATGAATATCAGTGCCTTTTAGTGCAGTGAAAAGTTCTTTAGCGATATCACCCTGCAAATCACGTTTACAAAGGATACGGTCAATTTCTTTACCTGCATTAATAGCTTCGATAACGGCACGAATGCCAAAGATAAAATCGTTTTTTTCCATAATTTATAGTATGAGTGCAAGCTGCACTCTTTCATTTTTTTTATTTTTTCAACATTTCACGGGCATGAATCAGTGCTGAGTCTGCTATGACAGCACCACTAAGCATACGTGCAATTTCATCAATACGTTCGTCATTTTTCAGACGGCGTAAGTGAGTGGTGGTTGTTTCTTCAGTATCTGTTTTATATACTTTAAACTGAGCATTTCCTTTAGCTGCAATCTGAGGCAGGTGAGTTATACTCATAACTTGCAGGTGGCCGGATAATTCAACCATAATATTGCCCATCTTGTCAGCAATTTCGCCGCTGACACCTGTGTCTATCTCATCAAATATGATAGTAGGTAACGCTGTCGCACCAGCTATCATTGCTTTAAGACTTAGCATAACGCGCGAGATTTCACCACCGGATGCAATTTCGGCAATAGGAAGAAGCGGCATGCTTTTATTGGCTGAAAACAGAAATGTTACTAGTTCGAATCCATTCTCAGCAGGCTCTTCGTTCCGTTTGAATGCTAATTCAACTTTCACATTCGGCATACCCAGATTCATCAAACGGGACTCAAGTTGCGCAGATACTTCTATCGCAGCATGAGCTCGTTTTTGGGAAAGGTTTACACCCAGTAGGACGAGTTCTTCTTTCTGCTTGCTGAGTTCCGATTCAATCCGCAGTATATGTTCATCCGAGTGATTCATTAATTGCAGACGTTCGTCCAGTTGATTATATAACGCAATCAATTCCTCTTCGGTTTTCACTCCGTGCTTCTGCTGAAGAGTATAAATAAGATCCAGTCGTTGCTGTATCCATTGTAACCGTTCAGGATCAAATTCTATAGAATCAGCATTCCCTTCAGCTTCAGATGCAATATCTTTGAGATCAATAAGATTACTTTCAAGCCGTTCAAGTAACTCTTTGGCGGCTGGGAAAACTCGTGTCAGCGAGGATGCCGTATTGACCGTTTCCTTTAAGGGATTAATGAGTCCGTTCTCATCATCCCGGATAAGTTGATATATTTTATATAATCCGCCTTTTATCTCTTCAGCATGATTTAACTGATCCAATTCAGTTTCTAACTGAGCTTGTTCTCCATCCTGAAGATTTGCTTCATTCAGCTGATCGAACTGAAAGCGAAGGTAATCTTCTTCCTGACGGTTTCGGGTGAGCTCTTCTTTCAGGACTGACAGTTTTCGTGCTGCTTGTTTGTAATCTTTATAGGCTTTCTGGTATATATCCAGATCGTTGAGTGTTCCGGCTAGCGTATCCAGAATCCGAAGCTGATAACCGGCATCTGATAAAAGCAGGTTTTGATGTTGCGAATGAATATCAATCAGTTGTGTCGCAAGTTCTTTCAGCTGGTTCAGGTTTACCGGAGTATCATTAATAAATGCGCGCGATTTTCCTCCGGGAAATAATTCACGGCGAAGAATACAGTGTTTCGCATCATATTCTATTTCATTTTCATGAAAAAAAGACTCTAATGAATAAAGCGAAAGATCGAAATGACCTTCTATAATACTTTTAATCTCTGAGTTTTTAAGAGCTTTCGAATCTGCCCGTTGTCCGAGAATCAGCGAAAGTGCTCCTAATATGATCGATTTACCAGCTCCGGTTTCACCGGTTATAGTAGTAAATCCTTTATCAAAATCGATTTCAAGAGAATCGATTAGTGCAAAATTACGTATGTATAAAGACTTAATCATATCAAGTTACTGATTTGTACGTAAAGATTCAAACCGGTTACGCTGGGTCGGGAAGAGTTCGGATAATAATTTATATATCTCTTCTCTTTCTGCATTACCACTTTTAGAATATATTTCCGGAATTTCGTCCAGTTTGGCATCACCAAAAGTCGCAATAATTGTCGTCATCGGTCGATCTGATCGTAATTGCTTCAGAGTCGGGAGAGATGAGGTGATCTTCAGTCGTCCTTTTTCAACACTGTTACTCATCTCATCAAGTCCTTGCCTGTGATAATTATACCATAACTCACGGTATGATTTAGAAGACTCATCCAAAGCGTCCTTTATAAGAAGTCCCCGGTTACGTTTGCCCTCAGATGGATTCCATCCTGAAGCACCGGAGGATAACTGAGTAGACGCAATGGCTTGTGCCTGCTGATAAAAAGGACTACCTCCAAGAGGAGAGAAGCTGTCAAAATCAACACCCATGACATAATAAGCATAAAATGCCATAATTGCGGTGAGATTACTTTCTATCGCATTGATATTAAAATGCAAAGGTTCAAACTCCCGAAAGGTAAAGTCTACATTTATATCGCGCAGGTTGAGCAGAGTAGTTTTGTAAGATGAATTGAAGACAGGTCTTTTCGCCTGAATCTGTAATTCACCTTTATAATTTTCTCCATCGACCTCGGTAAGAGTCAATACGAAAGTTGCCTCTATCTTTTCATTATTCGAAAATTTAGCATCGCTCCATTTCTGTTCATTCATAAACTCGGTAAGTTTATTCTGAAGAGTCTGAAATGGTTGTTTGTTCGTCCCCTGTATTTTGTCACTGTTTACATCAACTTTCACTTTCAGTTCCTGAGCTACAAGATTTGAAAATGTAAGAAAGAGAACTAAAACGGAAAAGAAAATACGATGCATATCTTTTACTGATTAAGATGAAAGAGATTGACTCTCCGAAAATCTGTTGTAAATCTTTTAATGCGTTAAGTATTGAGTAAGAACAGAAATAATATCTGTAGCAACTTCAGATTTTGATTTCAGATCAAAAGATGTCTGAGTTCCATTTCTTTCAATAATAGTGATGCGGTTTGTGTCTACACGAAAACCTGCACCTTTGTCATTTAAAGAATTAAGAACGATAAAATCCAGATTCTTTCGTTCTAATTTACTTTGAGCATTTTGAATTTCATTTTGAGTTTCTAAAGCAAATCCAACAAGTACTTGCCCTTCTTTTTTATTTGCTCCCACTGCTGCTGCTATATCACGCGTTGGTTTAAGAGTGATTTCTAAATCGTCTTTTTCGCGTTTAATTTTCTGTTCTGAATGAGAGGCAGGAGTGAAATCTGCAACAGCAGCACAAAGAATCACTGCATTTGCTTCAGGTTGAGCTTCCATCGTCGCGTCATACATTTCTGATGCAGACTCTACATTAATCCGTTTGATATTCGGGTGTGTGACTTTTAAATCAACAGGTCCGGAAATGAGTGTTACATCTGCTCCTGCTTCAGCGCATTTCTCAGCTAAAGCATATCCCATTTTCCCGGAAGAGTAGTTTCCAATGAAACGAACCGGATCAATTTTTTCGTAAGTAGGTCCGGCTGTAATAACTATTTTACGTCCGTTAAGTTCCTGTCGTGAACCGAAATAATCTTCGAGATAAGCAACAATATTCTCAGGCTCATCCATGCGGCCTTTGCCTACTAATCCGCTTGCAAGTTCTCCTGCTGCCGGCTCTATAATATGATTACCGAAAGAACGGAGAAGATCAAGATTTGTATGTGTTGACGGATGAGCGTACATGTCAAGGTCCATTGCCGGAGCAATAAATACAGGAGCTTTGCATGACATATAGCAAGTAACCAGTAAGTTGTCTGCTATACCATGTGCCATTTTACCCATAGTAGATGCAGTAGCCGGAGCAATCAACATTGCATCCGCCCATAACCCGAGGCTTACATGGCTATGCCAGCGTCCGTCTTTCTCTGAAAAAAAATCACTGTAAACAGGTCGTCCGGAAAGCGTAGACAACGTTAGAGGAGTGATGAACTCTTTTCCGGCAGGAGTCATAAGTACCTGAACTGTTGCTCCTTTTTTTACCAGAAGCCGTATAAGATTTGCAGCTTTATAGGCTGCGATACTACCGGTAACACCTAATAATATGTTTTTACCTTTCAGCATAGCTTATAAAGAAAATTACAAGTTACAGAGGTTTTCTCTCTGTAAGAAGAGTGAAGAGGCATCTATAACTTGTAATTGGTAATTTGATTTTTATTTACTGAATTCGCGTAATTTGATGTTCGTAAGCACCTTTTTTGTATGCAGCGTAAAATCACCCTGCATGATCCAGCCATAATATCCCGGATCATTTTTAAGTACATCAACAACAGGTTTTCCGCGATATTTCCCGAAATTAAAGACTTCTATATCATCGTCGTTGAGAACAATTCTTCCTGCAAAATCTACATTACGGTTTTGGCGGGAAAACTCAGACAAGAAAGTCATATCATTTTCAAGAGCTTCCGGATATCTGTCCAGTTGAGCTTTAAGGATTTCATAGGTGGCAATTGTATCAGCCTCAGCGCTATGAGCATCGATCAACTCTTTTTCGCAATAGAATTTGTATGCCGCAGATAATGTGCGTTGTTCCATTTTGTGAAAGATCGTTTGCACATCTATAAATTTGCGCTTACTCAAATCGATATCAACTCCAGCTCTCAGGAATTCTTCCATTAACATAGGAATATCGAAACGATTTGAGTTGTATCCTGCTAAATCACACCCTTCGATTTGTTGAGCAAGACTTTTTGCAACAGCCTTAAATGTAGGACAATCAGCAACCATTTCATCTGTAATGCCATGTATAGCAGTAGCTTCTGCCGGAATAGGCATTTCCGGATTAATACGTCTGGTCTTAATCTCTTCAGTTCCGTTCGGAAAAATCTTAACATAGCAGATTTCCACGATTCGATCTGATGTGATATTGATTCCGGTTGCTTCTAAATCAAAGAATACAATCGGATTTTTCAGGTTTAATTGCATACGAATTTATTTTTTAGTCATTCAACATCATAGGCATCAGAAGCATCAGAAGATCTTCGCCTTCATTCTGTTCCAGTGGAGTTATAACACCAGCTCTTGATGAGTCAGTAAGCTCCAGACATATTTCAGTTGAATTTATATTGTTTAGAATCTCAATCAGGAATGATGATTTAAATCCGATATTTATCGGAGAATCATTATACTGGCATGATAATCTCTCTTCAGCTGCTGTAGAGAAATCTATGTCTTGTGCAGAAATCACAATTTGATTTTCTGATATCTGCAATTTAACAAGATTACTTGCCTGATTCGAAAAATGAGAGACACGACGTAAAGCGGCCATCATTAATACTCTGTCTACAATCAGTTTAAACGGTGAGGATTGAGGTATTACTGCATTGTAATTAGGGAAACGACCCTCGATCAGGCGGCATACCATGCGATAGCTTGAAAATGTGAAGTATGCATTGCGATCGTCAAACTGAATTTTCACTTCCCCTTCTTCTTTAGGTAAAATGTTTTTCAACATATTCGCCGGTTTCTTAGGAAGTATAAATGACGATTTCATTTCTGAATGAATCGCAGTATTCTTAAAGCGAACCAGTTTGTGACTGTCTGATGCTACAAAAGTGATAGAATTCTGATCCATGTCAAAGAAAATACCATTCATCACCGGGCGAAGCTCATCGTCAGCTGTAGCAAATAATGTTTTGGTTACTCCGTTAAGCAAAGCATCAACATCCATTATCAGACTAAGACTGCTCGCGTTTAATTCCGGAGATTGCGGATAGGTTTCACCGCTTTGTCCGATCAGATTATATTTACCATTTTGGAAATAGATAAATACTTCGAGATTTGTATCATTGATTTCAAACACCAATGGTTGTTCAGGTAGCTCACGAACAGGGTCCAGAAGCATTTTCGCAGGTATAGCAAAAAGACCACCACCTTCTGCGTCAGCTACACGCATAGATGTTTCAAGAGTTGTTTCTCCGTCTGATGCTTTTATTGTAAGCACATCCTGCTCCAGAGTAAAAAGAAAACTATCCAGAATCGGAATTGTGTTTTTACTGTTAATAACTCGGCCAATCGTTTGCAAATGAGCTAAGAAATCGGTGCTTGATACTACAAATTTCATAGGAATATATTTTAAATTTATTCTTTTCTTAAGAGTTGGAGTTTATAATCCCCAATGTTCAAACAAAAATAAGAAATTGCTTCAACTTATGCAGATTATCTCTATATAATTATTCTGCAAACTTATAAAAAAATGCATGATTAACTATACGTTTAGGTTTTAAACTTTCGTAGTGGTTTATATGTTGTTCAGGTATATTTAATTTACTTTATTTATGGAAGGTGTAATTAATAATGGTGATGTAGCTTTTATGGTACTCACGACTGTTCTCGTTTTTTTTATGACTCCCGGACTTGCATTCTTTTACGGAGGATTGGTTGAAAGGAAAAATGCACTTACAATGATGATGTATACTTTTCTGTCGGTTGGTGTAGTGACTATTTTGTGGGTTCTGGGAGGGTTTTCTTTTGTTTTCGGAAATGATATTTCCGGGATAATTGGAAATCCGATTGATTATTTCATGTTAGCAGGCGTAGATTTTACTATCAATCCGCGATACGGTTCACATATTCCATTTCTTATGTTTTTTATGTATCAGCTAATGTTTGCAATAATTACAGCTCCGCTTATGACCGGTGCTTTTGCTAATAGAATGAAAATAGGGGGATGGATTAAAGTTCTGATATGCTGGATGCTTCTAATTTATTTTCCTGTAGCTCATTGGATCTGGGGTGGAGGATTTCTTTCTGAATGGGGCTTTATAGATTATGCCGGAGGAACTGTAATTCATGTTTCGGCTGGATTTGCAGCTCTGGCATCAGTCTTTTTTTTCGGTAGAAGGGCGTACATTCCCAAAGGGTATTCAGGAAGTGCTGTCTGGGTAGCTATTGGAGGTTCAATTCTTTTATTTGGGTGGTTTGGCTTTAATTCAGGCGGAGCACTTGCCGGCGGTCAGGTTGCCGCAATCGCCTTTACCAATACCGCAATCACAAGTGGCTTTTCTTCTATTATATGGGTATTTATGGCATATCGTAAGGATCATAAATTTTCGATAACTGAACTTATGACGGGGGCTATTGCGGGACTTGCAGCCATAACTCCCTGTTCCGGATACATAAATCCACAAGGAGCAGTTATTGTAGGTATTCTTACACCGCTAATATGCTTTTTCTCTTTACAATTAGTAAGTAAATTACGTTTAGATGATGCTTTGGGAGTATGGGGCGTGCATGGCATGGGAGGTTTTAGTGGTTCTGTTCTGGTCGGAATTCTTGCTGTGAGTGAAGTAAATCAGATTTCCGGATCTGTTCACCAATCAATAATTCAAATTTCAGGCACTCTGCTTGTCGGGGCATATTCATTTATTATGACTTATCTGATTTTAAAGATCTGTGATTTAATGAATCCGCTGAAAGTGGCAGATTCTATTCAGAAGGACGGACTGGACAGGCATTATATAAAAGAGGTTGAAGACTGATTAAAAACTTTTGTACATCATCTTTGTTGTATCATTAAGTAATTAAAAAATGAACGATCTACTAAAATGTTTTTGTTATGGATAAGTTTCATGATATTATTAACAGCGAAGATTTAACCTTGGTTGATTTTTTCGCAACCTGGTGTGGCCCATGTAAAATGATGGCGCCTATTCTTGATGAGTTTAAAGAAAAAATCGGAGAACAGGTAAAGGTTCTAAAAGTGGATGTAGATAAAAATGAAGATCTTTCATTGAGTTATCGCATACAGTCTGTTCCGACTTTAATGCTATTTAAAAAAGGAGAAGTGGTTTGGCGTCATTCGGGTGTTATTTCGGCAGATCATTTAGTGAAATTAATCGGTCAACATCAATAACTAAGCAAAAAAAAGAGCCTCTTATCTGTATACACAGAGTAAGAGGCTTTTCTTTTATATGAAAGCTAGTCCTGACTTTAAGAGAAAAGGTAAGGTCAAATTATATTATTTGATAACCTCTCCGTAAAGATCGAATACCTGAGCTCCTGTAATTTTAACCATGTACATTTCGCCGATTTCTAAATCAGAATTTTTATTGATCAGAACTTCCGGATCAACTTCCGGCGAGTCAAATTCAGAACGGGCAATGTAATAGTCTCCTTCTTCGCGGTCAACAATTACTTTTAATGTTTGTCCTACCTTAGACTGACTATGCTCTGCTGCAATTTGCTCTTGTATAGCCATGATGATATCCATTCGCTCCTGTTTAACATCTTCAGGAATATCATCTTCGTAATGCTTGTAAGAATACGTATCTTCTTCAGCAGAGTAGGGGAATGCTCCCATACGCTCAAAGCGCATATCTTTGACGAATTGTTGTAGCTCTGCAAAGTCTTCTTCAGTCTCACCCGGAAAACCAACCAAAAGAGTTGTGCGTAAATGAATACCTGGAACTTCTTCACGAATTTTATTCATTAACTCATATGTTTTCTCTTTAGTGACATGTCTTTTCATGCGGGATAAAACAGAATCACTTATGTGCTGAAGAGCAATATCAAGATATTTACATACATTGTCTTTTTCGCGCATTACGCGGAGTAGATCCATCGGGAATTGAGCCGGATATGCATAATGTAATCTGATCCATTCTACACCAGGTATGTCAGCTATGCGCTCAACTAATTCTGCAATCTTAAATTCACGGTAGATATCCCATCCGTAGAATGTAAGATCCTGAGCTATAAGCTGGAATTCTTTTACCCCCTGGGCAACAAGTTTGCGGACTTCGTCTTCGATATCTTCAATTGTCCGTGATTGATATTTTCCGGTAATGATCGGAATTGCACAATAGGCACAAGTACGATTGCATCCCTCACCTATCTTTACGTAAGCATAATGCGAAGGAGTAGTTAATATCCGCTCATTATGTAACCGGTCATCATAGGCTGTTCCCAGCTCTGATAATAGTTCTTTCCAATCGAATTTTCCATAAAATTTATCTACCTCCGGGATTTCCGCAGGTAGTTCATTGATATAACGTCCGGAAAGGCACCCCATAACATAGAGTTTCTTAATCTTACGCTTTTTTTTCGCCTCACAAAATTGAAGAATCATATCTATAGATTCTTCCTTTGCATCACCAATAAATCCGCATGTATTGATTACAACAATTTCTCCGTCAACGTTATCTGAATCGTGAGCCACTGAGTAACCTTTAACCTGCAATTGTTTTAATAATTGTTCCGAATCTACCAGATTTTTAGAACAACCTAAAGTAATGATGTCGACTTTGTTTTTTATCATAAAGAATTATTGCATAAAAACGGAATAAGCGAAAAAAGTTAGAATCAGTTAAACTCTTCTTTTTTTGCATATCCCGTTTATAAAATCTCTGAATTATTGTGGCTTATAGTTTTTCTCCTCCAAAAAGAGAATCAACAAATTCGCGGCGGTTGAAGACCTGAAGATCTTCCATTCGTTCGCCTAAGCCAATATATTTTACAGGAGTTTTGAATTGATCTGATATTCCAATAACTACTCCTCCTTTTGCTGTTCCATCTAGTTTTGTGATAGCCAAAGCATTTACTTCTGTCGCTGCAGTAAATTGCTTAGCCTGCTCAAATGCATTCTGTCCAGTTGATCCATCGAGAACAAGAAGTACCTCATGAGGTGCATCGGGAACAACTCTGTCCATTACATTTTTAATCTTTGTCAGCTCATTCATCAATCCGATCTTATTGTGAAGACGTCCTGCTGTATCAATAATGACAACATCAGCATTATTTGCTTTTGCTGAACTTAGAGCATCAAAAGCAACAGAAGCAGGATCTGATCCCATTTTCTGTTTTACAACCGGAACTCCGACTCTTTCACCCCAAATACAAAGCTGTTCGACAGCAGCAGCCCGGAATGTGTCAGCAGCACCCAGATATACGTTTAATCCACTTTTCTTGAATTGATAAGCCAGCTTACCAATCGTTGTTGTTTTTCCTACGCCGTTTACACCTACAACCATAATTACATATGGTTTTTTGTCTTTCGGAACTGTAAATTCAGCAACATCTTCGGAGTTGTTCTCTGTTAGGAGTGCAGCTATCTCATCTTTTAATAGCTCGTTAAGCTCATCCTGGCTGACATATTTGTCATTGGCTGCTCTTTTTTCAATACGAGTGATGATTTTTAGCGTTGTCTCAACGCCTACATCCGAAGTGATAAGCACCTCTTCCAAACGATCTAAAACCTCGTCATCAACTTTGGATTTGCCCACAATAACGCGAGAGAGTTTTGAAAAGACACTCTCTTTAGTTTTAGATAACCCTTTGTCCAGGGTTTCTTTTTTATCTTTTGAAAAGAAGCTGAATATTCCCATAATGGTGTTTTGCTTGAATTTTATAGGGTTAAAATCAACGATCCGCCTTGCAGGCTTTCCGGAATGAAATGTCCTTGCAAGAAGATTTCATAGATGAAATCTCTACAAAAGTAGTGATTTCATTGAATAAAAAAAACTTTCCCGGACAGATAAATCTGCTCAGGAAAGTTTTTTATATTTTATTTTCAGCAAATTACTTTGCGAAAAAATCTTTAACTTTATCGTTAGGAACCATTTCCTCTTGGAATGTATAAGCTCCTGTTTTAGGTGATTTTACCATTTTGATTACTTTAGAAAAAGTACGGCCTTCACCTGTTTGTAATGATGCTACGGTTTTCTTTGCCATGAGTTATCTTATTTAATCTCTTTATGAACAGTTACTTTTTTAAGAATTGGATTGTATTTTTTCAATTCCATTCTTTCAGTTGTATTCTTTCTATTCTTCGTTGTGATGTATCTAGACATACCTGGCATACCGCTTGTTTTATGCTCAGTACACTCTAAAATCACTTGTACTCTATTACCTTTTGCCTTTTTTGCCATTGTTCAATCTCCTTATCCGATAATACGAATTTCTTTTAAATAACCCTTTTCGATTGCTGCAGTAATTGCCGCATCTAGACCTACTTTGTTAATTGTACGCAGACCAGCTGCTGAAATGTTTAGGTCGATCCATTCCTCTTGTTCTACCCAGTAGAACTTCTTTCTGAACAAGTTGACATTGAACGTTCTTTTAGTTCTTCTCTTAGAGTGAGAAACGTTGTTGCCAACCATTGCTTTTTTTCCGGTAATTTGACAAATCTTAGACATCGCTATCTTAATTTTTTATTTATTGTTTTTGTACACTGCTTTCACAAACAGTGTGCAAAGTAAATCAATTTATCCTTATCGCACAAGTTTTTTATGAAAAAAAATAGGAATAACTATTCAATTCTCAATCATTTGTGCGAGCAACAAGAGTGCATCGTTTGTAGTTCGGATAATATTTTGTTCGCGGTCATTTCCGTAACGATACATACGTGAAATGAGTTCTCCGCAACAATAAGAAGCTATCCAAACCGTTCCGACGGGTTTCTCTTCAGTTCCTCCATCTGGACCGGCAATACCGGTAACTGCTACGGCAGCATCAACCTTAAGCAATTCCTTTACTCCCAGTACCATTTCCTCGGCGACTTGACGACTTACGGCTCCAAAGTTAAGCAAAGTTTCCGATTTTACATGCAACAAATTTTCTTTAACTTCATTTGAGTATGCAATTATTCCTCCTTTAAAGTATGCAGAACTCCCTGAAATAGCTGTAGTTTGGTGTGCTATGTATCCTCCTGTGCAACTTTCGGCCGTAGCGAATGTTAACTTTTTTTGTTTTAGTAACTTGCCTATAAAAGCACCTATCGGAAGATCTTCATCTTCGAAAAGGGCATCTTTTAAAAGTTGTTTTAGTTTATGGCTCTGAATGTCTAATAATTTAATAGCATTTTCAGCATTATTATTTCGTATAGTCATTCTTAGCCGGATGATCCCGGGAGAAGGCAGATAAGCCAATGCGATCTCTTTGGGTAGATTATTTTCCCATTCTTCCAGAAATTCAGCTAATCCAGACTCTGTGTAATCCTTAATCAGAAAAGTTCGGTGTCTGATAATATTGGTTGTGTTGAAATGTTTTTGAATACGAGGTATGATTTCTTCTGTCATAACCCACTTCATTTCAACAGGTACCCCGGGCATAGATACATATATTGTGTTATTCTGCTCAATCCACGAAACAGGGGCAGTACCCTTTTGGTTTTGGATAATGATAGCTCCTCGAGCACCATTGCTTGTGAGCGGCTTAACTCATTAACTTCTCTTCCGCGGGCTTTAAATATACGCTCAACATTTTCGTAAGAAGTCTGGTCGAAACGGAGTGGTAAATTGAAAAACTCAGACATGACAGATTTTGTTTTGTCATCCTTTGTAGGTCCGATTCCTCCTGTAATTAAAATCAGATCAGAACGTTTTCCTGCTTCATCTAATATCCGCAACATATCGTCCTTCTGGTCAGCTACGGATGTTATTCTGTAGAGTTCTATACCAATCTTATTTAGTTCCCGTCCTATCCATGCGGAGTTTGTGTCTGTAACCTGACCGATTAGCAACTCGTCTCCGATTGTGATTACTTCTGCTTTCATAGCTTTTATCTTTAGATCACCATCTGTATGTGAATCCCAGACTTAGGAATTCTTTCCATTGGAAGAAGGTGTCGTTTTCATCTTTTAATTTTCTTCTGTCGTCATATCTTACAATAAAGAACAGACGTGTAGAGAAATAACGATTAAGAATGAATGTTGTTGAGTTTTCCCACTCAGATTCTATGTTTGAATAGGTGGTAAAGTAGTAAAAGCGGCTTTCCCAAAGTATGTTTTTAATAATAGGGTAGCTGATGTTTGCTTTTACCATAGAACCGACCTGGTTCAGTGTCTTCTTGCCTTCTTCAATACCAAATCGTGTGACATCAACCTTCTGATCTCTTGCAGCAAATTTAAGGCTGTAAGTAACAGGAGCTATGAATACAGACAGATTCTGAATGTTGGGGCTGTCAAATTTTGTTTTAAAGTCCATACCCAAACTGAAATACATCTCAGCCGGTGTAAGAAATGACGACAACATCTCTTTAGAGTTTGCTTTATATGAGTTGAATAGTTTTGTCTTAAACTCAAAAGAAGCAGTATAGTACCATTTGCTAAAAGCTTTGTAACCAAATTTGGAATTTAAACGAAGTTGGTCATCGCTGACTTTAAACATACGCATAGTGTCGCTCGGCGTAGAGAAAAATCCCGCACGCCAATCCAGCTCATTGTCAAACTGGATATTTTTATCATCCCGATATTCCAGTTTTTGATTGAACGTTGCAAGAAGTGATATGTTGCTTTCTCCTCCCTGATGCCAGTTGTCTGAAATATAGTTTTGCGTAAATTGTACGTTTGCAACTGAAAAGCCCTTCCAGTAAGAGATTTTCTCTTTAATACCTTTTATTTCTTTAGGTCGTTCCGGTAGTTTGAATTCCTCCGGTGTGAATAAGCCGACAAATGAGCTTTTTGCTGCTTCTTTCTCAATTTCTTCAATCTCTTTCTTGCTTGGAAGGCGATTGATGTAGTAGCGCGTCAGATATGGGTGTTTGACGGCTACGTAGAGTTTTGTCTGTTCACGAAGCGAGTCCAGACTAATGGATTGTTTTAGCCACTGATCATTCAGGTACAGATTGCATCCACCTGTTTGATGTTCATTCTCTTTTTTTAATAGGTTTAGGTTACGTGGTAATACTTCTCCTTTAAATAATAAAGGCATGAATATTGTATTCACCGGAATTGTATCAGGTCTTTGAAGCTCGAATAAAATGTGTTGCTGATTAGGCAAGCTCATCAATTGTGTCAGACTTGATTCTTGAGAAAATAGATTTATTACACTTAGGAAACCAATGAGGTTTATTAAAAATCTTAACTTCATCGCTGTATATCAAAATTTTATTTCGAAACAAAAATAGTGATTATTGAGATAAACGAAGCTTTTTTTCTCCTAAAATCATCTAACTAAAATTTCTCTTCTGATATTCCTGTTGATTTATCTTATTGAGTATATATTCTGCTGGTGCTTTCTCCGGAAGAAACGAAATATGACACTGATGTTACCTTCCGGAGATCTGCTTCGTGCAGATATAATCTCTTTAGGGGTAAAAAATAAGAGGAACATCTTTTAAAAGATGCTCCTCTTAATACGTTATATCTATTTATAGATACTGTTCAGAGAGAATTAAAGTACTCCGATTTCAGTTAGTACGTTGTTTGTAGAACGTACAGCTGCTGCACTTTTCTCGAACATTGCTTTTTCTTCATCGTTCAATGCGATTTCCAATACTTTCTCAACACCATTACGGCCG
>JBOFKD010000073.1:0-64787 GCA_051657165.1 Bacteroidales bacterium | reverse complement strand
ATATTTATGAGTGCATTCCACTCATTCAACATATACTCTACAGCTTTACCCAGATCACTACTTTTGATATAATCCGAAGAATTCTTAATACTCAATAACTCTTCCTTTATTTCAGTCATTATAGGTGGATAGTATTGCTACCTATATGCGTAGTTGTCTTCAACAGTCCAATTATTTATCCCTATTTTATGTTTGTGCTCTGTGGACTTGTCAACGTATTTCTGACAAAGAAAATATCTTACATTTCCATCTAATCCAAACATACTAAACAACCTCCAGATTATAGTTATTAATAAAATCCGTCAAGGCACAGGCTGAAGCCTGCTTTATAGTAACACATACACCATCAGGAAATGTAATTGATATTCCAGACAATCCATTTGTTATGCTTTTTGATGGAGCTTGTGGCTGAATCGGAACAAATATTTGATTCGAAAGAATATCAGGAGATTTTTCTTTTTTAATCACCGGCTTACTTATATTTTTCTTTTTAATCGGATTTAAGTTGGATATGAAAATCCCTTTTCTGGATAACCATGCTGTCATTGGTGGATAATTCACATGTTTCTCTTTACAAAAATCACGTAAAGTAATTTCTTTACCCTCTTGTCGTATAGCTCTGAATTGATCAAGTGTGAGTTGGTAGCGTTCTACTGCTTTCATAAGTTTTCAGTTTTATTGCCGCAAAGGTAGATTCAAGTTCTAATTCCTGAAAGAGACTATTCCGGAGACGCTTACAATGAAAAAGCGCCGGAAACGAAAGTTCCCGGCGCTAAATGCGGAGAGGGAGGATTATGATCCTCAACTCTTATATTTTCAAAATTACATATTACTCTCTGCGTTCTAAATGGTTATTAATCATGCGAATTATAGCTGTTATTCGGATTAATTCGATATAATTATGTATTTTTGTATATGTATGACTTACAGATGTTTTTTTAGGAGATAAATTCTATTAGTAGGTTTATCTCGTTTAAGCATCTTATCATGCAGAGCATGGCGAATTAATGCTCATGTTGACTATCAATAGGTAAGTTACCTGTCATTAATACAAAAGATATAAATGAGAAATTGGTTTAAAAGAAGCATAGATTATATTTTTGATAAAGCACTTATAATATCAGGAGTCAGTTTAGTTGCGCTATCTGTCGTTGATATTTCAAATATTAACGACATAACAATAGATATATTTGGCATTGATAATTTTCAAATAGGAAAGTTATTATATTATGTGTCAGTTATATTCTCTATAGTATTTGGAGTATTTGCAGTTGTTCATGCGAAAGAGGTACAGAAACTTGAAGAAGAAAACAACAAGAAGAGTTCTAAAATAAACGATTTAGAATCAAAGCTAAATGAAGTTGTAAGTGAAACTAACGATTTATTTAACTCATATCTTAGATTATTGATAAAAAACCTAAATTTTACGCACAATGAAAGAATAAGCGTATACAAGGTTTATGAAAATAAGTTTAAGTTAATTGGTCGGACGTCAGTAGACCCAATACTTACTCAAATGGGGAGAAAGGAATATCCTATTGGCGAAGGATTTATCGGGAAGGGGTGGCGTGAAGGTGATTTTTTCATAGATTCACTACCTGATTGCAATGCAAAAAGTGGTAATACATACTATAATGCAGTTAATACAATACACCCTATAAAAAGAGAAGTTGTAGATAATCTAAAAATGAAATCACGGACTTTCTTTGTTTATAGAATAAATGGATATGATGGAACTCCAAAAGCAGTTTTAGTTTTTGAGAGTTTAGAAATGCAAAAGTTCACCAAGGAGTTTATCATAGAAAAACTCAATGGAGTAAAACAACCTCTAATAATGTTTATCGAAAAAAATAATGGTGTCGTAATAACAGAAAATATCTTAGGAGTATGAGCAATCTTGAAAAGATAATTAGATACATTTTATTGAACTATCCAAATCCAATTGAACTATCTAAACCTCGATTAGTGAAACTAATTTATTTAATTGATTGGCGATATACGATAGAAAATGGGCGTCAATATACAGACATTCACTGGATTTACAATCATTATGGTCCATATGTCAATGATGTTATAGAACTAATGAAGAAAAAGCCTGATGTATTCGAAGTTGCAAGTTACAGGAACTCTTTTGATGGTATAACAGATAAATTTACCTTAAAAAATAGAGAGCCAATTATTCTTGAAGAAAGTATTCAACTCGTTGCAAATCGCTTTATTAACTATACTTATAATTTAAATTGGAGCGATTTTATAAACTTAGTTTATTCATCTTATCCAATCAAAGTAAACTTAAAGTATTCAAGTCTAAATTTAGTTCAACTTGCAATAGAATTCAATAATAATAACTCTAGGTAATAAACGGGTTGGTGCTGATCTGCAAATCGTAATGAGTCATACCAAGCACTAAACAGTAAACACATCTCAATATGAACGTTAATAAATTTTCGCCACAAGCTATTTTATCATTAAAGGAAGCTCTTGCAGTCATTTATTGGAAAAAAGAAAACTTACAAGACTTCATTAAAATATCTATCGAACACAATGCAATCGTCGGAACATTAAATTGGGATGGGACCAAAAGACAGATAGTAAGAGAATTAATAGATAGAATGCTAAGTAGACAAGACATTTACAAGACCGATCTCCTTAATTTACTACTTGCTGTAACTGACTTTGATGACTTTGAAAAACTAAAATTTTGGGACGAAGATGGCTCTAAAACAAAAAAAGCAAAAGATGCTGTTCTAAATTTAAGAAAACACACGATAGGATATATTGAAAAGACAAAAGAACAAAATGAAGCAGAACAAAGAAGACGTGAAGCAGAGCAAAAAATCATTAAGAGTAAATCGCTAGAAGAAGAGCTCTCTCAATTAAAAGATAGATTTTTTGAATTAGCAAGGGAGACAAATCAACAAAAGCGAGGATTTAGTTTAGAAAAATTTCTTTACGATTTACTTCTACTTTATGAGCTAGAACCAAAAGGTTCTTTTAAAAATTACGGCGAACAAATTGATGGGTCATTCACCTTTCAAGGTACAGACTATTTGCTTGAAGCAAAATGGAAGCGACAAGTTGATAGAGGTGACCTAGCGACCTTTTGTTTTAAAGTTGAGAAGAAATTTAAAACAGCCGTGGGATTAATGGTTACAATTGATGGTGTGACGAAAGAAGCGATTTCACCAGATTTTAAATCAATAATCATTATGGACGGAGCTGATATTACTGCAATACTTGAAGGACGGGTAAGCTTCACAGATTTGCTATTTAGAAAAAGAAGAAAAGCTAGTGAAACTGGTAATATTTATGTAAACTTTTATCAACTATAAAAAGTACGAACGTGTAACAAATGGTTTGGTGACAGTTGTGCTGATAGATGCAATACGCAAGTTTAAATAGACAGTGTCCAGAATTTTGTGTAAATAGAAAATAGCAGGGTTCAGTTTTAAGTAATTATATCTGGACCCTTTTATCAAAGATACAGATAAATTGATTCATAATCAATCCCCAATCTCTAACAGGCATTGTCCACTTCCTTTCAATTTCACCTAATGCAAGGAAAACTGCTTTTTTTAGGGCATCGTCATTAGGGAATGAAAGTTTATGTGTAATCGAAAACTTTATTTCGTCACTTATCAGCAAGGTCGTATAGTCGGAAATCGGCAATTGTTAAACTGCGCTTTATTTAGAGGGAAAAGGGAAAGCATTCAATTTGTTATTTTTCGGGCGTATGCTCTAAAACTCCCGTAACTCTTTGTGGAAAGATTTTCTTTTATGGTTGGTATTGAGGTTTAAGTTTGTTTTGCACTACGGGTTCCCACCGGAAACCCCTACAAAATACATTCCCATTATTACCTTTTGTGGGTATTTGTAGTATCGGCATTTTTCTGGAAAGTGATTTTTTGCACGTTAGCTGGTTGATTTATATATACAAACAACCACCTTCGGGGTTGTGGTAAGTACGAGCATACCTTTTCCACGGGTAGATTCCTTCACCCATTCCGGTTCAGGATTTAACGCCGCGGTTACCGATAAATTATGCTTTCAGGATAAAAAAGTTCATTCACGGGTGTATGCTCTAAAACTCCTGTAACTATGTACAAAGTATGATTTTACATCGTTCGTTCGATTTTAGCAACTCTACAAACATTACTCCAAGCTTTGTTAGTCTAAACTTTTGCGATGGGTGATTTGGTATATCTGGTATTGTTTGTTCTTTTAGTCGTTGTTCAAGTAACTTTTGAATGACTTTATTTAGTTGTCCTGATACTTTCTTTTGACCTAAAGCATTTGACAGTTCTTGCCTTGATTGAGCTTCAATCATCAAATATTGTAGGATTTCAGAATATAAACTTTGCTTTTGTAACTCTTGCCTTTCGGTTAATTCAGAGACATAGTTCAATTTTACAAACTATAATTGAAATGATAATCCGACTTCTTTCCAGCGAAGTTCAATATCCGGATATTCTTTCATTTCGTCAGCAATAAGCAATAAGCCGTTACCCCATTGGTCGATAATGCCAAGGCGTTTGAATACGGGTGCTATAATTTTATTTCGTGCATCACTCTAGCAGCTATCCATTGCAGAATAGTCGATTGAGGAGGCACTAGCCCATTGTCGTTTTTCCCAATCTCGAAGCTCTTGACTCCACGAATAATCCTCTTCTTCGTTCATATTGGCTTACGGACTAATGTTCTTCGTTATAATAAACTTTATAAAACTTACCTTTATTATCTTCTCCCTGCTCAATCAACTGTCTGTCTCCGTGGATGTAGATATGGAAATTCTTATCAAGTTTAATAACGCTTTTGAAAGCTCGTGCCTGTTTCTTAACTGCGGTATCTGAAATTACGAAACTATCTGAAATCTCAATCTCTCTATCTTGTTGGTAACTGTCTTTATAGCGATTGAAGCTGTCAATAACTTCAGGTTGAGCCATCACTTCATTTGTGAACTCATCCATATCAAAGGTGTCTTTCTCTTTAAAGAATTTGGTTGTCTTGTTCAGCAATTCTGCTTGATCAGCTTTTGAAACATCAAATTCTTTAGGCAGCTCTTTCGCAACAAATTTTTTGGCAAGCGACATCACATTTTGAGTGTTATAATACTCATCTTTGCGCTGGCGAATGTGGAGGAAATCGTCAATCCAATAGTGTGCTTCTGCACCTTTGTTCGTATTATCTACCACTGCAACAATATAGCCATTTTCTTTTTCAGTATTGAAAATAAGACATCCTTTATCGAGCTTATTTATATTGACTCCTTGTTGGCTCTCTACTTCAAATCCTTCTCCAGAAGGATACACTTTTAGAAATGTATCTTTATTCTCTGATTTAAACAATCCAACCGCATCAACAGTTTCGCCGTCAATTATGCAATCTTTGAAATAAACAACATAAAACTCGCCACCTTTAATTTTAGGATGTGTACTCTGTTCGTAAAGATGTTTGGCAAGATTTATTGAATGCTCGTGCAATGACTCCGAGTTTCCGAATATCTTAGAAGCATATGCGTATACTACATTCAATTCTATATCGCTCTCGTGGTACAATTCATAATATTCTTGACAGTTAATGAATGATTTAAGGAGATAATTAATCAACACAACTTTTTTATTTTCATTTATACATAGTTCTGAACGTGATGTAGTTATAGATTCATCGTTATTTTTATTTCCTACAATATGTATGCTTACGCTATTGATGTTAATATTGTGATACTGTATCATATTAGTTAATTATTTTTAGCCAAATGCTTGGGAAATTAAAGCAAATATACGCAACAACACCGTATAGAGATGCAATTATAAGGTATATTATTATTGACCCTCTTGCCCTTGGGTTTATGGTTTTTGACTTGTGCTTTTTAAATTCTAAAAGAGACATATATTCTCTTGTGATATTTTTCCAATAATCAAATTCAGTTCTACTTCTAATGATATCAAATACATCTGTTACAGCTTGGCAAATTACTGACACTATAAAGTAAAATCCAAAAGCAATAAACACATATCTTATTAACTTGTTGTCGGTTAGTTGTGTCATTTCGGATGTTTTGGCAAATAAAGTAATGCCAACTAATATAAACGCCGCAAGTACATCCCTAAGTAGATTACTTAACAATGCTCTAACTTTACTTGAATATAAATCTGATATACTTTTTAAATCTTTCAATAAATCTTTTAGCTCCTTCTGATATTGATCTTTTCTTTCATATGTGATAAATAAAAAACGTTCTTTTGCCTGAGTTGTAGCATCTTCTATTACATTATATACCCCCTTAATATATGGTAAGGTTAAATTGATATCTAGAGATATTCTTTCTAGAAGTAATTTCAACCTTAAATCACATCTGGAACTATCACTATATATCCACTGAATAGCATCAATAAGTAAATCTTGATATTCTTTGCTAATCTCTTTGCCACAATAACATGAACCCAATTGAAGTGACAATCTTCTAAATCCTCTTATGGTGACATTGTCATCCGATTGAATCTCATTACATAACCCGGCCAACAATACTAATATTGAGTTTCTATAAAAGTATAATGAGTATTGATTAACGTCACCAAAATAAACAGAGTGCCTATTAGGAATTATAATAAATTCAGAATCGCATAAAATACGAATATGATTCTGAATTATTTTTTCATCTTGTATCACCCAACTATTAGCAAAAAAATCTTGACTGTGTCCACAGACGACAAAATTAGAACCTCCAAAGTTAGTTGTCAATCCATTCACATGTATTTTTATCTTTGGATATACATTTAAAAAATAATCTACCGAGAATGGGTTTGAGTTTTTTATCCATTTTACGAAGCTGTCTTTTGAATAAAAGAAGTTATTCGTACATCCGTTATCTGTATTTGTTAAAATAACATTTTTATTAATATTAATCCTCCAATTGTTTGATGCTGATAATATCTCTCGAAGATTATCTCTACTACACTTTTCATTATCAACAAAAAAAGTAATAGAGGCTTCTAAGTTTAAATTCACAAAAGCTTCTTGTAAATCCATAAAAAAAGAACAATTTGAAATACCATTCCCTTCTATATTTACAAAAGACCAATTCTCTTTATATTTCTCTTTATTTGAGATTTGCTCTACGTTTAGTAGTTTGTCAAATAAATTATCGAACATATTATCTAATATCAAATATTTGGCTTGTTCTTATAATTATTGTCTGCTCACCATTTTGATCAGGTATTTTATTAATTTGAATATTATTTGCCGTAATATCTCCCATCCACTCAACTTTTACACCTTCAGCTGTTTGTCTAATATTTCTCTGTTCCCTAGGTGTTAATGCTTCTTTTTTGGGCTTAAACTCCTGACCAGCGAGACCATCTTCCTCTAAACGTTGCCTTAATGACTGCCTTAATAACTCTCGCCTATTTTCATCGTCGTCAATAACAACAGCCGAAATATATGCTTCGGTGTCGAATAAATCTACGTTCATCAAATAATCCCTAGCTCTGTTTTTGTACACTGACGGTTCTTGATTGGGATCAATAATTTCTGCGTTGTCTGAAGCCCATTTTCTTGCTACATTTTGAAGTCTTTTTGTTAAATCAGATTCAGTTTCTCTGGGTACGACTGATAGAAATTTTGCAAAGAAACTGGTAATACTTCCAGGCTTACTCCTATCCATAACCAAAACATCCCATACTGCTTTGTCACTTATATCTATTAATGCAACTTTTTGTATTGCAGATTTATCTTCAATAAAAGTGTTTTTTACTTCTGCTAAAAGTGCCTTAGCTCCTTTCAATTTATATTCATACACTTTCTTGTGGTCTAGCTTCATTAAAAACAACAACTTCCTAACATTGGTTGATGCATTAGCAACAATAAGGACACCGTTATTAGTATTCCCACTATGTGTGCGATGAAATTCGGCTGTTAATTCTTTAGATATTTCGATAAATCGTTTGTCATTTGCAGATAGGATTTCTCTACATAGCTTCTTTACAGGAGGTTCTTTACTTGTGAAAACATACTGCCTTCCTTGTGCTGCATCCGACAAACGCTCTTTAAAAAAAAGTTTTTGTTCGTGCGTAATCTCAATCTCATCCAGAAATGTCGGTAGGGCATCATCAGTAATAATTATATGAAATATCAAATTGTCGATACTAATTGATTCTTTTTCCGCAATTGATAGTACACTCTCTCTTGCCATAATAGTATTTTATTTTAAGTTATTATTTTATCAAATCCTTTATATCCACTTGCAAGATTGTGGCTATCTCGTGGATAATTATGAGAGATGGTTGGCTGCGGTTACAAGTATAGTTGTTTACCATTTTGAAACTCTTACCCAATTTTTCAGCTAACCAAGTTTGTTTTATGTCCTTCTCTTGCAGTATTTATTTTATTTTGTTTATTGTTGTTTTAATTAATGCTTATCTATGTTCAAAGATAATATATTGTTGTCTGTCTAAATTACAATATATTTTTACAAATATATTGTAATTGTGTATGTTGCCCAAATTGTGAGATGTTTTTTCATCCATTCATATCTTGAATTAATCTAAAAACTTAATATTCTTTCAGGATAAATCCAACACCTATGAATGGTGTAAATCAATGTAGAGTTCTTTCTTTTTTTACACTTTATTCGATTTAACCTCAAAGTATTTCATTTATATCCTGTGATATCGGGCGTACGCTCTGAGACTCCTGTAACTCTTTGTGAAAAGATTGTATTTAAAGGTTGGTATTGAGGCTTTCGTTTGTTTTGCACCACGGAACGCCGCCAGCGTTCCCTACGAAATGCATTATTATTCTTATAATTATTTTGTCGGATGTGATTCTATACTTAATATCTTATTTATCCCTATATCAGTTTATTGTATGTAAAAACAATTGTGTCTAAATTTGTGTTTTGTAATAAAGTGTGCTAATTTTGCCACACTAAAAAAAGAACCAAAGAGAAAAAGATGAATAAGATTATTGCCCAAAATCTGAAAGCGTTGAGAAACTATAATCGTTTTACGCAAGATCAGGTTGCTGCCTTTCTTGGCCTGAATAACCGTTCAACTTACTCAAATTATGAGTCAGGAGATAGAGAAGCTCCTTTAGATGTTTTGGAAAAATGTGCCGATCTTTACGGATGTGACTTGAGTTTGTTGTTTGAGGAAAATGAGGTATCTACCAGAGAAATGCTTGTTTGTGCCTTTCGCGTTGATGGTATTGAGCCATCCGATATGCAAGAGATTGCTGCTTTTAAGAATATTGTTAAAAGCTATATGAAATTAAATACACTACTTGCTAAATGAAACGTCTTACTTCGAATATATCTGAAGCTTTAGCAAAGAAATTCAGAGTCGAAAATAGTATGAGTCAAACGGAGGCTATAAATTTGAAGAGTTTGTTGCGAAAGCTAAATATACTTACTGTCTTTCGGCCTCTATCTGCTAATTTTCATGGGATGTCGTTGCAGTCTCCTTCAGGATTGAAGTTTATGCTGATAAACTCCAATAACGCTAAAGGCAGACAGCACTTCACAATTGCTCATGAATTATATCATCTGTTTTTTGACGAAGCTCTTCATCCACACGTTTGTCAGCAAAACGAGAATGAAAAAAATATACAGGAGATGAATGCAGATATGTTTGCCGGAGCTTTATTGATGCCGGAAGATGGTTTGCGGGAATTTATCTCGACTGAAGAGATAAAAGATTCTCAGATTCGTTTGAGTACCATTATTAAGATGGAGCAGTATTTTACTGTTTCCCGTGCGGCTATTTTAGTGAGATTGAGGAATTGTAAACTTATAAGCGGAGCTGAATATGAGAGATTGCAGCGTATTCCGGTGATTGAGTCTGCCAAGGAATATGGATATGGTACAGCTTTGTATTTTCCGGGGAATGAAGGGCTTGTAATTGGGGATTTTGGAGAGAAAGCTCGTGAGCTTTATGAAAAAGAAGTTATTTCAGAAGGACATTATCGAGAACTCCTAAATCTAATCGCTGATGGTAAAAACTAAAATTATTCTTGATGCCGATGAGATTATTCATTTTGCTCTAACCAGAGATGCTATGAAAGAATTTGCGCTGCTTACCCGGACTTTAGGTCGTGGAGAAAGTGCATGTATGGTTTATTGTAAGTACAATCAGGATGTGATTGGCAGCAGTAATGTAAGCCATCGGTAAAGTCGTCTTGCAGGGTATTACATAGAAGAAGGGCAAATTATTAGAATTTTAATAGTTTGTCTTTTATTTATATGTGATATCGGGCGTACGCTCTGAAACTCCTGTAACTCTTTGTTGAAACTCTTGTCTTTTGTGTAATAGGTATTAATATGTTGTATATTTAGCACCACGGAACGCTCATTATTGCCTTTTACCGGTAGCAGTAGTAAATTTCAGTTCGTCGTTTGCTATCCATATTGTTGCTGAGTATTATACATTAATCCAACTCACAAACAACCACCTTCGGGGTTGTGGAGATGGAGGATGATTGCTTTCCGGGGGTTGAAACAATCTAACTCCTGCGGAGGATTGTTTCAACGCACCGGTTACAGGCAAATTATCCTTTCAGGATAAAACGCGAATAATCTTCTAATTGAACCTGGCTGAATTCATCAGAATACAACCTTACCAACCGAGTTTATCCGCTGATTCCTTTTTGAGTTGATTCCCTTTTTGTTTATATTAATTTGTTTCTCATTGACTTATTGTATAAATTATTGTTTGAGTAGATAGTTGATCGGACTGTAACTGCCGAGGATATGGATCAGCATACCGGGGATGCCAATGCGGAAGTCCTGTGCAACTTTGAAAAAGTCACCGATCATTGCACATTCTACCAATGTGCCGAATACCCTGTACGTAAGCGCAACGAATATCAGGAAAGGGATAAAGATACGCTTGAAATAGTGTGCTTCAAAAGCGGCACTACCGGCAAGAAATACAAACTTGGTAAGGATAGCGGGAAGTACGGGAATTTATGGTTAGCTATTTTGAATTACCAATTTGAATAAAATCAGCTTTAATACTTGATGATAGGGCAGAGTCAATGTCTAACTCATTACAATAGTTGTCAAATCCGGCAACAGCATCAATTACAGCATCAATCAACTTTTTGTAATCCTGAATATCATTTTCCGCACCGATCTTTTCCAGATCTTTCCGGGTAATTTCTTCGTCTTTCCCGTTTACAGTAAGAGAATGTCTGTTTGTATATGACGGAGCATTTAAATCGACGCTATATGTTAAATCATAAGCAGGAGATAATCTCCATGATCCGCTTGTGTCCATGCAAAACGCAAAATTCTTTGAATGATCATCTACATTGCGGGCGATTACATTAAACACCATTCTCAGAAATTGTTGCTTGCTGTCTTCATAGGGTAAGTTTAGCCGGCGGATAATGGTAAATATATCTTCATAGCTATCAGCCGGTGGAGAAATAGCAGCTAATGTTTGAGTATGGATTTTATCGTTGCCTTTACGGTCAAATCGTTCTGTTAGAAAGTGTGTTATATTTCCATAATTGCGTAGCTCAGATGGCATCATCTGAATTCCGGCATCTAATGCCATCAGATAATAACCATATTCTAGTTTTGAGTACGGGTAATTAGAACTATCGTCGTATTTAAGTATGTAATGCGTAAAATCTTCCGGAATATGACCTTGCCCGGAGATAATATCACCAGTGGCTTTGTTAAGAGCAACAATTGCTTTAGGACGTTTTCCTCCGGGAGAGGAGCTTATTTTAATAAGATCCTGCCATAGGATTGAATTTTCCTGACTAAGGAGTGTTGTTTCTCTTGTATTTAATATTTGCTTAGCAAAATCATAAAGGAGTTGGACATCTACGGAAAATGCAGAATTGTCACCAAGTTCATGTGCCGGTTCATACTCCAAAGCACCCATAGCCCGACTACCAATGAAAGCCAAATGGTCTATCGGAGTTACTTTTTTAGAAGGTATATTATTATCCCGCAACCATGCTGTGAACAAAGAACTACCCCATTTATCAGGCAAGGAGTCTGCAATCATAGCTGGTAACCCTTGATATAACTTATCTTTTTCTCCGTACCAGGGCAGCCCTTTCTGACTTCTTCGTGAGCCAATAGGCATTGTTAATGGTGCAATATCCAATTTTCGTTCAAGAAATGATAGTTCATATTCAAAAAGTCCTGCTCCTGACTTTTTATCCCATGAGAGATAACCAACATCCAGGTTCCATAACTTCACCTTAACAGCATTTGTATCCATAACCTATCTTTTACTTTGTTTATTAAATAACTCTTTTGGGCTTACCGGGAGTTCTGGTAATATTTTTTCTATCTCATCAAGAGAGTCAATTGCCCGTAGTAGTTTAAGAAATGATGCAAGTGTAATTCCTGTAGAAGATCCATTCTCAAACGAACTGATAGTAAATACACTCAATCCGGATTTCTCAGCAACTTCTTTTTGCGTAAACTTCATTCGTTTACGATAGTTGCTAAAACGCAAGCCAATCTCGCGAATGATCTCGCTTCCTGTCTTTTCATATATATCGCTATACATAATCACTTGTTTTGTTTGCGAATATAGATATAACTATAATATAGTGCAAATTGTTTGCTGTAATATAGATATATCTGTAGTTGGTGGATCAATGGATCAAGTCAAAAAGTTGTGGAAGTAAACAAAAAAAGCGCCGAAAACAAAAGTTTCCGGCGCTTAAAGCGGAGAGAGAGGGATTCGAACCCCCGGTACCTTGCAGTACAACGGTTTTCAAGACCGCCGCATTCGACCACTCTGCCATCTCTCCAAAGAGGCATCGCTACGAGCGTTGTTTCTCAATTGTGATGCAAATATAGAGGTTATTTCTGGAACTTCCAAATCAAAAGAAAAGATTCTGTATGCTTTTTCTTTCTTTTTTTAGAAAGAGGGGGTAACCATTTGAAAATCAAAAGAAGCAGCGATTTATAAATTTTCGCGTTCCAGATTAGTTCCGCAATGCTTGCAATAGTTTGCATTGTCGTCGTCAATATCTTTGCCACAACCCGGACAGGCATTCCCTTTTACTTTTTGTACCTGCGGGCGTATCATTTCGGCTGATATGATGCCGGTGGGAACTGCGATGATGGCATAACCCAGCAGCATAATAATCATAGATATGAACTGACCGAGGTAGGTAATGGGAGTAATATCGCCATAACCAACGGTGGTAAGTGTGACGATGGCCCAGTAAATACAGCGGGGTATATTGTCCATCTTCGGATTGACAGAGCCTTCGACCACATACATGATTGATCCGAGAATCGTGACAAGGATAGTGACGAAGAACATGAAAACGAATATTTTCGGGAAACTCCTTTTGACGGCCCGCATGATTGAGGAGCCCTCAGAGAGGTATTCGCTGAGTTTGAAGATCCGGAATATGCGCAGGAGTCGTAATGCACGTATGACTACCAGATAGTGTGTGCCTGCAATAAACAGACTCAGATAGGTAGGCAGAATAGAGAGCAGATCGACAATACCAAAGAAGGAGGTGATGTATCGTTTCCGGTTGCGGACGGAGTATACCCGAAGGATGTATTCGATGGTGAAGGCTACAGTTATGATCCACTCGGTCACATGTATGATCCGGAGATATTTTATGTGCAATGAGTTGACACTGTCTATCAGAACCAGAATAACACTCAGAAAGATAAATACGAGCAGTCCGACATCAAAGGCTTTTCCTGCTTTTGTGTTGGATTCAAATATTATCTCCCGGATGCGGTCTTTCAGTTTGTTTCTGTCCATAAAAATACGAATACAATTATAAAAGGTTCCTTATTGGTTTTTGGATTCAAGCAGCTCTTCCAGTTTTACAAGTTCGTCGCGATATTGCGCCGCTTCGATAAACTCGAATTTTTTGGCTGCCTCTGTCATCTGTTTGCGTGTGTTCTCTATTGTTTTCTCCAGTTGTGCTTTCGACATGTACTGAACAACAGGATCAGCAGCAATATTGATTTTGATATCTTCGCTATAGATAGTTTCTTCTTCTTTGGATTTGCTTTGATCTCCCAAAATAAGATTACGCTCTTTGCGGATAGCCTGAGGGGTGATGCCATGTTTCTCGTTGTAGGCAAGCTGTTTTTCCCGGCGACGGTTGGTTTCGTCGATGGTACGCTGCATACTGTCCGTGATTTTATCGGCATACATAATAACTTTTCCGTTCATATTGCGGGCTGCACGACCTGCTGTCTGTGTAAGAGAGCGGTGAGAGCGCAGGAATCCTTCTTTGTCGGCATCGATGATGGCAACAAGGGAAACTTCGGGCAGGTCAAGTCCTTCACGCAGAAGGTTGACACCGATAAGTACATCATAAGTTCCGTTGCGCAGATCGTCCATAATGCGGATACGTTCGAGTGTATCTACATCGGAGTGGATATAGGCGCATTTGAAATCCAGCCGGTTCAGATAGTCGTTCAGCTCTTCGGCCATACGTTTTGTGAGTGTAGTGACCAGAGCACGTTCATCTCTTTCGATAACGATCTGGATTTCTTCCATCAGATCATCAATCTGATTCAGACTCGGGCGTACTTCAATGATCGGATCCAGTAATCCGGTAGGCCGGATAACCTGTTCAACTACAATACCCTCGGATTTAGCCAGTTCGTAATCGGCCGGTGTGGCGCTGACAAAAAGAATGGACGGCGCCAGGGATTCGAATTCTTCGAATTTGAGCGGACGATTGTCTATGGCAGCCGGTAGCCGGAATCCGTATTCTACGAGATTCTGTTTGCGGGAGTGATCACCACCGTACATAGCACGGATTTGTGGTATGGTCACGTGGCTTTCGTCGATAACAACCTGGAAGTCTTTCGGGAAGTAATCGAGCAAACAGAACGGACGGGTGCCGGGAGCTCTGCCGTCAAAATAGCGCGAATAATTTTCGATGCCTGAGCAGTGTCCGACTTCCCGGATCATCTCAACATCATATGTGACACGTTCGTACAAACGTTTGGCTTCGTAGTTTTTGCCGATTGATTCAAAGAATGCTACCTGTTTACCCAGGTCAATTTCGATCTGAGCAATAGCATTATTTATACGTTCTTGAGTCGTAACGAATATGTTGGCCGGATAGATACGATATTCGGAGAAACGTTCGAGCACAATATTATTTATCGGGTCTACCGTTTCGATAGATTCGATTTCATCTCCCCAGAAAATGACGCGCAGGATCAGATCGGTGTAGGCCAGAAAGATTTCTATCGTATCTCCCTTGACGCGAAACTGTCCGTGAGTTAGCTGGACCTCGTTGCGTGAGTACAGTCCGGAAACCAGAGCACGCAGAAAAACATTGCGGGTGATGGTTTGTCCGACTTTCACGGTGACGGCCTGACTGTGGAAGTCTTCGGGATTACCGATACCATAGAGACAGGATACAGAGGAGACTACCAATACATCGCGACGTCCGGAGAGGAGCGATGAGGTGGTAGACAGACGAAGCTTCTCCAGCTCATCGTTGATGGCCAGATCTTTCTCAATATATGTGTCCGTAGTCGGTATATAAGCTTCGGGCTGATAATAGTCATAATAAGAAACAAAATACTCCACTGCATTTTCGGGAAAGAATTGTTTGAACTCTCCGTAGAGCTGTGCAGCCAATGTTTTATTATGGCTTAGAACCAGCGTAGGACGTTGTACTTTCTCAATATAATTGGCAACCGTAAACGTCTTCCCCGATCCGGTAACACCCAGCAAAGTCTGGTAATTAGCACCGGCATTGTGTTCTTCTACTAATTGAGCAATGGCGTCGGGCTGATCACCGGTCGGTTTGTATTTTGAGATAAGTTTAAAATCCATTTAAACAGGTTTTACTGGAACAATAATCATCGCTATAATATAAGCAATGATACATGGGAATATACCGGTAACGAACGTAAGAAGTACAGCAAGCAGACGAATGATCGTAGGATCAACATCAAAATACTCGGCTAGTCCGCCACATACGCCTGATATCATTTTATCAGTCATTGAACGATATAATTTTTTGTGCATAGTTTTGATTTATTAAACAGTATAAATAATTATCAAAGCTACGAAATAAACAAATGAAAAGAACAGGAAGTTGAGAAAAAGAAGAGAAGTATGTATAAAAAAAGAAATCGTATTCTGAGTTGCGGCAAAGAAATACGATTTCCCCAAAAGAAAACGCATAATTTTGAGATGCCTCTAACATCTCTGTACTCACAAAAATGAAGTATTGTGATCGTTTAATCTGTGCGTTTCACGTCCGGTTTTTCTAAAAACCGGACAAAACTATAAAAAAGAAACAGGATTGATTCATTCTGATGAATATATTTTTTGAGTTTAACATATGGAGTCGTATGTGTCTGTTTTTAAGCGTGTTTTGTTCGATTCGGATAAACAAGTTTCAGGTGTATTTGTTATGTAAATAGGTAATAAACTAATATATATTAAATATGGCACTTCATCGTTTAACGAATTACCATTTGGTGAGAAATCCCGATATTAATCTTCATGGAACACTTTATGCTCCGAGGTTTGCCGAATGGTTTATTGAGGCTGGTTTTCTCAACCTGGCTTTATTGGTAGAATCTACTTCAGTGTATTGTCAGAAAATTCATGGAATGGAAATTCTGGCACCAATTCATTCCGGAGATATATTGCGTTTTGATAGTTTTCTGGTGGAAACCGGACATAGCGCACTGGTCGTTTATGTGAAAATGAGTGATGCAAGAGACCCTAATAAGCTTTTGTCAGAGGGAGTGCTGACTTTTGCAACCGTGGATCAGGATGTGAAAAATGTTTCGCACCATATCATCGTTGCTCCGGAGGGGCATCAGGAAAGTGCTATACAGGAACGGGCAAGAGATCTGGCGCATAAATTTATATATGATTAAGCAATAAAAAAAGTGCGGCTGAACCGGAAGACGGTCAGCCGCACTTTTTAGTTATTACCCATTACTTTCAATAAATCCGGTAGGGGTAACGCCATAGTACTTCTTGAATGCTGTGCTAAAGTATTTGGCATTCGGAAACCCTGTCAGATAAGCAATCTCATGGATTGAATATTTGTTTTCGCGAAGCAGTTCGGCTGCCTTCTTCATTTTCATCTCCTTAATCAGATCTTTGGGGTTGCTGCCAGTCAGCGATTTGATTTTTTTGTATAATACAGAACGGCTCATAGCCATTTCAGTGGTAAGTGTATCAATGGTGAATTCCTCATTCTCCAGATTACTTTCAATAAAATCAATCACTTCTTTCATAAATAATTTATCTTTCTCACAGAAAGAGTCATCTTCATCATTAAAGGCAGTGCGGTCAAAGAATTTTTTACGGAGCAATGCTTTATTGTGTAATATCGATCTGATACGGCTCTCAAGAATATCCATATCGAAGGGTTTGGTGATATAATCATTTGCACCCAGTTTTAAACCTCTGATTATGTCGGCTCTTTCAGCAAGTGAGGTGAGCAGAATAACCGGAATATGGCTTGTTTCGATGTTGTTTTTGAGTATACGGCATAGCTCAAGTCCGTCCATATCGGGCATCATGATGTCGGATATTATTAAGTCAAAACTGTTTGACTTAACCTCGTTTAAAGCATCTTTTGCACCGGATACGGCAATGACATGATAAGAGCGTGACAGATATTTAGACAGATAACCTCTCAGTTCATCATTGTCTTCTACGATAAGCAGAGAATCCGTACCTTTTTTCTGTTCGGAATTTTCATCGAAAGAATCCTGCTGAACTGTATATATCACGTCTTTGCTATAAGATTCTTTCGTGACAGGAATCTCGACAGTGAAGGAGGAACCTATATTCTCTTTGCTGCTAAAGAATATTTTACCCAGATGTATTTGTGTGAGCTTATGTGTAAGCATAAGTCCGATTCCGCTTCCTGTTTCTTTCGAGTTAACAGCATTAGGAGCTCTGTAGAACTGACCGAAAAGCATACCCTGAGCTTTATCGGGTATACCAATGCCATCATCTGTTACAGTGATAATCAGTTTTCCGTCTCTGATCACAGAGCTTAATTCCACATTACCTCCTGCCGGTGTATACTTTATTGCATTGGAAAGCAAGTTCTGCAGAATAGCTGATAATTTACTCCGGTCTATCCATCCTTCTTCAGCCTCCGGAAGCCGGATATAGCTGAAATGAATATTTTTCTCTTTAGCCAGATGCGAAAAAGGAGTTGTGCTGTTTTCTATAAAACTGTTCAGCTCCGTTTTTTCGATAATCAGTTTCAGTGACTTATTGTCTGCTTTCTGAAAATCAAGGAGCTGAGTGACGAGGTTAAATAATTTCTCCAGATTGACTCTGGCAAGAGACAAGGCCTGTTTCCCTTCTTCTGAGAGTTTCTCCTGATCCAGTTCATTCAGCGGAGCTTTAATCAATGTGATCGGGGTACGTATGTCATGAGCCATATTGATAAAAAAACGTATTCGCTCTTCCGAATTAATTTGTTCAAGTCTGTTTCTCCAGTATCTTAAAGCAAAATAAAGTATGACAGATAACAGAATCAGATAAATAAGGTATGCCGGCCAGGTTTTCCAGAGAGGAGCTTTGACAATGACAACCAATGATCGTTCGGCTATATCTTTGCTTGAGTTGTTAGAAAAAACTTTAACACGGAAGGTATACTTTCCGGAAGGCAGATTGGTGTAAATAGCCTTATGTTCAACAGCCGGAACGCTCCAGTCGTCATTGAAGCCGTCGAGCTTCCAGCTATAAAGGACCGGACGCTGCTGTGAGGGTTCTACATTCAGAAATGAAAGTGAAAAACTATTCTCGTTATACGGTAATATAATCTCTTTCGTATTATTGATCGGGGTAGATAAGAAGGATTTTTCATTGTCAGTGAGAACCCGTTCATAAACAACATGGAAATCCGTGAATATAAGATTCAGCCGGGCACTGTATTTCATATTCAGATTTTCGAGTGTCATATCCATACAGCCTTCTCCGGTACTCCAGATTATGCGGTTGCTTTTTAAGAGGCAGTGTCCGTTGTTTTTAAAAGCCTCAGAAATAATACCATCAGAGGTATAATAATTATCAATTAATCCGGATGAAGGATTCAGGCAATTAAGTCCTTTGAGTGTGCTGATCCAGATTCGTCCGTAACGATCTCTGATTATTCCGTGAATATAGTCTGAAGAAAGTCCGTTGCGCATAGTGATCTGTTCAGCAGAATCTGTTTTGAAGGAGTATTTAAAAACACCGTCATTTTCGGTTCCTATCCAGAGAATATTCTGATCATCCGGGTCAGCATAGAAGGTCTTGACGAAGGGATATCCCTGTTTGCTCTGTTTACAGGAAGTGCTGATGAAATCTATTTGTTGGAAAGATTCCGTATTTTTATTAAACGCGATGATCCCTTTTGTACAGGAAATCAGCAAAACAGAATCATTCTGCTGTGCAATTTTACTGATTCCCGTAACCGGATATTGTTTAAATGTATTTGCGGAAGGAGTATAACGAGTCAGCCTCTCGATATTACCTCCAAACCAGATATCATTCTTATTATCAACCTCGATTGAGTAGATAAATGTTTTGTTTTCAGATGTATTCTTGTGCGGAGTCTGAATGTACTCAGACTTAAGCGTGTTTTTATTTATCCGGATTAGATTCGTAGAGTAGCCTCCGGCCCAGATATAATCCGGGCTCTCGTGCAATGACAGTATCACTGAGCACTCCATTCCTAATGTAGAATTCTCAGGTGTTTGCAGTATATGCTCCCAGTTGCCAGAAGCCGGATCAAAGATACTTATGCCGCAATTACTCCCAAACCAGATCTTTCCGTTTTCGTCTTCGCAGATTGCATTAATATGCTTGTTGCAAAGAGAATTATTATTTCCGGGAATATATTCATAGATATGGTTGTACAGATTTCTCTGATTGTAGAGCTGAATGCCGGAAGCATACCCTACCAGCCAGACCTTATCGCCGTCATTCAGTATTTGATAAATACTGTTAGAGGCAAGCTGGAGATTAGACGAATACTTTTCGGAATAGTTATTGATAAGTTTACCATGAAGACTGTTCAGCTCGATGATGCCGCTACCGTCAGTGCCGATCCAGATATGAGTATTATTCATTTTGGTGATACTGCGGATCGGAATCTGGATAGAAAGAATTTTCTCGGCAGAATAGTTTTCATCGTCTGTATGAGTGATACGGTATAATCCGTTCTGGAATGTGCCGATCCAGGCCATATTTGTGAGTTCGTCATAAAAGATAGACTGAATACGGTATTTACTGAGTTTATCCGGTAGCGGATTTTCTTTGATATAATAATTGTCGTTGTTCTTTTTTATAATCTTCACACCGGCAGATGTACCAACCCAAATGTCACCATTAATACCTTCTTCTATTGTGTAGATAGCCAGAGAATCAAGTTCCGTAATCTCGTGCCAGCTGACAAGATCATTGCTATAAAATAAACCTTTGGTGGTTCCGGCCCAGACGTAATTCGTTTTATCAAAATGCATAGTTGTCAGAGCAAGCGTATTGCGCTTTTCCTTGATGAAGCTGAGCGGGGCAATCGGATAAAAGCAATCTTTGCCTTCATCATACCGATGAATATTTTTCGTGGTATAGGCATAGATATGCGACTGGTTATCGTAAATGACACCACGAATTTTTTCGTTTTCATATTTTCTTGAAAACGAAATGGAATAATTTTTAATTTTCTCACCATCGAATTTATCGATACCGTGACGGGTAGCTATCCAGATAAAACCGTTCTGATCTTTCTGAATATTATATGTCACACGATCACTTACACCATTCTCATAGGTTAAATTGAGTAATGGATTTGCAAAGCAGTGTTGCGAGAATATTAATAGAAAAAGAATTAAAAAACGTATCATTATGATTCTCTGTAAATTTTTTCTGATGATTCTTTATTGATAAAACAAAGTTACAGACAGATATTATTCTTAGGTTTCAAATCTGATTTTTTAGGTTTGAAAAATGATTTATCACCTGTGTAAAGCCTTTTTGAGGCATGAAGTATCCAATATAAATCAAAAATGGGACTCTTAAAGTTAATATTGAAACCAGCTTTAGAGAACAAGCAATTACATTTGCGTATAAATAAAAATTAATAAATAATTGAATGAAAAACCAAGTGCTCGCATTAACTCTTCTTCTTTTTGGTACAGCCACAGCAGAGGAATTAACGATCCGGAATATATTGGATACTCATTATAAAAATGTGCCATTATATATAGGAGCTTCGGGACATCAGAAGAATTTCGGAACTATTTCAGACAGTATTCTGAATAAAGAGTTCGGATATATTACACCTATAAATGATTTTAAGCAATCCTATATTCATCCCATGTTTGATAAATGGAAATGGGATCGCTCAGATGCCTGGATACAATCTGCAATCAAAAATAATCAATTGATTCGTATTCATGGTCCGATTAGTCCGCAATGTTCACCATGGACCCGTGAAGATAAAAGAACAGCAGCGGAATTAAGCAGAATGCTTGATGAGTTTTTTATTGCACTATGCAGCAGATACAGCAAAGATGTTTCTGTGAAGTGGATAGATGTGGTAAACGAAACTATTGCTGTCAGGGATATAAAAGATCCGTTGGGGAATATGTCTCCCGGAGACTGGTTTACGCCAAGAACAGGAAGTGATAAGTGGGAAAATCCATGGACAGTTATCGGGTATGATGAGTCATCGGACCTGAGAGTGCCACTTTATATAAACCGGGCGTTTGAAATTGCAAATGAATATGCTCCGGATAAAAAATACCTGATTAATCAGCATGGAGCTTTTGAGTCAGAGGTGTGGGAGAAGATGAAGAAGCTTGTAGCTTATTTAAGAGATAAAGGGCGAAAAGTTGATGCGATTGGCTGGCAGGCACATGTGGATACTGGTTGGGAGAAAATACCGGGCAATACAGAGCGTCTGGCCTCTTTTATAGACTGGTGTCATCAGAATGATCTGGAGTTTCATATAACAGAATACAATGTGTGGCTTAAAAATCCGGAAGACGGGAATGAGACAGATCAGGCAAATACAACTGAAGCTATTTTCAGAATACTTCATTCAAAACGAGATACCGGAGTGATTGGCTTTAATGTGTGGGGTGTGATTGATTCAGATACCGCTAATCCTGATTGGAATGGTGCTTTATGGAATAATGACGGAAGTAAAAAAGAGTCCGTGGAGCGTATCAGAAAAGTTTTGCTGAGCGGGAAGTAACATGATGTTTCCTGTAGCTATGATAAAAACGAAAGAAAAAACTGAAATGCAGGGCACAATTTTGTGTAACCGGAATCAAATTATCGAAAAATCCGGATTAATCTGTCCGGCAAAATGATAAACTAAATAATACCTTAAAATATTAGGAATGAAAACCGTATTGACAATTATTTTACTACTTCATACATGTATATGTATCTACGGACAGAAAGTGTCCGTAGTAGTTTTAGATGAAAGGAAAGAACCTGTAATCGGAGCAGCTGTGCAGGTTAAAGGGACTTCACAGGGGACGGCTACAGATATAGACGGGAAATTTGAACTGGAGGTTCCCAATATTCAGAATGATGTCCTGGTTATCTCTTATGTGGGATATAAGAAGAAATTTCACAAACCGGACGGGAAAACGATGTTTACGATTATGCTTGAGCCGGATGTGCATGAAATCCAGGAGGTTGTTGTCTCTGTAGGTTACGGATCAATGAAAAAGAGTGATATAACCGGATCGATAGTTTCTATTCAGACCTCGGAAGAAGAGAGTCTGAGAGCGACTTCTTTTGATCGTATGTTGCAGGGAAAGGCTGCCGGCCTGGTAGTGAACAGTGGGAGTGCTGCACCGGGAGGGGCCTCTAATGTACGTATCAGGGGGAATAGTTCTTTAAGAGGGAATAACTCACCGCTTTACGTGGTGGATGGAATTATTATAACAACAGAAGAGACTCAGAATCCAATGGGGCAGGGATCGGGAGGAGGAAACTCAATGATGAGTGAACAGAATCCTTTGTCATCAATCAGTCCGCAGGATATCGAGAGTATTGAAGTACTGAAAGATGCCTCGGCAACCGCAATATATGGATCTCAGGGAGCAAACGGGGTAATCTTAATTACAACCAAAAAAGGGAAGTCCGGTAAACCGACTGTAAATGTCGGTATGACTCTGACTGCATCGCAAATGAAAAAAGAGATTCCTATGCTGGAAACATCCGATTACCTGGAATTCTATAACTATTTTCTGGGTAATAGCGGAACTCCTCTTACAATGAATGATGTAACTCCTGTAAACTGGCAGGACAGATCGACACGTACGGCATTTTCGCAGAATTACCGCACAAGTATAAGCGGGAAGTCAAATAAGACATCTTATTATTTGTCGCTGGGATATTTGTCGAACCAGGGGATAATTAAGAAAAGTGAGTTTTCTCAATATGATATCCGGTTAAATGTATCGCAGGAAATAAGTAAGATGTTTCAGGTTACTTCGAATACCTCTTTCAGTTCGCTGAATACAAAAATGACTTCAGGAACAGATAAGTTATCAAATACACGTAGCAGTCTGATCCGTCATATGGTGCTGTTTAAACCGGTGATACCTTCTAAACAGGATATGGATGGTTTTGATGAAGAACTGACGGGACCGGATGCCTGGTTCAGAGATTATGATGATGATAGTAATGATAATCAGTTCAGGACTAATCTGACTTTGGATATAAAACCACTTGAATGGTTATCATTTCAGATAAAAGGAGGGGTAAGTTACCGTACAAAAGAACGTTCAATGTGGTATGGTAAGGAGACATTTGTCGGACAGCAGACTAACGGAAAAGCCGGTATTTCTAATATCAGAAATCTGGCATTTAATACGGAAGCTTTAATGCTTGTCAATAAAAAGATAAATAGAAAGCATGCTTTAAGCGGAACACTCGGAGTCGTTTATAATAATTCAGACCTTACAAGTTCCAGTATTACCGGTGAGGATTTTTCCATTCACTCATTAAGAGCAAAGGGAATTTCGTCAGCAAGTATACTTTATCCGTATCTGTATAAAGAAGTTGGTGATCAGTTGTTTTCAGTTTTAGCACGCGGATTATACAGTTTTGATAATAAATATATGCTTACAGCTACATTCAGAGCTGATGGAAGTAGTAAGTTCAACCGGGATAACCGATTCAGTTATTTTCCATCTTTTGCTTTTGCATGGAGAATAAATCAGGAAGAATTCCTGAAAGATGCCTCTTCGGTGTCGAATCTTAAATTCAGACTGGGATGGGGACAGGTCGGTAGTCAGGCTATTGCTCCTTATCAGACTTTTTCAAATTATTACAATAACAATTATTCGAAACCCGACGGATCTGTCGAAACGGGAGTTATTCCTTCACGGATAGCAAATCCTGATTTGAAATGGGAAACATCCGAACAGTATAATGCAGGAATTGATGCCGGATTCTTCGATCAGAGACTCACATTTGTGTTTGATGCTTATTTGAAGAAAACAAAAGATTTGCTTCAGGAGATTGCAATACCTACAGGTTCAGGATTTAACTCAATGTATATAAACAGAGGGACGATTGATAATAAAGGTCTTGAATTTACGGTTGATGCAATAGCTGTTCAGAATAAAAAATGGAGATGGTCTGTCGGAGGAAATATTTCGATTTACCGCAGCAAAATTAAAAGTCTGGGCTTACCGGCATCAACAATTGGGATGCTGGAAAATGTACATGCTTACTTAGGCGGGAATCTAGGGAATAATAACACGACTAAATATCCGGTAAACATCTTTGTTGAAGGTAAACCTGTAGGAATGTTCTTTGGCTATAAAACAAACGGAATTATGCAGGAGTCCTTTTATAATGCTCAGGACCCATCGAAAAGATTATCTTTTAACGGAACTGAAATAAAACCGGGAGAAATACTATTTGTAGATCAGAATGGAGATGGTGTAATTAATGAGGCGGACAGAACAATTATTGGAAATCCGAATCCTGACTTTGTATATGCACTCAATACCTCGCTGAGTTATAAGAATTTTACACTTGATATGGCTTTTAACGGGGTATATGGAAATGAAATTGTAAATGCGAACTTAATAGATGAGTGTGATGTGAAAAATGCTCAGAAAAACGTTCGCAAAGAGGCTTATTTCCAGGCATGGACTCCGGAGAATCAAAGCAATAGTTATCCGAAATTAGGGTCTCAGCCTAATAATGTGTTATCAGACAGGCTTGTACAGGATGGAAGTTATTTCAGATTATCAGCATTGACTTTATCTTACAATATGAATATGAAAAAAGTGAAGTTCATCAGATCACTTGTATTCTCAGGTACAGTAAATAATGTTTTTTGCATTACTAAATACAATGGATATGATCCGGATGTAAATTCATTCTCAAATGATATTGACCGTATGGGGATTGATCTAGCATCTTATCCGGCATCAAGAAGTTATGTCTTAGGTATCTCTGCAACATTCTAATTATTAAAAGACACAGTAGCATGAAAAAAATTATATATCTATTTCTTCTGGGATGTTTATTATCATCGTGTGAGTCATTCCTGGAAGAACAGCCAACAACAGAAATGGACAGAGAGGCTATTTATTCAACAGTTGCAGGAGCAAACTCTATCTTAAATGGTTGTTATGCAACTATGACGGCTTATGATTATTTTGGATACAGATATTTTCACACTGTAAGCGTAACTTCCGGATTGTGGGTTAGTACACGCTCGAATGAAGTACCGTTTACTTCTTTGCAGATTTTGCCAAATGAGGTAAATATTGAAAAACTGTATACCGGTATCTATAAAACAATCGGCGTGGCAAATGATATATTGTGTTATTTACCGGAAAGTAAGATTGATTCAACAGCTAAATCAACCATTTTAGGTGAAGCTAGTCTCATAAGAGCTATAAACTTCTTTAACCTGGTTCGTCTGTATGGAAAAGTCCCATTGTATACGAAACCGGTTACTTCTTTTCAGGGTGCACATTTACCAAGAGCTTCTGTAGAAGATGTATATGCACAGATATTGAACGATCTGGAAGATGCTTATCAGCAATTACCGGAACCAGCAAAACAGAAAACCGGACGTCCGCACAGATATGCAGCTAAAGCCTTAATGGCAAAGGTATATGTTACAATGGCCGGAAATGAGGAATCTTCTGCTTATTGGCAAAAGGCATATGATGCGGCTCTTTCAGTTAAGGATGAAGGGCAGTATAAGTTGGTTTATCCATTTACAGACTTGTTTGGTGCAGATCATAAAAATACTGTCGAATCAATATTTGAATTACAGTTCAGTGCTGTTCAGGCAGGACTCAATCTGACTCAGGTGACACTGCCACAGGGTAATTCATTTACGATAAACTCAACAGGCGGAAATCAATGGGGTAAAACAAGACCTTCAAAGCAAATGTACGATATAATGTCTTCGGCTTACCCGGAAGATCCGCGTATAGAAGGATCAATGCTTCATACTAAGTATTATAATATTGCGAAAGCAAAAGATATAAATATTTATCCGAGTACGAAGAAGACTCCCGGTGCGAATAACGATGATCTGGAATATCCTTTTATTAAGAAATATGTGGATAAAGGATTTACCACCACATCAAACTGTAACTATGTATATATGAGATATGCAGATGTTCTTTTGTTGCTTGCCGAAGCAGCTAACGAAACCGGAAAAACAGGGGAGGCAATTGAAATAGTCAATTCTTTACTGGATCGTGCAAGAGATAAAAACGGAGACGGATCCTATTCAGCAGATGAGGTGAGTCCTGAAGCATGGGATATGTCGCTTACAAAAGAAGACGTAAGAAGTTTAATTATGCGGGAACGTCTGATAGAACTGGTCGGTGAAGGAGACGAATGGTATACGATCCGAAGAAGGGGATATGATGCTCTGAAATCGGTTCTGACAGCACACAATAATCATCCTGCAATTAAAGATAAACCTGAATTAGCGCGATATGTTTATCGTTTACCCGAAGATGAACAGGCTATACGCCGAAACCTCTTGTTGCCATTTCCGTTAAGCGAAATAACAACGAATGAAGCGATATCAAATGATGATCAGAATTTTGGATATTAATGATAAGAGTCACAGTATGAAAATAAGTGTTTTAATGACAGCAGCTCTTTTACCGGGTGCTGTGATTGCTCCCAAAGCTATAGCCGCGGAACAGGTAAAAAAGAATGTAGTATTTATTGCTGTTGATGATTTGAAGCCTCTTTTGGGTTGTTATGGCGACAATGTTGCCATAACTCCGAATATAGATGCATTGGCAAAAACAGGCGTAGTATTTTCAAATGCGTACTGCCAGCAGGCTGTTTCAGGTCCTTCCCGTGCAAGTTTATTGACTGGAATGTGTCCCGACAGAACTCAGGTTTGGGATTTAAAAACACAGATACGGTCAAAAAATCCGGATGTCGTAACTCTGCCTCAATATTTTAAACAAAATGGTTATGAAACAGCCGGTATCGGTAAAATATTTGATCCGCGTTCAGTAGATAAGGCTTATGATACATCCTCCTGGTCTGTTCCCTTTATAGATGCAAACAGTTATATGGATAAAAACTATCCTGCACCAGTATTAGGACACTATCAATCTGAAAAAGTAAAAGAAGATGTTGAGAAATATAAGAAACAATTCGAATCGGAAGGCTTGAAAGCACGCAAGCTGAATAATGAGATAATGAAACTGGTAAAGCCATCAACTGAGTCAGCTGAGGTGCCTGATGATGCATATTTTGATGGAGGTGTGGCCAATGGAGCTGTAGAATATATCAGGAATACAAAGGCTGGCGAGCCTTTTATGCTGGCTGTTGGTTTCAAGAAGCCCCATTTGCCTTTTTGTGCCCCAAAAAAATACTGGGATTTATATAAAAGAGAGAATATGCCGTTAGCGGCTTATCGTAAAAAAGCAGAGGGGAGTCCTGATTTCGCATATCATCAGAGTGGAGAACTAAAAAGCTATACAGATATTCCTTCTTTAATTAGCTTCAGCGATATTGATAATGCAATACTTCCTGATGCTAAAGCAAAAGAATTGATTCATGGGTATTATGCATCCATATCTTATACTGATGCTCAGATAGGTAAAGTGATGGCTGAACTTAAGAAAAAAGGATTGGATAAGAATACAATTATTGTATTGTGGGGTGATCATGGATGGCATTTAGGTGACCATGGATTGTGGAATAAGCATACGAATTTTGAACAAGCCACACATGTTCCGATGATTATCGTTGATCCATCTCAAAAAAGTAAAAATGTTTCAACACCAGTTGAATTCCTTGATATTTACCCGACGCTTTGCGATATGGCTGGACTAGTTGTTCCGAAGCATCTGGACGGAGAAAGTCTTGTTCCCGAGATAAAAGGAAAAGAATCAGGCACAGGTTATGCTGCGAGTCAGTATCCGAGAGTAAATAAAATGGGATATTCAATACGTACCGGACGTTATCGCTATACAGTCTGGGTTGACTGGAAAAATAAAATTACAAATGCAGATAAGGTTTATGCAGAAGAACTTTATGACTATCAGGAAGATCCGAACGAAACAAAAAATTTAATGAATGATCCGGCTTATGCAGAAGTGGTTAATACCATGAAGGCAAACTGGGAGGATTATAAAAGCAAACGCTTAAATTGATTCGTATGAATATTTTATCAAATAATATTGGAATTGTATCACTCCTGGGTTCTTCTGTCTTGTCTGTTTCTCCTCTTTTGGCTCAGAAACAGTCTCAACCAAATGTCTTAATGGTGGTTGTGGATGACTGGGGTGCAAATGATTTGTCTTTTTCAGGTTCAAAATTTTATGAAACGCCTCATATTGATCAGCTGACTAAAGAGGCGACAACATTTAATCAGGCTTATGTTGCTTATCCGCGTAGTGTGCCATCCCGTTTTTCATTATGGACAGGTATGTATGCAGCTCGTCCACAGGCTCCTAAAATGGGAGTGACGGATGACCGGGAGGTTAACAGAGAGACTTTTTGTATGGCAGAAGGTTTTAAATCGGCCGATTATCAGACAATGTTTATTGGAAAGTGGCATCTCAATTCAAAAGATTGCGGGCCGGAAGATAAAGGGTTTGATATTAATATCGGTGGAGGCAAAGCCGGAGCTCCGGCTACTTATTTTGCCCCTTTCAATAAGCCGGGAGGAGGCAAGGAAAAGCCAATTGAGGGAATGGATGATGCCAATGAGGGAGAGTATCTGACTGATTATATGACCAGGAAAATGGTAGACTATATTGATGGGAAACATCAGAAGCCATTTTTTGCTGTATGCAGTTATTATGCAGTACATACTCCTTTGGAAGCAAAACCTGAGATTATCAAAAAGTACCGGAACAAACGGGCAAAGATGAATCTTCAGGATGATCCGATGATGAATGAGGAAGCAGGTGTACGAAAAACTCAGCAGGATGATCCTGTTTATGCAGCAATGATTGAATCTGTCGATACGGGAGTGGGAGAGATGATTGCAGCTTTGAAAAGGAATAAGCTATATGATAATACGGTAATAGTGATTATTTCCGATCATGGAGGATTGTCTAACCGTGGTCAGAATAAGCGTACACTGGCAACAACCAATTCACCACTAAAAGCTGGAAAGGGTCACTTATATGAAGGTGGCATTCGGGTACCTCTTCTGGTGCGTCTGCCGGCTCAAAAAAAGGGTATTAAATCGAATACACCGGTTATGAGTATTGATATACTTCCTACGTTATCTGAGATTTGTAATTTTTCTGTTCAGGATAATGCTATAATCGATGGTAAAAGTTTCTCTGATGAATTGAAAGGAAAGCAGCAAAAAGAACTTGTAAACAGAGCTCTGTTCTGGCATAAAGCGACAGAACGTCCGAATTCAACAGGAGATTATGTTTCATCTTCTGTACGTCAGGGTGACTATAAATTGATTGACTTCTACAATCAGAACCGTATTGAACTTTATAATCTGAAAAGTGATCCGGAAGAAAAAGTAAATCTGGCAATCTCCGATCCGGATAAGGTTCAGGAAATGCTTGTTGCTTTAAAGCAATGGAAATCAGAAGTGAAAGCATATGATGGAAATCCCGGCACTGTAAAGGACAAAAAGTCGGGAAAGCAAAAGAACAAGCAAGGTAATAAAGGAAATAAGAATAAAATAAAACGTCAGGAGCTTGACGATTAAATATAAACATCTGTATGTGTTCTAAGTTGATAGCGACTGCTTTGATGACGGCTTCAGCCTTACCTTTATTAAAGGCTGAAGCTCCATCAAACACAGATAAGAAGAATGTTCTTTTTATAATAGTAGATGATTTGCGACCTGAGTTAAACTCGTATGGCGTTTCAGGAATGATAACTCCAAACCTGGATAAGTTAGCTGAAAACGGAATCCAGTTAAATGAGGCATTTTGTAACATACCCGTTTCAGGAGCTTCGCGAGCAAGTCTTATGACAGGTTTGCGTCCCGGTAAAACAAGATGGTGGGATGTGAATGCTGTCATTGATAAAGAGGCTCCTGACGCAATAACTCTGCCAAAGCATTTTAAAGATAATGGATATACAACGATCTCTAATAGCAAGGTAATCCATGGTAAGAATGATGCAAAAGACTCCTGGAATGAGATATGGAAACCTAAAGGTCGCGGGAGTTGGCGTAATTATCTTGGAGAGGAGAATCTTACCGGGGAAAAGACAAAAGGTCATGCTTATGCATATGAGCATCTTGATGTAAGCGATGATACATACTTTGATGGCGCTACGGCAGAAAAAACGATTAGAGATCTTCGAAAACTGAAAGAAAGCAACGAACCCTTTTTTCTGGCTGTAGGTATTCTTAAACCACATCTTCCTTTTAATGCTCCTAAGAAATATTGGGATTTGTATCGTGAGTCAGATATTAAACTGCCTGATAATTACACAATGGATCGTTCTTCATATCCGGCACAAGCATTCCATACATGGAACGAAATCCGCTTTTATAAAAATATTCCTCAGAAGGGTTCTTTGAATGATACGACAGAAGCAAAGCGATTAATACATGGATATAAAGCCTGTGTCAGTTATGCAGATGCTCAGATAGGACGTATTATGGATGAGTTGAAAAATCTTGGTCTGGATAAGAACACAGTCGTTGTATTGATAGGAGATCATGGCTGGAGTCTGGGGAACCATGGAGAATGGTGTAAGCATTCTAATTTTTCGGTAGTTAATCGTTCTGTTTGCTTCGTCTCTGCACCTGAGCTTCCGAAAGGGAAAAAGGTAAATGAGCTGGTTGAGTTTGTAGATCTGTATCCAACGATATGTGATTTAGCCGGGCTGGATAAACCTGTTCATCTGGAAGGTGAGAGTTTTAAGAATTTAATAACAACCGGAGATAAGAAATGGAAGAACAGTGCTATTGTAAAGTGGCATAATGGTATCTCTTTAATGACTCCGGAATATCGTTATACGGAATGGTTTATGATGGATAATGGTAAGTCGCAGGCATCTATGCTTTTTAAAGTATCAGGTGATTCTGAAGAGAATCATAATTTGGCTAAAGATAAAAAGTACGAAAAGATAAAAGAGAAGTTGAAAAAAGAGATGAAAGCTAAAATGGGCTTTGAGCTATAAAATTACAAATCTATGGGATTAAAATCAATACAAAATATTGCACTGATCGGAGCAACAACATTGCTTCCTGTTAGTGGAATAGCTAAAGAAAAAACAAAAGCTGAACGTCCGAATATAATTTTTATTCTTTCAGATGATCACGGAAGAGGTGCTGTAAGTGCTTATGGAGGTATAAATGCTCAACTGGCTCCTACTCCTAATATTGATAAACTGGCAGGAGAAGGTGCAATCTTTGACAATATGATTTGTACCAATGCAATTTCAGGACCGAGTCGTGCCTGTATGGTCACCGGAAAATACAGTACAACAAATGGCTTTTATCAGAATGAAGGAGGTATTAAGTTTGATGATACTCAGATTACATCTCCTGAAATCCTTAAGGCTCATGGTTACACAACCGCTCTGTTTGGTAAGTGGCATTTATATAATCAGCCCAAAGGGTTTGACTATTTTAAGATACATGACGATCCAAGTCAGCAAGGAACATACTGGGACCCGTTGTTTAATACAAATGGTATAAAAGCAACAGAAAAGGGCTATGCTACTAATATCAATACGAATGATGCGCTTGCTTGGCTGGATGCAGGGCGCGATAAAACGAAACCGTTCTGTCTGATGCTTCATTTTAAAGCACCACACAGGCCGTGGCAACCCGATTCTGTGTATCTGGATCTTTTTAACGATGTAGAATTTCCATATCCTGATACATTCAATGATGACTATTCCGGGCGTGAGCAAACGTTAGGTGAAAATATGGCTACGATAGAAAGTCATCTTTCGCGTGGAGATCTTAAGCAAACTCCTCCGGAGGGACTCTCTAAAAAGGAACAAAACAAATGGTTATGGTGGGGTGGATCCGGTAAAAATCAGTTCTGGACTCCTGATTCTTCACTTCAGGGAGCGGAACTGAAAAAATGGAAATATCAGACTTATCTCAAGAATTACCTTCGTTGCGTAAGGTCTGTTGATGATAATGTCGGCCGAGTTCTGGAATACCTTAAAGAGAATGGACTTGACGATAATACAATCGTTATTTATATGGGTGATCAGGGATTTTTCCTTGGCGAACACGGGTTATATGACAAACGCTGGATGTATGAAGAAGCGATTCAGATGCCGTGTCTTGTGAGATATCCAAATGGAATTAAGGCCGGAACAAAAGTACACTCTCTTGGACTTAACGTAGATATAGCTCCGACTTTATTAGATTATGCAGGTGTTTCTGTACCGGCAGAGATGCAGGGTGTTTCGCTTCGTCCTTTGCTGGAAAATGAGAAAAAAGCTGAAGCTAAATGGCGGAAATCAGCATATTATCAATATTTCGAATATCCTAAATGGCATAATGTACAACCTCATTATGGTGTTCGTACTGATCGTTTCAAGCTTATTCACTTCTATTACAATATTGATGTATGGGAATTCTATGATCTTGAAAATGATCCCAAAGAAGTGAAAAATCAGATTAACAATCCGGCTTATGCTAAAGAGATTGCGAATCTTAAAAAAGAAATAGAGAGATTGCAGAAGCAATATAAGGATGATCTGTCTTTGCCTGCAAGAAGAGAATTAACAGACAGATATATGCTAAAATATTAATATACTTTCTTAACTCTGTTGGATAACATGATAAATCGACGAATAGTTGCAGGAGTTTTCCTTTCAATGTACGCATTGAGTGTTTTCTCCATTAATAATAAACCATTATATAAGGATTCGAAACAACCAGTTCAAAAGCGTGTGGAAGACTTAATGTCGCGCATGACTCTGGAAGAAAAAGTAGCACAAATGTGTCAGTATGTAGGTTTCGAACATATTAAAGATACAGAAGCTAAATTTAAAGGTAAGGTGTCTAAAAATAATGATGCAAATGGGTTCTACAAAACGCACACGATTGAAGACCTTACCCGAATGACAGAACAGGGTATGATTGGGTCATTTCTGCATGTCGTTACACCTGAAGAGGGTAATCATTTGCAGAAATTAGCTCAGAAAAGCCGTCTTCAGATTCCTCTGATTATTGGTATTGATGCTATTCACGGAAATGCTTTGTGCAGTGGAGCCACAGTTTATCCTACTCCTATAGGACAAGCCGCTACTTTCGATACACTGGCTGTCGAACAGGCAAGCAGGGAAACAGCTCTGGAAATGCGTGCAAGTGGTTCTCACTGGACTTTTACACCAAATATAGATGTTGCAAGAGATGCTCGTTGGGGACGTATTGGTGAGACTTTTGGAGAAGACCCTTATTTGGTAGGACGTATGGGCGTTGCAACTGTCAGGGGGCTTCAGGGAAAAGATATGGCAGGAGAAGAAGTTGTTGTCTCATGCGCAAAGCATCTTTTGGCAGGAAGCGAGCCTTCTAATGGGACAAATGCGGCGCCAATGGATGTTTCTGAACGTACATTGCGGGAAGTTTATCTACCTCCTTACAAAGCTGCTATTCAGGAAGCTAATATTTATTCTTTGATGGCTGCTCATAATGAGTTAAACGGAATTCCTTGTCATGCTGATAAATGGCTGATGGAAGATTTGATGCGTAAAGAATATGGTTTTAATGGTTTTATTGTAAGTGACTGGATGGATATCGAGCGTATTCATGAACTTCACCGGGTAGCTCCGACGATGATGGATGCCTATCTTGAAACTGTGGATGCTGGTATGGATATGCATATGCATGGTCCTGGATTTCAGGAAGGTGTGGTTGAGCTTGTAAAGAATGGTCGTCTTTCGGAAGAACGCATTAATCAGTCTTGTGCCCGTATTCTCGAAGCAAAATTTCGTCTTGGACTTTTCGAAAATCCATTTGTAGATGTGAGAAAAGCAAAGAGTACATTCTTTGATAAAAAACATCAGGAAACTGCATTAACTATGGCTGAGAAGTCAATAGTTCTTCTTAAAAATGAATCACTGCTGCCATTAGATCTTATGAAATATAAGAATATTCTGGTAACAGGTCCTAATGCAAACAGTCATGCTGTACTTGGAGACTGGACACTTGAACAGCCGGAGGAGAATGTAGTAACTATTCTGGAAGGAATTCAGAATGCGGCAGCTAAAAATGCTGTAAACTTTCTTGATCTGGGTACAGATGTCAGAGCAAAGTATCCTGAGAAAATAAAAGAAGCAGCGGCTATGGCTGCTAAATCAGATCTTGCAATTGTTGTTGTGGGCGAGAATCCTCTACGCTATCAGAAAGAAAAATCTACCGGAGAGAATGTGGATAGAATGAGTCTTGATTTATTGGGTGATCAGGAACAGTTGATTAAAAGAATTCAGGCAACCGGAGTACCTACAATTGTTGTGTTGGTTGGAGGTCGTCCACTGAGTATTAACTGGACAGCTCAGAATGTTCCTGCTATTATTCAGGCATGGGAGCCTGGTTCTTTTGCCGGAACTGCCGTTGCGAATATCATCACCGGTAAAGTAAACCCTTCAGCTAAATTACCGGTTTCTATTCCACGTCACTCGGGTCAGATTCAGATGATTTATAATCATAAACCCTCTCAGTACTTCCATAAATATAAAGATGGATTAAGCACACCTCTTTATCCTTTTGGATATGGATTAAGTTATACAACATTCAAGTATTCTGATTTGAATCTGTCTGCTGCTAAGATTCGTCCTGACGGAAATCTTGAGGTTGCTGTGACAGTTCAGAATACAGGTAAAATCCCTGGTACTGAAATAGTCCAGTTGTATATCAGAGATATGTACAGTTCGGCAACACGCCCTGTAAAAGAAATGAAAGATTTTGCTCGTGTTGAGCTTAACCCGAATGAAAAAAAGGTAGTTAAGTTTATTGTTACACCGGATAAACTGGCTTATTATGACAGAGCTATGAATTTTGGTGTTGAGAAAGGAACATTCCGTATAATGGTAGGCTCATCTTCGCTTGATAAAGATTTGCTCAATGCCGATTTTGAAGTTTTCTAGTTAGTGATTTATTGTTAATCAGGATTGTTCTGATGATGTCAGTCATCAGACATCCTGATTATAATTTTAAGAAGAAACTATATGCGGAACATCTTTTATATATGTATTATCGTCCTTTTGTTTCAGAATTTTAGTCTGGTTATGGCACAACATTCTGGACATAGCATCCATACATCATCATTTATAACTGGTTTAAATGGCAGATCAACAGAAGGGCCATCGTGGGATGAGCCTGATTTCGTGGATCTGATTCATAAGATGAGTCCTTCATGGGTCAGATACCCTGCAGGTACACAGGCTAATTACTGGGATTGGCGAACTGGTACATTTATAGAAGGAAGTGGAAAGAAGCCTAAATATAAATTTACTATAGAGCAATGTGTAAATGGACTTCCTGAAAATACAAAGTTGATATATGTAATTAATATGGCCCGTCCGACTCCCGGAACAGGTATTGCTCTGGATGCACCAGCAGAAGAGCTTATGAGCGAATCAACATTGCGGAAGAAGGCACAGGATATACTGGATGCTTTAGCTCTTTTTAAAGAACTGGGACATTTGCCCGAAGCCATAGAATTCGGCAATGAGTTTTACTTTGATAATGAACATGCTTCAATATATGCAAGAAATCACACGCTGTATATTGAACATTCAAAAATTCTAAGTGAAATCATCAAAGAATACTATCCCGAAATAGATATTATTCTTTGTACGACTAAATATGGGACAAAAGGCAGGGATGAATGGAATTCCGCTATAATAGAAGCTTTATATTCAGATGCTGAATTTTCTTCACGTATTTCAGGGATAGTTCAGCATCATTACCTGAGTGAGAATTATGGAAGTCAGGAAACGATACATGATGACAAAAGCGCAGAAACAGCTATAGCAGAAGCTCTCACTTATGTGCGGGAACAAAACAATCTGAATAATCTGAATCTTCCGGATCATTTAAAACTTTGGTTAACCGAATATGGCGTATCTAAAAATAATGCAATATCAACCTGGGCATCTGGTATTCGGTCTGTATTAATGTCTATGGCATGGTTTGAAAGTTCAAATATGATTGAATCTATGCTCTATCATCATATATCAGCAGATCCTGATGTTATTCAGAAATCACCAACTCTGACATTAGGTCCAGTAGGTATAGCTTTTGGATTAATGATGAAAGCATGTAAGGGAAAAAATAATTATCAGCAAATATCATTTTCTGATTCAGATGTATACGGACTCAGAATATCCGGAGATTCAGAATCAGGTATACTAGTTGTAAATCCGACAGGTAAGAAAATAACCGGTCAGAATTTAAAATATTTGTTGCCTGATATTGAACTGTGTTATCAAAATCAGTTTTACTCCGAAAGACCTTATATAATGAATGTAAATGAGGAATCTGGTATCAATAATGTGACAACGCAGGACTATCGCAGTTATACTTTTTATCCGTTTTCTGTAAGCTGGATAAGTGGGTTGAATCAAGAGAGTTATCAAGGAAATAATAATATTGAATCACCATCTGTTATAGTTGATCGTAAAAGTAAAATTCTCAAAATAAGCAGATTGGAACATGTGCCGGTGTTGATCACTATTTATGACATGCAAGGGAATATTATACATCATGAAACAATATATAAGAATAACGAATCTATTGATCTATCCGGATGGAATCCAGGTGTATATATTATGAAATTATTAAACGAGAATAATATCTCAGTAAAATTCAAATACTAATTACTTAAATTCTACATCTTATGAAAAGAATGCTACTATCAATTTTATTTTTGATGTTTACATCGGTTTATTTAATGTCTCAGGAAAATAATTATACTCCTCCTGTATACGAGGATGGTAAGTCGTTTTCTTATATCGAGGATTTTAAATATGACGCAGGTGGTGCAATACCTGAAAAATCAGGAAATAAATGGGTCATAAAAGATAAGGGAACAGCTCCTAAAATTATAGATGTAAACCTTACGCATGCTAATCTGGATGAGTCCTTGAATCAGGGAAATGCTCTGGAACTTACAAGTGCTAATTTAAGAGGATTAGCATCGTCGTTATTTATGGAGCCAAGTCAGATGATTAATGGCCAGATTTATCTCTCTTTTTTATTAAATGTTACAGAAGCAAAGATTGCAAACCAGTCAGTAGAAAATGCGCCTGACTATCTCGAAGGTGGTGAGAAACTGGATCCTATTATGCAATTTAACAGAGTCGAAGATCCTGTATTAGGACTTAAGAGCGGAGGAAACGGACAGTTATATGTAAAGGCTGTTTCTCCTGGCAGCTATAAACTGGGGGTCACTCGTTTTGGTTTAAATAAAAGCACTCCAAATGCGGTTTATGCCGATCAGGAGTTATTATGCGGAGTAACATATCATTTAGTGATAAAGATCGATTATAGCACAGAAAGATCCAGTGAAACAGAGATGGAGCGCAAAGAGAATATTTATCTGTTTATAGATCCCGAATTAGGAAGTGAGCCAACGGAGGTATCAGCGAAACAAGAATCTGTTCTGATTAATAAAACAGCCTCAGCAGTAAACGGTATTCATTTTCTTCAAAATGCATTATCTCCTTCAGCTATAGTAGATGGTTTACGCATAGCCAATACATGGGAAGGGCTAGGGATAGCAAAACCAGCTTCATCGCAGTTTATTTCAGGAAAAGAGAATATACGATATGTTCAGAATGGGAATACTATTATTATTTCTAATTTGCAACAGAATGAAAAATTAGCTGTTTTTGATTTATCAGGAAAACAGATTCTTTTAAGAAATAATATTCAGGAAACAGAAGTGTTATCAAATATCGCTTCAGGAGTATATGTACTAAGAAATGGAAATAAGGTTTTAAAATTTAGCGTTAGATAATCAGATAAATAAAAAAGTGCGGCTGACCGTCTTCCGTTTCAGCCGCACTTTAATTTAATACTCTCTTATGCCATAAGAGATTCATTCTTAACCAATTTGAAAAGTTTGTCAGAAGGACGGATTTTATCATTTACTTTAAATGAAACCAGATCGCCTTTGACAGCCTCATTTACTACTTTGTAGTCAACACGAAGCTCATCAATGGTCATGAAAACAGCTCCGGTTGTCGGACCGGTAATCAAAATTTCGTCACCAACTTTCAATGATTGTGTTTCCATAAGGAATTCAGCTACTCCAATGTTAGAGAAGTATTTCATACCCTTACCGATATATACTTTGCGTTTTGTAGCTTCAGAACCGAAGTTCGGACTCCACTCTCCTAAACGTTTTCCCAGATAATAACCATCCCAGAATCCACGGTTGAACACAGTGAATAGCTTGTGATCCCATTTCTCTACTTTTTCAGCAGTAAAGCCGTTGTTTACATAAGCCGTAACAGCTTCTTTGTAAGTTTCAACTACCGTACGCACATACTCCGGTCCGCGTGCACGTCCTTCAATTTTTAATACGCGTACACCCGCTTTCAGCATTCTGTCTAAGAAATGAATAGTTTTCAAATCTTTAGGAGACATGATGTATTCGTTATCTATTTCAAGCTGTTCGCCAGTTTCCGTTTCTGTTACTGTATAGCTTCTGCGGCACATTTGTGAACAAGCACCTCTGTTTGCAGACTTGTTTTTTTCATGAAGACTCAGATAGCATTTTCCGGAAACAGCCATACATAATGCACCGTGACAGAACATTTCAATACGGATCAGTTCTCCGCTTGGACCTTTGATTTCCTGTTCTAAGATGTCTTTGTAAATTTCAGCTACCTGATCCATATTTAATTCACGTGCCAAAACCACAACGTCAGCAAACTGAGCGTAGAATTTTAGAGCTTCTGAATTCGTAATATTTAATTGAGTAGAAAGGTGCACTTCTACACCAATAGTGCGTGCATATACCATTGGAGCAACATCACTTGCAATAATTGCAGAGATACCAGCTTCTTTAGCCGCATCAATGATTTTACGCATTAATTCAAGGTCATCATTGTAAATAATTGTATTTACAGTCAGATAACTTTTCATGTTATGCTCTTTGCAAATTCCTGCAATCTTGTGTAAATCTTCAATTGTAAAGTTATTTGAAGACTTAGCGCGCATATTAAGTCCTTCGATTCCAAAATAAATAGAATCAGCTTTCCCCTGGATAGCAGCTGCCAGCGATTCGTAAGAACCGGCAGGAGCCATTATCTCTATTTCGTTTAAATTCATTTAGATTATGTGTTTAAGAATTAGATGAGTCTGATTAAAAGCAGAGCTTTCCTTTTTTAAGAAAAATCAGATTATCTAACGTTACCATGCAATAATTAAAATCATTGCAAATTTAATCAATTCATTATTAATTACACCGATAATCTAATGTGAAGCGATTATTCTTAGAATCTTTAACCCTTTGTTTATTTACGACTCTTTGTTTTTCAAGAGATTAACAAAAGTCTTCATTCCTTCTGTTGCTCCCTGTTGTATGCAATGAACTTTCTCACGGGAAACTGAGTCGGGGATTTGTGGGTCAATCAGATAGATCTCACAGTTCCGTGGTGCATAGTTAATGAGTCCGGCCGCAGGATATACCTGAAGGGAAGTACCAATAATAAGCAGTATATCTGCTGTTTGAACTTCTTCGATAGCCTTTTCTATCATTGGGACAGCTTCGCCAAACCAGACAATATCGGGTCTTAGCTGTCCTCCGTCAGCACATTTATCTCCTAAATGGATTTCCGGATGCTCTTGAGTAAGTGCAACTTTGAAGGATTCATTCTTCTCAGATCTGGCTTTTAGTAATTCTCCATGGAGATGGATAATCCGGGAACTTCCTGCTCTTTCATGTAAGTCGTCTACATTCTGAGTAATAACAATAACATTGTAGTTTTTTTCTAAGTCAGCTATCATTAAATGGCCTTCATTGGGTGTCGCTTTAAATAATTCGCGGCGTCTTTCATTGTAGAAATCAAGAATAAGAGAAGGGTTGCGATACCATCCTTCTATACTGGCAACATCTTCGATTCTATAATTCTCCCATAAACCATTATGGTCACGAAATGTTTTGATTCCGCTTTCAGCACTCATGCCAGCACCGGATAAGACTACTATTTTCTTTTTATTAGCCATACTTTAAAGCTTTAGATGTTAGATAAAACAAGAATTGTTACTTCTTTTTTTTCAAAAAGTAAACGAATATGCCTGCATAACTGTTTAATCAAACAAAAATAAAACGCAATTCAATAATTTGATTATTTTTGCCCTTTATTTAAACAAAACTTTTTACAATGGATAAAATTAGTTACTCATTAGGGTTAAGCATCGCAAATAACTTTAAAGCTACAGGTATTAAAGAACTTAACGTCGAAGATTTTACAAATGCTGTTAAATCAGTATTTGAAGGTGGTGAGCCTGCAATTTCTTTTGATGAAGCAAAACAAATTATGAATGATTATTTCACTAATTTGCAAAATCATCAAATGGAAATAAATAAGAAAATGGGTGAGGATTTCTTAGCAGAGAACAAAAAGAATCCAGCTGTTGTTACATTGCCTAGTGGTCTTCAATACGAAATAATCAAAGATGGCGAAGGTAAACAGCCATCAGCAACTAGTCAGGTGAAATGTCATTATACAGGATCATTGATCGATGGTACAGTATTTGACAGCTCTGAACAAAGAGGTGAGCCTGCTGTATTTGGTGTAAATCAGGTTATCCCGGGATGGGTTGAAGCTCTTCAATTAATGAAAGAAGGTTCTCGCTGGAGACTTTTCATTCCTTATCAGCTAGCTTACGGAGAAAGAGGTGCAGGTCAGGCTATCATGCCATTCAGTACTTTAGTATTTGAAGTTGAGCTTTTAGAAGTTCTGTAATTTAAAATCAATAAATAATTAATAATAATCTGTGATTAACATGAAAAAGTTAGCAATCTTTGCTCTGGCTGCTGCTGCACTAGGGACTACATTTACATCTTGTGATGGTGGTGCTTCAACTACAAAAGCTTCTAGCGATGCGGATTCTTTAAGCATGGCTTTAGGTATTATTGTAGGTAATAACTTTAAAACTTACATGGATCAGCTTCCAGGCGGACCAGGTAAGAAAGATTCTCTTATTTTAGGTTTTGAAGCCGGACTTGATAAAGAACAAGCTTATGTGATCGCTTTGCAAAATGCAGGTCAGGTAGGTTATGAAGTGAAAGCTAAAACAGGTCAGGAACCAAACAAAAAAGTTTTGATCGATGCTTTCAAACGTTCTTTGAACGGAGATTCAACAATGTCTATGTCTGCTGAGCAAGCAATGGAGTTCTACCGTAACTACCAGTCAGCTGCTCAGAAAGAAGAAGCTAAAAAAGCAGCTACAGAAGCTATCGCTAATAAAGAAGCGGGAGAAAAATTCTTAGCAGAAAATAAAACTAAAGAAGGAGTGCAGACAACTGCCAGCGGTCTTCAATATAAAGTAATCAAACAAGGTACAGGTAAAGCTCCGGCTGCAACTGACCGTGTGAAAGTTAACTACAAAGGTACGCTTATCGATGGTACTGAGTTTGATAAAGGTGAAGGTGTAGTATTTGGTGTTAATCAGGTTATTCCGGGTTGGACTGAAGCATTACAACTAATGCCTGCAGGTTCTGTTTATGAACTTTATATCCCTTCTGATATTGCTTATGGCGATCGTGCAGCAGGTGATAAAATCAAACCTAACTCAACTCTTGTATTTGAAGTTGAATTAGTAGGTGTAGAAAAATAAGCAACCTGATAAATAAAAAAAGAGGATGTGTCAGATCAATATGATTTTGATACATCCTCTTTTTTTATTCATATTGCCCTGACTTCTTGAGCAATGCTAAGTATTTTGTAAATATTCTATGTCATTATCAATTTTAATTCTTTTCAAAAGTCCCGGTAAATTCATTTGTTACTGAATCAGAAGAATGCTCAGATGCCGTTTGTAATGTTCCGGGTAAAGGGATTATATGGCAACTGTCTTTTTCCTTTATTTCTTTTAGTTTTCCTAATATTTCTCTGACCTTACGTGCCCGCATTTCTTTTTTGTAATTTCGAATAGCCTCAACCGGGTCCAGACAACCGCTAAATAATACAGCCGGTCTCGTGTCTTTCAGGTAGTCTCTGAACTTATCAGGTATATTGTTTTTGTACATCTTTGTATGTTCTTTTCCATATTTCTCGCTTTGGGGATTATGGAACATTCTTAGAAGGGTTATTCTTCTCATATAATAAGACGTATCAGAAGGCAAACGAAACAGCTCATTATCGCTTTCTTTTATATTAAGTAATGATGATTTGTCAATTAAATCAAGTCTGTCGATAAATGGTTGCAGATGAACAGGCATACGAAGAGAGTCTAATCCGGAATTATTCATGATCAGAGGTTTTTTTTCGGTATTCAGGGGGAACTCCTTCTTATCTTCCTGAGCATAAGCCGTGGAGTAATTAGCCGAAAAAAACAGAGAAAGCAGTATGAATTGAAATGAATGTTTCATGTGCTTTGTATTCAAGTGAACAGATAATGAAAATCCACTGTCGTTAAGACGGGAACCGGTATCTATGAAATGGTACCTGACTTTATTTAAGCCGGGATGACCTGACAGGCAAATGAAGATAAAAAAATATGAATATCAGCTATTTTGAACTAAAAAAACAAAAAAAGGACGTTAATTGCTTCTTAACGTCCTTTGGAAAATCAATCAAATCTATCTAATGCAATCTATTTAGAGATCATAATCTATTTCAAATTTTTCTGCTGCAAACATGTTGAATCCTAGTTTGTTCATGAAATATTTGATGGCAAGCTGTCCTCTGACAGAATTGCCGGCACCATCTAAAGGAGGAGCAAACGATGCAATACCAAATAAACCTGGTAATACTCCCATGATACCACCTCCAACTCCGGTTTTAGCAGGAATACCGGATTCATAAATCCAGTCTCCGGTATGTTCATAAAAACCAACAGTTGAAATTAAAGATGTAATTTTAGGCGTAAGTGAGGCATCAAAAACTTGCTTTTTAGTTACAGGATTTACTCCGTTGTTAGCAATTGTCGCTCCCGAAACAGCAAGTTGTCTGGCTGTAACTCCTAATGAACACTGACGCGTGTATAAATCAAGAGCCATGTCAGGATTGTCATAAATCCGGCCATAGTTTTTCAACAACCACGTAATTGCTTTATTGTTGAAATTTGTGTCAGATTCAGATTTGTATAATTCCTGAATAAGTTCCGGTGCACTTCCGCAAAGATCTGTAATGTTGTCTACAATAGCTTTCCATTTACCATCAGAATTTCCGGATGGATTTACCATACTACAGGCGCTGATTGCTCCTGCATTTACCAATGGTGTTGAAGGATGATCGTTTTCAAGTAATATGGCATAAATTGAATTAAAAGGTAAGCCGGTAGCATCAGCTCCGATTTTATTAAGTAATTCCTGAGCACCATATTGACGAAGAACTAAAACAGCTGTATGAACTTTCGATACAGATTCAATACCAAAAGCATAATTTGTATCACCTACTTCATATACTTCTCCATTTGGAAAGCAAATAGCTAAGCCAAAAAGATCAGACGGGATATTCGCAAGATACGGTATGTAATTTGCATTTGCTCCGTCTTTGTTATCTTTAAATTTCTCATAGGCTTCATTAAGCGCTGCTTTGATTTGAGAAATGGCTATTTTAGTAATCATAATTTTAAATTTATAGTTAGGTTTAGGTTAGTTGCGTTATATCAATAAAACAGAATAACTGATATTTTGTTTAGTCAAAATATTCCTTTTGTGATATATTTTTCCGAAATGCACTATGGTCTGTATTTTCAATGATAAGCTTTTTATATATTTGTAATTCTCTTTTAATGCGTTAATCTCTTAATACAAAAAATAATAACAATGAGAAGAATTGTTCTTTTTGCAATTTGTTTGCTTTCAATCTTACCGGGAAAAGCCGATGAAGGAATGTGGCTTTTGCCATTAATTAAGCAACAGAAGTTTGAGGATATGAAGCGTCTGGGCTTAAAACTGGAAGCTACGGATATTTATAATCCGGATTCTGCTTCACTGAAGGATGGTGTTGTGATCTTTGGGCGTGGGTGTACAGGTGAAATGATTTCTCCCGAGGGCCTGCTGATAACCAATCACCATTGTGGTTATGGTCAGATACAACAGCATAGTAGTGTAGAAAATGATTATCTGACAGATGGCTTCTGGGCAATGAATAAATCAGAAGAGCTGCCTAATCCGGGTCTGACTGTTACTTTTATTGAAGCAATAGAGGATGTTACGGACTATGTAAAGAATGAGCTGCAAAAGGATGATGATCCCAACAGTATGAATTTTCTCTCTCCTAAATATCTGAATGAGCTGGCGAAATTGAAATATGGCAAAGATAAACTTGCTGAAGGAAAAGGTATTGAGGTGGAGATTAAACCATTCTTCGGAGGTAATAAATATTATATGTTTACCAAAAAGGTGTATTCTGACGTTCGTCTGGTAGGAGCTCCACCGTCATCTGTTGGTAAGTTCGGAGCAGATACAGATAACTGGATGTGGCCAAGACATACAGGCGATTTTTCTCTCTTCAGAGTCTATGCTGATCAAAATGGAGAGCCTGCTGAGTATTCTGCGGATAATGTACCGCTTCGTCCTAAGAATTACTTTAAAATTTCGCTGAAAGGTGTTCAGCCGGGAGATTATGCTATGGTTATGGGCTTTCCGGGAACTACGAATAAGTTTTATACATCCTGGGAAGTAGATGAGCGCGAGAAAATAGATAATGAAGTTCGTATTCGTATCAGAGACCTTCGTCAGCGTGCAATGCTGGAAGAGATGCTGAACGATCCGAAAGTGCGCATACAGTATGCCAGCAAATATGCCGGCTCAACAAATGGATATAAGAATGCTATCGGAGCTAGCTGGGCTATAAACAAACGTAATTTTAAGGATAATAAATCATCGATTCAGGACTCTCTGAGACAATGGTCTTTAAGTAATAATAAGCACGAATATATAGCTGCCTTAGATTCATTAGAGTCTATTGTTGCTAGCAGAGCCGATTTGCGCTATCGGAAAGCAATGCTAGAAGAGGCTTTGTTGCGAGGGATGGAATGGACTTCTGTTAATTTTGACTTTGACTCTTTGCTGTTCGCTCTGGACACAAAGAATAAGCCATTATTAAATAAAGAATTATCCTCTCTTACTAAAGCCTATCATAAGCTGAATAATAAGGATTATTCTCCGGATGTTGATAAAAAGATATCAAAAGTTCTGCTTTGTGAGTATCTGAAGTCTGTTCCTGAAGGGAAACGCCCGGTATATTTTGATTCATTTCAGGAGGGAGCTGAAGGGAATTGTGAGAGAGGTGTTAATTATCTCTTTTCAAAATCAATATTTACAGACTCTCTGCGATTCCATAAATTTCTGAATAAACCGGGAGCTAAGGTTTTACGGAATGATCCGTTGTACTTATTCTCAAAATCAATTAAGGAAGAGCATGAGGCTATAAAACGTGCATTGGCAGGTTATGATCTGGAGTTTGCAAAAGCTCACAGAAGCTATGTGAAAGGTCTTCTGGAAATGAAAGGCGAATTGAGTTATGCTCCAGATGCGAACTTTACGTTAAGAATTACGTACGGGCAGGTAAATGGTTATAAACCGACAGATGCTGTATATTATGAGCACCAGACTACACTTGACGGAGTTATGGATAAGGAAGACTCCACAAACTGGGAGTTTGTTGTTAGTCCGAAACTCAAAGAACTGTATGCAAAAGGTGATTTTGGCAGATATGCCAACAGTGAAGGAAAACAACCTGTTGCTTTTGCCGCAACAACTCACACTACGGGTGGAAATTCAGGAAGCCCTGTTCTGAATGCGAACGGCGAGTTAATCGGAACAAATTTTGACCGTAACTGGGAAGGTGTTGGCGGAGATATTCAATATCTACCGGACTTCCAGCGGTCGATTATCGTTGATGTGCGCTATGTTTTGTTTATCATTGATAAATTTGCCGGTGCAGGGTATCTTCTGGATGAAATGGATATCTCAGAGTAAGTGGTTTGTTCCCAAAGTCTTAGTAGGATGAGGTGAAAACTGTAATTATTAATATTGCTTAATTGTGCTGCTTAATCAACTTTTTGATTTGTGCATCTGATAAAAATGCCATATATTTGCAGTGCAATTAAGCAAAAACGGTGATTGTAGCTCAGTTGGTTAGAGCGTCGGATTGTGGTTCCGAAGGTCGTGGGTTCGAAACCCATCATTCACCCTGTTATTAAAAGCGACTCAGTAGAGTCGCTTTTTTTGTTTCCGGCTTGAAATGAAAAAATCAGAATCCTGATAATTTCTGGACCATGATCACAATCTTTTCTTTATCTTTGAAGTAGAAAAACTAATAATATAATTATGGAATTAAGAGGAAAAATAATTGCTTTACTACCATTGCAAACGGGACAGGGCCGTAATGGAGAGTGGAAAAAACAGGACTATGTTTTGGAAACATTAGATCAGTATCCTAAGAAAGTATGTTTCAACATGTGGGGTGATAAAATTGATCAGTATCCTGTAGCTATCGGAGACGAAGTCGTTATTTCATTTGATGTAGAGAGTCGTGAATATAACGGACGCTGGTACACTGATGTTAAAGCATGGAAAATTGAAAAGGGTGTTGCTCAGCAGCCTGTTCAGTATTATGCTCAGGAACAGGCAGTACCTGCAGCTGCTCCGGCAAATACACCTTTTCCTTCATCTGATGATATGCCATCAGATGATTTACCATTTTAAAATAAAAAAAAGAGGGTGTCTCGATTTATGAGACACCCTCTTTTTTTTATTTGTTATTTTTTATTTATTATTTGTTATTTGTTATTTGTTATTTGTTATTTGCAGAAGTATTATCTTCTTTTATCTGCCAGCTGAATGGTTCGAATTGTTCTCCATCAGTCAGATTTTTCCAGGAAGGTTTACGCGCAGCCAGTATCACGAAAGGAGCACCAACTACCAATATACATCCGGCGAATAAAACACCATACCATACGGTCGGACTACCACTTGGTATTTGAGCAGGAGGAATAAAGCTTAATACGAAAGCCAGTAATGATCCGCAGAAACCAAGACCTGCAAGGAACCACATTAATCCATTGCCATTTTTACCGATACGATAAGGGCGAGCCAGATTTTTTTGTTTATATCTCAATGCAATCGCAGCAGCAAACATCAGCATATACATAATAAGGTATAGTAATACTGTCAACTGTGAAAGTATCTGGTAGAATGTTTGTACGGTTGGCATTACAACGAATAGTAAACTTAGAAGAGTAACGATTGCACCCTGAATATAAAGGATGTTTTTTTGTACTCCTGTTTTGTTTGTTTTCTGCATAAACGGAGGTAAATAACCAGCTTTACCTACAGAGAAAATACCTTTTGAAGGACCGGCTACCCATGTCAGTACTCCCGCAAGTACTCCAAAAGCTAAAGCTACAGCAATAACCGGAGACAACCAGGACATATGGATAAATTTAAAGTAGTTGTCAAATCCTACAAGTAAACTTTGTGTCAGATTTATATCTTTCTGCGGAATGATAATTCCTAAAGAGAATGTACCCAGTACAAAGATAAGTACAGTTACAAATGCTCCGATAAATACAGCTTTCGGATAATTCTTGGATGGATTTTCCACATCTTTTACGTGCACACCCATCATCTCCATACCGGCATAAAACAAGAAAATACTTGATGCAAGAACGAGATTATTGAATTTAGTGAAATCAGGGAAGAAGTTGCTGTCAAAATTCATCTCAGATTTTCCACCCATTGCCAGATAAACACCTGCAAGGATAATTAATAAGGCTGCCGGAATAATTGTTCCAACCATACCTCCGACTTTAGCCACCTTACTAACCCATCCCATACCTTTAAGGGAAATGAAAGTAGCCGACCAGTATATAATCAGAACAACAACAAGCGTATAAATCTTATTGCTTGCAAGAGACATATCTGCTGTCTGATCCATTCCTATAAAAGCCAGAGAAACAGCACCGAAAGTAAGAACAGTCGGATACCATATTGTACTTTCAACCCATTGAAGCCAGATAGCCAGGAAGCCGAGTTTTTCGCCAAAAGCTTCACCTACCCATCTGAAAACCCCTCCTTGTTTGTCCTGATACATGGCAGCTAATTCAGCCGCAACCAGAGCTGTCGGGATTAGAAAACAAATAGCAGCGAAGAGATAATAGAAAGCAGAGCTGAGTCCGTATTCAGCTTCAGCAGGCAGTCCGCGGAGGCTGACAACTGCAGTAATGTTCATAATTGCTAAGGTCATTACCCCGATCTTAGCCGTAGTGGATGGTTTTGTAGCCATAATTTATTATTATTAGTTAAGATTTAATTTGAATAGGTCATAGATAAAACAATGAAATCCTTAGATAGTTGAGTTGGTATCATTAAAAAATATCTCTGTCCAGATAATAGTTCGGGAGGAAGATGAAAAAACAGGTAAAAATGTATATTTCCGGAAAAAAATAAATAGTTTTGCGAAACTACATTAAGAGATCACTCTGGTCTGGAATTGTAAAATACGTATATTCCGGGATGGTTTTCTGATTATCTGTTTTGTTCTGATATCGTAAAAGCTCTGACTATGAAAAATATATGGAAACTAGGTGTGTTTGTTGTTATTCTGCTGACGGTAGTGGTGGTGAGAAGTTATATGCTAAGCCCAAGCCTGTCTGCTGAAGTGGCCGATCTGATGAAGAATCTGTCGGGGAAAACACAAATCGCATGGAATATCTTTGATTCTCGTGATGTGATGACTCCCGAATATCACGTATTCGGTCAGGTTCGCCAGCTTGCGACAGACGAGGAGGTAATGCAGCTAACGAAATCATTAGAACCTCATGTGCGTGTCTACGGAGTAATGATTGCATCGGAAAGAGAAACAGTTGATAAATATTCTCTGTTAGTATCTCACCTGAAAGATGCTGCCGAAGTAGATGTGAAATCGGATGATAAATGCAGCCGGCGGAAAGTAGGAGATTTTTATGTTCATTTTTTATATCCGTCTCTCTCCGAAACCGAAAAGAATAAAATTGATAGTACAATCCTCTATGATAAAACAAACAAACTTATATGTATCAGTGATGTGATGAATCGCCTCTCACCTCAAGAAGCGCATTATCCGAGAATCCGCGAGATATATAATAAAGAAAGACGCAAAGATGCTTTAGAATACCTGGCCAGATATCAGCAGGAACAGGATGTAAATCTCATTATGTCAGAACTTAAGCGTAGCTATTCTACCGATGTTAATCGTGCACTAAGAGCAGTAGAGGTTTTTCCTAATCCGGTTTTTCTACCTGTTTTACTCGATATGTATTCGCAGCTTCAGCAGAAAGAGCTACATGATGCTGTGGATGTCTCACTTCTCTTCAAAGCACTTATAAATTATGAATTGATCAAAGTCTATGCTCTGTTAAAAAATAGTGTCATTCGCGGCGATCAGGACTTCGGGAATACTTATGCCGGTATTCTGAAGGATGTTATAGCTAGTTCCGGCTCATCGTTTTATCAGCCATTATGTAAGCATCTTCCCTGATCGGAACTGATAACAAAAAGGAACACTGTTTTGCTTTTTTACTGCTCTGTTTCCTGTATTAATCAACAATTTTATCTAAACAAACTCTTATCTCTCGTGTTATATTCATAGTTGTTACGAATGGATTTACTTTATTAATAATCAAACTATGAAAATAAATACAGGAAGAGGAACCATCTCTTTGTTTACACTGCTGGCTGTCTGGTCTATTTCAGCAGTAACTTCACTTCCGGGCTTAGCTATATCCCCGATATTAGGAAAACTGGATACCATTTTTCCTAAAGTATCTCATATGGAAATAGATATGCTTACATCTTTACCGTCGCTTTTAATCATTCCGTTTATACTTCTGTCCGGACGTATAGCTGATAGTGGAGGGAAAATCAAGCTGGTAGTTATCGGTTTGTCTATCTATCTGTTAAGTGCTGTATTGTATTTCTTTGCCGACAGTATGTTCTGGCTTATTCTTATCGGTTGTCTTCTGGGAGCCGGAGCCGGAATCGTTATACCGTTATCTACAAGTTTGATTGCAACAATCTTTGAAGGAAAGTATCGTGTGTCTCAATTAGGTATAAGTTCTTCTATTACCAATGTGACACTGGTCGTTGCTACTTTTGTTGCCGGTATTCTGGCCGATGTAAACTGGCATCTTCCTTTTATTGTATATATGCTTCCTCTTGCCTCCCTTTTGCTAATTCTTAAAGCTAACAAGAAAAGTGAGTTGAAAGATTCAATAAGAGCAGGTGAGGTGCCTTCGTCAGATTCAGCACCGGATGAACCCGCCGTCAAAGGAATAAAACCTAAGAATGTAATGCGTTTAGTAGGAATCTATTTCTTTATAACTTATATGGTACTAACCGTTACATTTAATCTGCCTTATCTTATGCAAGCAGAGAAAATGGACAGTTCGGCTTCGGGAACAATGATTTCTATTCTGTTTCTGGCAATCATGCTTCCCGGATTATTCCTGAACAAAGTGATTGGGGTATTGAAGAATAATACAAACATAGTGGGTAGTATCTTTATATTCTCGGGGCTGATTGTTATATACTTCAGCACAAATGTATTTCTTATTACATTGGGTTGTGTTCTGACAGGACTTGGTTATGGCGCCATGCAACCCATTGTATATGAGAAAGCCTCAGATATCTCAACCCGCAAAACCACAACGCTTATTCTGGGTATCGTTATGTCTATGAATTATCTGGCAATTCTCCTTTTCCCTGTTATAATACAGGCCTTACAGGATATATTCCATTTAACAACCAGCCGTGACTCATTCCTTGTTAATGCAATTCTGGGAGTACTGTTCTCTGTATTACTCTATTTCTCCCGCAATACATTTAGTGTGGGAATGGACAAAAGATACTATACAGATAATAAATAATACATTCTTAAAACTCTGGACCAATGAACTTTTTTTCGACTAAAGGAGAAGATATTCCTTTGATAATGAAGATTCTTCACTTGTTTGTGATATTGACGAGCTTATTTCTTATAGGTGCTGTTTCGCTTGAGATGTTTCAGTTTATCCCTGATGTACCTAAAAAGACTTATCTGAGGGTACAGTTAGGTATCTGTATGATCTTTCTTGCCGACTTCTTTGTCGGATTAATTCTGACAAAAGAGAAATGGTCATACTTCAAAAATAGATTTATATTTCTTCTGGTAGCCATTCCTTATTTGAATATTATTGCATTTAGTGGCACACAGGTAGAACCGCATGTATATTATTTCTTAAAGATGATTCCCCTTGTCAGAGGTGGATATGCATTGTTTATAATAACATCATGGCTGACAAATAATAAAGCAACCAGTTTATTTTTCACATATCTGATAATGATGCTGGCAATGATTTATTTTTGTACTCTTCTTTTCTACACATTGGAAAAAGGCACTAATCCGGGAGTAACTACTATTGGAGATGCTATGTGGTGGGCTTTTATGGATGTGACTACAGTCGGTTCAAATATCTACGCAATGACCACCGGCGGAAAAATAATGTCCGTGCTCTTAGCTTCTATCGGGATGATGATGTTCCCGATCTTTACGGTATACATTACAGATAAAGTTGTCAAAACAAAAGGAAATCCATCAGATAACACACAAACTGATGAATAAATAAATATTTTTTTTCTTGTTCTATATCGTTGGAAATTAAAACTATGGGTATGCAAAGGCAGGTAAAGTGTCTGTGCATGCCCTTTTTTTTATTGCAAAAGCTTTGCAGATCCGATTATTCTCCATATCTTTGCAGTGCAAAAGCGATAAGGTACCATAGCTCAGTTGGTAGAGCAAAGGACTGAAAATCCTTGTGTCCCCGGTTCGATTCCTGGTGGTACCACAATTTTTATTATCTCTTTTGGTGCCATAGCTCAGTTGGTAGAGCAAAGGACTGAAAATCCTTGTGTCCCCGGTTCGATTCCTGGTGGCACCACAGAAAAGACTTCTCATTCGGGAAGTCTTTTTTTTTATGCCTTTTTTTTAGGGTTAGCCCCGGATTTCGGGATCAGCGGATAAACACCGTTGGTAGAGTTCGTATTTCATTGTCAGTTATTTTCACAAACAACCACCTTCGGGGTTGTGGTGCAGGCTGGCAATGAGCCACGCTTTGAATTCCTCATCCGTTCTCAATCAGGATCCAAAATGCAGTTATAGATAAATTACACCTTCGCCGTAAAAGAACAAAACAAATAGCAATGAGAATCGCATCTACAAGTTGTCTCACCGATTGTATTCATAACAAAATAGAGACAAGGAGTCTTATTTTTTTATCCTGAAAGGATAATTTGTCTGTAACCGGGGGTTGAAACAATCCTCCGCAGGAGTTTGATTGTTTCAACCCCCGGAAAGCGATCATCCTCTACCTCTACAACCCCGAAGGTGGTTGTTTGTGTAGCTTTCAGACCAACCGAGTTTATCCGTTGATCCGTATTTCATTGTCAGTTTTCTTCACAAACAACCACCTTCGGGGTTGTGGTGCAGGCTGACAATGAGCCACGCTTTGAATCCTTCATCCGTTCCGATTCAGGATTCAAAACGCGGTTACAGACAAATTACACCTTCGGCGTAAAAGAACAGAAAAAATAGCAATGAGAATCGTTTCTACAAGTTGCCTCACCGATCCTGAAAAACGATACACAGAGTTTTTTGTTTTTAATTGCCATCAATTGCCATTGGGATCTATTTTTATAGATAATAAACTGGATAATAATTAGTTAACGTATGGCAATTGATATGACAAATGCTATGGCAAATCAAATTCATTTGCCATGAATTGCCATAGTATTTGCCATAATATATAACGCTGATAGTTAGGTATTTATGTAGTTTTTTGGCGCGTATGGCAAATGATGGCAAATGAAAATCAAAAACTTCATGTATTGTATTTATTGTAAACGAAAGGATAGTCTGTATTTTCAACCGTATAAACGTGCGCGTTCATTCCTATGAACGTACAAGATCATTTAAATGAAAATATATTTTCATACTTAAGAACGCGCAAGTTATTTTAAATGAACTTTCTAAGTAGTACGTATGAAAAGTCATCCGCATTTGCATGCCGTGACTTTTACTGAAAAGGTTGACAGATAAGGAAACTAATTACGAATTCAGTCTGCAATGCATTGCAAGTTCAATCTGGCGATAATACTAAATTCAGGACGATACAGAGATGCGTGTTTCTGCTCAACGAAATACGTATTTGTACGCCTGGAAATACGTATTTTAATGGAAAGAAATACGTACTTCGTAGCAGAGAAATACGTACTTCGTGACTGAGATATACGTATTTCGTGGCAGGCAAATACGGGAATAAAGCTGATCGCACATAAAGTTTGATTTTCAATCAGCACTATCAGCACAATCAGTACCTTTGTGTTGTTATCTGTTAGTAATCAGGTATATACGCCAACGGTAAGTGTGCTGATACGTGTGCTAATTGGAGCTCGCAGTGCTGATTCATTTGAGGTGAATCAGCACACTTATGCACCTGTTAATCATTTATTTAATCCAAAAGTGCTGATTGTGTCGATTCAAAACTCAAAACTCTGTGTATAAAATAAAGGGTAAGCGTCTCCGCGATATCTTAGATAAGTGTAATAAGCCTGAAAAACATCTGCACACAAATTTTCCTGATTTCAATTGCAACCATTTGCAACCATGTATAACATGCTGTTAAACAATACGATACGGGTTGCAATTCAAGAAATTCAATTGCAACCAATCGTCACCAATTGCAACCAATTGCAACCTCAATTGCAACCTTTTTAATATCCATCAAAATACTATATAACAAACACTTACACCTCCTTTGGCTGTGCGGTTGCAAATGGTTGCAATTCAAACTGCAAAACTCTGTGTATAGTTTTCCTGAAGAGAGTTAAGAGCTTCCGCAGATTCTCTTAAGTGGTTTTCCATTTTCTCTTAAGAGAATTTCGAATTTCTCTTAAGCAAATTTCCAACAGCATGAGATCATGTTGGTTTGCAAGTAGCAAACTGAAATTAGCAAGTAGCAAAATAAGTTTTGCAAGTAGCAAACTTTCATTTGCAAGTAGCTATACGTATATTAGCTTTCATCTATTCGTATGTGTGATTGCCTTGTTTCTGTTTTTATCGAACCTGCGTCTGAAGTTCGCAACTCTGTTTATCCGGCGTTTCACTTTCACTACTTACAACTCAAAGACCTGTAATTCGGCCAATGATATTTCATAATCTCTCTGGGCCTGAAGAGCCTGATTGACAGCATCGTAATACAATCCGTTTTCTACGATGTAATCAAGCAGAGATATTTCGCCGCTGTTTAGTGCTTTCTGCAACAGCGCTGAATTGTTCAGACTGGCTAGTGATGCCGAGTAATCCAGGGCTACTTTCTGTAATCCTCTGGTTTTGTCGTATAATCCCGAAAGAGACATGTAGAACTGTAATCTGACATCCTTCTCCTTACTCTGAGAGGCACGGACTGAGGCTTTGGCCTGTTTTACCCGATTTTTGTTTTCCCACAACGGTATGGATATGCCGAAGGATATTCCCTGATAATTCTGTCCGAGAGTCTTCTCCATAGCATATCCGGTGGAGAAGGAGGGAAGTCCTTTGGATTTGCTGAGTTTGACTTCTTCATTCGCAAGATCTGTTTCTCCGCGGACATACTGTAGTACGGGATTCTTAACTTCTGCAACCTGATACCAGGAGTCAAAATCAGGAGGAAGCACCTCCCGGGTATAGCTGTTTTCTTCGAAGCTGAGAGGAATACCTCCGTTAAGCCGCTTCAGGTTGTTCAGTAAACTTTCTCTCTCTATTTCAACTCTTCTCAGCTCGTTGAGTGTAGAGGTGAGATTTAGCTTTACTTTATTTACTTCCAGGATATTGGCATCGCCTTTTTCCAATCGTTCATTGTAGGCATCAGCCAGAGATTGTGCATAATTTAACCGGGTGGTTAATTCTTTTCGCAATCCATTGTAATAGACCAGATCGATCAGGTTCTTCTTTGCTTCCAGCAGGATGTTAAGACGTTCCTGTTTTAACTGAAGATCAATCAGATTGTTTTGTCTCTCAGCTACGTTTCTTTTATATCCGAGCAGGGTGGCAAAATCAAAAGTCTGCGTAACGGAGAAATCTTTGCGGGATCCTATCTCAGAAGGGCTTCCCCAGAGATAATTAAACTCTACTTCCGGATTTGCCAGAGTCAGCCCGGTCAGATTATTTAGCTTATTTGCTCCGGCTTCTTCCCGGAGAGCACTTAATGTAGAGTTGTTTTTTTCGATTTCAGTAAGAACCGGTTCAAAACCTTCTGTCATAGCCATTGCTCCCAAAGGAAGGAGCAATGTGGCTATAATGGTTATTATTGTAGTTTTCATATCAGTCATGTTTTAAGAATAGTCATTGGATTTCTTCTTCTGTTTTATCTTTTTTCGAAATATAGAGATAAACAATAGGTATAATAAATCCATTCAGGATGGTGGAGCTTAACAGGCCGCCAAGAATTACTTTGGCCATCGGACTCTGAATTTCATTGCCCGGAAGGTCGCCACCTACAGCTAAAGGAATCAGTGCCAGCGCAGATGTGAGAGCAGTCATCACAATCGGGTTAAGCCTGTCCAGAGAGCCTGTGCGGATGCTGTCCATGATGCTTAATCCTTCTTTACGGAGTTCATTGTAGCGATCAATCAGCAGCATACCGTTGCGGGTAGCTATTCCGAATAAAGAAATGAAACCGATGATGGCAGGAATGCTTATTATACGGTCTGTGAACAAGAGTGCGAAAACACCGCCAATCAGAGCCAGAGGTAAATTCAGTAATATTACTGCTGATTGTTTAGCGCTTCTGAACTGATTGTACAACAGAAGGAATATAACAAGTATAGAGAAGACAGATGTAATCATCAGTGTTCGGGATGCAGCCTGTTCACTCTCGAACTGTCCGCCATACTCAATATGGTATCCTTCGGGCAGTTCAATATCCGCATTGATTTGTTCCTGAATATCATTGACTACACTTCTGAGGTCACGTCCCGATACATTAGCCGATATCACAATCTTACGGGATACATTCTCCCGGTTTATGGTATTCGGTCCCGTAGAAGAGGTGATTTCTGCTACGTATGCTAAAGGGATTTTCCCGTTATTACTGTCGATCATCAAATCTTCGATCTGCTTTTTAGTCTCGCGGGCTTCGTCTTTAACCTTTACGGTTAAATCAAAAGTCTTGTTGCCTTCGTAAACCTGAGAAACAGCTTCACCGGCCAGTGATATATTTATGAACTCATTCAGCTGAGCAGGTGTGATGCCATATCTGGCCATCATTTCACGTTTAGGTGTAATCTTCAGCTGAGGACGTTCGACCTGCTGTTCGACATTCAGATCGGCTATACCTTCTACTCCGGATACAGCAGCTTTTATTCCGGTACCGATGGTATATAATTTATTCAGATCCGGACCAAACAGTTTGATTGCAATATTGGATTTTGTACCCGAAAGCATTGCATCAATCCGGTGTGAGATAGGTTGTCCGATTTCAATATTTACTCCGGATAATACTTTCAGTTTATCCCGCATCTCATTCAGTACCTCCTCTTTATCTCTTTTATCCAGCTTAAACGGAGCTTCAATTTCCGATGTGTTTACACCTAAAGCATGTTCGTCAAGTTCGGCACGTCCTGTTTTACGGGCTACGGTCTGAATTTCAGGGATGGTAAGAAGTATCTCTTCAGCTTTCCGTCCGATTTTGTCCGACTCTTCGAGAGAGATGCCCGGAAGGGTACTCACGTTAATCGTAAACGAACCCTCGTTAAAGGAAGGCAGGAAGCTTCGGCCTAACGAGAAGAAAGTGATGATTGCCAGTAAACCGACTACTCCCGTAGCGATTAAAACCAGTTTCTTTTTCTGTATGGCCCAATCCAGAGCCAGTGCATACCATTTTTTCAGATAGCGGGCCACGAAAGGTTCCTTCATATCTTTGTCAGAACCTTTGGCTAGCAGGTAGCTGCATAAAACGGGGGTAAGAGTAAGTGCAACGATTGTTGAGGCAAACAAGGCTACGATAAATGCAATACCCAGCGGAACGAGCATCCGTCCTTCCATTCCCGAAAGGAAGAATAGGGGGATAAAGCTCACGACAATAATGAAAGTTGAATTAAGAATGGGCATACGTACTTCTTTGGATGCTTCAAAAACCACGCTGAGCACACTCTTTTGCTCTTCAACCGGTTTCAGCCTGTTTTCTTTGAGACGTTTATACACATTTTCGACATCCACAATGGCATCATCTACCAGTGAACCGATGGCGATAGCCATACCGCCAATACTCATTGTATTGATGGTAAGTCCCATGAGTTTCAGTGTAATGATGGATACAAGCAACGATAAAGGGATAGTAACCAGTGATATAATGGTCGTGCGTACGTTCATCAGGAAGAAGAACAAAACGATTACGACAAATATGGCACCTTCAAACAAAGATTTCTGAATATTGCTGATGGAATTGTCAATAAAGCGTGACTGGCGGAATATCTCCGTGTCAATTTTTACATCGGCGGGCAATGACTTTTGCAGCTCTGCGATAGACGAATCCAGCTTTTTCGTCAGCTCAATAGTGCTGGTATTAGGCTGTTTGGTAATAGTCATCAGAACAGCCTGTTTGCCTTTGTTTGAAGCAATCCCCATCTTCGGAGTCTTAGCTCCGATACGGATATCGGCTATGTTTTCGAGCAGGAGCGGAGTATTGTTAACATTTTTGATAACAGTTTTACCCAACTCTCCGGTATTGTTTGTGGAAATAGCTCCCCGTATAATATATTCATTACCGTATTCATAAAGGACTCCTCCGGAAGCATTCTGATTTAAATTATTTAAAGCATCTGATACTTCATTCAGAGAGATATCATAATGACGCATCTTCTGAGGATCAAGTAATACCTGAAACTCTTTGATGTCGCCTCCGAGAACTGTAACCTGAGCTACACCGCCCGTAGATAATAGTCTGGGACGTATTGTCCAGTCGGCAAGCGTTCGCAGATCCAGCATGGAAGTACTGTCTGCCGTAAGCCCGATAATCATCAGCTCTCCCAGTATAGACGATTGAGGTCCTAAAGTAGGATTTCCTACATTTGCGGGTAATGATTCGCCTACCACGGCCAGTTTTTCTGACACAATCTGGCGGGCTTTGTATATATCTGTCCCCCAGTTAAACTCAACCCAGACGATTGAGAATCCTGTTGTAGATGATGAGCGGACGCGTCTCACATCCGTTGCTCCGTTTACGGCAGTCTCAACCGGAAATGTAACAAGTCTCTCCACCTCTTCCGGAGCCATTCCTTTAGCTTCGGTCATAACTACAACCGTAGGTGCATTCAGATCGGGGAACACATCTACCTCCATATTTTCAGCCGTATATGTCCCGCCAATCAGGAGCAATACAGATCCGATTAATACGACAAGACGGTTGTTTAATGCAAATTGTATGATTTTATTTAGCATAGTATCTCTCCTCCGGTTAATGATTATGTGAATGTCCTTCCGGTAAAACTGAAGATGTGGCAGCCAGTTTAACCTGATAAGCCCCCTGCGTTACTACCTTATCGTTTTCTTTCAATCCGGAAAGAACAGCAACACGCTCGCCATTGTCAATTCCGGTTTTAACTTCCTGTTTCCGGTATTCATCAGGTTCAACCTGAATGTACACGAAATACACACCCTGCTCTTCAGTCAGTGCAGTTACAGGCACGCTTATCACCTGATTTTTAGGTGTAGACAAGAGATAGACTTCAGCAAAAGAACCGGGGATGATATCGCCGATATTATCAAATTCGAAGGTAACGGGAACATAAAACGAATTTTGAGCAGAAGCCTTTGCAAAGGATAATAGTTTCCCGTTCAGATCACTCAGTTTATAAAGACGGTCGCTGTAAGGCAGTTTGAAGTTAGCTCCGGCAATACTTTTCAGGTCATTGAAATATTTTTCGGAAACCTCTGCACGCAGTTGTAGTCTTTTGTTCTGAGAGATAACGGCAACGGGCTGACCGACCGAAACAAATTCACCCTGACTGACCAGTTTGCTTTTCAGAAAGCCGCTGATGGGAGATGTAATGGCAATACCACTGCCATTAGATCTGTTTGCAACACCGGAATAAGCCGCTTTGGCTGTTTCGTATTTTAATTTAGTCTGTTCGAATTCTTTCGCAGATATGATTTTATCCTCTACCAGACTCTGAGCCCGTTCAAATTCTTTCTGAGCTGTTTCGAAAGCAATTTTGGACTTAACATAGGGATCTCCGTCAACCAGATTTTTAGCGGAGATACGCGCAATTGTTTCTCCGGCACGTATGTCACTTCCTTCAGCCAGAGAGTTTCCGGCAAACGAAATAATACCGTTTGAAGCGGCTACGATTGTAACTTCGTCACCTTGTGCCGAAAGTACCTGTCCGCTTGTTTTGATCACCTGACTGAACGTTTCAGGTTTTACGGTCTCGAGTTGCAGTCCGGCTGATTCAGCCTGTTTGGCACTAAATGAGATCAGACCTTCCTCGTGGTCGTGGTTATCGGCTTTTGCATTCGTTTCCTGTCCGTGATCATGCCCGTCATTGTCAGAATGCTTCTCATTGCAACTAAAGAAAACGACCGAAAAGAGCACAATGGCTGCTATAGATAGAATATTTTTTTTCATGATTCATAATGTATTGAATGGATAGATATCAAAATTGGATAACTGTATACCCGATACAGTCAGTAATATGCCGGATACGAAGAGTCAGGATACGGGAAAACAGAGGATTACATCCATTTTTCGCGTAACTTTAAATCAGTCCGGATATAAACAGGAAGAGAGATTAAAGACAGGGAGGTGCACGCAATGCGCGTATATGCCCTATGACTGAAACATAGAGCATACAGATCTGTCCCGACGGAAAGAGAGCCGGTTCAGACGGAGTAAGGAGTATAAGCAGGTTTTCCCACAATACAGGAAGTGCATACCATGCCGAAAAAGGAAGAGTATTTCCAATGAATTTATTCAGCGTGATGGTTCTGGCTTCTTGTGTATGATGGTCAACACTGCAAAAATCTTTGTGAAAAGGATTTGGATCGGAAGTATGATCTCCGGTTCCGGAAGAATCAGTTATCTCCATATTGATCGCGCTCTTATCTCCGTGCTGGTGCGGGATATAAGAGTAGATAGCCAGATAGAAAGAGGCTATCAGTACAAATAATATGGATAAATATTTCTTCATTTTCTGTTGTTTGAAACAAAAGTAAACTTTTTCCGATGCAACCCGGTTGCAAATATGAGTCTGCACTACTTTCTTTTAGTAGCACATGCCGGACAGAGTCCTTTCATTACATAATTAATCTTCTGAAGTACAAACCCTTCCGGAGCACTCACCACGGGTACGGCAGCCTCATCCAGACAAAACGTGTTTTTGCACGATTCGCAATAAAAATGGCAATGTAATTCCTGTATCGTACATTCTCCCTCTTTTATACACAGACAGTATTTAATCGAACCGCTCCCGTCGTCTATGCTGTGTATCAGATGATGTTCGAGAAACAGGTTCAGTGTACGGAATAAAGTAGACTTATCGACCGTTTCCAGATAAGCCTCCAGATCGCCAAGGCTAAAAGCTCTGTTAAAAGTACACATAGCCTTCAACACTAACAGCCGGATTGCTGTTATCTTAATGCCGGCTTTCAATAATATATCGTTGTGATTTATTTCATTCATAGATATTGTCTTTGTTTTAAAACAAAAATAAGGATAAAAAGGATGCAAAAGCGTCCCGTTTTTTATTTCGTTGCATTCCGGCTAATAAAATGCTTAAATCCGGATGATGTTGAGAAATTATTGCAATCTTTGTCCAAAATATTGTAACGTGTTATGGTAAAAACGATTTATATCATTGCTTTGGCTATTGGTGTAGCTTTTATTTTTGCATCACTTCTTCTGGGACCGGTTATGCAAATGCCTCTTCTGCTTATAGGCTGTTCGTCCCTTTATTTTCTGCTGACCTATAAAGATAAGATTCTTCCCGAGACAAAAGATTATATCCGGAATCCTGTAGGACTGTTTTTTGTGCTGTCTGTTATTCTGGCCGTTTCGTATATCTTTTTCGGTACAGCCGGATGGATTCTGAAACTGATTGTCGGATTGCTGATGGTTGTGATTATTCTGCACCGTTATCTGACAAAGAAAAAAGCAAAATCTGCATAAACACAAAAGCGGAGTAATTCAGTATTTGAATTACTCCGCTTTTGTGTTATATAGGGTCAGATTCTTTCCTTTTTACGTGAAAACCATTCGTTAAAAGCTATTCCCAGAACAATCATCGCCAATCCGCCATAGGTAGTCGGATAGATCTGCTCGCCCAGAAAGATATGAATGAGGAATAATGATATGAACGGAGACAGATAGCATAACTGATTGACCAGTGCCGGATTATTAGTTTTGCGTATAGCCAGCCCAAAAAAGATAAACGGAATACCCATCTCGAACAGACCTACGTAAACACTCGAGAAGAAACCTTCCATAGAGTTTAGTTCAACCGGTACAAACAAGGTCCCGATCAGCAGATAAAGCGATCCGAATAAAAAGCTCAGGAACAAAGCTGCATTTTCATTGATTCCCTTATTCTTACTGTTAAGAATCCAGTAGAAAGCCCACAGAAAAGCACTCAGGAAAGCCAGGGCCAGACCTGAAACCGGCAGAGATAATCCGTTAAGAGAACTTGATCCGAGAGATATCAGGGCAACACCAGCCAGAGAGAAAGCCATTCCGATATATTTGAATCCTGCAATCGGCTTTTTCATAAATATAGCCAAAAGTATAAGCAGGATAATCGGCCAGAAATAGTTGATCGGCTGAGCAATCTGTGCCGGGAGTAAAGCGTATGCCTTAAACAGGACCAGATAATAGGCCAGTGGATTGACCATACCTACACAGGCGAACCACAACCAGTCTTTGGCTTTCAGTGTTCCGATAGACTTCCATCCTTTTTTCAGGGTTAATGCTCCTGCAAAAACCAGCAAGGCTGTAAGCGATGCGACTAAAAGCATTTCATAATGACTGTAATAATTGAGTGCCGTTTTAAACATGGAGGCTACTGTAGACCAACTCACCACAGCTATCGATGCATATAGGATAGCTTTCTGATTATCTTGCATTGTGTTCTGATTTAAGTTACAAACGGGCGTAAAGATAGTATTAAGATAAATACCCGAAATCTTTTCCTCTTAAATATTTATACCTGTATGTGCATCTGCGCTGACGGATTCTTATGTGTGGTTTCCTCTTCGGAAATTAGTTTTAGTTCATTTTATTATTCTATATTTGCACCGATGGTAGTATTTACTTCAGTTCTACGGAGTAAAAACTTTAAAATGGGAATTCGGTGAAAGTCCGAAACTGTACCCGCAGCCGTAAGTTTCTTTCAAGTATCTTTAAAAGAAATATGAACCACTGATGAAATGTTCGCAGAACAGAGTAATTGGGAAGGTTTTAAAGATATGAAACGAGTCGGAAGACCTGCCTCAAAAATTCATTCAAAAGTAAAACTTCGGGAATAAAGTTTTTGCGACGGTCAGCGTTACGGCCTTATTCTCCCTTATTTATGTGATTTTATGAAAGCCTTTGTTTCGTGGAGCGGAGGTAAGGATTGTATGTACGCCTTACACAAGTTCCTGTCAGAAAAAGAAAATCAGGTAGTTTGTCTGCTCAATTTTTGTGAAGCAGACAGTATGAAATCCCGTTCTCACGGGTTAGATACAGAGCTTATTGAAGCACAGGCGGAAGCTCTGGATATTCCGCTTGTACAAGAGCCCTTGACAAATGGTTCTTATGAGTTTCATTTCAAACAGGTTGTCGCACGTCTGAAACTCAGAGGAGTGACAGCCGGAGTCTTTGGAGATATTTATCTCAGAGAACACAGAGACTGGCTGGAACGTGTTTGCAGAGAGTCGGGGATAGTTGCTGTTTTTCCGCTATGGGGACAACCTACTCACACTTTACTTCAGGATTTTATAGCCGATGGATACAAAACACTGATTATCTCTGTAAAAGATGATGAGCAGTTCCGCCCTCTGCTTGGACAGATCTTTAGTCAGGAATTGTTTTCTGATCTTGCTAAGATGGAGGGAGTTGATCCTTGCGGTGAAAACGGAGAGTATCATTCATTCGTAACAGATGGTCCTTTATTCCGTCATCCTGTAAGCTATGAATCCGGAGAAATATACCATTCGGGAAACCATTTCTTTTTACCTCTGAATAACATTGAAAAATGAAAACCTTACTATATAATTATCGATTTGTATTGTTTGTGATATTTCTCATTAGCGGAAGTATCACACTACTTTCCGCAAAACCAAAGCGTGTAATATCCCTGGGTCCGTCACTTACTCAGAGTATTTACTATATGGATGCACAGGATCAGCTTATCGGATGCACCAGTTACTGTCATTCTGCGAAGGGCGATCACAAAGAAATTGTAGCCTCTGCCGTGAAGCCTAATCTGGAGAAAATAGCATCATTGAAACCTGATCTTGTTCTGGCATCGGGATTTATACCTGTACGTGATATTGAAACTTTGCGTAAACTGGGAATCCGGGTAGAGGTATTCCGTTCGCCTAAATCTTTCGAGGAGATTTGTTCTCAGTTTCAGTCTCTCGGACGTTTGCTGGATAAATCCGGAAGAGCGGACCAGATTGTAGCATCCTCAAAACAGAGAGTTCAGGAAATCGTCGTTGAAAGCAAACGCAGGGGTACAACTCCGAAAGTATTTATGCAGATCGGGGCGTCACCAATTTTTACGGTTATCCCGAATACTTTTATGAACGACTATATACTGTATAACGGATGTACGAATATCGCATCGGATCTGACGAAAGGAACAATCGGGCGGGAATTGGTTATTGCCCGTATGCCTGACTACATATATATTGTGACCATGGGAATTACCGGAACTGATGAACAGGCTGAATGGGAAAAGTTTAAACATATCCCGGCTGTGAAAAATAAAAAGATCTTTATCCTGAATTCAGACTATGCCTGTCAGCCAACTCCGGTATCATTTGTAGAAACCCTTGAATTAATGTATCAACAAATCAACACAAAATAATGGAAACAACCGGACTTATACATATCTATACCGGCAACGGAAAAGGAAAAACAACTTCAGCGATCGGACTTGCAGCCAGATCACTGGGTGGCGGTCT
>JBOFKD010000072.1:0-1877 GCA_051657165.1 Bacteroidales bacterium | reverse complement strand
TCGTATGCCTTGGCCAGTTGGTCAGGCTGTCATTAAAGCATACGGAATGCCGGATGCTTCGAAAGCACAACCTGTAATAAAAACAATTCCTGAAATTTTAAAAGGTGCTCCGGATATTTATAGCCAATTGGTAGAAATTGATTATGTTGAATTTGGATATTTCGTGAATGGAAGTTCGGTAAGTTTATTCCCGACAAATACATTCATTTCAATGAATGATCCAAAAGCTGATCCGAATATTACATTTTCAGAAGAAAATGATTTGAATGTGCCGGTTTCGAGAGGTATTCGTGATAATAAAGGTAATATTATCCCTGTGACAACATCCTCATATGCGAAATTTGCATCGCAAAAATTGCCAAAAGGTGCATTTGATATCAAAGCAATCGTAGCATGGTATAAAGATCAGGCGGCTAAAGATGGTAATTTCCAGATGTCAGTTCAGCAGTTTAGTGATATCATTAAAGTAAGTGATACATTTGAAGGTTCTACAGGTGGTGAAACTACCGGGCAAGGAACGAAAGAAGATCCTTATACAGTTGATGATGCAATCATCAGTCAGGGTAAAACAGGTGTGTGGGTAGAAGGTTACATAATCGGATCGGTTAATACGACAGCTAACCCATTTGAAAATCAATTTACAGCACCATTCGTGACTAACTCTAATTTAATTCTGGCATCATCAGCAACAGAAAAAGATGAAGCAAAAATGTTAATGGTTCAATTACCTGTAGGAGCAATTCGTGATGCATTGAATCTTGTAGCCAATGAGTCAAATCTTGGTAAGCAGGTTAAGCTTCAGGGAAATTTGGAAACTTATTTCTCAAAACCGGGTATTAAAACACTTACAGATTATGTTTTGGCAGGCGTTCAACCTCCGGTAGAACAAGCTATTTTTGAAGAATCCTTTGCAACAAATCAAGGGGCATTCACAACGAATAGTGTAACTGGTGATCAAATTTGGGGTCATACGATCTATAATGGAAATGGGTACATGAAAATGTCAGGGTATGCTAATAATAAAGCAAATGCAAATGAAGATTGGTTGATTTCTCCTGCGATTGATTTGACTGGAGTTTCTTCAGCAACTATTTCATTTGACCAAGCTATAAACAAAGGAGTTGTTACAAATATGGCTGCTAATCATACCTTATGGTTTACTTCAGACAACGGAACTACTTGGACGCAAGTGGATATTCCGACTTATCCTGCCGGTAATAACTGGACATTTGTAAATTCCGGAGCTATAACTATACCTGCTGCCTTTCTGAATAAAGCGAATGTAAAATTCGGGTTTAAGTATATCAGTACGGATCAGGAAGCTTCTACATGGGAAATACAAAATGTTGTCGTTAAATAATAGTCCGTTTGATTCGATTTATTCTCAGAAAGATTCTTAGAACTATAAAAAAATGAAGTAATGAGTAAAATTAAAAATATATTTATGCTTGCAATGGTCGCATTATTTGCGTTCACAGCATGTAATAATCTGGACGATACGGATATTAATCCGGTAGAGCCACCTAAAGAAGATGGAAACGGGACGTTAGATAAGCCTTATACTGTTGGTCAGGCTATCGTAAAACAAGGAGAGACAGACAAATGGGTTTCCGGTTATATTGTCGGATGTGTCAATTCGGTTGATAATGAAAATGTATGGGCATTTGAACCTCCGTTTGTGACTGAGTCTAATATTTTGTTGGCTGCGAGTCCTACAGAAACAGATAAAGCTAAAATCTTACCGATTCAATTAGTCGCAGGTACGGATATACGTACATTTCTTAATCTGCCTAAAAATGGGATTCGTTTGGGGCAGGTTATTAAAATCAAAGGAGAGTTGGCTAAATATTTTGGAGTTTCGGGCCTGAAAGCACCTA
>JBOFKD010000071.1:0-1107 GCA_051657165.1 Bacteroidales bacterium | reverse complement strand
CGTCCAGATTCTTTAATGAATTACGGACACCCGAATAATTAGCTCTTCCTTCAAATCCAAAACTGATAACTTCAGTGAAATAGTTAAGATTGACGCTCTGATTTATACCGTTGTTTTTAGAACGATTTTCCTGTCCGTTTGTGAAACCTGTTCGCTGATTGAAAGAGTAACCAGTTACACTTCCCATTTGAAGCTTCTTATTCTTAAATGGAAAGTTGAACATCAGGGTATTATTGGTAGACCAATTCCCGTTTACATTCTTATAGGATGTGAAATTTTTACCATTTTCAGCATTGTAAATCGAATAGGCTGTAATTGCATTTTGTTGAACTGAGACAGAAGAATAAAATGCAGCACTGAATTGAGTTTTGCGGTTGTAATATCTTCCACTACCTGACATCCGATGAGAAAATCCACTTCTCAGATCAGGATTCCCTTGTCGTTCCGAAACCGGAGATATTACTTCCAGAATTGGGGATAGCTGTCGGGTTGTTGGTAAATTGCTTCGCCCAAAATAATGAACGTTTACATTATATCCTTTCTTGTTATTCCACATCAAAGTCATTCGCGGAGAATAATTCAAAAGAGTCTGATGTTGTTCTTTTAATGTTGTATTACCAACGTATGTATCTTCTTTCTGTTTGGAAGGATCAATACCCATTCCCAGTGAGTAGCTGACGTTTTTGATCTTCGATCTGAAGTCCAGCATAACAGGTTGAGATACCCGATTGCTTTTCGTACTCCGGCTATATAAAGAGTCTAACGTAGAATAATCCTCACCATTCCATGCATATGTGTTGTTTTCGTTATTGCTTTTTGTTTGTTGTATAGAATAACTTAAGCGCAAAGAACTGTTTTTACCAATTGGTTCAACATAGGCAATCCGACCGGTATAATTCAGATTCGTATTGTCAGTCAATCTTTTCTGATCGAGATTCACGATACTGTCCCCACTCTCACGAAAGAAGAAGTTATCAGAAAGATTATGTGAATCTCCGTTCGAATTATTATTAGATATATTAAACTCCAGATTGATACTTCTTCCTTTTTTACTAAGTCGTCTGTTAAAGAAGGTGCTTAGTCCAAAATCAACACTTTTTGTAAATC
>JBOFKD010000070.1:0-2633 GCA_051657165.1 Bacteroidales bacterium | reverse complement strand
ATAATTGTTTTCATAGATTCAAAGCGTGTATCTTCTAATGTCGGAATATACATCGTACCAGCGTGAGCGTTAGGTGCAATTTGCAAGCGAGGCATTTTGCTCATATCAAAATCCAGCTCATCGGCTGTTCCCTCATCATATCGACCCTCAACAATTATATCTGTTCCTGTCGCATTCATAAGTGGTGTTCCATTTGTCTTGAATAAACCAAGTTTATATTCGACATCTTTCTCTCCTTCAATACCATCAACACTTCCGATCATCTTCACAATACCTTGTTGATCTTCTATTGTTCCAACTCCCTTATTCTTGATAATATAGCTATATTTCACCTGATCAAGTTCAATAGCAAATGTACGTTGTCCCTCCAACAAATCATTCGCTTTAACAGGTACCTCGATGACTTGCTTAGAAAGATATTTTTCATTAGACTCATTATTCGGCACAAATGAAAGTGTCCCGTTCACAGGCGTGAAATTATTATTTGCCGTCGCTGATTGCTCGCGCGTTTTATAATTAATCGAAACAGGGATCGGAGCTCCTTCATCTGAAAAAGCATATCCTGATAAGGTAACGGTAAATACCGCTGTCGCATAACCATTGATAGGCTTACTTACAGTTACATCATCTATATAGATACCATGAGCAAGTTTTGCGACTCTATTACGACTATCATTAAATATAATTTCGCCACAGTTAGTCATAAGAATATTCGAATAAACTTTAGGACTGGCATCATCTATAAAACGATCGAAGATAAGTTCTCCGTAAGAAGACAGCATACTCAATCGTCCTTCTTCCGGGCACCCTAAAAGAATATCTCCTGTTGCATTAATTTTTAATTGAGAATAGTTGGATGCAACACTCTTTTCATACAATTTTCGTCCATCACTGTTGAGTTTAATTACGTCACCTCTTCTTTTTGAAGGATCGTACACAGCAACAACGACATCACCTGAATTCAAGCCTGAAGCTACACCGGCAATATGTCCGTCATAAATACTTTTAGATAGCTCGGTTCCATCCTGTCTCAAAACCTGGAAAAAACCACTTTTATCATTAGATCCGGCAACCAGTATATTTCCTTTATTCAATGAAAGAAGCATATTTAATTTAGTCCCCGGAGATGGTGCCAATACTTGTTTAGTAAAAACTATATCTCCTTCCGGTCTGACCTTCATAATACAACCACCCATTTGATCACCCTGTCCAACAATCAGACTATACCCATTGAGCATTGCAATACATTTCTCAATTTTAAACGTTTTATCGACAATAGGCGTCATAAATACAGGTGATCCGTTTTTATCTAGTTTGATGATTGAAGAACCTGTTGATGAAGTCCCGTTTAAAACAGCTAGTATTGACGAATTCCCTTCGTTCACGTCAAACCAGTTACATTCTGATCCGCTGTCTGAAGTAAATTCAAAAACCGGAGCTCCGGTTTCACTTATTTTACACAAATACCCTTCTGAGGATCCGCTCATATTGAGTTTCGCTCCGGAGAATATAAAGTCTCCGGTTTTAAGTTGTTTGCCAGCCATCAGATTTGTTTTAGCATTTCCTAAATAAAAATCTTTTTCAACAGCTCCGTCTGAATGAAGGACAATAGCCCTTCCTGAACCTTTACTACTCTTTGATGAATCATTATTTCCGATTAAAAGAATTGATCCGTTCTTCAGAGGCTGAATATCATTAACAGAGGCAAAATAATTATTCTTAAATGTTTTCGACAACAGCACATTGCCTTCCCGATCCAACCAGATACAAATAGCATCTGATTTCTTCTTCCCTACACTTACTACCTGTCCGTTTTCCTCAATCAGGCATGTTTTCGAAATCACAATATCATCCCCGTACGTATTATTAAAAACAACGGGTAGGTATTGAGCATATACATTAGGAGTTATCACAATTCCTAACAAGAAAATAAGAAATACAAAATACAATTTTTTCATTCTCTGTTTATTTATTTAATATCGACTTATTTTGTTTAAGCTTATATACAATGATATCAACTTTTCTGGCTGGTCTTAATAGTTTTTTCTTTTCATCTACTGAATACTTTTCACTGGTTCCATTCAACTCAGCTCCAAGATTTAGTCGGATCGACTCTTTGTTCAGCATATCCAGATTCAGCAACAATTTACCTCTTCCCTCAAAGAATATCACTGGTATTACATTGTATTTAGCCACTTCATTCGCAACTTTTATGGCTCTCGATTCGGACAAATTCATATTATACTGAGAAGAACCTAATTCATCAGCATAACCCAGAACCATTACACTTTCAATACCTCCCAGTTCCCCGGAAAGTATTAAATCATTAATCTGATTCTTTGATTCCGAAGTAATTTGATCCGAATCAAAATCGAAGTAAATGGATAATAGCAATTGATTTTCAGCATACAATCTGTACAGCTCCGAGTTTCCTTCCACTGCTTTTGATTCCGAAACTACACTCTGATCATAACCCGTCATAACAACCGATTCCCCGGTAAGAGAATTCACATGGTCTACGATATGTATATCCTGATTTAACTGAAGTCCGGTTCCTATGCGCTTAATCCGATAGATATCATCACCCGAGTTGCTCCTGTCCGAAACAAAATATTCCGTTTCGTCAAGGCGCC
>JBOFKD010000069.1:0-2082 GCA_051657165.1 Bacteroidales bacterium | reverse complement strand
AAGGATTCTTTAATTTAAATTCACTAACTCTGTTAAAATATGAAGCTTGTTCTTCTGAAAAAGAGTCTCTTCTACCGGTTGTTGAAGCCGATGAAACCATATAAATAAAACTATCAGTACAGTCATCAATTTGTCTGATACGTTGTTCTGAAGTTTGAGGAGTTATTAATAAAATAAATTCCAGCCCGTATTTTTCCAGAATCAACTTATATTTATCTGAATACTCCTCAAATGGCAAATCCGGAATAATCAATCCATCAATACCCCGTAATTTACATTCTGCACAGAATTTCTCAAACTCATAGACTAATATCGGATTAAAATAACTCATAATCAGCAACGGTATTTTGACCGAATCTCTAATCCCTGCCAATTGTTCAAAAAGTAAAGAAATCGACATTCCGTTTTCTAATGCGACATGACTGCTCCGCTGAATTACCGGTCCGTCAGCTAAAGGATCTGAATAAGGGACTCCGATTTCAATCATATCTACCCCGTCCTTTTCTAATTTTTTGATCAACTCAACCGTACTGTCCAACGAAGGATACCCTGCTGTTATATAAACTGAAAGGACATCACTCTTTTTTATCTGAAATAATTGTTTTATTCGATTCATAGTTTTGTTTTTTTATCAGGAATTTTTTCAATAAAGACGTGTTTTTTAAAGCAGGAGCCGCCTCAAAACAACTATTCAAGTCATAACCTTTAAGCATAGGGTGTTCCACTCGTTTTAAATCATCCCAACTATCTGTGCTTATACCTCCGCTCAGTAAAAAAGGTATCGTTCCATTATAAAACTGCAACAAAGACCAGTCAAATGATCTGCCGCTTCCTCCGGCTCCGGGACATTTCGTGTCAAAAAGAAATAAATCACAACTTTGCTGATAAGTCTCACATAGATTGAAATCTTTTGCTTCTGAAATACTAAAGGCTTTACAAACCCGGTATCCCGCCTGACGTAACTGCTTACATAAATCTACAGATTCATTCCCATGCAATTGAATCGTATGTATTTTACAAGCGTCGGCTTTATAGATAATTGTCTCATACGATTCATTTACGAATACACCTACCCGTTGCGCGTTTATATCCAGATTCGCAATCAATGAGAATTGAGCTTCATCAATATATCGCGGGGATTTCTCATAGAAAATAAACCCGGCATAATCGATACCCAATGAATCTACCGCAAGAATATTGGATTCAAACTTCAGACCACATACCTTGACTTTCATTTTTGAATTCATAAAGACACAGACCGATTATGGGTGAAATCAGGTAATAACAGATGTGAGTCAAGATCGCGCATAAAACTTTCGCCGATAAGAAAACCATTAAACCCGGCCTGACGTAAGTGTTGCATTTGATCAACGCTACTTATACCACTCTCAGAGATCTTAACACAATCTTCCGGCAAGGCTTTAATTAACGTCAGAGAGTTTTCGATTGATGTTTCGAATGTATTCAGATTCCGGTTATTCACACCGATGATATCAGGGTTCGAAACCAGGGAGTCCAGCTCACTCTCATCATGCAACTCAAGTAAAACTTCCAGACCACAATCATGTGCAAATGTGGATAGTTCTTTTACCCGCTTCACAGGCAAAGCTGCGGCAATGAGCAAAATACAATCTGCGCCAAAAGCTTTTGCCTGTAATATCTGATATTCATCAATAATAAAATCTTTTCGCAAAAGAGGTTTCGAAGTTTTCTGTCTTGCCTCTTTCAGATCATTCAAGTGACCACCGAAAAATTCCTGATCGGTAAGCACAGATATTCCTGCTACATCTGCCTGTGTGTACAAATCAACTACTGATTCTACTTTTGCATATTGCTGTATCCAGCCTTTCGAAGGTGATTTTCGTTTAAATTCAGCGATGATCCCATGCCCTGAATTTTGTATCGAGCTTTTCAGAGAAACACATTCCCGCTTCATAAAAACAGGATCCATCAGATGGGCTGCCGGAAACATTGATGCATGAAGCTTTACTTCCTCTGCTTTATTTTGAAGGATTTTATCCAGGATATTCATAATTCAGGAGTTTAATTGATGAAAAAGAAGAAATGATTTTTTAGCAGCCC
>JBOFKD010000068.1:0-1086 GCA_051657165.1 Bacteroidales bacterium | reverse complement strand
TGAAAAACTTTTCCATGTATCTGTTATCTTCGACACTTATATGTAAATCCATCTCACCACGTATTTAAAGATCCAGTTTATGTTGATTATCTAAAGTTGCAGGGATTATTTTCAAAAAGAATTTGTTACTCCTTGGAAATTCAATCCGCTGAAGTTGCTTCAAATGTTTCTCTAATTTAGACTCTTCCACATTCCTAAATTTTTTTATCTCAAATCCATCTTCCAGAATATCACAACGCTGTTCTGTTTTTTTGATAAGAATAACCTTACGATCCTTTTTATAGGTAAGCAGTTCGATCTGATCTCCTTCGTTCAAACCTTTCAACCTCTCAACCGGCATTCTTGTAAAATGCTTTATATCTATCATTCCCATGATTATAAGAATTTCAATTACTTATCTTATAACCTATCTAAATCTCAAAGGTTCAATCCTTACGTGATTATAAACTTCCTCTTCCCAAATCGTGTTTATCTGATAGCTATAAGTAAAGATTCTTTACACAACTCTTTTTACATTTCTAATATCATCTACAATAATGGCACAAAAATTAGACAAAATGCAATGGTTCAACGAACCTCTGGAATGGGAAATTCTGAATCCGACAACTTTTATTATGCGTGCACCGGCAAAAACAGATTACTGGAGAATTACACATTATGGTTTTACCGTTGACGATGCTCCTTTTTATTATACGACATACGGCGGTGAGTTTGAAACGAAAGTCAAGATTACAGGTGATTACAAAACTACATACGATCAGATGGGCTTAATGCTTCGCATTGATCATAAAAACTGGATTAAGACGGGCGTGGAGTTTGTTGATGGTAAATTCAATGTCAGTACAGTTGTAACTCATAACACATCTGACTGGAGCGTTGTCGAATTAGGTAAAGGTCCGGAATTTATCTGGATCAAAGCCGTTCGCAGACTAGATGCTGTGGAAGTATTTTATTCTTTAGATGATCGCGAATATAAAATGATTCGCACCTGCTATCTCGAAGATAATTGTCCGGTACAAGTCGGTATTATGGCTGCTTCTCCTGATGGTGACGGGTTTAAAGCTATTTTCGAACATTTTGAAGTAA
>JBOFKD010000067.1:0-7427 GCA_051657165.1 Bacteroidales bacterium | reverse complement strand
CGATCAGATAAGCTGTTAAAACAAACAAGACAGAGCAAATATTATCCGGATGTATCATAAGCATCTATTTTTTAGGAAACCATGGAAAGAAAGCATTCGTCTTTCGAATATATTCTGCATACTGAGGCTTTGTATTATTCAATGTCTTTTCGAGAAGAGCAACCCCCGATACTTTGATAATAAGCAAAGTCATGATAACAGAGCCTATCGCCTGCCAGTAGCTGCCAGCTGCCATACTAAACAGCCCGTAAGCCCACCAGACTGCCGAATCGCCAAAATAATTGGGATGGCGGGTATACTTCCAGAAACCATAACACATCACTTTTCCCTTGTTCTGTGGATTACGTTTAAAACGTGCCAGCTGATAGTCCCCACCTGCCTCAAAAGAAAATCCGGTCAGCCATACCAGAATAGCTAAATAATCAAGCAGATTCAGTCCACCTGATGAGCTACCCGTACTGACGCCGAATAAAGGCAATGAAATAATCATCATTAATACTGCCTGCAACAAAAACGTCTGAAAATAACTAATCCACCAGTAACGCTCCGGCCCATATTTCCGTCTGAACTCCTGATATCTGAAATCTTCGCCCTTCCCGATATTCCTCCAGGCCAGGTACAAGGATAACCGCAAACCCCAGACTGTTACCAGTCCGAGCATCAGACATTTCCGGATTGTCAGATCTCCGGACATAAATACATAAAAGGCATTGACCACTACAAATCCCGCTCCCCAGAAGAGGTCGACAATACTCACATTCTTGAGTTTCACACTCAACAACCAGAGAAGCGTGAATAATGTCAGAATAAGAAACGAAGCCTTTATAAACAGCACACCCATATTATTCTTTTTTTTAATTATCTGCCATCAAAGCAATTGCGATTGCACCACGTCCCGCATGCATCCCGATAATCGGAGAAATATCTACCACCGATACCGCCTGCTTACCCGTCAGTTTCATCATCTCTTCTTCTGTTTTTTCAGCCCCTTCGGGATGATGCGCATGCAATATCATGTAATTCCATACCGGCTTGATCCGGGTCAGCTTCCCGATATGCTTCAGGATTAATTTCAAACTAGCTTGCTGACTAAAAGTATTCCCGAACAAGAGCGACCGTCCCTGCTCATCCATCGAAACAACAGGATTCACCCCCAGCACACTGGCAATAAACCCTTTAGGCTTTGATACCCGTCCGCCCCGGATCATAGTCTTCAGATCACGTACACTCACAAATATCTTTGTTTGACTGATAGCATCATGAATCATCCTCACAATCACCTCAGCCTCAACGCCCTCTTCAATCTTTTTTGCCGCTTTCAGAACAAGTAACCCCAGTCCTCCCGACAGATTCTTTGAGTCAATCACATACACCGGCTTATTGTTCTGTTTCGAGATACGCATACCGGCTTTCACACTATTGGCAAAAGTTCCGCTAAACTGACTCGTCAGGTGGATCGCAATAACGGCATCGTAGTGCAGTGTCAGATGAGAATAAAGATTCGTGAAAGTCTGTTCGTTAATTTGAGAAGTTTTCGGAAACACCTTTTCAGATTGCAGCATATCATAAAACCGGTCAGGCTCAATCGTCACCTTATCCAGAAAATGATTATTCCCAAAGTTCAGATTAAGCGGAACCATATTTATCTGATAATAATCAATCAGCTCCTGAGATAAATCACACGAAGAGTCAGTCACCAGAGCAATCTTCCACTTCCGGTTACCGGCTATTTCCTGTTGACGGACCATATCATCCACTTTCTGAAAAGTAATCGTACCACATCCACTCAGTTCCTGAAATAGCCGGGCAGGCTCATTCGTATGAACATGAATCCTGCAGGTCGCCTGCGACCCTGCTATCACAACCGAATCACCATTCCGGCTGACTATCTGCTGCAGCTCACCCTGCGCAACACTCCTGTTCTGAATGATTGCTTCCGTACAATACCGATATCCTGTCACACCCTCCGCAGAATGATCCGGGTGAATAAAAGAAACAGCAGCTGAAGGAATCACCGATAACTCCCGGATATTGCCCGCACAAAGAAAATCAACCACACCCTTCATAAAGAGTACAAAACCCTTTGCTCCGGCATCCACCACATCGAGTTTCTTTAACAACTGCAACCTGAAAGTTGTCTCAGCCAGCGACCGCTCCAGCACTTCCAGCGAATCCACCAAAACCCGCTTAAAACTCAGATCTTTTTCTCGTTTCTGCGTAAGATATTCCGCCCAATCCTTAATCACGGTCAGCATCGTCCCTTCTACCGGATTCGCAATCGCCTCGTAAACATAAGGCACAGAACGTCCCACACTTCCGGCAAACTCGTCAACATCAATCTCATTTCTATCTTTCGTTTCACAGCTGAGTCCGTGGAGAAACTGAGCAAAAATAACCCCCGAATTTCCTCTTGCCCCAAGCAAAGCCGCTTCAGCAATATGACTTACCGTCGTTTTGTATGATTTATGAGGTTTAATCGTGTCAATAACCGAACGAACCGTAGCAGCCAGATTCGTTCCCGTATCTTTATCACTTACCGGAAAAACATTAATACTGTTTATCTCCTCCTGGTATTTGAAAAGCTGATTTGCTCCCGCCAGAAACGAATAATAAAGTACCTTACCGTTTGCCAGATTTCTCCTGTTATTAACCAAAGGCACACATTGAGCCATTTTATCAATTATTTAATATTAATCTCATCTATTAATACTTACAACAATCAAAAACAATTCTGAGTTCGGACAAAACACTTAAAAAACAGAACGATACAATATAGTTTCATCACGTGAGAAGAAGTACAGACAATAAAAAAAAGACCATTCTCACGAATAGTCTTTTTAGATCAACCTTTTTTTACTTATCAATTAGCGCTCTAAATATATCAATCAATATATTTAGCAACTCTATACATGAAAATATCTTTAATTCCGGAGATTAAAAGATAATCTCCTTCTATTTTTCTTAAACAAAAAGATGAGCTTCTCTCCTTTTAAAAAGAAGTTTCTCTTAAACGTTTTCACACCGGAGTAACCCCTATCGAGATTAACCTCTGATGCCACAAAAATAATACACTTATTTTATTATACAACTATTTTATTAATATTTTCATCTATTATTTCTAAAAGAAACAATCACAAATATAATATCAGTGACACAATCTCCGGGTTTATAAATCTTTCCCACCAGCTCTAAACGATGAATACGAAAGCAGGATGATAATTGATAAGCTAAAACGAGCGTTGCTTCTAAATTTATAAAGAAGCAACGCTCATTGATTTAATTATTCTCGTTCCACATATTGCATTGAGCCATAATCGTGTTCAGAGCATCCTCTTCGCCTTCCGGCGGATATTTATATTTCTTCAGGAGTCGTTTGATAATACGGCGCATACCAGCCCGTGCACTTTCTTTACGGTTCCAGTCAATGGTTTTATTTTTCCGCAGGGCATCTGTCAGTTCATGAGTGATAGCCAGTAGCTGATCGTTCGAATAAAAATCCTTTACAGCTTCAGGCTTCGTCAATGCATCGTAGAAGGCCAGTTCCTCGTCAGATAGATTCAGCTTTTTCTGATCAGCCGATCCGTGAATAATTTCATGAGCAGCTTTCATCAGCTCCTGAATCACTTCTTCGTTGGTCAGCACTCCTTTGAGGTAATTACTCATAGCATTTGACAGTAATTCCGAGAATTTGGCTGCTCTCACCGTATTGGTACGTTCGTATATCCTCACCTGTTCGGCGATCAGTTTTCGAAGCAACTCAACCGCAAAGTTCTTTTCCTTCATCTTCGCTATCTCATCCAGAAACATGGTATCAAAAAGCGAAAACTCTTCCTTCACATCCGAAAAGAGATTTATCACACCCTCGCTCTTAATACTTTGTTTCAGCAACTCGCTGATACGCTGATTTATCTCTTTAAAAGATATTTTCCCCGGACCACTGATCCGTGTAAGCAATGTCCGTACGGCTTCGAAGTAAGCAGCCTGCATCCGTTGTTCGGGGTTGAGCATACTTTTGCAGAGCGATGCAGCCTGGCTCATCAGCAGTGTCTCTTTGATAAACCGCTTCTTCAGTTCTTCCTTGTCGGGAGCAGACAAGAAGTTCACCCCTCCACTTATAGCTTTCGCTCTTTCCAGATCCTTTTCGCCAAAGAATGGAGAGTAGTCATATCCGTGCATCATATCCCGGCAAACTTCCAGTTTCTTTTCAAACTCCGGATAAGCTGTTTTAGCCACATCCGTTTCACCGTAAAACTTACGGTCACGTGCCGTATAGTCATTCATCGCTTTTTTTAGAGCACCGGCAATTCCCACATAATCAACTACCAGACCTCCTTTTTTATCCTTGAAGACACGATTTACCCGGGCTATTGCCTGCATGAGGTTATGTCCCGACATCGGTTTGTATACGTACATGGTTGAAAGCGAAGGTATATCAAAACCCGTCAGCCACATATCTACCACTATCGCTATCTTCAGCGTACTATCATTGTCTTTAAAGCGTTTTTCCAGTTCTTTACGATAACTGGCATTCCCGATGATCGGATGCCACGATTCATCATCCCCGTTATCACCCGTCATCACCACAGCTACCTTCTCCTGCCATTGCGGACGAAGCTCTAGTAAACGTTTGTATATATCTATGGCTATGGCTCTGTTGTAAGCCACAATCATTGCTTTTCCTGTTTGTTCGTACTGGCGCGAATCTTCGTAGTGCATCACAATATCGTCGCACAGCGAATCAATTGTTTCCTTAGCTCCCAGAATAGATTCCACGCGGCTAAACTCTTTTTTTGATTTTTCGAGTGCATACTCTTCTGCCTTTTCCGCCAATTCTTCGTATTCAGCATCAATTTCTTTTAATACATCATCGTTTAACTTCAGATGGATCACACGACTCTCATAGTAAACCGGTCGGGTAGCTCCGTCAGCCACAGCCTGCGTCATATCATACACATCAATGTAATCGCCAAACACCTCGCGGGTTGATTTATCCTTCTGGGCTATGGGTGTACCTGTGAAGCCAATAAAAGTGGCATTTGGAAAAGAGTTTCTTACCATACGTGCTGCACCCGTACGAATACGTCCGCTACCGGCATCTACCTTTTCGCTCAGTCCATACTGACTCCGGTGCGCTTCGTCAGCCATCACTATGATGTTATTTCGTTCAGAAAGCGGTTCTTCGCTCTCTTCAAACTTTTGCATAGTCGTAAAGAAAATTCCGTTCGCAGCTCTGCCTTTCAGTCTATCTTTCAGGTCGGCGCGGCTCGACACCTGCACCGGAGTCTGGCGCAAAAATTCTTTGCAGGCAGCAAACTGACTGTAAAGCTGATTGTCCAGATCATTCCGGTCCGTCAGCACGACAATGGTTGGCGAGTCCAGATTTTCCTGGAGTAGTTTAGCATAAAACACCATCGAAAGCGACTTTCCGCTTCCCTGCGTATGCCAGAACACACCAGCCTTACGGTCGCCCAAAGGCTGATCCGAACTGCTTCTTAATCCGTACTTTTCCGGATTCTCCCGACTGCCCGTATCCTTTTCTCCTTTATTCCGGCCGATAGCTCTCACGGTTGATTCTATGGCTTTCTTCACCGCATAATACTGGTGATATCCCGCCAGAATCTTTGCCTGCGAGCTGTCCGTCTTCGCATAGCAAAGAAAGTTTTTCAGAATATCAATCAGACGTTCTTTCCGGAACATCCCCTTAAATAGCACTTCGAAGTTTGCCAAAAGAGCATCCTCTTTCTCGCCGTCGGCAGTTTTCCACTCCATGAAACGGTCTTCGCCTGCCGTGATCGTTCCTGCTTTCGAACAGGCAAAATCGCTCATCACACAGAAAGCATTGTAAGTAAACAGGGAAGGCACTTCGTGCAGATAGTTACGCAACTGCGCATAAGCTTCGGACACATCCGTATTCTCGCGTGAAGGTGATTTTAATTCAATGACAACCAGTGGCAGTCCGTTTACAAACACCACAATATCAGCACGTTTAACCGACCGGTCATCTACGGTCCATTGGTTCACCACCGTAAATTCATTCGCATGAGGAAAGTCATAGTCAATTAGCCTGACACGGGTGGCTTCCGTTTCGCGTCCGTTGTAGAAGTTTACCTCCACACCGTTTTGGAGATAGTCGTGAAATAAGTTGTTTTTTTGCACCAGCGATCCCACATCAAACGTATGAATTTTCGTCATCGCCTCGTCTATGGCTGCACGTGGTACGGATGGGTTTATTTTGCAGAGCGATGTATGCACCTGATCCCGGTTAGTAGCCACACGGTAATCACGCTCCAGATCCGGACCGTAAAAGTAGCTGTAACCAAGCTCATCGCGCATCAGCTCAAGTATTGCGTTTTCAAAATTAGCTTCGGTAAAGGGCATAATTAATTTAAGATTTTATTTTTGTTTGATTACCTGATTCATTTTTTTTGTCAGGTACCAAACAATTATTCCATGATACGGTTTGTACATACCGTTATTATCTTTTGATCCCCATTGATCAATTATTTTCTGTATTTCAGAGACCTTCCATCCTCTTTTGTTCAGTTCATTCTGAACCCCCTTCAGAGTGGATTTACGGTTCTCCTTCAACCGCTCATTGTTCAGATTCAGAATATGATTAATCTCCTGATTCCATTCCGGATTATCAGACGAGATCTCTCCGTCGCTTTTATAATTAATTGTATTAACTCCAGCATCCGAAAACAACGGAAAAGTTATATCACTGTTCCCCTTTAGTTTATCACAATGATATTTGTCGCTGATCGCCCCCGGACAGCAAATAACCATATTCATATAGTTTAATTGCAGATCGGGATGATTCTCCCGGCTCAGGATATGTTCTATGCGCGATGTCTCATTACTGTTTGTGTCTTTTACCGGAATGCGTCGCATACAATAAGCACAGATATGTCCCTGCTCTTTTAATAGTGAGTCGGCAAGATCATCCGAACGTTGATACGTTGCGCCCGGAGTCAGCCGATATTCCGTCCAGCTCCGGGGTTCTCTCGTTTTATCAATCTTCCTCATCCATATCTATATGAAAGTTCAACATTGCTTCCATCTCTGATATTTCGGGGATCGAATCGCCATATTTTGCACGAAGAGCATCGATCATCGGGCGTGCTTTTTTATATTCATCTCCGTCAATCAACTCCCGGATTTCATTGAGATGCTGTTGCATTTTTTCGTCACGTGGCTCTACATCCATCTCCATTTTCAGAATGGCAGAGGCATCGAGTCCGTAGGTTGATGCCGGCAATACCTGATAGCCCTGCTCCCTGTTATATGAGAGTTTATACACACGGGTCTTTACTCTTTGTGTTGTTCCCGTTGTTTTATCCGTGAAGGAGTCCAATCTTTCAGTAACATCCTCAGGAGTTGTATCCACGCCACTCAGCACCATAGGGGCATGCGTGGTAACGATAAAC
>JBOFKD010000066.1:0-1082 GCA_051657165.1 Bacteroidales bacterium | reverse complement strand
CGTAACGCCTAAGTCTGAAATATAATCCAAGTGATTTTCGATTCCTTTTAAATCTCCTCCATGTCTTCCATTCGGGAGATTACGATCGACCTGAACAGTATGACGATTCATCTTATGATTATCATTCTTTGTATCCCCGTTGGCAAAACGATCAGGCATAATAAGATAAAGTACATCTGTTGCATCAAAACCTATACGATTTTCTCCACTTAATTTACGCTGCTGCAAAGAATAATCAATTTTCTTTTTTTGCTTGCCCTGCTTCATATCAATCTGAAAGTTGCCTGGTTTAGCATTCTTCAAATCAACATAAAGGAAAACATAGTCTTTATTATCTACCTTCACACAACTATCCACTTTCACATTATTACCTGAAACAGTGAAATCAGCTAGTCCTACATCTTTCCCGGATATAGCTATTTGCAATTGTGAATTCTTCATACCTGTCCACCAATGTGGAGGATCGACTTTCTCTACTTCAAAAGCCATTGCCGGCAATACCAGAGAAAGCAAAACGGCTGATGTAAATTTTCTTTTCATGCGATTTTATTAGTTTTAATTTGATCATCTTTGTCTTCAACAAACAGTACACAAAAAGCAGCAACGAACAGGCAAATACCTGCAACTACAAGAGAGTAAATTGATTCAGAATTATAGAATCTCTTAACTATAGGACCTCCTACAATACCATTTATAATTTGTGGTATAGTAATGAAGAAATTAAATATACCCATATAGATACCCATTTTACGTGCTGGCAAAGATCCTGCTAAAATAGCATACGGCATTGCCAGAATACTTCCCCATGCAATTCCGATACCGATCATAGAAACAATCAATAAATCCGGATTATTAATAAAATAAATGGAGATTAAACCTAAAGCACCAGCACACAGAGAAACTGCGTGTGTAGCCCTTCTTCCGATTTTTTTTGCGATTGCAGGTAGCATTAAAGCATAAATAGCGGAAACCCCGTTGTAAACACCAAATAATATTCCTACCCAATTGCCGGCATCTTGGTATAGTTCTGAACTTGTATCTGTAGGAGATAAGCCATAAACATGCGTAGCTACAGCCGGAGT
>JBOFKD010000065.1:0-18825 GCA_051657165.1 Bacteroidales bacterium | reverse complement strand
ATAGCCGGCATGTTACATATTTTCTGATAGGCTTTATCAGATAAAAAATGAATATTCGCGCAACTCACGACGCAGAATCGTCAAAGCTGCCGAGATTCTCTTTTCCACAGTTTTAATGCTTACGCATTGTTTATCTGCTATTTCCTGATATTTAAGCCCCTGATCTCTGCTGAGCAGAAACGACTCTCTTACTTCTTTCGGAAGTGAGTCCAGAACCTTATGCAGCTTATCTTCAAGTTCGGAAAACAGAATATTGTGGGAGTCAAAATCTTCTAATGCCACGAGATTCAATCGCGTACGATACTCATATTCTTCCTGAGTTCTGTCTACAAATTGTCTTTGCAATACTCTTTTACGCAAGTGGTCTATACAAAGATTTTTTGTTATCGTAAGCATGTAAGCGTCCCAGTTTACATTATCAGAAATCGATTCTCTCTTTTCCCATAAAGACATGAACAGAGATTGTATCACATCCTGCGCTTCAGTTCGATCCTCCAAATACTCATAAGCAAATCGCTCAAGTCTAACCTGATACTTCTTATATAAGATTTCGAATTGCTTAATATCTCCCCTCTTAAAATCAGACAATTGAAACATAGTTATGGTTTTTTCGTGCTCCGAGAATTACTCGTGCGTATCATCCAGTAATTATACTCAAAGTAAAACAAAATTCTGAACACTATAACTATTTTTTACCTACTATTTTAATTTATTGATGGATTCCCTGCAGGACATTGTAAACACTATCCGCAATTAGATTCGCAATCGGTCAACCTTTCCGGTAAAAGTCAAAGACGGTTATCCGGGTATATTTTGCAAGGAGCAAACTTTGTTTTGCAAGTAGCAAAATCAGATTTGCAAGCAGCAAACTTACGTTTGCAGGTAGCATAAGAATCATTGCGTTTATGTCCTCGTTTAACCTCCGGATAACAAACGTATTTCTCCGCTTTTTCATCCGTATATATTCGTTCGGATAAACCGACAATTAGATACCGTATATAAGTAGTTTAGTTCATTCAACCGTATCATTTAGAAATCCGCTCCGGAGCGGTTATAATTCCGCCCCGGACCGCTTTATATTCCGCTCCGGAGCGGATTGTATTCCGGTCCGGAGCGGAAATATAAATCAACCATATCTCGTAACTAAATCATCCGCATATAATAAATAATTCCTCCTTTCTTCGGGCTAATCTATACGTATATCCGTTTACGTTTATACGGATAAATAAAAAGGGAGTGTGGAAAACAAAGCTTCCCACACTCCCTTTTTATGAAGATACGAAACGATCTTTATAATGCCTGTAAACGGCCTAAATTTGATTTAGACAGTTTTTCCTTAGCATAATCAAGCGTCACGTGCATATCTTTTATATCCATTGACGGAACTTCATACATCGCATCCATCATAATACATTCTGTGATTGAACGTAGTCCGCGTGCACCCAGTTTAAATTCAACGGCTTTATCAACGATAAAATCTAAAACAGAGTCATCAAACGAAAGTTCTACACCATCCATATGGAATAGCTTCTGATACTGTTTTACGATTGAGTTCTTCGGTTCGATCAGAATACGGCGTAAAGCATCTCTGTCAAGCGGATTCAAATAAGTAAGAATCGGCAAACGACCGATAATCTCCGGAATCATACCAAATGCTTTCAAGTCTTGAGGCGACACATATTGCATCAGGTTGTTACGGTCAATCTCAGATGTTTTTTTGCTGGCAGCATAACCTACTACACGTGTATTCAAACGTTGTGCAATACGTTTCTCGATACCTTCAAAAGCACCACCGCAGATAAAGAGAATATTCTTCGTATTTACCGGAATCATTTTCTGATCCGGGTGTTTACGTCCACCCTGCGGCGGAACATTTACAACAGATCCTTCCAGCAGTTTCAATAAACCTTGCTGAACTCCTTCACCACTTACATCGCGGGTGATTGACGGATTGTCGCCTTTGCGTGCAATCTTATCGATTTCATCAATAAAGACGATACCTTTTTCAGCAGCTGCCACATCGTAATCAGCCACCTGCAATAAGCGTGTCAGCAAACTTTCGATATCCTCACCTACATATCCGGCTTCCGTAAGAACGGTAGCATCTACAATAGTGAAAGGTACGTGCAAAAGTCGTGCGATTGTACGGGCAAGCAGAGTTTTCCCTGTTCCTGTTGGTCCAACCATGATGATATTTGATTTTTCAATCTCAATATCCTCTTTGCTTTCACGCTGAGTCAGACGTTTATAATGATTATATACGGCAACAGACAAGTAGCGTTTTGCATCATCCTGTCCGATTACGTATTGATCTAAGAATTCTTTTAGTTGCTGCGGAGTCGGTAGTTCTTTTCCTTCCAGTCCGAATTTGCTGTTATTCTTGTGTTGTTGTTCAAGACTTTCAAGAATTATCTCATGAGCCTGTTCTGCACAAGAGTCACAAATAAAGCCGTCTATACCTGTTATCAGCATACTTACTTCATTTGCACCTCTGCCACAGAAGCTACAATGATCCATATTTTTCTTCGCCATCTGTAAAATATTATTTTGCTCTCATTAATACATCATCAATCATTCCGTATTCTTTTGCTTCGAGAGCTGTCATCCAGTAATCACGATCTGAATCACGGGCAATACGCTCGATATCGTTACCTGAATGATCGGCGATAATTGTATAAAGTTCTTGTTTCAGTTTTTGTATTTCGCGGGCTGTAATTTCGATATCAGAAGCCTGTCCCTGTGCGCCACCCATAGGCTGGTGAATCATCACACGGGAATGTTTCAATGCAAAACGTTTACCTTTTGTACCTGCTACAAGCAAAACAGCAGCCATAGATGCAGCCATACCGGTACAGATAGTAGACACATCACTACTGATGTATTGCATTGTGTCATAGATACCTAATCCTGCGTAAACAGATCCACCCGGTGAATTCAGATAAATAGAAATATCTTTACCCGGATCAGCAGAATCAAGATATAGAAGCTGCGCCTGAATCACGTTTGCGCTATAATCGTCAACCTGTGTTCCAAGGAAGATAATACGATCCATCATCAAACGTGAGAAAACATCCATTTGAGCTACATTTAATTGTCTTTCCTCGATGATTGTCGGTGAAATATAGCTACTGGTTATATCCATGTATTTATCCAGCGCAAGACCATTCATACCCAGATGCTTGGTCGCATATTTTCTAAAGTCATTATTCATATTCATAAGGTCTGATTTTACTTTCTAGTTATTTATAAACTCTGTCTTCTGTCCGTCATTTAATAATGAAACTGTAATCATCTCAATGATATGACGGAAAAACAAAACAGAGAATGACTTTCAAGCCATATTTTGACAAAGATAATTCTTTCGGTAATAAAAAAGAAACTTAGCTGCTTATTCTTTATAAGCTAACTCTTTATCGAGAAAATCAAGAATTTCTTTTTTATTATCGGGATTGAACCAGTTTATTGACTGATCCCGTTTAAACCAGGTCATTTGCTTTTTGGCATAGATCCGGGAATTTTGTCTGATCTTATCAATTGCAAATTCCAGTGTGGAATCACCGTCAAAAAAAGCAAAGAGTTCTTTGTAGCCAACTGTATTCAACGAGTTAAATTGCTTATACGGATATACAGCTCTTGCCTCTTCGATTAATCCGTTCTCAATCATAATATCAACCCTCCGGTTAATTCGGTCGTATAATTCCTGACGATCGCGGGTTAATCCAATTTTTATGATTCTGAAAGGCCTTTCTTTCACGGTATTCGTGCGAAGTTCGGAATAAGGTCTGCCTGTCATGTAACAAATCTCCAGAGCATGAATCACCCGTTTATGATTTTTCAGGTCAACCTGCGTATAATATACAGGATCCAGCTCCTTCAACTCATCGCAAAGAGCATCCAGCCCAACCTCATGATACTTATTCAGCAAAGTTGATCTCACCTCATCAGAGACAGTCGGCAGATCATCAATACCCTTACATAAGGCGTCCACATACATCATAGAACCTCCCGTCATTAACTGAATAGGATTCTCATTAAACAGGGCAGGAAGTAAAGCCATTACTTCCTCTTCGAAGCGTGCAGCACTATAGTAATCTTCCAGTCCGAGATTACCAATAAAATAATGCTTCACTCTTTTCAGATCCTCTTCGGAAGGAGCAGCCGTCCCGATCACCAGATCCCGGTATAATTGGCGGGAGTCGGACGAAACAATAGATGTATGATAACGTTCAGCAATTGAAAAGCTCAATTCTGTTTTACCTACTCCCGTAGGGCCAATAAGAACTATAAGGGTATGATTCATCAAAATAAAGTATCTTGTTAAAAAAGTAAGATACAGATTGAAAACTATAAAGAGCTCAATCCGTATCTTAGTGTACCGATTTAATAAGTTATCAAATCAGAATTAATATTTATCATCGTATGGGTTACCTTCACCGAATTCAAAACCTTCAGCATCCAGTTCATCCATATCGAATTCATCCGTTCCATAGAAATCTTCATCTGTCTCGAAGCTTGTATCCTTCTCAAAACTGTCCATCTCTACAAACTGAGCAGGTGCATCACCTTTTGATTTAGAACAATAAGCTTTCTCAAGCGAACCTGAAGAAACCTCTTCAAGCTCCATAAAGAAGCATCGGTCTGTCAGATAGTCAAAAACAAAAAGTAATTTCTGACCTTCATCTTCAATCAGCTGATTCAGCTTAGTCTCAGCCATAACCCAGCTATCTTCCGAAGAATCAGTACCCATATCCATCATTGTGATTTCGGTACCTTTTTCCCAGTTCTCTTCACAAAGGAAAAATGATGTCATTTCTCCCTGTTTGTAATCCACTGAATCTAAAATAGCTTTTTGAAGAGCTTCGAATGTAGCGTCTTCATCAATGCTGATCTCTCTACCAAAATTATCTATCTCATCAGATAATAAAACAAATCTGTAAATCATAACTTTTAACTTGAAATGCAATTATAATTATCCGATATACCCTTTGATAATTCCTCGTTGCGAATTTTTCACAAACAAAATAATTTCATCTCTTTCAGGACTTGCTGTTAATTCTGCCTCGATTCTCTCTACTGCATCACTGTTATTCAACCCTGATTGATATAAATAACGGTATATCTCTTGAATTTCACGAATTTTCTCGTTGTCGTAGCTACGACGACGAAGACCTATTGAGTTAATACCTGCGTAAGAAATAGGAGTGCGTCCTGCTTTTACAAACGGAGGAATATCTTTCGTTACTAAAGATCCACCCTGAACCATTACATGAGTTCCGATATGAACAAACTGATGAATCAATGTACCACCACCGATAATTGCATAATCATCAACCTGAACTTCACCGGCAACCTGTACACAGTTTGACATAATAACATGATCACCAATTACGCAATCATGAGCAATATGTGTGTAAGCCATCAACAAGCAATTGCTTCCAACTACTGTTTTTCCTTTAGAAGCAGTACCTCTGTTAATTGTAACACACTCGCGGATTGTTGTATTGTCACCAATAATAGCAAGTGTATCTTCTCCTTTAAATTTCAAATCCTGCGGAGCTGCTGCAATAACAGCACCCGGATAGATATTACAATTTTTACCGATACGGGCACCTTCTAAAATGGTTACATTTGATCCGATACGGGTACCCTCTTCGATCACAACGTTTTTATCTATAGTTACAAAAGGTTCAATTACAACATTCGGTGCAATTTTCGCATCCGGATGAATATATGCCAATGGCTGTTTCATATATCAATATAATTTTTATTCTCAATTCGTCTTATTTGTTCTTGATAATCTGAGCCATGAACTCAGCTTCAGAAACAATTTTCTCCCCTACGAAAGCATATCCTTTCATCTGTGCACAACCCCTTCTGATTTCCGAGATCATTTCCAGACGGAAAATCAATGTATCACCCGGGACCACTTTCTGACGGAATTTCACATTATCGATCTTCATAAAGTAAGTCGAATAGCTTTTCGGATCATCTACTGAATTTAAAACCAGAATACCTCCTACCTGAGCCATAGCTTCAACCTGAAGTACACCTGGCATTACAGGTTCTTCCGGGAAGTGACCAACGAAGAATCCTTCGTTTGCTGTTACGTTTTTAACGCCAACAATATGTTTGTCTCCCACTTCGATAATTTTATCAACCATAAGGAACGGCCAGCGGTGAGGCAACAATTCCTTCACACGGTTAACATCCATTACCGGTGTTTTATCAGGAGAGTATACCGGACATTGAACTTCTAATCTTTTTAGCTCCTTACGAATATGGCGAGCCATTTGATTATTGATTTTATGTCCCGGACGAGTTGCGATAATACGTCCTTTAATAGGTTTACCCAGAAGTGCAATATCACCCAGAATATCCAGTAGTTTATGACGTGCCGGTTCGTTGTCAAAAACGAGCGGTTTGTTATTCAGATATCCTAACTGATCACAAGACTTATGAGGTTGTCCCATTAAGTCAGCCAGACGATCTAATTCTGCCTGATCCATTTTCTGATCATAGATAACGATTGCATTATCAAGATCTCCGCCTTTAATCAGATTATTCTTAACCAAAGGCTCAACTTCGCGCACAAAAACAAATGTACGGGCAGCTGCTATATCATTTTTAAAATCAGCAAGATCCTCAAGTGTTGCATACTGATTTGAAAGAATTGGCGAGTTAAATGAGATTAATGCACTCACACTAAACTTATCATCCGGTAAAATTAAGATAGAAGAACCTGATTCAGGATCCTTTACCTCCACCTTTTGTTTTACTATATAATAATCTTTGTCGTCAGATTGTTCAATTACACCTACATTTTCTATCATTTCAGCGTAAGCCATTGAGCTTCCGTCCAGAATAGGAAATTCCGGAGCATTCACCTGAATCAGACAGTTATCAATCTCATATGCATACAATGCAGCCATTGCATGTTCAATTGTACTGATAACAACATCTTTTTTTCCAAGTACAGTTCCTCTCTGAGTATCGATTACATTCTCTGCTACAGCATCAATAACCGGTTCTCCTTCAAGATCTATTCTTTGAATTTTATATCCGTGATTCTCTGCAGCCGGATTAAACGTAACTGTAATATCAAGTCCGGTATGGAGACCTTTACCCGAAAGTGAAAAGGCCTCTTTTAAGGTCTTCTGTTTTGACATATTCTATATTGTTTTCAATAGTTTGTGTTCTGTTCTATTTCGCCAGCTCTTTCTTCAATTCAGCCAGCTCTTTCTGTAGTTCCTGTACAGTTTTCATCAAGGCAGGAAGACGCATTGCCGAAGCATGTCCTCTCATGAATACACTTGATTTTGTTGCCGGATAGCCCAACCATGTCTCGCCATCAGGTACGTTATTCATAACACCCGATTGAGCGCCAAGCTTCACATTATTGCCAATTTGTAAATGACCGGCAATACCTACCTGTCCGCCAAACATACAATTGCTTCCTACTTTTGTTGATCCGGCAATACCTACCTGAGCGGCAAAAACATTATTTTCGCCTAAATCCACATTATGCGCAACCTGAATAAGATTATCCAGTTTTGTTCCTCTGCGAATAAATGTAGAACCCATCGTAGCTCTGTCTATAGTTGTATTTGCACCTATTTCGACATTATCTTCAATCATAACATTCCCTACCTGAGGGATCTTTTTGTACTGACCGTCGGTTGGAGCAAATCCAAAGCCGTCCGCACCAATTACAGCACCGGGCTGAGCAGTAAAATTATCTCCGATCACACAACCGTCCATAATCTTAACACCCACACTTATATACGCATTCTCTCCTATCGTCACCTGATCTCCGATAAATACATGTGCATCAATACGGGCTCCGTCACCGATCTTAGAGTTTTCACCCACATACGCAAAAGGTGCAATATATGCATTTTCGCCTACAGTAGCCGTCGGAGCAATAAAAGCAAGAGAGCTGACTCCCTGTTTTTTAGGCTTCACGCTTTCAGCCAGTTGCAAAAGCTGAGCCAGAGAGGCATAAGCATTTTCAACTTTTATAAGTGTAGTCTTTAACTCTTTTGCAGGAGTAAATTCTTTATTAACCAGAACGATACTCGATTCTGTTGTATATATATATTCTTCGTATTTAGGATTTGCCAGAAAAGACAAACATCCTTCTTTGCCTTCCTCAATCTTAGCAAATTCACTTACCGAAGCATCAGGGTTTCCGATGACTTCTCCTTGTAAAAACGCTGCAATTTGCTGTGCAGTAAATTTCATAATCTCAATATTTAGACTCTTTTCAACTGAGTTTTAACACACAAATAACGTATATTTTTTCGAGAGTGACAACTTTACCCCTTCAAAATATGTATCTTTTGAGTATCTCGCTTTTTTTTTGACACACATTAATTCCTTTTATGATCAGGGATTTAATGTATTTCTTGCAATGTTTAAATGATTCATGAACTATATCTTCGTATATTTGTAGAATAATAAAAAAGCACATGAATCAGGACAATTATATCTATATAAAAGGTGCACGTGTCAATAATTTAAAAAACATTGATGTGCAGATTCCCCGTGATCAGTTTGTGGTGATTACGGGTCTTTCCGGTTCTGGTAAATCTTCACTGGCTTTTGAAACTCTTTATGCTGAAGGTCAGCGCAGATATGTTGAAAGCCTGTCTTCCTATGCCCGCCAGTTTCTGGGAAGGATGAGCAAACCGGAGTGTGATTATATTAAGGGGATTCCGCCTGCCATTGCCATTGAGCAAAAGGTTAATACCCGAAATCCCCGTTCTACTGTCGGAACATCTACTGAAATATACGATTATCTCCGTATGCTGTTTGCACGGATTGGTAAGACTTACTCACCCGTATCGGGCAACATCGTAAAGAAACATTCGGTGGAGGACGTTTTAGCTGTAATGGCTGAATATCCGGAAGGAACACGTCTGGCGCTGTATGCTCCTTTTATAGTTTCTGAAGGAAGAACTGTAAAAGAACAACTAGATATTTATCTAAAGCAGGGATTTAACCGTATTGAAATCGAAGATCAGATCACTTTGATCGAAGATATTCTGAGAGACGAAACAATAGAACTGGAAGACAAAAGATTATTACTACTGATTGACCGTCTGACCTGTTCGACCAACAAAGATGCTTTAAGTCGTCTGACGGACTCTACCGAAACAGCTTTCTTCGAAGGTCACGGATACTGTATTGTTCGTATTTATGCCGAAACAGGTATTGTCGAACAAACATTTTCTAAGAAATTTGAAGAGGATGGTATTACCTTTCAGGAGCCAAATGATCTGATGTTTAGCTTTAACAGTCCGGTCGGAGCTTGTCCAACCTGTGAAGGATTTGGCAAAGTTGTAGGTATTGATGAAGATCTGGTTATCCCGAATAAAGGCTTAAGTCTTTACGAAGATGCTGTTGTTTGCTGGAAAGGTGAGAAAATGGGAGAATGGAAAAAATATTTCATTTCGAAAGCCCATCTATTTGGCTTCCCTATTCATAAACCCTACAATCAGTTAAGTGAAGAGCAGAAGTCCGTTCTATGGAATGGGAACAGTCAGGCTGAAGGTATTTGGGATTTCTTCCGTATGCTTGAGGAAAACCAGTACAAGATTCAATACCGTGTAATGCTTGCCAGATACCGCGGCAAAACAACTTGTCCGGCTTGTCACGGAGCCAGATTAAAACCTGAAGCTTTGTATGTCCGGATTGGAGGTCATACGATTGCTGATCTTGTGAGACTTCCTATTGGAGATCTTAAGAATTTCTTCGAAGAACTGGAACTCGATGAGCACGAACAAATTATATCGAAACGACTCATCACAGAACTGCGTAACCGTTTAAACTTTCTGGTAGACGTAGGACTTTCGTACCTGAGTCTGGACCGTCTTTCAGCAACATTGTCAGGCGGAGAAAGCCAGCGAATCAATCTGGCCACATCTTTAGGAAGCAGCTTAGTAGGTTCTCTGTATATCCTGGATGAACCGAGCATCGGACTTCACTCAAGAGATACGGATCTGCTTATTAAAGTACTTCGCCAGCTTCAGAGTTTAGGCAATACGGTTATTGTTGTCGAACACGACGAAGAGATTATAAGAGCTGCCGATTATATTATCGATATTGGTCCGGATGCAGGCCGTTTGGGCGGAGAGGTCGTATACCAGGGTAATCTGGATTCGCTTGAAAAGTCAGATCGTGGATATACGGTTAAATATCTGACCGGAGAAGAAGAAATTCAGGTACCAAAGAGTCGACGCAAATGGAATAACTATATTGAAGTTATCGGAGCTTCTCATCATAATCTGAAAAATATAAATGTAAAATTCCCGCTAAATGTACTTACGGTCGTTACCGGAGTAAGTGGCTCGGGAAAATCATCTTTAGTACGAGACATCTTTTATAAAGCTCTTAAAAGAGAAATTGGAGAAGGTGGAGAGCAACCGGGATCTTTCACGGCATTGAAAGGAGATATGAATCTGGTTAAAAACATTGAGTTTGTAGATCAGAATCCTATCGGGAAATCCTCCCGTTCAAATCCGTGTACTTACCTGAAAGCCTACGACGAAATCCGGAAGTTATTTGCTGATCAGCCATTATCAAAACAACTTGGCTTCACTCCGGCATATTTCTCGTTTAATACAGAAGGTGGACGTTGCGAAGAATGTAAAGGCGAAGGTACAGTAACCGTTGAGATGCAGTTTATGGCTGACCTTGTACTTGAGTGCGAAAACTGTCATGGCAAAAGATTCAAATCAGAAGTTCTGGATATAGAGTATCGGGAGAAAAATATTTACGATGTACTGGAAATGACCGTAGACGAAGCAATTGAGTTCTTTGGTAACGGAAGTGGAAATACCGAAAAGAAAATCGTAAAAAAACTTTTACCTCTTCAGCAAGTCGGGCTTGGTTACGTAAAATTGGGACAATCCTCTTCTACGCTTTCAGGTGGAGAAAGCCAGCGAGTTAAACTTGCTTTCTTTCTGAGTGGAGAGAAAACGCCTCAGAGTATTTTCGTGTTTGATGAACCTACGACCGGACTTCACTTTCACGACATAAAAACTCTACTGAAGGCTTTTGATGCACTCATTGCTAAAGGGCATACTGTTTTGATTATCGAACATAATATGGATGTCATCAAATGTGCCGATCATATTATTGATATCGGACCCGAAGGCGGAGATAAAGGCGGACATCTCGTAATTGCTGGCACACCTGAACAGGTTGCTGCATGTGAGGAATCCTATACCGGACAATTCCTAAAGGACAAGTTACCCCAACCCGTTAAATAACGATTGATACTATCATAAAAAAAGAGCTCACTACCTGAATTGGCAGTGAGCTCTTTTTTTATGATAGTATTTGTATAACTTAAACTCTTTCTTTTGCAATAACAGCCAGAGCCAGACGTATTTTTCCATACTCCACTGCTCCGTCCAGCGATTCGAATATTGGTTTTAGCTCAGTAGAGCCACCGCGTTCATCATAGATGCGTTTCACACTTCTCACCTCATCTCTGTCCACATATTCCTGCCAGTCATTAAACAAATCAATCTGTACCAGATGGGCAATATGAGAGTATACTGTCGTAGATTGCAGCTTTCTGAAATCAGAAATCTCATCTATAGTCATTCCTTTGCGCAAGCATTCAAGCGTAAGCAGATAAGTATCGCCTTTCTCCCGCTTCTTTCCGATCTCTTTACGGATAAGATCCACAAAATCTTCACCGTACTTGCGAAGTTTAACTTCTGATACTCCGGCTATATTCGAGAATCCAATCAAAGAAGTTGGTTTCGAATCAACCATTTCCTGAAGCGCTTTATCCGTAAATATTGCATAAGCCGGCACATCCTCGGTTGTTGCAAATTGCATACGCAACTGACGTAATGATTCAAATAACTGTTCATCATCACTAAGCACACGCACAGACGACGAAAGCGTTTTGGATTTGGATGTTCTTTTTTTCTTCTTTTCGAAATCTTCGGGTTTCAGCATCGCCAGAACAGCCTGAATCTCACCTTTCAGCACACGCCATCCAAGAGACGTTATTTTCAGTGTATTTCCATCATTATATGCAATTTCAACAAATCCCAGTTGCATCATCTGAAGAAGATATCCCTGCCAGTCACGAAACGAAGTCACAGCTCCTGCCCCGAAAGTTTTAATCTGATCATATCCCCGTTCTATAATTTCAGCCTTATGCGATCCGCGGAGAATATCAATAAGCATATTCATCCCTACCTGCTGATTGGTTCGTGCAACAGCACTAAGAGCCTTCTGCACAAGAATAGTAGCATCAAAACGTTCCGGCGGATTTTTACAGACATCACAGTTTCCGCAATCGGATGCCATTTCTTCGCCAAAATAACTCAGCAAAACCCGTCTGCGACAAATATCCGATTCGGCATATTGCTGCATCCGGTTCAGTTTCTCAAGATTTAATTCACGCTGTCCGCTTTCATTTGCAAACTTTGACAACATAATTAAATCACCCAGCGAATAGAAAAGCAACGTATCTGCTTTCATCCCATCACGCCCCGAACGGCCAATTTCCTGATAGTATGATTCCATACTCTTTGGCAGGTTATAATGTATTACCCAGCGCACATTGGATTTATCAATCCCCATACCGAAAGCTATTGTAGCACACATTACCTGAATGTTGTCATTCAGAAACTGATTCTGATTAAAGTCACGCTCATCATTGGAAAGCCCCGCATGATAAACACCCGTATCTATCCCGAATTCTTTTAAATCACGGGCCAGATCCTCGGTTTTCTGACGACTCATACAATATACAATTCCCGACTGACGGGGGTGGCGGTCTATAAAATCTACAATAGCCTGTAGTTTTTGCTTTTTCGTCATTCCTTTTACGACACGAAGACTCAGATTCGGCCGGTCAAAGGATGAAACAAAGACGCCCGGATCCTTCAGCGTCAGCTGATTGATAATATCCTCCCGCGTCAGCTTATCGGCTGTTGCCGTAAGCGCCACAATCGGAGTTTGCGGATATGATGTTTTGATCTGAGACAAGCGGGTATATTCCTGTCTGAAATCATGTCCCCACTGCGAGATACAATGCGCCTCATCAATGGCAAAAAGAGAAATTTGCATCTGCCGCAGCAGCCAGTCCATTTCCCCCAATAACTTTTCCGGCGAAATATAAAGCAACTTCACCTTCCCGTCTATGCAAAGCTGACGAACCTGTTTATTTTCTTCATCCGACTGCATACTGTTAAGCGCACACGCCATAATTCCATTTTCACGAAGCGTATCAACCTGATCTTTCATCAGCGACAGCAAAGGCGAAATAACGATGGCCGTACCGGACAATGCCAGTGCAGGTATCTGATAACAAACGGATTTACCTCCTCCGGTAGGCATGAGAACTAATGCGTCTTTACCCGAAAGGATATGACGAATAATCTCTTCCTGTCCGGGACGGAAAGAGTCGTAACCGAAATATTTCTTGAGAAGTTGATTGATTTCTGACATAATAGGCTATTAATCTGAATCAAAGATAATGCTTTGATTTTGAATTTGACGAATTAACAGAATGCTTCTTACCGAAAAGAATCCGTAAAACAGAAGCATCCGAACTTATTTTGAAGCTCTGTCAGGCATTGTTCTTCTTTAAAAATCCCGAAAACAGATGAACCCGACCCCGACATAGAAGCATATAACGCACCCATATCATACAACTTAGCTTTAATCTCACCAATCACAGGCTGACGATCAAACACACTCTCTTCAAAGTCATTTACCATAAGCTCTTTCCATTCCTCTACTGGCTTTTTTATAATTTCTGTCAAAGAGTAAAGCGGCGCTTTAGGCTTCACCAGGCTATAAGCCTCAGGTGTTGAGACAGCAACGTCCGGTTTAATCAATACCAGATAATAACCTTTCAAAGACAACTCAACCGGATGAAATACATTACCAATTCCCGTAGCAAAAACCGGCTTATTCTGAATAAAGAAAGGAGCATCAGCTCCAAGTCTGGCAGCCAGCTCTTCCATCCGGCACAGGGTTAAATCAAGATTAAATGCTTCATTCAGCATTTTTATCATAAAAGCAGCATCCGATGATCCGCCTCCTAAACCTGCACCAAAGGGTATATTTTTACGCAAATAAATATGTAACGGAGGCAAATCGAACTCAGTCGCCAAAAGACGATAAGCTCTCATCACGAGATTATTATCCCCCGGACCATCTACAGCGATCCCATAATTTGAAAACTGAGTCTCCTGATCCTGAGCAAGCGACACAAATTCAAGAGAGTCCTCTAAAGGTATAGGGTAGAAAACCGTTTCCAGATTATGATATCCGTCTTCTCTTTTCGAAACAATATTAAGTCCCAGGTTTATTTTAGCGTTTGGAAAACAAATCATATTTATATGTTCAAAGGTTTACAATATTGAAACTTTCAAATTTAGGGCACAAGCCATCCTGAAAGCTGCTTGCAATATTAGAAAAAAGATTACTTTTGTAAGCTATGTTCAATTCAGAAGTTGGATATAAGAATTGAATATTTCGCTTTATTTTTCATTTACACGAACAATCACGAAACAAATATATGGAACAAAGAACTACGCGAAGAACTACTTCAAACCGAAGTAAAGCACCGGCTACTGCTGAGTTCGGACTGCTTCAACCTCAGGCTATAGATCTGGAAGAGGTTGTGTTGGGAGCGTTGATGCTTGAAAAAGATGCTTATTCTATTGTCAGCGACATCCTGAAACCGGAAAGTTTCTACAAAACAGAGCATCAATATATTTACGAGGCAATCATGCAGCTGGCTTTGCATCAGCAACCGATTGACTTTCTTACTGTAACAGAGCAACTCCGCCGTAACGGTAAATTAGATGACGTAGGCGGACCATTCTATGTTACTCAGCTTACATCTAAAGTTGCCTCTATCGGTCACCTTGAATTCCATGCACGTATTATTGCTCAGAAATATCTGGCACGCGAATTAATCACCTTCACATCATACGTTCAGGGGAAAGCCTTTGACGAGACGAATGATGTGGACGATTTAATGCAGGAAGCGGAAGGTAAACTATTCGAAATCTCGCAACGAAATCTAAAGAAAGACGTTACACAGATCAGTCCGGTTATTAAAGAGGCGATTCAGAATATGGAAATTGCAGCTAACCGTAAGGATGGTCTGAGTGGTTTGCCTACCGGGTTTGACGATCTGGATAAGATTACGTCCGGATGGCAGAACTCCGATCTGATTATTATTGCGGCACGTCCTGCGATGGGTAAGACCGCATTCGTTCTTTCCATGGCCAAAAACATTGCCGTTGATTTCAATCAGCCTTGTGCCGTATTCTCTCTGGAGATGTCAAACGTGCAGTTGGTAAATCGTTTGATTTCGAATGTTTGTGAGCTTGAAAGTAGCAAAATCAAAAACGGTTCTCTTTCTCAGATTGAATGGGAGCAGTTGATGTATAAAGTTCAGACAATGGAGAATGCTCCAATTTATGTGGATGATACTCCGAGTTTGTCTGTGTTCGAATTACGTACAAAAGCGCGACGTCTGGTTCGCGAGCATGGTGTAAAGATTCTTATTATTGACTACCTTCAGCTGATGAATGCCAGTGGTATGAACATTGGTAGCCGTGAGCAGGAGGTCTCTACTATTTCCCGCTCCCTGAAAGGTTTGGCCAAAGAATTGAATATTCCGGTTATTGCTCTGTCTCAGTTGAATCGTAGTGTGGAATCCCGTACAGGAACATCTGTTGCCGACAGCAAACGTCCGCAGCTTTCCGACTTACGTGAATCCGGAGCGATTGAGCAGGATGCCGATATGGTATGTTTCATCCACCGTCCGGAGTATTATAAAATTTATGAAGACGAACAGGGTAACGATCTTCGTGGTATGGCAGAGATCATCATAGCCAAACACCGTAATGGTGCGGTTGGTGATGTCAGACTTCGTTTCCGTGGAGAATATACTAAGTTTATGAATGTCAATGAAGACCGTATTCCATTGCCTTCAAATCCCGCTTTAGGCGTTCAGGGCGGAGGCACATATGTGTCGAAAATGAATAATATAGATGAATATCCACCGGCTTTCCCGTCCGGAGGAAATCCGCCTTCGAATAATAATTTCGGAATGAGTGGAAACAATAGCGATGTTCCTTTCTAAATATACTTTCGTCAGGATCTAAGTCCGGAAAATCGGACAGACTTAATAGATGACTATTACAAAATAAGACGGAATCGCTCTGAATGATATTTCAATCATTTCAGAGCGATTCCGTCTTATTATTTCGTTCTGTACAAACAGTAGACAACTCATAGTCTTAGAACCGATACATCAGACCAAGCTTTAAGCGTGCAAAGAAAACAGGTCCGCCCCAGTCTACGCCTACAGCCGGGTTGAAGGAAAGATCCAGCATAAAATGATCCCAGACTCTTCTGAATCCCCAGCTTGGACCAATACCCACACAATAATATCCTCCAAAAGGGTCATAATTCACAAACATATCTGCTGCAACATATCCGCCTGAATTTCCATAAGTCCGTTTTCCCTGTAAATGTCTTTTCTGAAGATTATAACTGAGCTAAAAGGCTAAAAGTATTTCCTGCCAATAGTAATAATAGAAGATATCTGCTCATTTTAATTTATTTAGATAGATAATAATACATGCAAATATATAAATATTTCCTAAATAACAAATAAAAAAATACGAGCCTGCCCGTGAGCAGACCCGTATTAATCTTCTATAATTCTTAATTGATAAGAGAATTCAATCAATTATCGTAACGGATAAAATTGTAGTTTGTATCAAAAATAAGCTCTAATCCGTTGTTCAGTTCCACATCAAATGTACGTCTTTCTTTATCCATAGATACGATCAGAGCATTTGCATGATGGCTTTGTACATAGCTATAAACTTTCTCCGGAATCAGATTCTGATTAATACCTCCCGGTACTGTAATCTCATCCCAGTTCCCGTTTTTATCAAAGTTAATCTCTGCACCATTGGAGAATTTAACCTCATATTCAGCACCTTTCATATCCTTGTCGTATTCAACAGAAATGACATTATCCGGACCAAAATTACTTGCAATAAATTGCTTAGCCCCTACAGGAAGATTCTCATAAGAAATAAACTTATCTTTATCATCACAAGAAGCAAAAATAGATGTTACCATTACCAGAGACACCAATAAGAAGAATAACTTTTTCATATCGTCATTTAGTTTAATTATTAATACATAGTTTAGTTATATTGACGATACAAAGATCTTACAGGAAACTGAAATGAAACTGAAATAAAATATGTAATCGATACAATTTACATTTTTTGGTAACAATCGTAAATCACTTTTGCAATATTAGCTATAACACTATAGTTTGTTTCTTCAGACTCTGTCGAGTTACTTACAAAAATAGTATAGGCCAGACGATGCCCGTCCTCCATAATAATAATACCAACATCATTCGTAGCAGCAGAAAGGCCTTCAGCATTAAACCCTGAATTACCGGTCTTACGCACAACTTCAACATTTGCGGGCAGCATCTTCTTAAAAGATCCCGTAGACGTATTCTTCATAACATTCCATAGAAAGTCATGTGTGGCATCTTTCAATATTCGCTTTTCATTAAAAGAAATGAACAAATTAAAGTGTTAGAGAAACATCCGGAAATTATTTATTCTTTTCGTTTCACGATTTTTGCAATATTCCCCGTCAGATCTTCAATTCTCGATAAAGCTGTCGAGGCAGAAGGGTTAATCATCTCACTAATCTCTCCGAGTTTTGCATTCTGCTGCATAGGAAATATCAGAATAAAACTTTTATCCCGAAAATACGAATCTATGTATGAAGGTACATATTCCATATTTTCATCATAGGAGGTATTATGTTTTTTACTCAGAACAAAAATCAGCGCATCATCCGATTTTATCTCTTTGGAAATAATCAGGATATCTCTGTAAGCAGGGAGCTTCCGGAAAGAAATCTCAATAGGTATCTCTTTATTTATATTTTCAATAACCTGGCGGGTCGGGTCTGATGAGAATACCAGAATATTACTTCCTGTATTACGCGCCATATTCCATACTCGTTTTACCCAGAACGGAAAACCTAATTCCTCCTCTGCCCTTGGCGGAAGGATCAGCACATAACGTTTCACGGTCTGAAGCGGTTGTTGTGCCCGGTAAATATAAGTATTGATATTACTCTCTTTAATCACACGATTTATAATCAGTCCGAGAGAAGACTGATTCATGTACTGCTCAGAGTTTATACCCAGAACCAAATCCGTAATACTATGTTCGCGGATAAGATTGAGAATTCCGTTTATAAAGCTCGTATCGTAGCGCAGGAGAGTATTCACCTGTTTGTCTGCCGCTGAGGCAATCTGCGCTGCCTTTTCAAATATCTTCTGAGAGTTTACCAGCTGCTCCGTATCGTCTTCCTGATTATCAATAATATTTGTAACAGCTATCGGATTCACATTCGATTTATTATTGATCGCATTGGCAAACAGAATAAGCTCCTCCGTGTGCTGAGGATTACGAAGTGGAATTAATATTCTTTCCGTGTCCTCTTTATCTTTATTTTTCACATTCATATTGGTACTCATTGAAATCCGGTGAGCACCTCTCTGAGCCGAAACAGAAGCAATGGTACATGTTATAAAAATCATTACAATCGTTCCGTTCAGGACGCTGTCATCCAGCAAACGAATTGGTTCTCCATCGGGAGTTTGCCCGAGAATTACATTATAACCGACCAGTACTGCTGCCAGAGTCGCAGCAGCCTGTGCATTGCTCAGCCCAAAGATTAATGAACGTTCATCTTTTGTATATCCAAATGTTTTCT
>JBOFKD010000064.1:0-4880 GCA_051657165.1 Bacteroidales bacterium | reverse complement strand
AAAAAAAGAGCGACTCATTTCTGAATCGCTCTTTTTGAGGGTGAATGATGGGTTTCGAACCCACGACCTTCGGAACCACAATCCGACGCTCTAACCAACTGAGCTACAATCACCGTTTTTGCTTAATTGCGATGCAAATATAGAGAGATGTTTTCAATTATGCAAGCGACATCTCCCTATATTTGATGAATTAATATTTATTTGCAAACTTAGTCTACCAGTTCCATTTCATCCAACAGGTAGCCTGCTCCTGCAAACTTATCAATGATGAAAAGGATATATCGGGCATCTACGATAATAGATCTTTGATATTCAGGTAAGTATTGAATATCACCTCCGACACCTTCCCAGTTTCTGTCAAAGTTAGTACCTATAAGATGGCCGTTTTCGTTTAGAACAGGGCTTCCTGAGTTTCCTCCCGTTGTATGTGTCGTAGCTGCAAAAGCAACAGGTTGTTTGCCATCTTTATTGGCATATCGTCCGAAGTCTTTGTTTTTATACAATTCTTTTAATTTCGGACTTACGACAAACTCCCAATTGGTAGAATCTTCTTTTTCGATAACACCATCAAGAGTCGTTTGCGATTCGTAATAAACCGCATCCTTCGGCTTATACCCTTTTACCTGTCCGTAAGTCAATCTTAAACTAAAGTTCGCATCAGGAGCGTATGCCAGATCTCCGTTCTTTTCAAGCAATCCTTTGATATAAGAGCGATGAGCTTTTGCATAAGCCAGATCAAAACCTTCTAACTGTTTCTTTAAATTAGCGTGTTCCTCACGAACTGATTTAGTGAAAAGAATCAGCGGATCTCTTTCTAAATCTTTGATTCGCGGATAGTGCATAAATTTATGAAGCTTATTATAGTCTCCAAAAATAGAGTTGTTGAAAATATGATTTATGAATAAATCAATATTACCTCCTGTCTGAAGATCAACTTCATTAATAAACACCGGGCGTTTATCAAGAGGAACTTTCTGCAGATAATAACTTAGTAAAGCTTTCGTTATTTTCTTATCTACATTGATATTGTAGTCTTTGTTATGAAGCTTGTGATAGCTTTTCTCTAACGCAGCAAGTTCTTTCTTTATCTTAGATTTGTTTTTGGATTCAATCGCAACTCGCAAAGAGTCGAATTGATAAGGTATAGACGTAAACTCCATTCCACGAAGAATTGCTTCTTCAAGCATTGCGCGACGGAATTTCAAGTCTTCGCGTTGACTGATGATGCTTTCCATCGTATTAAGTGCATCAATATACTCTTGTTTATTGTTTTGTACAGACCAGTTTCTCAGATCATCCTGAGTTTGCTTTTTAGAGTTTACGAAATCGCGCATATCGATAGCCCAACTGCTGCCAATTGCATTTTTATGTCCATTTGTAGAACCGGCATACTTGCTCGCATATTGAATACGAACTTTTGGATTCTTCAGCATTTCATCAAGCATAACATTCTGGCGTATATCGCGCACTTTAATGCGTACATCATTGTCTATATTTTTTCGTTCTGCGACTTCCCAGGATGTATAAAACTTATTAGTAGTTCCGGGGAATCCCATAATCATAGCAAAGCTGCCGTCATCGACTCCTTTCGTCGAGATCTTAAACCAATGCTTTGGTCTTAGAGGAACGTTATTCGGTGAATAGGGTGCCGGATTGCCGTTTTCGTCGGCATATACTCTGAATAAAGAGAAGTCTCCGGTATGTCGAGGCCACATCCAGTTGTCTGTATCTGCACCAAATTTCCCAATAGATGAAGGGGGAGCACCAACTAAACGAACATCTGAATATATTTTTTTTGTAAACATGTAGTATTTGTTTCCACCGAAGAACGGTTTGATCTCAACATCGACACCTTTGTCGTTCGCCAGTTTTTCTTTGCCGTATTTTTCGGCAGCGAGATTATTCAGGTATTTAGGTGAAAGGAAATTCATACTGTTAGGATCTGTATCTTTGGCTAATTCTGACATAACATAATCAGTTACATCATCGATTGCTTCGATAAACGTAACGGTAAGTCCCGGGTTTGGTAATTCTTCGTTGCGGTTCATTGCCCAAAAACCGTCAGTCAAATAGTCTTTTTCCACAGAGCTGTGCTGTTGGATCTGACTGTAACCACAATGGTGATTGGTTATCAGAAGGCCTTCCGGTGAAATCATTTCTCCTGTACAGCCCCCTCCAAAGATAACAACACCATCTTTAATACTGGCTGAGTCGGGATTATAGATATCTACGGCATCTAATTTAAGTCCCATTCGTTTCATTTCATCAAACTTCTGTTGCTTCAGGAGAGGTAGAAGCCACATTCCTTCATCGGCACGGGATAAACTGGTAGACAGAGTAATTGCTAATACCAGTAAGAGTGTCTTTTTCATAAATATAACGACCTATTTGATTAGAATATTAAACTAACAAATGTATTAAAATTAGGTGAAGGAAGAAGTTAAAACCCAAAAAAATAAACAGTGGAAATTCATATTTTAGAATATGATGTAAACAAAAAAGAAAGAACGCTGTTTTATTAGTAACCTAAACAACTAACCTAAACCTTTAACTAAATTAAATTATGATTACCAGAATACCGTTTTCTCAAATTAAAGCCACAATAGATGAGGCTTATGAGAAATTTAAACCTAACAAAGATGGAGCGAATGCTAACTATATTCCTTATTTGGCGAATGTGCCGTCTGATTTATTTGGTTTAGCAATTTGTTTTCCTAATGGAACAGTCTATGAAGTAGGAGATACAAAATTTGCATTTGGTATTGAGTCGGTTTCTAAAGTGCATACGGCTATCCTGGTGTTACGCCAATATGGAGCAGCTACACTTTTAGAGAAAATCGGAGCTGATGCGACAGGTCTTCCGTTCAATTCGATTTATGCGATTCTTTTGGAAAATGATCATCCGTCGACTCCACTTGTAAATGCAGGTGCAATCAGTGCTTGTAGTATGGTTCAGCCTTTGGGTGATTCTGACGGTAAATGGAAAGCAATTGTTGATAACATTACAGATCTTTGTGGTAGTGCGCCACAATTGATCGATGAATTATATAAGTCCGAATCAGATACGAACTTTAATAATAAAGCGATTACCTGGTTGTTGAAAAACTATGGAAGGATTTATGATAATCCGGATATGGCTTTAGATCTTTATACCCGCCAGTGTTCTTTGGGCGTAACAGCCAGTCAATTGGCAATTGCAGGAGCTACTATAGCTAATAATGGTACAAATCCGGTTACTAAGGCTAAAGTATTCGATGGATCATTAACCCCAAAAATCACATCTTTGATCTCGACTGTCGGTTTTTATGAACATACAGGAGATTGGATTTATGAGTCAGGAATTCCTGCTAAAACCGGAGTTGGCGGCGGTATAATGGGTGTCCTGCCTGGATTGTTCGGAATAGCTTCTTTTGCACCTCCATTAGATGGTTCGGGCAATTCAGTAAAAGGCCAGATGGCTATTAAATATGTAATGAATAAATTAGGCCTTAATTTATTTGGGGCTGAGAAATTTGAAATTGACTTTGATAAATAGATGAAGAACTGTAAGGAGAGGCTCATGAGTCTCTCCTTATTTTTTATATTTGTGCCTGATGCAGATTGGTCGAAAGATCTGGTCATTTTCTCGAATAGAACTAAACATAGATTCGTTATGGAATATTTATTTATCGTATTGGCTATACTTTGCGGTCTGTTAGGTATAGCAGGATCTGTTCTACCTGTCTTACCAGGTGTGCCTTTAAGTTATATAGGATATTTGATTGCCGTTTTTACTTCTAAGGATTCTTATAGTCTGACAGAAATTATTGTGTTAGGCGTAATAACAGTGATATTATCAATAATGGATTATATTCTGCCTGTCTGGGTGACAAAGCGTTTCGGAGGATCGAAGGAAGCCTCTTGGGGGACAGTGATCGGTTTATTGGTCGGGGCAATCTGGTTTCCTCCATTTGGATTAATACTTGGAGCCTTTATCGGGGCCTTTGCAGGAGAACTGATACATGATCACCGGAACTCTCAGAAAGCATTGAAAGTGGCATTAAGCTCATTTATATCATTCTTATTGACGACAGGGTTGAAATTGATTTTTTGTGCTATTCTGATGTATTATTTACTCAAAGCCTTGTTTTGAGGATCAGATTAAAGGCGAGTTATATTTTTTTAATGGGTATTAGAGTATTATGTAATCTTTTTTTCCTTTCTTGTGCCAACTAATAAACCAAGAAAATGCAGCTCCTCAAAACTATTTTACTGTTCCTTTTGCTACAAATGCTCAATTTAAGCCTTTTTGCTCAGATTGAGCCAAAGAAAAAGAATACAAATCAGACTGAATTAAATAACTTACCAGTTAAATTATTACCACCGTCAACTTTAGACTCACTAAGTAAGCTGAATGGAGTTTCGGAATATAATTTCCGATTATTTTTAGACAAGTCATCTTTATATGAATATAATTATGGCTCAGAACCTAAATTTCGGTTTTATTTACCGAAAGATACGTCTTATTATACGAGAAGAGCTGTGTTATTGCATATGGCTAACAATAAGGAAGCAAAAGAATTAGGAGCTGAATATGTGAAAATGTTTACAAATGTTCTTCCTGAAGAATTTAGAAAAGAAGTTTCTCGGATGTTTGTATTTAGTGGAGTTAGAGATCCAGTAGAAGCGTACCGTAATTATAAACGTAGACAAAGGCAAAAACGGGTAATGGAAATTGTAAGTAAGTTGACAGCAGTAGACTGGAAAGATACAATACGACAAGATTCGATATGGATATTGAAAGAAAAGGCTGAATGATTTTTTCATTCAGCCTTTTCTTTTTATTGTTTTCTTCCAATCGGAATCAGATAATAGACCGAAGCCGATATGACCTGTGGGGC
>JBOFKD010000063.1:0-1532 GCA_051657165.1 Bacteroidales bacterium | reverse complement strand
ACTTGTATCAGCCAATGTCCGGTAGATGCTATTTCTGCTACTCACAATACAGATAAAACCAAATGTATATCCTGCGGCAGATGTATCTATATTTGCCCCAAAAAAGCACGAAAGTACAAAGGAGTTCTATATAAAATTGCAAAATGGAAATTCACGAAAGACAATAAAAAGCGAAAAGAACCGGAAATATTCTATGCTTCATACTAACATAACTAACACTAAGAAGCCTGTACATCGACATAGGACGTACAGGCTTCATGTTCTTAATATTTATTACAAATGATCCGGGCATTCTTACAACACGATATCAAATGTAGCTTTCACTCCATCAATTGAGACCTCATTCACATATTTCATAGCAACGGTTACAGTCAATACATTCCCTTTTTTCTGAGCCGAAAGAACCTCAAAATGAGGAGCAATCAGAAGAATATCCGAATGTAAGACTCTGCGACTTACCGGAATCCAGGCATCCACCTCTATATTATTCTGTGTCGCTTTATCACAATAAAGTTCTAATAAACGACTATTTCTGCGCACCTCCATTTTTGCAAGCTTCATCCAATAAGAAACAGCATATCTTTGCATTTGCTCGGATACGTCTCCGTCAGCAGCAGAAGCAAAACGCTTGCTCATATAGCTATTCAATTCTTCTTTAGTCGAAACCACCCATTCTTTTTGCAGATCCGTAAGTGGTTTAAAACCCTTAAACTCATATTCAAATCGTGCTAATTCCTCATTTGAATTATTGAAAGTTGAAAGTGTCAGCGTACACGTTACAATATCTTTCGTGTTATCGTATCTTTTACTATCCGGAACAAGCTCAGCTACAAATACTTTATCATCTTCCAGCTCAATAAAACTGCCGTAAAACGACTCCAGATTCTGATAAACACCTTGCATATAATAATACTTCGGTTCATCTGTCAGCTTTATACGTGATTTGTAATAATCATTTTTATCGAAGTTCAGATTAGGACGTCCTTTATATGAATCATTTCCTCTGATTCCGTCATAGGTCAGAACAAATGAGATTTTTCCGTTGTCATATTCCACATCCGACAATTCCGTTTTAGCAATATCTTCATCCGTAAAATCATACAAATCCGATCCGCCAGGACTGGTAGAGTAGAAATGTACCCATTGGCTTAGAAATTCAGCCGTAAATTTATCTGATTTCTTCAGACGATAAAACTCGTCAAACGGTATAGGTAAACTTTCCGGTGACGCAATACCCTCTTTCCAGGATGCATTCACGCGGGTAGCCATATAGAAACGGGCTGGCTTCTTTTTAAGACCTTTGCATGCAAATTCTACCGAAAAATCCTTTCCGTCGACAGTTCCGGATACAGCTGATACAAAACTGCCATCTTCATCATTACGACTGACAACGTTACTTGCTGTTACGCGTAACTTCCTTCCCTGAATATCTTTCTCTTCAGTTGATTCTTTTATCTGCTGAAGACATTGATAAACATTCAGATCCGTATTAATATTGAAATATGATTTTAGCTCGGCTTCGGTCGGAGGTG
>JBOFKD010000062.1:0-1098 GCA_051657165.1 Bacteroidales bacterium | reverse complement strand
AGGTATTTAAGGATGCTTTTTTGAAGCTGATCAAAATATCATTGTGGAATACAAAAGGAACACAATTCCTTTCAAAGAATCCACCGCACACAGGGCGTATCCCGCAATTGCTGGAGATGTTCCCGAATGCGAAGTTTATCTATCTGGCTCGTAATCCTTATACAGTGTTTGAATCGACTCGTAGCTTCTTCACAAATACGATTCAGCCATTGAAACTTCAGGATATATCTGAACAGGAAATTGAAGATAACATCTTGAAGGTTTATACGGACCTTTTCAATAAGTACGAGAAAGACAAAGAGCTGATTCCTGCAGGGAATCTGATCGAAGTGAAATTCGAAGATTTCGAAGCAGATGCAATGGGTATGACTGAGAGAATCTATCAGGAGTTGAATATTCCGGGATTAGAGGAAGCTCGTCCGGCTATTGAAAAGTATTTGTCTAAGAAAAAAGGATACAAAAAAAATCAGTATAAATACGATGATCGCACAGTAGAGCTGGTTAATAAAAACTGGGCTTTTGCTTTAGATCGTTGGGGATATGATTTGAATAAATAACAAAAGAGAGGCACTCGGAGATTAATTCTGAGTGCCTCTTTTTATATTTTTCTTTAAACTGATAGGGTTTAGAAAAGTTGTTTAAACTTTTTAGGAACAGGAGTTGAAAAGTACATCTCTTTTCCTGTTGTAGGATGAATAAACGCAAGCTCACAAGCATGTAAACCCATACGTCTGATCGGATTCATTTTAGAACCGTATTTGTCGTCCCCGACAATAGGATGTCCGATTTCCTGCATATGTACACGGATCTGATTTTTCTTACCTGTGTCAAGCTTAACCTGTAGCATAGAAAAACTGTCATTCCATTTAATTGTACGGTAATGCGTAACAGCTAATTCTCCGTCATCCGGATCTTTGCTGGAGTGCATCTTCATACTTTTTTTATTCTCCCACATGTAAGACGAAATCGTATCTTCACGTTTTTCTAAGCTGCCTTCAACAACAGCCAGATAAGTACGCTCAGTAACCATTTTATCCCAGTTTTTCTGCATTTTTTCCTGTACTTGCTGCGATTTAGCAAACATCATCAGACCTGAAG
>JBOFKD010000061.1:0-1290 GCA_051657165.1 Bacteroidales bacterium | reverse complement strand
TAACGACAGCGACATTCTCTATTTCGAGCAAAACAGAAAAGTCGGGCTATTTCTTTACCGGAGATTTTTCGAATCAGGTAGGTCAGGTTCCGAATACCTCAGTAAATAACGGTGGTCTTAACTTTAACGGGAATTGGGAGTTAAGCTCTAATGTTCAGTTGAGTTCTTCATTAAGTTATAATAAAGTTTACTCTCCCAATTATCCCCGTTATGGTTACGGACCAAAAAATCATATGTATACAATTCTCCTGTGGATGGGGAATGATGTAAATGGAAAAGATCTTGCGAACCATTACTGGAGACCGGATTCAGAAGGTTATCGCCAGGCTAATTATAATTATGCATGGTATAATAACCCGTGGTTTGCAACGAATGAACTAACACAGATTCATGATCGTAATACAGTAAACGGACAAGCCCGTTTAAATTGGGATATTTTACCAGGATTAACCTTACAAGGTAGAGCAGCTGCTCGTCTTGAAGATACATTCGAAGATATGAAAAGTCCTAAATCTTATATGAATTACGGAGATTCGAGAAACGGCGATTATAAGATATGGAATCAATCAAAACTGGATGTGAACACGGATATATTAGCTACCTGGACTCAAGCTTTATCACGTAATTTCTCATATACTGTAAATGCAGGAGCATCCTTGTTTTATAGACAAAAAAGAAATGAGTTCCAGAGTACGGATGGACTGATCGTTCCCGGAATATTTAATATGGGTAATAGCTTGAATCCGGTCAGATCAACGAACGGGTTGAATGAAAAAGCGATCGAGTCTGTTTATGCTACGGTAAATATGGATCTGTTCGATGCTTTATATCTGACATTTACGGGAAGAAATGACTGGTCATCAACATTATCTTCTTCAAATAATTCATATTTCTATCCTTCCATAGCAGCTAGTACAATGCTTTCTCAGTTTATAAAATTACCTGCTGCAGTAGATTATCTGAAAATAAATGGTGCATGGGCTGTTGTTTCCAGTGACTTGAATCCATATTCTCTTTATCCAACTTACCAAAATGGTATTATTTACGGAAGTATGCCTTCTGTTACTTATCCAAGTTCTGTAAATGGTTCATCGGTATTGCTTAACCCGGATATTTTACCTCAAAAAACAAGTTCTTATGAAGTTGGAGCTTCTGTTTCATTCTGGAGAAACCGTTTAACAGCAGAAGCAACCTACTATAGGATGAAAGATGAGAATAGTATCATCATGTTACCGATATCAGAAGCTTCAGGTTTCCCTTACAGATACGTGAATGGAAACGAATATACGA
>JBOFKD010000060.1:0-2065 GCA_051657165.1 Bacteroidales bacterium | reverse complement strand
GGACGTAACAGTTTCTTGATTTTGAATTGTGCTCCAATGCCTGACGGTTCGGTTCATCCCGATGATATGAAGCGATATGAAGAATTTGGTAACGAAATTCAACGCCGTTTTGGTAGCCCCTTAGCTGTTGTAGAAAAGGTTTCAGGTGATGAGGTGATCCTTGAGCTGGAAAAACCTGTTGCTATTGGCTATACAGATTTAGGAGAGGCATATCAATACGGTCAGCGTGTAAGAGCTTACGAAATTGAAGGTTACGATGCGAAATTAAATGAGTGGATTCCGCTGGCATCAGGAACTTCAGTAGGAAAGCGTAAGATTGATCCGATTGATCTACCTAACGAATTCAGTAAGATCAAAGCTAAGATAACAGCTTCTGTCGGTACTCCTTTAGTTAGTCAATTTCAGGTACATGCGAAGTAAGTGTACTTATAAAATAAAAAAGAGGCCGGTTGAGATATTCAGCCGGCCTCTTTGTTTATATGCCAAGTGATTATTTTTGGTAACCACATTTAGGGCAGAACCCTTAAAAAACCTCCCGAAGGAGGTTTCTGAAATATATCTGCGATAATAGCTGATTGTTTTATTCAATAATCTTATTAGCAAAGCTTTTCCAGCCTTCAGCAATTTTATAAGCAGCAGCTGTTCCTGCCGGAACCTTTATTGATTGTATATTATAGGGAAAAGCCTGCCATGCTCCTGAAATTGTATTTGCGGTTGCGGGTGTTGTTCCCTCAACGGTTACAGTTTTTAGTCCTGTGTTTGCGAATGCATTGAAATTTATAGCTTTTACAGTAAAAGGAATATGGATAGATGTTAGATCCATTGATCCTGAAACAGTATTTTGCCCGATAATTTGTACTCCTTTCGGTATTTCGAAATGAATAATCTTAGGACAGCGTTCAAAGGTCGAGCTTTCCATTTTGCATAATTCTACGCCATTGTTTGCGGCCGGAGGATTACCAAAAGTAACAACAGATTGTAACTCGCCTGACAGGTAAAAGGCACGCTGGTCCATATAACAAACCGTGTTAGGTAACTTTAGATTAACGAGTCCGGTTTCACGAAAAGCTTCGTTCCCGATTTTTAAAAGCCCTTCAGGTAAAGACAGTTCTTTTAAAGATGTTGCATCCAAGAAAGCCTGATATTCGATTTCTTTAATCGAGGCAGGCAATTTAACGGTTGCAAGATTTGAGTTTAAAGCAAATGTTTCGTGAGTAATTTTAGTCATCGAAGTTTGACTTAAGTCAAGATCTTTCAGTTTTTCACAACCGTAAAATGCTGCTGCTTCAATGCTTTTCAATGTTTTCGGAAAGTTTATTTTAGAAATGAGAGACCATCCGAAAGCTTGTTCTTCAATTGTCTCAACTCCTTCGTTTAATGTTATTTCTGTAATTTTACTACTTCTGAAAACTGCCTTACCAATAGTTTTTACATGATTGGGAAGGATTAGTGATGTTACACCCGGTTCTACGTAAGACAACACGCCGTCAGCCACCTTTACAGGTAGTATGTTTATTGTAAAAGAAGCAGTTAGTTTATTGATTTCTATTGTCAGGGTCTGTTTATCTGCGGGTTTTTCGGAAGAGAATCCTTTGATATCTGTATCTTTAATAATGAGTCTCTCTTTACTGTTATCCTTATAAACACCTTCGACAACCAATCCCGTTGATGAGAATGACTCCCCTAATGTATAAGTTGTTTTTGCAGGTAACGAAGTTATCAGTATTCTGACCAGTTCCGCTTTGGTAGGTTTTACTTCTATTGGTCTGTCATCTTTTGAGCAGGCACATAAAAGCAGGAGTGAAGATAACAATGTTAGTACAGTAAATTTGATTGTTTTTGATTTCATATATAATCTGTTTGAATTGATTCGGGTGCAAATATATAGAGACTGATGTCTTTCGATCAAAAAAACAGATGGACAAGTAAAGGTGTTATTAGTTTGTTGATTAATACTTTATGTTATTAAAGTGGTGACAAGTTGTTTTTTGAAACTATGGAATGAAAAGGAGGCTGAGTCTTTCAGGAAAGAATCAGCCTTACTTTTTGAGTAATCTATTTCGTA
>JBOFKD010000059.1:0-2833 GCA_051657165.1 Bacteroidales bacterium | reverse complement strand
ATCAGCCTGCAAAGAAAACAACGGCTCGTAAAACAAAAGCGGCCAAAGAACCAAAGGCAACGAAAGAGACAAAACCTGCAAAAGAATCTAAAGTAGCTAAAGCTGCAAAAGAGAAGAAAACAACAAAAACAACAAAAACAACACAAAAATAGTATTGCAAGGGAGAGAATAAAGTTTGTCTTTATCTCTCCTTTGACTGTTAATATCCTATGCATAGTAATTTAGTACTTCTATATGAAAATCTGCCTGAAGAGGCAAAAATATTTGTAAATAGTATAACCTTATACTTCAATCCGGTTTCTGACGAAAAGATAAATAAGTTAGCCAGAGCCATGGAAAAAAAGTTTAAGATTGGCTATAATCTGATCACTGTGAGCAATCAGTTTCTGGAATTGAGCGATAATATAAAATGGGAAAATACCTATCTTATACATCCTCAGTTGGCTCTGCATGTAATTTATTTACTGCATAAGGACCCGAGTTTATTTGATGAGGCTCAGCTGTGGCAAACCTATTTTGAGCACACATATAGATTTACCAATACTGAATCACGACTGTTACATGAGCTAAAAGAGTTCTTATTTGATTATCTTGAATTGCAGGCATCGGTCGTAAAGTTTCATTTGAAAGAAGATCATCAGATGAATTATGCAGCGCGGGTTCAGATGTACTCTTTGCAGGATAAGAATTATAAGCATATAGAACAATGTTACGGAACTTATGATTTTATCGAAATACTGAAACAGGCTCGTAATGAACGTGTACTGAATTTCAATAAATATTTTGACTATAAGAGTATCATCAATAAGTTGCGTGTTTCTCCTGTGGCATCATCTGTTTTTCCAGTCGAATATAACTATCTGTATGCGACTGGTTATATTCTGGAAGGTAAGTTTGAGATGATTAAACAAAACCTCCCTCCGGAGAATATGCCGGGACTTTATGCTCAAGCTGTCGTAAGAATGCTTGATGGAGACAACGCTATGTCCTTGCGCTTTTTTGATGCTGCTATCAAGATTCAAAAGAAAACGACGAAACTGCCATATCCTCAGATGGCTATTTATTCTTTCCTTTACGCCGTTTTATTGGTGAAAATGAAAGATGAGGGAACGGCAGCGACCATTTCTAAGCTATTGAAAAATAAAGAGCTTAAAAAGGTCGGAATGTTGTACATGCTTTTAGCTATTAATACAGGAATAACTAAAAATATAATAGAGAAGGAGCTTGCGGGGCTTTCTGCAAAAGGATTGACTACGCTTGAAAAACTCTTAACAGTAATTGTTGCCGAAAATTATCAGATAACTCTTCCGGAATCTTACCGCACAAACTTACCGGAGCTTCAGGATCTGGTAGATCTTGATTTCAATTGGTTAGCAATGGAGTTTGCTTTTGCGATCAAAGCGAATGATGAACTGCTTAAGCTGGAAGAAAAAATTGATTGTAAATCTGTCTTTGATGAAGTTCGCATCGAGATGGATTGGGAAAGAGCATTGAATGCGCTTCTTAATCAGGTGAGTGAAACGGATCAGGTTCACGAAATCAAGCTTTTCCGTGTAGCTTACTTTTTAGATTATGATATGGGAGAGATTACACCTGTCCTTCAGCAATCTAAAGATGGTGTTACCTGGACAAAAGGAAAGGTGATTTCTTTGCAGCGATTTGCAGCTTACGAAACGGAGGGGATGACGGAGCAAGATAAGAAAGTTGCTGATTGTATAGAGCGCGATTTCTATTACAGAAAGCAATTCGTTCTTTATATGCATGCTGCGTTGAAGCATCTTGGCGGACATCCTTATGTGTTTCTGGCTGACAATCCGACTATTCCTATCGAGATAGTTGAAACTAAACCGGAATTGACCATAACTCAAAAAGAGGGAGGCTATCAGTTGCATATCAATGTCGAGGAGCCTGAATTAAGCTGCCAGATAGAGCGGGAGAATAATACGCGTATTAAAGTGATGAATCTGACTAAGACACAACAAACCTATTTGCAGCTGTTGGATCAGATTAAGTTTGTCCCAACAGGTGGAAAGGATAAGTTGCTGGCTTTGCTGAATAAGCTGAAGAATGATATAACAATTTATTCGGATCTGGTTGATAAGAATTCTACAATTAAGCAGCTACAGGCTGACTCTCGTATATTTGTTCAGATTATTCCTATCGGAGACACGTTGAAAGCGGAATTATTTATAAAACCGTTTACTTCAGAAGCACCTTACTGCAAGGCCGGTGTTGGCGCGAAACATGTTTTCGGACAATTGGGTGATGAACGCGTACAGGCAGAACGGAATCTGGAAGCGGAGAGATCCAATTGGATGATTGTAAAAAATGCTTTGGATCAAATAGTAATGGATGACGAAGAAGAAAACGATATCTATATTTTCGATGATCCGTATAACTGTCTCGAGTTTATCGAGACGATTCGTGCGATGAATGAGGTTGCCGTAATGGAATGGCCGGAGGGCGTAAAATACAAAATCACAGGTTATGCCAATTCGGGAAGTCTGAATATCTCACTTAGAAGCCGTTCTCACTGGTTTGAGCTGGAAGGAGAGCTGAAGGTTTCGGAAGATAAGATTCTGACGATCGGAGAACTTCTGAAAGCTACTCGTAACAGTAAGGGACGTTTTATTGAATTAGGAGACGGAGAATTTTTAGCGTTGACCGAACAACTTAGAAAACAGTTACTGGATCTGGATGCCTATGTGCAGGATACAAAAGAAGGCTTAGTACTGGATCAGTTTACGACTTCCTTTATTGAAGACCTGACAATGCAGGGCATTAATTTGCAAGCTGACAAACAATATTACGAGTTCCGCGAAAAACTGAAAGT
>JBOFKD010000058.1:0-2555 GCA_051657165.1 Bacteroidales bacterium | reverse complement strand
TTAAAGCTTTAAATACAGATCTTACCTCATCGTGTGATAGTTGCGAAGGAGTTCCGCCTCCGAAATAAATAGTTTCGGGAGTATGATATAAGTCAGATTGTCGTAGTTGCATCTCATGACAAACAGCATCCGTATAACTCTGTTTTACGGATTCATTTGTAGAGGAGTAAAAGTCACAGTAATGGCAGCGTCTTTTACAAAAAGGTATATGTATATAAATTCCACTCATATTACAAATTTACTTTTTTATGATAAGATAAGCTCAATCTATAAGTTTTTTTCGCTAATTTCTTTATATTTGCCTCCTGACACAATCGAGAATCTCGACCAAAAGATACATATAAATATGATACATATAAGAGTCCGCATCTTTCTTTGTTTTTTTCTTATGGCCATAGGTGTTTCCGCACAAATTAATACGGATAGAGTGATGTCTATCGGTCGCAATGCCTTGTACTTTGAAGATTATCTTTTATCCATTCAATATTTTAATCAGGTTATTAAAGTAAAGCCATACCTTGCTGATCCCTATTTTTTCAGAGCCGTTGCTAAATTGGAGCTGGAAGATTTCAAAGGAGCAGAGGAGGATTGTACCTTATCGATTAACCGGAATCCTTTTATTGTGAATTCCTATGAGTGTCGTGGTATTGCCCGAATGAATATGAAGAATTTTAAAGGGGCTCTGGAAGATTTTGATAAAGGACTGGAATTCTCGCCAATGAGTCGAAGCTTGTTAATGAATAAATCATTAGCCAGAATCGAGATGAAGGATTTGGATGGAGCTAAAGATGATTTGAATAAACTGGTTCAGACACATCCGAATTTTTACAATGCCTATTTAGTAAGAGGTTCTTATTTGATTCAGGCAAAAGATACTTTGCGCGCAATTGAAGATTTTACAAAAGCGATTGATCTGAATAAGAATAATTTTGCAGGATGGGCTTATCGTGCAATGGCTAAATATGAGATCAAAGACTACAAAGGTTCGTTGGTTGACTTAAATGAATCATTGCGTTTGGAGCCGGATCGTACCTCGTTGTATATAAACAGAGGTATTGTACGTTATAATCTGAATGATTTGCGTGGAGCGATGACGGATTATGACCGTGTATTAGAGTTAGACCCAAATAATATTATGGGGCTTTATAATCGTGGTATTCTACGTGCTCAGGTTGGTGATAACAATCGTGCGATTACTGATTTTTCGAATTTGTTAAAACAGGAACCTGATAACTACTTTGCTTATTACAATCGTGGGATTCTTCGTAGAGAGACAGGAGATCTGAAAGGGGCAATTAATGATATCTCGAAAGTATTGGAAGAGTATCCGGAATTTCTTCCGGGTTATTATCTTCGCTCAGAGTTGAAGCGAAAAAACAGAGATACGAAAGGGGCAGAGATTGATTATTGGACAGCGCTCAATAAAGAAAAAGAACATAGAGAAAAGCAGGCTTTGGCTGTTAAGGATCCAAATAAAGCAAAAGATAAGAAAGAGGATGAGGTGGATGCAAACGATCATACAGCTCGTAAGAAATCCGATAAAAATATTAATAAATTCAAGCAATTGATGATGGCCGATGATGCTGGTTTAGATTCTAAATATGATAATAAATTCAGAGGTAAGATTCAGGAGCGTAATGTGCAACTTAAACAAGCAGGTGACTTTGTGCTTTCTTATTATGAAAAAGGAGATAAACTGAAGAGTACCGTTCGCTATGATAAAGCTTTGGAAATATTTAATAAACAAAGCGGATTAAGAAAAAAACTTCTACTAGTTAATGAAGAGCCTCCATTGAATGAAATGCAAATGCAGGAACATTTCAACTCAATAGATGAGTATTCAAGAGAAATACAACAACAACCGGATAATGCAACAGCATATTTTGCCAGAGCATTGGATTTTATGTTGGTTCAGGACTTTGCCAGCTCTTTGGAAGATCTGACTCGTTCACTCATGCTTGATAATCGTTCTGCGCTGGCTTATTTCCAACGTGCCGTTGTCCGAAGCAAACAATTGGAATTCGAACGTTCCCAAGAAATTGTTGAAGAAGAGTTGCCAATGAACAAGTCATTAAATTCATTTAATCAGAAGAGTGATAAAGCGAAAAATCAGAAAGCTCCTAAAATGGATAATGAACTTGTGATTCGCGATTATGACATGGCTATAGATTTAAATCCGGGATTCACGTATGCCTATTTTAATCGGGCAAATGCACGGACCATGCAAAAAGATTTCCGTAATGCGATTCTGGATTTTAATGAAGCGATCCGTATCGATCCGGAATTTGCAGAGGCTTATTTCAACAGAGGGTTGGTTTATATTTATCAAAATCAAACCGAAAAAGGAATTGCTGATTTAAGTAAAGCCGGCGAACTCGGTATGAGTGAGGCATATAACCTGATTAAGCGACTTTCTGATGAAAAATAATCATCGGAAAGTTTGCAACTTCCAATAAATACACTACCTTTGTATCACAAACATCGCGGGATGGAGCAGTGGTAGCTCGTTGGGCTCATAACCCAAAGGTCATCGGTTCGAGTCCGGTTCCCGCAAC
>JBOFKD010000057.1:0-1973 GCA_051657165.1 Bacteroidales bacterium | reverse complement strand
TCCTCGTCGTTGTAGGGGCGTATTTCGTCAAAGTTTGTTTGAATGTCCATTGTTCTTAAGAATGAGACTTTATTTCGTTTTCGATAATTTCGTTCATTACATCTTTAATATCCAGACCTGCAGCTCTGACTTGTTGAGGAATAAAGCTTGTTGCTGTCATACCCGGAGTTGTATTTACTTCAAGAAGATATAGTTTATCTTTTGAAATAATGTAATCGATACGGATAATTCCTTTGCATCCCAGAAGATCATAAATTTCAGATGTAAGTTCCTGAACTTTGCTTGTCAGTTCATCACTGATACGAGCCGGAGTAATTTCTTCCACTTTTGAAGCGGTGTATTTTGCTTCATAATCGAAAAATTCATTTTTACTTACAACTTCTGTGATAGGAAAGACTACTGCATGGTCTTTTACTTTATAACAACCGCAAGTGATTTCTGTTCCCTCAATGAATGATTCTATGATAACTTCTTCGCCTTCCCGGAAAGCATTGTCTACTGCATCGTAGATTTCACCCGGATTTTTAACCTTTGTAACGCCAAAGCTGGAACCGCCGACGTTGGGTTTGATGAAGCAAGGCATACCACAGATATCGACAACATCTTCAGCCTCCAGATATTCTCCTTTTCGAAGACGGATAGATGGTGCAATCTGAATGTCGAAACCGCTCAGATAGTGATTGCAAGCATATTTATTAAATGTAAGTGCAGCTGCCAGTACGCCGCAGCAGGAGTATGGAAGACCAATAAGGTCGAAATATCCTTGCAGAATTCCATTTTCGCCCGGTGTACCGTGTATGGTAATGTATGCGAAGTCAAAAGTGATTTTTGTATCGTTATGAATGAATGAGAAATCATTTTTGTCGATCATGAATTTCTCATCACCAATGGATGCATACCATTCTTTGTTGCGTATAATTACTAAATAACGGTTATATGTTCCGGCATCGATAAAGGACATAAGTCCTTCGGCACTTTTCATGGAAACAACCCATTCAGACGAGTCGCCTCCTGCTATGATTGCAATATTTTTTTTCATCTTAAGCTTTAGTCTTCGTGTAATTCTCTGTTTTGAATATAGCCTCTCCATTTATCCATCAGCTCGATCATATCACTTGGTACATCTGCCGTGAAGTGCATCTCTTCGCCTGTTCGCGGATGTATGAATCCTAAGGTCTGAGCATGCAGAGCCTGACGTGGACAAACTTTGAAACAGTTTTGAACAAATTGCTTGTATTTCGTGAATGTTGTTCCTTTCAATATCTCGTGTCCGCCATAGCGTTCGTCATTAAACAGAGTATGACCTATATATTTCATGTGAACACGGATCTGATGTGTGCGTCCCGTTTCGAGCTGACACTCTACAACCGTTACATAACCCAATCGCTCTAAAACGCGGTAGTGGGTAACGGCATGCTTTCCGTAGTCACCTTCAGGGAAAACGGTCATTTGCATACGATCTTTCAGGCTTCTTCCGATATTTCCTTCGACACGGCCTTCATCTTCTTTGACTGTTCCCCATACAATGGCTACGTACTTACGTTTCGTAGTCTTGTTGAAGAACTGAAGTCCCAAGTGTGATTTAGCTTCGGCTGTTTTGGCAATAACCAGTAGTCCGGAGGTGTCTTTGTCGATACGGTGTACCAATCCGAATCGTGGATCTTCAATCTGGAATTTCGGATCGTTGCGGAAATGCCATGCCAGACCGTGGATCAATGTTCCGCTGTAGTTTCCGTGTCCCGGGTGTACAACCAATCCCGGTTGTTTGTTGATAACCATCAGATCATCGTCTTCATAGACGATATCTAAAGGAACATCTTCGGGAATAATCTCCGTTTCGCGCGGAGGAGTAGCCATCACAATACGTATATTGTCGTTTGGCTTAACTTTATAGTTGGATTTAACAGCTTTGTCGTTTACAAGAATGCATCCTGCATCAGCTGCACTTTGAATACGTGTGCGTGTAGCATTAA
>JBOFKD010000056.1:0-41379 GCA_051657165.1 Bacteroidales bacterium | reverse complement strand
GCATTATTCCGTATTTGCCTGCCACGAAGTACGTATATCTCTGCTACGAAATACGTATATCCCGGCTACGAAGTACGTATTTCTTTCCATCAAAATACGTATTTCCCGGCGTACAAATACGTATTTCGTTGAGCAGAAACACGGCAGCGTATACCTGCAGCTGTGTAAGCCAATACAAAAGTAGTAATCTGAAAGCTAATCACAACCAAACGGATGCAAAAACGTTTGCGGGGGAAGCTGTGTAAGCCAATACAAAAGTAGTAATCTGAAAGCTAATCACAACGATAATAAGGATGCTTCTCTGGCATCAGGTGCTGTGTAAGCCAATACAAAAGTAGTAATCTGAAAGCTAATCACAACGAGCTGAGACATATTGATCTTATATTCTTCGCTGTGTAAGCCAATACAAAAGTAGTAATCTGAAAGCTAATCACAACGACAAGTCAGCTATTGAATGCCGTTAATGAGCTGTGTAAGCCAATACAAAAGTAGTAATCTGAAAGCTAATCACAACAGGCTTGCAAAACAACGCTGCTAATACCTGGCTATGTAAGCTAATACAAAATAAATATCATCATCCTATAACGATGGACCACCGATCTCGTAGCTAAATATTATCCTTATAATCTTAGTTCTGGATTATAACGATCTGTAAAATCAGGATGTGATGTGTAAAATAAATAGTAAGTAAATAAATGTCTGAAAGCTAATCACAACTACTATTATGACTTTTTTATTTTATTGTAATCACATCCTGAATGCTACAAATATAAGCATTAAATAACAAATAGGTGGATAATTAATAATTTTATTGAGAATTATTTACATTAAGATATGGTGTGGTATATATTTGTAGCGAAGTCTGATCTTATTTAATTTTATATTAATGTATGACTAAAATTAATACTGAAAGCATTTTCTGATATAATAGCATATCCCTCTCTTTCCAGGAAATCAGAGATACAGTTACTTAAATCTCCGGTTGACTTAAAAAACTAAGATTACTTTCATAATTGAATTTGATTTTGATCTCCTTTTTTTTTAGAAAATAACGGTTTCAGATAGTATTGTTTTCTCTTGGCTGATTTATTGCTATTATACTTTTTTACTTAATCAATTACGCTTTATGTTTGCTGAGATGAATTACTTAACAATGATTATTAATTTGATAAATCCAGACCAGACTTTAAAAATTACATTGTTTTGTTCGGGGAGAATGATAATTCTAATATAATTTTCTATGAAAAATATTTTTACAGATCCGTTTCTGCCGGACGATTCACTGACAGTAGTCAGCCTTGCCTTCTTTTTCTCCGTTCTGACAATCATGTTATATACCATAAGAAGATTATTTTCTCTTCTGCAATATATATATCATGTCAATGAAATATATATATCGCACGGATAATATATATATATTGTAGCTCACAAAACCGTAGTTTAAAAAACTTAGTAACCGCTTAAATCATCAATACTATGATGAAGTTTTCAGATCTGGCTAAACAGTATTTTCCGGATAAAAAGCAGCATAATTCCTCGGTTAGTCTATCCCGCTGGATATTGAACTGTAATCCTCTGCTTGATGATCTGCGTGTGATGGGGCACCAGATGAAATCGCGTTATCTGACACCGCGACAGATCGAAGGCATCTATTATCATTTGGGAGAGTTGTGAGAAGAGGCGCAAGAGGCGCTAAGATGGGGACATGGACGACATGGAGGACCATGAGGACGATGAGGACAGCGCCAAATACATGGAGGACAACAGCGACGCTGTTTTTCTTTGCCTTTCTGCCTTTCAATGCCGTCCTCATGGTCGTCTATGTCCTCATTGTCCTCCATGTCGTCACAGCCTTTGAGGCATTGCCTTTCACAGCCGAAGGCGATCAACAGCACTGGAGGTGCGATAATCAATGGTAGTGATCAACTGCCTTTCAATACCGTCTCCATCGTCCTCCATGTCCTAATTGCCTTTCCATAAACAAAGATGTCTCATTAATTTATGGTATAAAAGCATGATTTTGCTTATTCTTTGAGTCTCCTGTAATCTGGAATAATCATTCTTTGCGCTTATTTTTTTCAATAACATGATTTATTTTCTGAGATAATAACTATATTGCGGAACCTTTTATTAAATATATATTAATTATAGAATCAAACATGGATAAAACGACTTTAAGAGCGAAGTTTAACGAACTATTCAGCTCAACCGGGGAACTATTCTTTTCACCGGGTAGAATTAATTTAATTGGAGAACACACAGACTATAATGGGGGATTCGTATTACCGGGGGCAGTAGATAAAGGAATGCTTGCGGAGATTAAGCCAAACGGAACGGATAAAATTCGTGCCTTTGCTTTGGACTTGAACGAATATGCCGAATTCGGACTAGAAGAAAAAGATGCTCCATCGCAAGGATGGGCTAAATATATATTTGGTGTGGCAAGAGAAATTCAGAAACGTGGTGGTAAAGTTGGCGGTTTTGATACTGTTTTCTCAGGAAATGTTCCTTTGGGTGCAGGAATGTCATCATCGGCAGCTCTGGAAAGTACGTACGCTTTTGCATTGAATAAATTATTTGATCTGCATATTGATAAATTTGAGCTTGCTAAAATCGGACAGGCTACGGAGCATAACTATGTAGGTGTGAAATGTGGTATCATGGACCAGTTTGCTTCTGTATTCGGAAGTGAGGGACATCTGATTCGTCTGGATTGCCGTTCACTTGAGTATAAATATGTGCCGTTTAACCCGGTAGGTTATAAACTTGTGCTGGTTGATTCGGTTGTGAAGCATGAACTGGCTTCTTCGGCTTATAACAAACGTCGTGAGTCATGCGAAAGAGCTGTGGCTGCAATTGCTAAAAGACATCCGGAAGTACACTTCCTGCGTGACGCTACAATGGAAATGCTGAATGAAGTGAAAGCTGAAATTTCGGCTGAGGATTATATGCGTGCAGAGTATGTGATTGGTGAGGTTCAGCGTTTGCTGGATGCTTGTGATGCTCTTGAAAAAGATGACTACGAAACAGTAGGGCAGAAGATGTATGAGACGCACCATGGTATGAGCAAATTGTATGAGGTGAGCTGTGAGGAGCTTGACTTCCTGAATGATGTAGCTAAAGAATGCGGTGTGACAGGATCACGTGTGATGGGTGGAGGCTTCGGAGGTTGTACAATTAACCTTGTGAAGGACGAGCATTATGAACCGTTTATTGCTACGGTGAAAGATAAATTTAAAGCGAAATATGGTAAAGACTGTAAGATTTATCCGGTGAATATTGGAAACGGATCGAGAGAATTGCAGGCTTAATCTGAAGATATTTATGTAAAAAGCTGTTTGTCAGGTATTACCTGATAAACAGCTTTTTTTTATATGATGTATCTAATTTTGTTTTTCGGAAGATACAAAGAATACTCCCGTAAATATGAATATGGCCGAAATAATCTGATAGAATGCAAGAGGCTCATTCATAAATATTACCGCAATAAAGGTGGCTACTACCGGAACTTCATAATCATATATAGCAGCCGTCACGGTGTTTAGTTTTTTTAATCCATAGGGAAGTAATATGTAAGTGAGTACGGTCGGGAAGATCAGGACAAAAATAAGTATTAGCAAAGCCCGGGGTTCTGTCCCGGCGGTCAGTACTCTGGCATCGAAACCTTTGATAATGGTGAGTATGACAGATACGATAAATGCTCCGGTAAATACCCATTTTAATATGGTGAAGATGCCGTATCGTTTGACAAACTGTTTGTTGGTAATCAGATAGAAGGCATAAGATAGAGCGCTGATCAGGCAAAATAAGTTTCCGGCTAATGTATTGACACTTGTCTGACCATGGCTGTTTTGTTCGACAATAACCCAGGTAGTGCCGGAGAGAGCCAGCAATAATCCTAAGAGTTTCCTTGTGGTTATTCTGTCCTGAAAAAAAAAGTGTGACAGAAGTAGGACAAATACAGGCATAGTCGTGAATAACAGGGCGCTGTCTATCTGAGAGGATTTTTCGACTCCGTAGAGATAAAAAATGATGTAGCCACTCAGAAATAATATGCCGGCTAAGATCATCTTTAGTTTATCTTGTATAGGGACGGGTCTTTCTTTTGTTTTTTTATTGATGGCGAATGATATTATCCAGAAAACAAGGAGTGCGAATCCGCTTCTGAGCAGAAACATTGTAACCGGACTGCTCCACTCAGGAAGCAGATATTTTTGCGAATTGATGTTTAAGGCATTAAACAATTCCGCAAAAAATATGGCCAGGTTTGCTTTCAGGAGCTCGATTGCCCGTTGTTTCATAATATAGTATTTTGATATAGAACATTAAACTTTGTCTGATGGTTGGCAGGATATGCAAAAAAAAAGAGACAAACTCAGTCTAAAGGCTGAGCTCGTCTCTTTATTCATATTGAGAACAAAAAATTAGCTGTTTAAATTGTATATCCAGGCATCTGCAAATTTTGATGTTTTGCGGAGCTTGTTTAATTCGGTCTGAGCTTCATTGCGTTTGTCTGCACTGAAGCTTTTTATATAAATTCGGCTTCTGTTTCCTTTCTCCAAAAGAGCAGCAGAAGTGAATCCCTGATTATGTAAATCTTTTAAATATCTTTCGGTCTCATTCTTGTTGGGAAAGCTGTTTACTATAATATAGTATTTGTCTGTTTCAGACACAGGCTTTCTGAGTATTTCTTTGTTTTGAGTATCTGTCAGGCTCTTATCAACTTCTGATATGGATTTTGGTATTGCTCCTACAGATGCAGATATAGCGGATTCCGGCTGGAAGTTTAATGTATCTAAAGTATTTTCTATTTGTTTATGAGAGAATATTTCAGAGGATATAATTCCGGCATAGTTTATATTTCTGTTGTGCTGGCTGACAGGGGCTGAGAATAAGAAAAAAAGCAGAATCGCTGCTGCAACAGATGCTGTGTAGCGAAGTGTTTTCTTATTGATAGAAATATGAATACGCTCTTTAGACTCAGAAATGACAGGTGCGGGAGCTGCTTTTTCGTCTTCGATTATTTCTATTTGTTTTAGATTCAGTGCTTTCAGCCCGAAATGATTAAGATTGTGTACTCCTTTGTTGTTTGCAGTGAAAACGATTTCACTGTTTTCGATATAAAGCCGGCCAATATGTCCTAATTGGATTTCGGGTTCAATAGAGAGAGTCCAGATCAGATCTTTCACCATTAGCCGGATGTAGTTTTTAGCTTCCTCTAATGATATATCTTCCAGGTTTGCTATAGAAAGAGCCAGAGCATTGTCATCGTGAGTAACCTGTGTGTTAAAGCGTATTTCATTTGACGGTGCCGTGATCGTACCGTCTTCTTCTATATTTGCTGATTTATATTCACAAATAAATACACCTAAACCAGGGATAATCACGTGTGATTGTCCTTTCAATAGAAACTCAATATGTGCTAAAAACTTTTTCATAGGGCAACAAAAGTAACACTTTTTGTTAGACTAATAACTATATCTACACGAAAAAATAGTATTTTTATTTAATGTGAGAGCCGATCAGTTCAGCTATTCCGACAATATCACATCCTTGTCTGAACTCTAGTGTAACCTCACCCAGACCTATGATCCAGAGTTTCAACAGAGAAGATGCTTCATCTTGTTTTTTTGTTTCGAAAGAGAATGCTGCCATTCTTGAATAAAATAAGAAAAAGAATTCTTTACTTATTTCATCAGATTGAACGATAATAATACGTTTATTGGTAAAAAATATTCTGTTCACAGCAGATTTGAATGACAAAATAACCTCTTCGTCATATGACAATAAGGGACCACATAGATCAACTCCGTCGTCTTTTTTGACTTCCGAAAGATCGCTGATTTGTTTGATTCTGTAAATTTCCATAGTAAAGTTTATTTATGTCATTTAATTTCAACAAATGTAGCATATTTTATATCAGTTCAAACAGAATCCGTCTCTTTTTGTTCAATGCCGCAACAATAAGTATTTGTGTCTATGTTTGTTTTATTAAAAAAGCAGGAGTCCGACGCATCATTATCGTCAGACTCCTGCCCATATTTATGTAGAAAGAGTGTTTATCAGAAGTTATACTGAACCAATGCCTGGATACAGTTTGCATGTTGGTTAGAACCATCAATATTCACACGGTTACCCCAAAGGTACTCGGCTCCGAGCTGAAATGCGCTGGATAGATTCCAGAATACGTTGCCAACAATGTACTGACCATATCTGTACTGATTTGCAGGGTTGAATCCGTCTTTTGGGAAAATTCTTGCCTGTGAATAAGTAGCTGAAGCAAAAACAGTAGGAGAGAAGTTGAACTGAATACCACCGTACCATGCAAAAGCATCCTGAGCTACCATTTTGCCGGGATCGTTCGGATCATAGACAAAGTCCAGTCCATTTCCTGCAAGGTCATTAATATATTGAGCAATACCTTTACCATAAGTTGTCTGGAAATAAAGCTCTACAGGTTTACCAAGCATTACATTACCGCTTAACTGCACACCATAACCTGTTGCAATCTTACTTTTCTCAATAATGTTATTGTAATAAGACATGTTTCTCAGTACTCCGGCCAGTTTTACATGGCTGGCACCTTTACACCAGCTATATTTAATGTAAGCAGGTACGTCAGGAACCCGCTGAGAGGCAGAGCTGGAACTTGCGTTATAGGTTCCGGTACTTTGATTTTGCTCGATACCGATTCCGAGTTTAATTCCATTTTTAAAGGCATGTGCATAAGTGATTTGTCCGGTTCGCATTTCTGCTGCACCATTAGGACCCTGGAAATCTACTGTAGGAGGAACTGCGGCAAGGTCATTAAATAAACTCCACGTTTTACCAACAGTAATTCCAAGAAATCTTAAATAAGCATCATTCAGAACAAAAGAGTTGCCCGGTCCGGTGAATTGTCCGGATACATAAGCTTCATAGGCGCCGAGATCCTTCGTGTTACCAAGTAATTTTATAAATATGTTGGATTTAGTAGGGTCTACTGTGAATGAGCCATTGTTTCCCTTTTGTGCAGGTACGGGAATTGCATACGGAATAAATCCAAAATTATTTGTCGGAACACTTCCCCAGTCGTATGCTGTGCGGACGCGAATAAAACCACCAATACCAAAAGCGACATCGCGTTTTTGATCATATAGTAAGAAGCGTGGAGCTCCCGGCTCGTTAAAGCTCTCACCCATTGATTCTTTAAATTGTTTCACGATTTCGTAATCGACCTTTTTCGTGTTCACAATGATAAGAGACTTACCTTCATGTGTTTCCTGGTCTGAACTTTGTGCCATGACAGATGGTGCACTTACTAGTGCAAGGCCAATCAGAGCTGATTTGTAAACTTTTTTCATCATATCTTTTTTAAAAAGGTTTAGGTTCTGTGCTTATATGATACTCAAAATTATCTTATAAACGTCTTATAAAAAAACACCTTAAAATTTGTTTTGTTTTTGCTATGCTGTTAAAAGTGTATTAAGTTTTTAATAGTATATTGATTAGTGTTAATGCAGGAATGAAAAAAAACACCATCAACAAGTTGCTGATGGTGTTTTTTATGTGATTTTTAATTGATAGCTTCAGGTTGTGGAAAGGCTTTGGTTTGTTTTAAGATATAATTTTTTGCCATATCACCTTCAGCAGGTTTCTTTTCATCGTTCAGCATCATCATTTCCTGCTGACCAATTTTGAAGTATTTATTAGTACCGTCCTGCATTTTTAGCGTGATAATTCCTTTTTCAGCTGTATAACTTCCCTGATCTGTAAATGTCTCAGGTTTCTCTCCGAGATATTTTGATACCAGTGTAAATGTATAATCAGGATTAAGAGTCATAGTCATTGCAATTCCGGGTCCGCTTGCAGCTGGAATAGTACCTTCGAAGATTCCAAAATATTGCATGGTTGCATCTGTCATGTCCAGTCCCATTTCATCGCCAGCCACATTTTCAAGCGTGTTGCCTACTGAATCCATTGAGTTTACAATCTCGACAGCTTTGTTTTCTACTTTTTTACAGCTTACTGAAAAAATGAGTAGTGTTGAGAGAGCTAATGCTCCAATGATTACCTTTTTCATAACTTATGTAGTTTTTATTGATTATGTTTCAACTATTTCTTATGTACATTTTGTATATACTATTCTTATAACAATTATTCTTCAAAAGGGTTTTGTGTTTTCCTGATCATTTTTTTTACTTTATGAAATAAGCGCCTAACTGATTGTTGTAACGAGTATGATTTGAAAATGTTATTTCATTTTAACATAAAAGCTAGTTGTTATCTCCTTCCAAACTCGTATTTTTGGCCTGATTTATTTAATATATTCAATAATTATTCAAATGAGAAAATTGAAATTTGGAGAGTTATGCGCACGTGTACCCATCATCCAGGGTGGCATGGGAGTTGGAATCTCGTTATCGGGATTAGCTTCAGCGGTAGCTAACGAAGGGGGAGTGGGCGTTATCTCAAGCGCCGGGCTTGGCCTGTTATATAACAAATTGTCTAATAATTATGCTGAAGCGAGTATTCTGGGGTTAAAAGAGGAAATCAGAAAAGCCAGAGAAAAAGCAAAAGGTATAATAGGGGTAAATGTAATGGTTGCAATGACTAATTTTGCCGATATGGTAAAAACCAGTATTGCCGAAAAAGCTGATGTTATCTTTTCCGGTGCGGGGCTTCCGCTTGATTTACCGGCTTTCCTTACGAAAGATAGTGTGACGAAGCTTGTGCCGATTGTATCTTCATCAAGAGCGGTTAAAATTATCTGTGAGAAATGGAAAACCAATTACGACTATTTGCCTGATGCAGTAGTAGTAGAGGGACCTAAAGCAGGTGGCCATCTTGGATACAAAGAGAATCAGATTAGCGATGAGAGTTTTTCTCTTGAGCAAGTTTTACCGGAAGTTGTACGTGAAGTTCGCTACTTCGAAGAAAAGTACAACGTTGAGATTCCGGTAATTGCGGCAGGAGGTATTTATACAGGTGAAGATATCTACAGGATGATGGAGCTCGGAGCCACAGGTGTTCAGTTGGGGACGCGTTTTGTGACGACCCACGAGTGTGACGCTTCTCTCGAATTTAAAGAGAGTTACCTCAATGCTACTGAAGATGATATTGAGATTATTAAAAGTCCGGTCGGAATGCCCGGTCGTGCAATCTTCAGTAACTTTATTCAGGAGGTAAGAGATGGTAAGAAGCAACCAAAAAGCTGTCCTTATCACTGTATTAAGACTTGCGATATTTCTAAAAGTCCGTATTGTATTATGCTGGCCTTGTTTAATGCCTTTAAAGGGAACTTAAACCGGGGATATGCTTTTGCAGGAGCTAATGCTCACAGAGCAACACAGATTTTGTCGGTAAAAGAAACAATTTCATCTCTTATGACTGAGTTGAAAGAAAAGGTAGACAGAAAGTAAAAGAATGAAAGCTTAGATCGTTCTTATAATAGGATTATAGGAATATAAAAATAAGGGGGTTTCCGGATAGTGCGGTAAACCCTCTTTTTTTGTACCGGATCACTCCTGTAGGGTACCTCAGAATGATAGTCAAGCCCTGAGAAAGTGATAGCAAACGATGAGGAATACAGAAAAAAGAAATCCCTGTCAGCACTCTTGAGCAGAGTTCGACAGGGATTTTATTAAATAACCAGCAGCAGGCAAGCTACGCTGAATGTGTTTAAGCAAAAATTGAATATCATCAGAGTGCTTATGATTTCTTTTTTGTGCTGATTAGTTTACGGCGAATTTCAAAGCGTTCAACCATAACACCTTTTGAAGGTAACCATAATTTCAACGTATGATTTTTACCTCTTAGCAGCTTCACGTCAAAAGTATGACTGATACGGTGTGTGCCAAATCCTTCTTTGATATCCAGACGCTGAGGCTCAAGCTCATCAACTCCAAGAGTGATAAAGCACTCATCTTTAGCATTTTTCTTATCAACACGATAGAAGCAGGTAATTACATAATCACCACCCATTGATTTCGAAGAAAAAATGTAGTCAGAAAAAGGTTGAGTCAGACGGCTTGTCTCTTTTTCTTTGTAACGACTGTCTTTTCCTTTGATGTAGGTTTTTCCGTTAATATCGGTTGTCTCTATGTGACGGGAGTTTCTAAATTCGTTAGCCTTAATTTTAGCGTGATAATTAGACATCTCATGTTTACCGTCGTTTTCGGCAAAGATAGAAAATACAGATACTGAAAATAATAATACAAGAATACTTAAAGCTTTTAATCTCATTCTATAAAATTTTAGGTTTAGTTATAAGTCTGTTGAGACTTCAGTGTCGCAAAGATAGTATTAATCAAACTTATAGCCAATTAACTTAAATTTTTTTAGATATTTGAATCTGTTAAAATGCTTATTTTATATTTTCTCTTACTTTCTCCAGAAAGTGCTGCATTCCTTCATTATCATGATCGCGTATAATTTGTTGCAGCATCGTCAGTTGTTCCTGTATACGCTCCAGTTGTTCGGAAGTATAGGGATTAAATAGTATTTCGCGAAGCAGATAATCATCCTCACTGAGAAGTCCTTCTGCTATTGCCATATGCTTTTTGAAGGTAGTACCCGGGGCTTCCTGGTGTTTCATAACCGAAGCAAAAGCAAGGGTAGAGGCAAACGGTATGGAAAGCGAATAGGCTATTGTCTGATCATGTTCTTCGAAAGTATATTCAAAGATGTTTAATTTCAGATTCCGGTACAGCTCCTTGAAAAACATTTTACCCATATAGTCCGATTCGGCAATAATAATAGCATTATGTGCACGTAAATCGCTGAGAGTGGCAAACGTAGGACCAAACATCGGGTGAGTCGAAACGAAAGGTCTGTTCAGATTTGCATAATACTCCGGTAAACCTGTTTTTACAGAAGCAATGTCTGAGATAATGCAACGCTCAGAGATATGAGGAAGAATCATCTCGAATGCATCAATCGTGTTTTTGATTGTCACACAGTTTATGACCAGTTCCGGATTAAACTCTCTGACATCCGAAAGATCGCTCATACGTATGGTGTTAAACACATAGCGTAGCTTATTTTTGTCCGGATCAAAAAGAGCTACATCGTGTTCAAGGCAAAGTGTATCTGTAAAGAAGGAGCCCATTTTACCGGCTCCTAATATTAATATTCTCATCCTGATTTAGTTTTTATTTATCAGTTCAAGCTGCTGGCGCACCGATTCTTCGTGAATGGCTTCCATCACCTCTTTTACGAAATCTACAGCCAGATCCATTTCGGCTCCCTGGGCACAACGTTTATTGATAATTTCGTCGTAACGACCCGATTGAAGCACAGGCATATTATTCTCTTTCTTGAACTGAGCAATTTCGCGGGCAATACGCATACGTTTAGCCAGTGTTTCGAGTAATAAATTATCCAGCTCGTCAATCTGGCGGCGAAGTGTAGCCAGATTCTCAGTAGTGCAGGCTGAATCACGGATCACAAGCATATTGGTAATGAATGTCAGAGTCTCAGGTGTGATTTGCTGATCTTTATCAGACCATGCACAATCCGGACAAATATGAGATTCGATCATCAGACCTTCAAATCCAAGGTCCATAGCCTGCTGACTCAATGGTGCGATTAGCTCGCGCTTACCACCGATATGACTCGGATCGCAAATGATTGGCAGGTTTGGAAGTCTGCGACGTAGTTCAATAGGTATGTGCCACATTGGCATGTTTCTGTATAATTTCTTTTCGTAAGAGCTGAATCCGCGATGGATGGCTCCGATCCGGCGTATTCCGGCATTGTAGATACGCTCAATCGCACCAATCCATAATTCAAGATCCGGATTTACAGGATTCTTGATTAAAACTACTTTGTCACATCCGGCCAGCGCATCAGCAATCTCCTGAACCGCAAACGGGTTAGCTGTTGTACGTGCGCCAATCCAGATAATATCCACATCGTATTTGATTGCTTCCAGTACGTGTTTGGCTGTAGCTACCTCAGTAGCGGTATACATACCGTACTGCTCTTTTACTTTCTTCAACCACGCTAATCCTTCAGAACCAACACCTTCGAATCCTCCCGGTTTAGTTCTTGGTTTCCATATTCCTGCGCGAAAGATTCTGATACCTCTGTCATGAAGTTCTTTCGCAGTTTGCATTACTTGTTCTTCTGTTTCCGCGCTGCACGGACCAGCCAAAACCAATGGTTTATTTCCTTCAGTTCCCGGTAAGTATATATTTTGTAGTTCCATAATCTGAAAAGCTTATATAATAATGTATATATGTTTATTTAATGTTATTGTTAATTCTGTTGTATGCTTCTTCCAATCTACCTTCCGGACAACAAAGAGAGATACGTATATAACGGTTTCCGTTGCTTCCGAATATAGAACCCGGAGTAAGAAATACATTCGCATCGTACAGAATACGATCAGCCAGTTCTTCTGCATTTTTATAATTGTCCGGAATCCGTCCCCAGAGGAACATGCCCATCTGATCTGTATTAAAAGTGCATCCAAGACGTAACATAATTCTTTCGGCTACCTGTCTGCGTTTTCTGTAAATTCCGTTCATCTCAGTATGCCATTCCTTATCCGCCTTCAAAGCTTCAGTTGCCGCAAGTTGCATTGCTTTAAACATACCCGAGTCAATATTACTCTTCACACGGATAATCCAGTTGATGAAATCAGGTTTTGCTGCAATCATACCAATTCGCCATCCCGGCATATTGTGTGATTTGCTTAATGAATTCATCTCAATACAACACTCTTTTGCTCCCGGTAGTTGAAGAATACTTAATAAATCATCGTTTAGAATAAAGCTATAAGGATTATCATTCACGATCAAAATATTGTGTTTCTGACCAAAAGCCACTGCTTTCTCAAATAACTCGCGGGTTGCTTTTGTACCCGTTGGCATATTCGGATAATTCATCCACATGATTTTTACTCTGGATAAATCAAGTTCTTCAAGGGCATCGAAGTCCGGCATCCAGTGACTTTCTTCAGTCAAATCATAATTTATAATTTCGGCTCCAAGCAATTTGCTCAGTGAAGAATAGGTGGGATATCCCGGATTGGGTATCAATACCTGATCACCCGGATTCACAAAAGCCAGCGTAATATGCAGAATACCCTCTTTGGATCCGATTAACGGAAGTATTTCATCTGCCGGAGAAAGATCTACATGATACCATTTTTTATACCACGAAGCAAATGCATTACGCAGTTCAAAGGTGCCGTTATAAGGCTGATAGCCATGCGCATCGCTTTTCTGAGCTTCCGAACATAACGTGTTTAGTGTTTCTTCCGATGGAGGAAGATCGGGACTCCCGATTCCTAAACTGATGATGTTTTTACCCTCAGCATTTAATTGAGCAATTTCTTTCAATTTTTTGGAGAAGTAGTATTCCTTTACTTCTGCAATTCTTTGTGCTGGTGTGATCATAACACTGTTTGTTAGGTTTATGTGATTATTCGGCTTCGTGGTATTCACCGAATGTGATAAAATCTTTTGTTAAAGGTCTGATCGCCTCAATGGATTGTTTGTATTTGATCAGATCAGAAAAACGAAGGTCTATATAAAACAGATATTCCCACTCTCTCCCGATAATAGGCAAGGATTGAATCTTCGTAAGGTTGAGTCCGTAGAAAGAGAAAATGGATAATACCTGCGACAGACTACCTTCAGTATGCGGAAGAGCAAAAGCCACAGATGCTTTGTTTATCTCTTTTTCCTCGTTATGCTTATCAGCCAGTTCGGGAGTGGTAAGAATCATAAAGCGGGTAAAATTCCGTTTATTGCTTTCAATCCCCTGATCCAGAATCTCAAGTCCGTAGATCTCAGCGGCTTCTTTACTGCAAATAGCTGCATGCCCCGAGAGCTGTCCTTCTGCAATCATTTTAGCACTCCATGCCGTATCGGACTTCTCGACAACCTTCACATGAGGCAGGTTGCTCAGATAATCAGTACATTGCATTAAAGCAATCGGATGTGACCAAACTTCTGATATATCCTCTTTTGTCTGTCCCGGAAGCACAGCAAAGCAATGTGATATTCTTTGTTTGTATTCGCCTATTATCCGTAATCCGCTTTTGTTAAGCAGCTCATAATTCTGGAGCAAGCTTCCTGCAATTGTGTTTTCAATGGCAACTACGGCATAATCCGCTTCTTTTGTGCCTGCTTTGTTAAATACCTCGCCAAAGGTGTCGCATTCAATGGTTTGAACATCCTCATTCTGAAAGAAATTTCGGGCGGTCACCTCATGATAACACCCTTTTACGCCTTGTATTGTAACCTTCTTCATGATCATTAAGTGTAATTAGAAAAAAAAAGTCCCGCTTACATGTAAGCGGGACTCTTTAAACTTTTATTTAGAATATGTTTGTTCTAGTTTACATACGTCTTCCCGCTTCTACTCTTTGAAAAAAGTAAAAGTAAAAATAAAAGAAGAAATATGTAAAGCTGAAATTTGTCATCGTTTATATCGTTTTCGATTGTTTATGTTCGCAAAAGTACGTGTTTGATTTAAATACGCAAGAAAAAATCGAAATTTGTTTGATTTTTTTTTATTGAGCTTATCCTTGTCACTCTTTCGAAAGGCATTTTATTAGACAATAATCACAAATATATATTTTTTGCTGAATTTTATTTAGGGTGGAAAACAAATGTTCACATGAAGTGTTAATATGAATAGAACACATTTATAAACTGACCTGAATTAATATGAATAAATCGAGAATATTCGGTATATCTTCCTTTATTTTAATGAGTTTGCCTGTCTTTGGACAAGTGTTAAATACCGATTCTATTTATGGAATTGACGAAGTCGTAGTTACCGGAACACGAAATGAACGTTTGCTAAAAGAAGTACCTGCGCGAATAGATATTGTTACCCCTAAACTTATAAAACAAGCTCCCGCACAGAGTATAGATGATGTATTGTCTATGTTTTCGGGTGTAAATACTACCCGTTCGGGAGGTATGGGAACTATGCATACGAATGTGAGTATTCGTGGTCTTGCCGGTGATGAGCAGGGACGAACGTTAGTTTTATACGACGGAGTACCGATCAACTCTTCTGACGGAGGCAGCGTAAACTGGAACAGTATTCACATAGACAACGTTGAACGAATCGAAATTTTCAAAGGACCCGGATCATCGCTTTATGGGAATAATGCTATGGGCGGAGTTATTAACATAATCAGTAAAAGAGCAACGAATCCTTTATCTGTTAATGCATCTGCATCATATGGTTCGATGAATACCGTTCTGACGAATCTTTCTGTATCAAGTCGCGTAACCAATAAATTATCTCTCTTTGTTTCGGGTTATTTTAACCGGAGCGACGGATATAATAATATCCCCGATTCTTTGCGTACAGATCTGGACTATTCTGTCGCACGATACATGAAAGAAGGAGGAGCTAACTTGTTGGCTCAATATAGTTTTAGTGAGCTTTTTAACTGGGATGTAGCCTATGAGCTTTATCTGGATAAAAGGGGTGAGGGAGAGAAGATCGAAGCTCCTGACGGGGAGTATCGTCACTTCAACCATAATCGTGTTCGTACACGTCTGTATGGAAACCGGAATAAGCTCAGATATGATCTTTCGCTTTATTTTCAGCGTGTCAATTATTTTAAGTTGGATGAGCGTATTAAGAAAGGTGTTTACCAACGCTTCGATGTAAAGTCTGACCGGGATGACTGGGGTGGAATTCTCAATTTCAACTATGACTTTTCGACGAAGAATCATTTAACATTCGGAACAGAGCTTAGAAACGGAAGGGTAGAAGGAGGAGATTATTATGTTACCTCCCCTGATGTTGTGTATAACCGCGGCGCTATGAGTATCTATTCGCTCTATGCACAGGATGAACAAAGTTTCTTCGATGCCAGACTACGTCTGCAACTTGCAGCACGTTATGACTATGCCCGTTTCCACGATGGATGGTTCGATGCTCAGGGAGATAATGTCTCGGATTTTAATTCTCACAACGGACCATTAAAAAGTAATAGCTGGAATAACTTCAGCCCGCGTGTGGCATTACGCTATACTCCCGAAGCCTGGGGATCTGTTTATGCTTCGTTTTCAAAAGGATTCAGAGCATCTATTCTTGATGATCTCTGTCGTTCAGGCTGGATGTGGATCGGTCCTAAGATCGCTAATCCCAATCTTAAACCGGAGACTTTATATAACTACGAAGTCGGAGCTACCTTCTTCCCGATGCGCAATCTGAGTCTGGCTCCTACTTTCTACTATGCTCAGGGACATGATTTTCTTTACTATGTGGCAACCGGAGATAAACTCTGGGGTAAGCGCGATATTTATCAGCGTCAGAATGTATCGAGAGTAAATGTAACCGGAGTTGAGTTTGATTTAAAATATACAATCATCAGAGGTTTGGATCTGACAGCGAATTACTCTTATAATGATTCGAAAATCGAGAAGTTTCCCGAAAGACCTGAACTGGACGGTAAAGTGCTGACCTATGCGCCTAAACATCAGGTAAAAGGAAGCATAAACTGGACCGGAGGCTGGGTTGATGTTTTTCTGAAAGGATCTTATAAAAGTAAGCAATTTACAACGGATACGAACGAGGAGTTTATTAAACCTTATTCAGTATGGGATTTACGCTTATCCAGATGGTTCAGCCATCGTTATTATGTAGGATTCGAAATTTTGAATCTTTTTGATAACCGTCATATGAATACAAAAGATTATATTTCGACCGGACGATTATATCAGATTAAATTAGCTATAAATATGTCTAAATGAGAAATATACTGCTGGTTTTAAGTTTGCTCCTGCTAATGAGCTGCAATGGTAGCGGAAAGAAGGATCAAATACATAATGAAAAATACAGAGTCACTGTAGATGCTCTGGGGCGTTCCGTAAAGGTGCCTGACTCTGTTTCAGGTGCTGTCTGCATTCGGGCCTCGGCTCTCCGGCTGGTGAGCTATGCCGGAGGTGCTCCTTTTATTACAGGAGTAGAAGAGCCGGAACTAAGAAACCGGGAATACTCGCACTTGTGTGCTTTCCCGTATCTGGGAGCTAAACCTTCAATCGGTCCGAATATGGGCGGAGATATTGAGCGTATTATTGGAGTTAATCCGGATGTGATTTTTATGTCTACTACAACTGTTGCCGATGCTGATGAACTTCAGGCTAAGCTTGGTATACCGGTTGTCACACTCGAATATGGCGATATGGGACGAAACCGTGAGACGCTGTTTTCTTCTCTGCGTACTGTTGGGAAAGTTCTGGGTACCGAAAAGAAGGTCGATTCATTGATTCAGTATGTAAATGAACAGATCGTTGATCTAAAAGAACGGACAGAGGGAGTGTCTCACTGCCCTGAAGTATATGTTGGCGGTATCTCTTACAAAGGGTCTAAAGATATAACTTCAACAGATCCTTACTATGCAGCACTAGAAATGATTAATGCCCGCAATGTTGCTGAGGTGATTGATTCCCGTTTTGTATCTCCTATTACAGGAACATATATTGATATAGAGGCGCTTATTACATGGAATCCCGAAGTTATTTTTGTGGATTATTACGGGATGGATCTGGTAAGAGAAAATTTCAGGACCAATGGCCGCCTTTTGCAGACTACCAGAGCCGGGGCAAATCAGTCTGTTTATCAGATCTGGCCTTATAATAATTATCATTCCAACTTTGATGTGATGCTTATGAATGCCTGGTATATGGGAAAGATTCTTTATCCCGACAGGTTTGCAGATGTTGATATGAATGATAAAGTGAATGAGATTTCAGCCCGTTTTTATGGTCAGCTTATCGGAGATTGTCTGTCAGGATTCTGGGGTAATTATTCATTAACGCCTGTTTTATGAAAGAAGATTTACTTATAGCCAGATACAAACAACACCGTAGCCGGCACAGGCTCTATATTGCAGGAATATTATTATTTCTGATGGTGGCATCGGTGACAGCGCTCATCATTGGTGGGAGTATGTTAGGCTGGAACGAAGTTTATAAAGTTCTCGAAGGATCATCTTCTGAGGCTTCGCGACTGATTCTCCTGAATGTACGTCTACCAAGAGTTATGGCAGCTCTATTATGCGGAGCCGCACTGGCTGTCTCGGGTTCAGTGATGCAGATATTGCTGCGCAACCCGCTGGCATCACCCTATACATTAGGCATATCCAATGCGGCAGCTTTTGGCGCAGCAGTGGCAATTGTGTTTATGGGAGCAGGTTCAGCCGTTCAGAAATCAGGAGATATGTTTATTGTAAACAATCCTTATCTGGTAACTATAAGTGCATTTGCCGGCAGTCTTATCGGCCTAAGTCTGATTCTGATGATTGCGAAGGTACGTAAAGCAACACCCGAAACGATTATCTTATCGGGAGTAATTATCAGTTCTCTGTTTGGTGCAGGTATTGCGGCTATGCAGTATGTGGCAAATAATGTTCAGCTGGCCTCTATTGTATTCTGGAATTTTGGAGATTTGGGTAAGAGTGACTGGACGAAGCTATTTTATGTTTCAGTAGTGACCATTCCTATGATCATCTATTTTTACATGAACAGATGGAACTATAAAGCACTCCGGGCAGGTGACGAATACGCAGCGAGTCTGGGTGTGAATGCGGAGCGATTGCGCATAACCGGCATGATTATAACAGCATTAAGCACGGCGGTTGTCGTTTCATTCTTTGGTGTTATAGCTTTTGTAGGGCTGGTTGTTCCTCATATTGTCCGGAAGATTATAGGGACGAATGAGGAGTTTTTAATTCCGGCATCTGCTCTTTTCGGAGGGATGTTTCTGGTGCTTTGTGATATGGCAGCCAGACTGGTATTATCTCCTGTGATTATTCCGGTGGGGATACTGACCTCTTTTCTGGGAGTTCCTGTATTCTTATTTTTCCTGATTAGAAAGAATATGTGATGAAAATAGATATTGAAGATGTTTCATTCCGCTATGATAGTGTGGATGCTTTAAATGAAGTGAATGTGAATATTGAGCGGGGCGACCTGGCTGTTATTCTCGGGCCTAATGGTTCGGGTAAGAGTACATTACTGAAATGTATGGATGGCATTCTCAAGATTCGTAACGGAGCTATTCGTCTGGATGAGAAGAGTCTGGTGAATTTTTCTACCGAACAAATATCGCGCGTCATAGCCTACATTCCTCAGTATGAAGAGGGGCTGACCGGAATGAATGTATTTGATGCTGTCCTACTCGGGCGTAAGCCTTATATTCGCTGGCGTCCGTCTGATTCTGATCTGCAACTGGTGGCATCTGTTCTACGGGCTTTTGATCTGGATAAACTGGCAATGCGTCATGTGGATGCACTCAGCGGGGGGCAGCGTCAGCGGGTTATGATAGCGCGTGCTATAGCTCAGGAACCCTCTGTCCTGTTATTGGATGAACCTACGGCTAACCTGGATCTTCATCATCAGATGAAGGTTATGGAACTGCTGGATGGATTATCCAAAAAAGGGATAACAATCGTAGTTACGATGCACGATATAAATCTGGCGGCACGTTTTTGTACACAGGCGCTGATGCTTCGCAATGGTATTGTGTTTGCTTCCGGCAACCGCGAAAAGGTTTTTACGGCAGGTAATATCGAAGCATTGTTTGATATAAAAGTGAATATTATCGGTCAGGGAGATGACTTGTTTATTATTCCTCAGCGATTTTCAAATAACTGACTAAAATCTAATTTAATATGATTCATCTTGAACCCATCGGACGTGTTGTGAATGCTTTTGATCAGCAAACAACACCTGAAGAAATAAAATCAGGACTTTCAGAGATCCGTCTCAACTCTTCATTTGCGGAGGGATTATACGAGATAGAAAAATGTGAGTTTCTGGATATTGTGTTTATGCTTGACCGGGCAGAGCGAACAGATCTGACTGCTACTTTAAGAAATGGAGAGAAGAGAGGGATATTTGCTACACGCTCGCCTTTCAGACCTAATCATATTGGTATAACTACAGTGAAGTTTGTGCGCAAATCAGGTAATTCGATTTTTGTTACCGGGCTTGATGCTTTGAATCATTCACCAGTGATCGATATAAAATGTTGTGATACATCCATGTTTGAACAGGAGACAATGAAGATGCATGCTGCTGTTCTGAAAACAGATCCCCGGATTGATGTGGATGCCGATATCCGCGGAGGTAAAAAGGATGATCTTCTACTAAAGGCGGGAATGTTGCACGGGCATATTTGTCCGGGACTGGCACAGGGTGTTTATGCCGGATATTGTGTCATGAAAGAATTATACAGCCGGGGAATGCAGTCCCGTGATTATGTTCTGACGGTTTACATGGAAAATTGTCTGGTAGACGGTATTATGTTTGTTACGGGGGCGACTCCCGGAGGCAGACGCTTTCATCTTATACCCGAAGGGAGAATGTATTTTACATTCCTGGATGAGAATGGTAAGGGCTGGGAAGTTAGTTTCCGCGATGAAGGACGTGACTATATCAATGAGCATATAGATGCAGACCTTCCTGTCGAGGAACGTGGGTTAAGAACAATGATGCTTGATCCGGCTTTTCTGTTTGAAATAAAGGAAGTTCAATAATCGTTTGATATTTTATCCAGTAAAAAGTGAGAAGGAGGGGATTGGCTTTTGTCAGTCTGCCTCCTTTTTATTTGCTTTTGTAAATTAACATTTGTTTTTCAGCTTATATTTGTCGCTATTTAAAATTAATCTATATTTGCAGCTCTCAAAAAAATAATATGAAGAAACAATTCAAACATATGATGAGTCTTTTTCTGGCAGTAATCCTACTTCTGTCAGGACTGGGCATTACGCTTCAGCATCTGGAGTGTAATCATTGTGATTTGTTTTCTGAATATTCTCCGGCGGAGAAGACGGAAGTTCCGGCATGCTGCATGCACACCGGAATGACTGCGAATGCCGTTCAGACAGAAGATCCTTGCGGATGTTCTGAAAATATACATCTTTCTGAACAGAATAAAGAAATTCAGACAACACCTCCGGTGAATCATTCAACGGGGATTGTGTTGTTCACGTGTTTATTATTCCTGTTTGTTAATCTGAGAGTTCCTGTTACTCAAAGATTAAATTCATCTTTTAATTCCTCTTCTTTGTTTATTGCATCCGGCCGGCAAATCCTGTCACTGAATGCAATACTTCTTATCTGATTACTTTAATGCAAGCAACAATGGCGCACAGGTAATAGCTGTGTGTTAGATTTTAGAATGGCATATATCTGTTTATATGTCCGTGTTTTTGCATGTCTTTTCTTCAAAAGTAATCGAAAAATAATGAGAAAATATATAGTAATCTTACTCCTTCTTTCGGGAGTAGGAGCAGGTCTGTCTGCAAAAGAGATAGTCCGTGGTATTGTACAGGATGAGTATAATAATCCGCTTACCGGAGCAAATCTGGTTTGGGAAGGAACCGGAGCAGGTGCTTCGGCAGACATTGACGGACGCTTTGAGCTTCCTGTTCATTCATCCACAAATAAACTCTCTGTCAGCTACATCGGATATCTTACAGAGACAATAACTGTTGCTAATCCGTCTGATGAACTGATCATCACACTTCGTGAGAATAATAAAATTGACGAAGTTGTAGTACGTGCCAAAGGTATGGGTACTTTAAATTCAGTAATTGAACCACTTCAGGTTCAGAAGCTGGGTGTGGCTGAGTTTCAGCGTGCTGCCTGTTGTAATCTTTCCGAAGCGTTCGAAACAAATGCCAGTGTTGATGTGAGTTACGCAGATGCCGCTACGGGAGCCAAGCAGATTAAAATGCTGGGATTATCCAACGAATATGTTCAGTTACTGACGGAGAATAATCCGGCTTTCAGAGGTGCAATATCGCGCTATGGTATGGACTATATTCCCGGTCCGTGGATGGAGAGTATACAAATATCAAAAGGTGCATCGTCGGTAAAGAATGGTTACGAAGCACTCGCGGGACAAATCAATGTGGAATACAAAAAGCCTTATACTTCAGATCCGCTGACGATTAATCTTTTTGCTTCTGATAATGGCAGACTGGAGGGGAATGCAGATGCGAATATTCGTCTGAATGAGCATCTTTCCACCGGGCTATTTGTGCATTATTCGAACGACAAGATGGCGCATGATGCGAATAAAGATGGTTTTCTGGATCGTCCGCGTCTCGAACAAATTAATCTGATGAACCGGTGGAATTACCGGAAAGGTAATCTTCACTCTGATTTCGGAGTACGTTACATAAATGATAAACGGAAGTCGGGACAGTCTGCTCATGTTCTTCCTGATCATTCTTCGGATCCCTATAAAGTCAATCTGCGAATAAACCGGATGGAATTCTTTAGTAAAAATGGGTACATCCTGAATCCGGATAAGAATCAGAGTATTGCATTGATATTTTCGGGCTCGGGCCATCGGATGGATAACCGTTACGGCCTGAATGAATATGATCTTACTCAGAGTAACCTGTATGCCAGTCTGATGTTTGAAACAGATCTGGGTCTGCGTCATCAGCTGAGTACCGGATTAAGCATGAATATGGATCAGCTGGATCAGCAGTTATTCTTGAATAAACCGGTTGCAGAGGTTGCTCCTGAGCGTAACGAACTTGTCGTGGGAGGGTATACTCAGTATACGTATAAACCGCTTCGTAATCTGACTGTACTAGCCGGGATCAGACTGGATCATCACAACGAATATGGTCTTTTTGTAACTCCGCGTCTGCATCTTAAATACGATCCTGTAGACTGGATTCAATGGAGAGCATCAATAGGAAAAGGCTACCGGTCGGTAAATATTATGGCAGAGAATAGCTATATGTTAGCTTCATCCCGGATTAAAAACCTTACGATGGTGGATAATCCGGATATGGAAGAGTCTTTGAACTGGGGAGTGAGCATGAGTATGCAGATTCCGCTTGCAGCAAAAGAACTTGCCCTTACGGCAGACTTCTACCGCACAGACTTTCAGAAACAGGTAGTGGCTGATGTGGAAAGTAATCCGAACGGAATCAGTTTTTATAATTTAGACGGTAAGTCGTATGCCAATAGTTTCCAGTTTGAAGCGAGTTATCCTTTGTTTACGGGTTTTGAGCTGCGTGCGGCCTACAAATATACCGACACAAAAATTACTTATAACGGTGTACTCATGGAGAAAGCTCTTCAAAGCAAACATAAAGGACTTTTCTCAGCATCCTATCAATTCGGAAATCCCATGAAAAGATGGCAGATAGATTATACTGCTCAGTTGAACGGGGGAGGAAGAATGCCTTCGCCGGATTCTTTAAAACCATTATGGGATAAGCGCTATGGTGCCTTTTGGGTAAATATGGTACAGGTTTCTAAATTCTTTAAAAACTGGTCTGTGTATATCGGTGCAGAGAATCTGTTTAACGCGACTCAGAAGAATCCGGTTATTGATGCGGGTAATCCTTACGGGGATTATTTTGATGCTACAATGGTATGGGGACCTGTGCATGGGCGCTCTGTGTATGGGGGAGTGCGCTGGTCTATTCCCCGGATTTAATATTCGCTGTTTTAGGGCGGGAGATATAATTTGGATATAAATAAGTCATCCCGGCTTTTGATGAGACCGGAAAGATTGTAGACTGGTCAGTACTTAAAAGCCGGGATGGACTTTTAATCATTAAACAACAAACAATTATGAAAGCAATAAAATATATTATTCTGATTTTACTGGTAGTTACGATTAATCCGGTTGCGGCAAAAAACAAAAAAGAAACGGTAGCTATGGATTCTGTTGCTTATACTATGCCTTTGCATGGGAAGCATTGCGAAAATATCATTATGAAGAATATTCCTTATGAGAAAGGTGTTGTGAAGACTACGGTCAATCTGGATAAACAGCAGGTGTTTATCATGTTTAAGAAAGATAAAACGAACCGTCCTGCTATTCTGAAAGCATTTAACGGATTAGGATATAAAGCGATTGAGGTTCCTTTGGAGGTTAAACCGGATTCGGTTCTGCGAAACTGATTCCACGCTCTTCTCGGGAAGAAGATACGTATTCCATGGTAAAATCAGACTGTAAATTAGTTATGAGATACGTATGAATAACTTTTTTCAAAGGGTTATTAATTCTTTTTGACCGTATGATTAAAAAAGGAGACGTACGTCTCCTTTTTTCACCCTGTACGTCTCCTTTTAAGGATATGTACGTCTCCTTCGAAGGAGGCGTACAACCTGCAAATTAATCATAGGAGCAAATGAAGTTATTTCTCCTTTGAAAGAAGTTAATCAAACATATAACCGGAATTAATTATACCTATTCCGGATCAGGTTTATACTGAACATGAAGTTTATTCAAGTAAGGACAGAGCTAAGAGAAAACGGTTCGTTATCCTTCAGTCTCTGTCCGCTTGTTTTACAATTCCATTTTTAATCCTACAAAGACAGTTCTCGGAAGAGACGGTCCGTAGATATACGCAGCATCTTTATTCATTCCGAAATCCAGATCACCCTGATAGCTGTCAAATATATTTTTAACACCTCCGTTTACTTCGATATTAAACAGCTTCGAAACTTTAATATTATAAGCCAGTTTTACACCCATATCCCAATAGTTTGGAGTAATTTTTTCGGTGTCGTGCTCAATGAATCCTTTATTGTGCTGAACCAGCATAGATCCTGTGTAGTTGCCAAAGACAGAAGCTCTCAGAGCTTTCGTTATATTATAATTAGCTGTCATATATCCATAGTGGTCCGGCGAGCGGAACATGCGCTTCTGCGGAGTCAGTTCATCAGACCATTGTTCAGCTTCTTTATACATACTTTTCTGGAATGTATACCCCAGTTGCACTTCAAACTTGTTTGGAATACCCAGTTTAACTTCTGTGCTGATACCTTTAACCGATGCTCCCGAAGCATTTCTGCGCTCCATAATGATGTTGCCATCGGCTGATTCACCTATTTTTTCCAATGTAAACACATCGTTCAGTACTGTATAGAATCCTTCAACCAGCAGGTTTGCCTGAACTGCTCCGAAGTTGTGATACAAATCGGCCGATGCGCTCCAGCTGTGTGAGTATTCAGGTTTCAGTAAAGGGTCAATTTGTATCAGAGCAATTGATCCTGAAACTGCATCAATGTGTAAATCTTCGTTGTAAGCCTGCGGGGCTCTGTATCCGCTTGAGTAACTGGCTCTCAGTCCAATCTTTTTAGTCGGGCTATAGCGTACATTTACCCGTGGCGAGAAAACGGCATTCTTCATCAGATTGTGTTTGTCCAGTCGTCCGCCAAGCAGGAAGTTAAACTTCTCGCTTTTCCATTCATTCTGGAAATACAGTCCGGCAATATGTGTTGTCTGCGTGAAATCGCGGCCATATCCCAGGATCAGATCATGCAGTTTGTTGAAGTTATACTCTATACCCGCTGTAAGGTCTGCCGGCATAAACAGGCATTTGTCAAATGAATATGTATATTGCGAACCAGCCACGAAAGTCTTGTCGTTTGTGTTTCCGTAAGCATCCGGATTCTTGTCAACACCGAAATAACTGTCGCGTTTAATAAGCTGTGCTGAGGTGTAAACCCCCACTTTATGTTTGTAGTCAGGGCTGAAATAATCGAATTTCAAACCTCCTCCGTCAATCTTATGATTCAGCTGCTCTGCAATATCAGCCATGTGTGGAGCCTCTCCCAGATTGTCTCCTCCGCGACGAAACTCATGGATATGATGATATTCGGCTGTTAGTTTTGAATAATTACTGGTTTTGTAGTAACCTCTGAATCCGATAGTTTCTGAATTTAGCATGGGCAGATCCGAAAAACCATCGTTGTTTCTGTCGTAAGCATCGCGGTGTTTGATCATACCGAAAAGGTATGCACCTGCTTTGTAATCGTCGGTAACGAATGATCCGTTCAGTGATGTATTGATATCTGCGGCTCCGCCTTTCAGAATGTTTGTAGTATTTGACAGCATCATTGAATTGCGTAAAGGCTCTTTGGTAATGATGTTTACCACTCCGCCAATTGCGTTTGATCCGAACAGCGCTGATCCGCCACCTCTTACTACTTCCACGCGCTCAATCATCGAAACCGGCAGCTGCTCCAGTCCGTAAACCGCAGCCAGTGAACTGAAGATCGGACGGCTGTCCAGCAGCACCTGTGAATATTGTCCCTCCAGTCCGTTGATACGTAACTGTGTAGTTCCACAGTTACCACAATTATTCTCTACGCGCAGACCGGACTGAAAATTCATTGATTCGGCCAGATTGCAGGAAGAAGTTGTTTCGAACAGCTTTTTGGAAGCTACGTTCACAATTGTAGGTGATGTAAGTTTGTTTGTCTCATTGCGGCTGGCCGAAACGACAACTTCGTCTACCTGCATTGCCTGTTCGGCTAACTGAAAGTTAACTTCCTGGTTTTTATGCGGAACAATCTTTACCTTCTTTTCGATTGTAGTATAACCGATGGATGAAGCTACAATCGTGAAATCTCCGGCAGGCAGGTTCTTCAGGAAGTAATGTCCGGAGCCATCTGTTACTGTTCCGATGGTGGTTCCTTTCAGAGCAATTGTTATATAAGGAAGGTGTTCACCTGTCGTAGCATCTACTACGTGTCCCATAATTGTTGCGTCTGTGTTTTTTGATTGCGAAAGTGCAGGTTGTATGCTCACTACAAATAGCAGTGCTACAATATAAGTAAATATATTTTTCATAAATGAATTGTCTTGTTGAATGTATATGTGTTTTAGTTAAGGGTATAACTTCTTGCTCTTAAGCTATAGATATGCTTAAAAGAAGTACTTTGAAATATAAGTATGAAATTCAACAAGCAGGCGGAGAGCGCCCTTTGAGTAATATATCAGACTCTTTAGTGAAAGAGAGAGTCTCACATATTGCAAAAGAAAATAATAAGATTAGAAACAATGCCGGAACGGCAGCTAAATCAAAGCTCAGATAATTCTGCTGATTGGCAGCCGAAATAAAGTTTAACTGAGATGAGGAGTGATTATGTTCCGTATTGTTTTCAACAGGCAGATAGGGGTGGGAGTGTGTTACCTTTCCCCATTTGTAGTAGTGTGTGTGAATAAAGAAATTATTAGAAACGTAGTGGCACAAATATAGTGTCACGAACAATACGCCTAATATGTTTCTTAATTTACCCATATTGCAAATATAGTAATTATTCCAAATCTATAAAGGCTTTAAGGGTATAAATGAAAGTTATCTTGCGATATATTCAGTGTTTTATCTGATGGATTTGTCTCTGTTTTATTGAATCAGAATACCTGTTTCTTTGTATTTAGGAGCAAACAGGTTGTTCCTCAGGTGATTGTTTTTACTTCCGCCAACAATAGCTCCTCCGCTAGTTGTTGGAAGAAAGCTGAACGTAGTAACTTTCGTAAAATCATTATCCGCAATATAGGAATTCTCTGCATAACCGGTAATTCCGCCAACGTAGGTGGCAGTTTGGGTATTTACTCTTATATATCCTGCAAATTGATTATTAGTTATATTGGAGTTAAAAGAAGAACCGACAATTCCACCAATAATATTGCATGGATTAGAAATATCGATACCTCCTGTTATATAACAATTTTCAATGTTCGAATTATTTGCTGATGCAACGATAGCTCCTGTTCGATTACTACTATTACTTAAAGTGATAGTTATGTGTAAATTGATGTTTTTTAATGTCGCGTTATTTGTATAACCAAAGAGTCCACTATTTATTATATTTATCATATTTACTTGTGAGAGTTGTTTATGATTACCATCATATCCTCCCGTAAAGGGATGTTTCTCTGATCCATAAGGGATGTGATAGCCCAGATAGATTATATCCTCCATCTGTTTATAATAAGCAGATAGATTTTCCGGTATTTTCAGGAATTGAGCTTTATTGTAAATCAGATAAGGATTATCCTCAGTACCACCTCCCAATCCTCCATAGTTATAGTCCAGAGTATAATAGTTGGTCCCCGCTTTAATCTTAATATTACCAGTAATTGTTTTCTGGTTAACAGTTATATCTGAGATTATTTTGCCGATATTCTCATTCTTCTCTTTAATACAAACTCGTGTTGGGTTGATAAGTTCATGTTTAGGACTGCCTGAATAACTGAATGAATTGACATTTTTAACATTTAGTATATCAAAAATCAGTACAGGGGCATTATTATTCTCTATTGTGACGCGTGGATCGTCAGGGTCCAGATGATTAATAGTAAGATTTACGGTATAATGACCATTTCTCCGGATATTAAAATCAGAAGTCATGTTCATGCCCGGATAAATACGAAGAGTCATTCTTTTTTTATTCGAGGCTTGTCTGCCACATAACTCAATATACGTAGCTTTGAACGGAGCATTCTTTTTGTTTTTATCTTTTGGCGATTTGATGTAAGAATTAGTAAGCTGTTTATTTTCCGGAAAATAGAACGTGAATCCTTCTTTCTGTGTTTTGCATTTAACTGCATAACGATCTATGTCAGCCGTATTCGAAGCTTGCCCTGCCGATGTTGCAAGCCAGTAATTACGTCCGCTTACATTTCCAAGACAAACCGAATCGATGATGAAGTTTGCATTGCTGTTTATTTTATATTGCAAGGTTAGTTTGCTGCCGATGTGATACATGATTATATCCAGTTGGCCGGTATTGTTGTTGAGTAAAGTGTTTCCGCACAGAGGCAGAATATCTGTTTGAGAAAGTCCCTGGTGCGCAGACCAATGCTTTTCAAGGCTTTCAATTGTTCTTATTTTATTTCCGTCAGGAAGCTCTGTCGCCATTTTTGCAACAAACAAATATAATTGTCCCGATGTGTTTTCGGGCACTTGAGCTTTCAGGCTGAAGTTGTTGTTTGTGATAAGAATGTTTTCCGTTGCTGAAGTATATACGTTTCTTCCGGATGAGTCAAAAATAATGAAGCATCCATAATAGTTACCAGAGATGAAGCTCCCGGGCATAGGTGTTTCTCTTTGAGCCGATGATAATGTGTTTGTTATAATGATATTCTCATCTTCCGGCTCCTCAAGGTCATTTGTTTTTGTAAAAGGTTCTGCTCTGGTCTCTATATCCCCGTTTATATAAATGGTGTAAGTATTATCTGTCACGATATCCGTATCAGTAAGTGTATTACATCCCGTGATTATGAATATAATACAGACGAATGTTATATATAGTTTCCAGCTTTTCATTTCAGTTATTATATTAGAGGTTATCCCGACTTTTTAGTTTGTAAATAATACAGTATGTTGCTGATTTTGTATCTTATACAGACACTTTTATTGCATTTATCCCTTCGGATTTTTAAATGATTCAGTATGATCCCCGAGATGCTCATATTCTGAAATGATGCAATTCAGTTTAATAAATAGTTCTCCATCCTCTTTCAGGAAGATGTTGTAAATATATCTCTTGCCGGCCTCCCATTTCTGTCCGTTGGGTACGGATGAAAGAACAACCGATTTGATAATTCCGTCGATTTTTATGTCAAGAGTTGTTTTATCGGGTATATTATTATCCGGAAAAACCATAGTATGAAACATACCGATTCTCTTTTCATACGAGTTGCTGTTTCTGTCAACCAGACCGATGGCTCTGTCTCTAAAGTTGTAGGAGCCGTAAAAACCTTTTGTGCCATCAGGCAGGGCTGGGTTGTAGGCTTTCGTGTCTTCGTAAGAAGCCAGACAGATATTATCGTTATTACTTGTATTTCCGATGTTTCCGGTTATGATATTCAGGACTCCCTTTCGCGGGATATTGCGGATAGTAAGCTCTTCCAGATCGCAGACTCCGCGATAGCCCTGATTTGTAAAGGAGAATGAAAGGATACTCATGGCATGAGTCATGATAATTCTTTTTTCAGTAGTCTGTGAGGATTTGTCTTCATAACCAAACATGTAGTCCGTGTAGCCTGCCGCAACAGGGATTGATGCTGATTCCGGAAACGCGGTATTCATGTATGGGTAATAAGTGAACAGATATGGATTCTTTTCAGTCAGATAGAATGGAATATACTTGCCATTATTGTCTGTCTGTTCCCATCCGCCAGTAGTTTGTTTCCATTGTAAGTTCGCACAATTCTCCGGTTTATAGGGGATGAATAAATCAGGTTGTGAAGAAACATATACCCCAATGGAGCTGTTTGGCGGAAGATTTCCACCTATGATAGCTCCGATTGAGGGATTGCTGCTTACAGCAGATATGTGAGAGGCTGTATTGTTTTTAGAATAGCAAATACTGGTTTCGAACTCAAGTTTAGTACCGGACAGATCCTTCAGGTCATGTTCAGCCGAACATCCTGTCAGAATGATACCAATTATAAGAATGATTACTGTCCGGAAACTTTTCATGAGCATTTTTGAAATTATATTTCGATATCGGATGATCCTCCTTCCTGCCATTGATTTACAGTCACAGAAGCTACCGATAAAACTTTATTATTGTAAGTCAGATTGTAAACATAGTGTTTGCCATTGCTCCAGGTCGTATTGTTATTTCCTGCTGAAGGGTTTGCTATGTATAATGGAATCGTATAATCTACATCATCAATACGGATTACAGCTGTTGGTGCATTGCCTGTAACAGACTGACTCAATCCATCCTGAGGGATTACCAGTGCATGAAATAAGGGAGCTGTAGCATTTTCTCCTGAAATAACAGATTCCCCGATTTTGTTGCTTCCGAATTTACATTCATCTCCTGTCCATTCAGCCCATTCAGCCGTAGGAAGCAGGGTGTTTTCTACATCTTCCGGAAGATATTTATTGTTCAGGAAACGAGCTATGCGCAACTGACATTTATCTGATCCAGACATTGGCTTTGCCGAGTGGTTTGACGTTCCTCTGTATCCATCTTTCCATATATTACGAATGGTGATGGATTGTACTCTACTCCAGTCATTGTTGTTGAACATCTCTTTTTTCTGAAATGTAAACGAAATCATTGATAGAGAGTGGTACATAATCAAATTGCCGATAGGGTTTGAGGCAGTAGGAAAGCATTCTGAAACTCCGTCGCCCATCATATAATCTGTATAGCCAGGTTTGACAGGAATTTTTGTTTCTGCAAAATCCTTGCTTCCGCCAATTATGCTTTTTCCCAGACTTTCATCATACGGATAATAAGCAAAGATACGGCTCTCTATGGTGTTGAGGTGAAATATTTGTTCCAGGTCCCAGTTCAGTCCGTTTTGCCTGCATTTAAGATTACCCCAGATTTCGCCTTGTACTCCCGGATAACTTCCTCCTTGTTTATAGTTGAGTAATATTAATCCCAGTTCGGCATTTCCCGGATAATACTCTGTCATTATCGGGCCTTTGTGTAAAATATCGGGGCTTATTGTTTTAGAGGAGAGGTTTCTTTGAGTATTGAGTTGCTGGATACCAGCATGAACAATTAGTTCAGTCTGTTTTTTGGTACCGGTATCTATGCCGTCCAGATCATTACTTGAACAAGCTGTGAAGAGGAGTGATAGACCCAGGTAGAATAAAGTCTTTTTCATGAGAATCCTGGTCTTTTTGATAAATAACCGAGTGTAAGTATTTTGTTTGGATGTAACCCATTGTCCTTTTTCAGAAAGGACAATGGGTATTTGATATGGTGATTTCGAGTCTTAAATTTCGATGTCTGAGCTTCCGCCTTGTTCCCACTGTCTTACAGTAACAGAAGATACTTCAAGTTGATTTCCCTGACCGGATGTACCGCTGATTTTTAAGTTGTAAGTATAGTGTTTATTAGATTCCCATTTGTTATTCTCATTTGAATCTGTACCTGAAGAATCTTTATTTACGCTTAATGATATTTTATAATTCACTCCATCAATTTTGATAACTGCATGAAGTTCTGAGTCTGTAATGTTTTCTTTATTAGGCATTCCTGTATTTGGTAGTACCAAAGCATGGAAAAGAGGGGCCGTTACAACTGGATTTCCTGTAACAGTTCCGATTTGTTTATTAGAGTTATCTTCTATTGGTTTAAAATTGAATTCTGCAATATTCCATCCATCAATTCCAGATTCGATATAGCTGTTATTTACAAAACCTTTTACAGCTAATGTATCAGTACCTGTTACATGATTCTCTGGTGTAGATATACCATCTACGACACTCATTGTTCCACTTGCAGGTAGATTCTTGATAGTAATCGCATTTACCTGACAAGCTTCATTAGTAGGGTAACCTGTGCCTTTTGTGAATGTGAACGAAATCATTGCAAGCGCGTGGTTTAGCTGGATGTTTGCGTTTGAGCTTGTACTATTTACTGTATTAGTAGATTTTCCATACATATAGTCAGTATATCCAGGGGCTACAGGGATTGCATCGTAAGATGGTTGAATTGTATTGTCAGAAAGTGGACTTGCTGAATGAATACGTGGAAAATAAGCATACACATCAGCAGGTTGAATGCCAAGAATGAAACTATCTCCAGTCCATCCCTTATTGCTATTTGTCCATGCTTGATTTAATCCGTCATTCGATTCGTTTTTTGATCCAGTGTACGAAGTTTTAGTCCCGTTATTGAACACAAATACACCAATCTGAGATCCTTGAGCCAATTCCGTTCCCATAACAGGACCAGTATGAAAATTATCAGCTTTTGTCGAAGGAGTATTTCTAGCTCCTTTAGTGTTTTGAGTTAAAACCGAAGTAGAAACTTGAAGAGTACCGGTTTCCTGAATTTCCGGAGTGTTGATGTCACTGCTTGAACATGCATAGAAAGTAGCTGCACAAGCAGCAAGAATCCAAAATTTTTTAATAAAAGATATTTTTTTGAGTAAGTATTTGTTTTTTGCAAGTCTATTGTCCTCAGAAATTATGTGTTCCGGGGATATTGTAAAAAATAAAAAGTAAATCCATTTCTGATCTAGGATATTCCTGAATATTATACGAATATGTTTTCCTTCCTTAATGATCAGATCTTCATACGCATTAGAGATTGTTGTGATTTCTCAGTCTATTGTCTCTATATAATCAACCAATTTGAATGTAACTTCCTGAATGAAGAAGTCTTAAACAGTGTTTCTTTGAAATGCGGTGCAAAAATAAGTACATATTTTAAATTAGCAAATAAAAAAAGATTTTTTTTAAGGGAATTTTTCTCTGAGTATTCTTTTCTTATCTATATTCATCCCGGGTCTAATTGTGTTTGTAATGATCTGAACCCTAGTTGGTATAGTATTTATGCTACTTTTGAAATAGTCGTCGGATATAAAACATTCCCATGTTATATTTGTTTGTGGGAAATGTTTATTTTTATTTTATATATCAATGAGTGTAGAAAAAAGAGGATAGTAATTTGATGAATCATTACTATCCTCTTGTTATAACTGATCAGACAAAATACTTTAGTATCCCGGATTTTGCTGATCTCTCATATTTGGATTAGCATCCATTTCAGCTTTTGGAACGGGTAATACGCATCTGTAATATGACCGGTCATAGTCAATAGCTTCAGTGTCAAGCGGGAGGTGAGAAGTTGTTGCGTCACTACCGGAAACATCTTTGCGTACGATCCGCATATTGTTGCGTAATAAGTCGTAAGATCTGTGTCCTTCGCCAAATAGTTCTTTGCGTCTTTCGGTAAGCACACGCTCAAGAGTCACAATTGTCTCCTTTACTGTTTTTTCAGGATTTGCCCTCCCTACTATAGCGTCCAGATACAATACTGCCTTATCATTGCTTCCTGTTTTCACGGCAGCCTCAGCAGCATTGAGGTATAATTCCGACATGCGGAACATCGGAATATTAGCATCTGCAATATTCTCACCACCTTCAGGCTGATATTTATTTATATAATAGGTAACATTTTTCTTTGAATCGGTAATGCGTTTTATGGCTTTGTGGCGAATGTCATTTTTATCTTCCTGAAGCAGAGCCATGAAACCTGTAGTCAGAATCATGTCTCCATATCCGTCTTTCGAACATAAATATCCCATAGATTCCTTACCCGGCCCATCTGTTGTGATATTTACGATCTCAAATAATACTTCCGGTTGAAATTCCATAGACCATCCGGTTTCGTATTCAGCATTGGTCCAGAGACGAAAGCCTTTAGCCTGTGCACCCTTAATAGCATCTTCGGCAATATTCAGTGCCTCTGTGTTCATCCCGCAATAGAGATATACGCGGCTGAGCAGAGTCATTGCCGACCATTTGTTCAGTTTGCCTTTATTGCTGTTCTCACGCTTACTGTCCTTCATCAGCGTTATGGCCTGAGACAGATCACCGATAATCATATCATAGCACTCTTTGACAGTATTTCGTCTGGGTTTAAAGTCAATTTGCGGTACATCCTTTACGATTGGCACACCCAGTGACTGGCCCTGATCTTTCGTATATGTATATCCATATATACGTGTAAGATCAAACATAGCCAAAGCACGCAGAGCAAGAGCCTGCCCCTTAAAATCATCGCGATCGGCATGCTCATCTTCTGTAATATCTATGTTATCGATATAAGAAAGAATCATATTTGCATTCCGAATCATTTCATAAGGATTTCTCCAGAAAGATGAGGTGATATTATCCTTATTATAATCCATCATATAATATTTGGCCGTTCTTTTAGTTGTACTACTGGCCTGTACATCGTCTCCCCAGACATCTCCCAGGTAAATCATTCGTCCCGTGTATGCATCACTGGACTGCATGAGATTGTAAATACCGTTAAGAGTAAATTCTGCTTTGCCAAGGGTAGGGGCATCGCCGTCAACAATCGATGTAGATGGTTCCAGATCAAGCCATCCGTTACCACATGAGGCTGCGAAGGAAAGCAGACATATATATATAAGAGATTTTATTGTTTTCATATAAATAACTTTAAGTAGCAGATTAGAAATTAATATTCAGACCGAATGTAAGCGTACGCAATGGAGGAGTACCCCAGATAGCCACGCCATTATCCACCGCTTCCGGATCATAATAATCATCAGCAGCCCAGGTAAGCAGGTTATTTCCGGACATAAACAGTCTTACGCTTTCCATTCCGGCTTTGCGAGTCCATACAGAAGGAAGCGACACTCCAAATGTCAGATTTTTCAAACGGATATAGTCTGTTTTATGCAGTCGTCTGTCTGTAGCCACAGATCCCATTGAGGTGCTTCTGTTGAATACGAAGCGCTCAATATTGGTTTTGTCACCCGGATTTTTCCATCTGTCACGATAGTAAGTCGGAATGTTTGCTTTTGAATCTTTTCCTCCGTGCTCTGTTTTCTGAGCCCATGTATCATAAGACCATCCGCCAAACTGATACGTTAAAGTAAATCCAAGATCGAACCATTTATATCGGAAGTTATTTCCGAGACCTCCGGCAACCTTCGGATCAGCACATTGCATAGGTATATAGTTAGCTTCGCTTACCTTTTCGGTAATATCTTTCACATAATTTCCATTTGCATCTTTCGTATTTGTATAAAACTGAGGCTCACCGGTTTCCTGATTTATGCCGGCAAACTCAATTAGATAGAAAGTACGGTAAGGCATTCCGACTTTCCGGATCTGAGTCCCACTCGGTATTTCAGTCTGATTGCCATCCAGACGGATGATTTTGTTTCGGTTATGTCCCAGATTAAAGTTCGTGTTCCATACGAAGTCTTTTGTTTCAATATTTGTTGAACGTATCTCCAGCTCAACTCCCTGATTCTCGACTTCACCAATATTTGTCAGATAGCTGCTGAATCCTGTAGTAAGGGATAAAGGCAGATCCATCAGTAAGTCTTTTGTACGTCTGGTATAATATTCAAGTGTTACGTTCAAACGATTCCAGAACGCCATATCTACTCCGATATTGAAGTTGTGATTCTTTTCCCATGACAGATTATTATTAGCCAGCTGAGTCTGAATAATACCCGGTTGTTCATAATACATGGCCCGCAATGAACTTAGCCCCAGATATCCGTAATAGTCCGAAGGTAATGTTCCGTTAACACCATAGGATGCTCTGAGTTTCAGATCCGTCATAGTAGAGCTGACAGATTCCATAAATCCTTCCTGAGCTATTCTCCATGCACCGGAAAGCGACCAGAAGTTACCCCATCTGTTGTCGCGCTGGAGGCGTGAACTGCCGTCCAGACGATAACTGGCTCCCAGATAATATTTATTGTCGTAATCATAGTTGAATTTTGACACATAAGAGATCAGACGATACTGAACGTCATTTCCTCCGATGCCGCCTACCTGTACACCATTTGAAATGGCATGTTTATCCGGTATGGCAAAGTTATTGTTGGTTGCGCTGACATAATCACGTGTATACTGATCTGTTTCGTAGCCGATAAGAGCATCTATATTGTGCTTTTCCTTGATTGTTTTATAATAACTCAAGGCATTTGTCCATACCAGTTTGCGGTAGTCGTATGCTGCCACACTGTATGTTCCGTTTGTTGCATCTCCGTCGGAGGTGCGGGGGTCACTCCATTCCCGGCCTTTAATGTGCGTAAGGTCATAGCTTAAAGTTGTTCTGAATTTTAATCCCGGAATAAATTCATATTGTCCGTAAACAGTATTAAAACTTCTGTCTACTTCTTCTTTGTCATAAGAGTATTTTGCTGACAAAAGAGGATTGCGGTCTTCGTTACGTATAAAGTTACGGTTCCATGTTCCATCTTCATTGTAAATTGGATCTGAAGGAACCACACAGTTTATAGAAGAATAAAACGGAGAAGTATAAGAAGTACCCTCACTCGTAACATCCTGATTCACGTGAGAGAACAATACCTTTGCACCAACAGTCAGATTTTTAGTAGCATAATAATCCACATTCACACGTCCTGATACGCGGCTTAAGCCTGATACCAGAGATATGCCCTGCTGATCCAGATATGACAATGATCCATAATATTTAAATTTATCACTTCCTCCTGACAGAGTAACTTCGTAATTCTGGTGGTTGCCCTTACGGAAAAGATGATCTTTCCAGTTTACGAATCCGCACCATGGTACAGGTGCATACTTGTCAATCTCTTTATCGGCATATGCCAGAGCCTCTTCAGGAGTTTTGTTTTTGATCAGGTATGAATTTACCAAACCTTCATGTATGACATCTCTTCGTTCCTGTCCGTCAAGAACGGGGCGATAGTCCATAGCGAAATCAGTGAATCCCCAGTCGGCTTTCAGTGAAATAGAAGGTTTTCCTGATTTACCCTGTTTTGTGGTAATTACGATAACCCCGTTTGCGGCCCGGGATCCGTAAAGAGATGCCGCAGCTGCATCTTTGATTACTGTAATGTTTTCAATATCAGAGTTGTTGATAGTGGATAGGATATCCAGACCCGCCTTTGATCCTGTACTGCTGAAGTCCCCGGATATTACAGGGATACCATCAATTACATAAAGAGGCGAGTTTGAAGCATTGAAAGATCCCATCCCCCGTATGCTTACATTTGTTGCAGACCCCGGCTGACCGGAAGCTGAAGAAATCTGGATTCCGGGAGCAGCTCCCTGTAAGACCTGAGTAACAGATGTTGCAGGAATATCTTTCAGGTTGGTAGTTTTAACAGTTGATGCCGAACCTGCATATGCAGATTTTTTATAAGTTCCGTAACCGGTAACAACGACTTCGTCTATTAACTGTTCGTCAGACTCAAGTCGTATTTTCAGATTTGTATTACTGGCAGTCAAATGTACCTCTTTAGGTTCCATGCCTACGAATCTTACGATTAAGGTATAACTTTTCTCAAAAGGGAGTGTTAATGAGAATTTGCCGTCGAAATCAGTAGTTGTGCCAAGTGTTTTGCCTTTTACCTCTACGCTTGCACCCGGAAGAGGGTCTCCAAGGTTATCCAGGACTTCACCTGAAAAATGTAACTCGTTTTTCTGCTGGACAAACTGAATTCTGTTTATGTCCTGATTGTTCGTAGCTAAAACAATACTTCCTGAAGAATCAGCCAGTGTAGCCAGGAGTCCGATTAGCAAAATCCGGTTTGTCTGTTTTTTGACAAGAGGATTTTTTTTTCGTTGTTTCATAATCTCTAAGGTTAAAATTTGATTAAAAATACATATAGTTTGATTAGTTGAATTTATGTCTGGTTATCAATGTGAAATTTGTACCGCTTTTGAATTGTAATAATTACATTCTTTTAAGTTTGCTATTTATTCTATTATGTCTTTCACGGTATTAAATAGTAAGTAATACGTCGGTAAATGTATATAAATAAATTTATACACAAAATAAATTACATAAAATAAAACAAAATAATATTTTTATATATGTAATTAAGTGTAGCTGTATTTGTATTACAATAGTAAATTTTAATCTTTTTGTTATATCCGAATATTGTTTGATTGAATTATGAGTCTCAATGTTCGTGATAACTGACAAAAAGATTAATTCGTTTTAGGACATAAAAAATAGCCATCAATTGGACCAATCTCCTTTATTCAGAGTAAATTGGCGCAATTGATGGCTATTGATCAGAATGATGAATATATGATTTAGATGCTCATCAGATCGTATATATGAATAAAGACTGAGATTAATTAAATAATAGTTTATGCAGGGTTACATTATTATTACTATCTTCGCTTCTTCAAATAAATCAGAAAACATGGTGATGCAAGAAACGATACGTGAGATTAAGAAGAAGTTTCGTCTGGCTATGAACGGCGATGTTTCTACGGCAATGCGCAAACGCGGAGTTGATTATAAATTGAATTTCGGTGTTTCATTGCCAACAATTAAAAAAATTGCGGCAGCATATTATCCGGCTCCGAATCTTGCTGAGTATTTGTATAATGAGAATGTGAGAGAAAGTAAGATTATGGCAACTATGCTTTGGCCTGTCGAACACTTTACGAAAGAGAAAGCGGAAGAGTGGGTGCTGAAGGCAGATAAGCTTGAAATTGCAGAGCAGGCTGCTATGAATCTTTTTTCGAAGTTGCCTTATGCAAAAGAAATAGCTCTCGAGTGGCTGAAAAGCGAGAATCCGGTTGTGCGGATGAATGCTCATTTGCTTTTTGTGAGACTACTGGTACAAGGTACTGAGTTTTCGGCAGAGGAGTTAAAAGATTCTGTTCCTGCTTTTATTTCAGACTTAAAAGAACAGGGATCTACTCTTTTCGGATTATCATTGAATGCGTTGAAAAAAATAGGCAAACTGGGGGATAAGGCTCAAAAGATTGTATTAGAAGAGTTTTCCGGTAAAGCAGATGATGAATCGCAGAAGATAAAACAAGAATTAGAAACGGAATATTCATATTACGGTTGATTTTACTTTTTAGTTTCGTAAAAACATTGTAATTTTGATGCGTAATAAAATTTAGTTTATGCAAGAAGAAAGCATTATTGATAAAGTAAAACGAGAACTGACGGAATACCTTACATCAAAAGGTCATCGTAAGACAACAGAACGTTATACGATACTTCAGTTTATCTACGAATCGGAAGAAGATCATTTCGATATCGAGACTTTATACAATGCGATAAATAAAGATAAACACATTGTTAGTAAAGCAACTCTTTACAATACAATGGATTTGCTTGTAGACTGCAAGCTCATTGTACGCCATCGCTTCGGAAATAATGCACATTACGAGCGGGCTTACAATGCAGATACCCACCACCACATGATTTGTACGGTGTGCGGTTCTATAAAAGAGTTAAAAGATACAGCTGTGAAGGAGGTGATAAACGCGAAAAAGCTACCTCGGTTTACGATGAGCCATTATAGTCTCTACATCTATGGTGTATGTGGAAAGTGTTCTCGTAAAGCTTCGACTAAGAAATAATCCACGGGAGCAGTGGATTATTTTTTTTTTGCTCAAAAATCAGGCTAAGTGATAGAAAGAATTTAATATCGTATTTTTCGGGATAATCTTAGATTTAATACGTATTTAAAATGTCACAGTAAATTATTGAGATTACTTAATTACATATTAATAAATAACAAAGATCTATGAAAGTTGATGTTTTATTAGGCCTTCAATGGGGTGATGAGGGAAAAGGTAAAGTTGTGGATGTACTAACTCCGACTTATGATGTGATCTCTCGTTTTCAGGGTGGTCCTAATGCAGGGCATACTTTGGAGTTTGATGGTAAGAAGTTCGTTCTTCATACTATTCCTTCAGGTATCTTCCAGGGCGATAAGACTAATTTGATTGGTAACGGGGTTGTTTTAGATCCTGCTATTTTTAAAACTGAAATCGATAAACTTGAAACTGCCGGTCACGATTTAACTGAAAGGTTATATATTTCGAAAAAAGCACATTTGATTTTACCGACTCATAGACTTTTGGATGCAGCTTACGAAGCGGCTAAAGGTAAAGAGAAGATTGGTTCAACGTTGAAAGGTATTGGTCCGACTTATACAGATAAAATTAGTCGTACCGGTGTTCGTGTTGGTGATATCGATGTGAATTTTGAAGCTAAATATAAAGCTGCGATTGAGCGTCACAAACAAATTCTGGATATGTATAACTTCGATTATTCAAATCTTCCTGAGCTTGAAAAAGTTTGGTTTGAAGGTCTTGATGTCTTGAAGCGTTTTACATTTGTTGATAGTGAGCAGGTTGTAAATACAGCTTTGAAAGAAGAGCGTAAGGTTTTGGCTGAAGGTGCGCAAGGTACGATGCTGGATATTGATTTTGGTTCTTATCCTTTTGTAACTTCATCAAATACAGTTTCAGCAGGTGCTTGTACAGGTTTGGGTATTGCTCCTAACAGAATCGGTGAAGTGTTTGGTATTTTCAAAGCTTACTGTACTCGCGTAGGTAGTGGTCCGTTCCCGACTGAGCTATTTGACGAAATGGGTGAAGAGCTTCGCCAGAAAGGTCATGAGTTCGGTTCTACAACAGGGCGTGCACGTCGTTGCGGATGGATTGATCTTGTTGCTTTGAAATATGCAGTGATGATCAATGGCGTGACTCAGCTTATCATGATGAAAAGTGATGTTCTGGATCAGCTTGAAACAATCAAAGCTTGTGTAGCTTATCGCATTAACGGTGAAGAAACTGAGATTTTCCCATACAGTATTGAAGGTGAGGTTGAGCCTGTTTATGTGGAACTACCGGGTTGGAAAACTGATATGACAAGAATGACTAACGAAGATGAATTCCCTGAAGAGTTCAATAACTATTTGTCATTCCTTGAGGAAGAACTTGAAGTACCTATTAAAATTGTATCTGTAGGTCCGGATCGTGATCAAACGATCATTCGTTACAATGACTAAGAAATAGAATTGAATTTCTTACACTATAGAGAAAGGCTGTCTGAGTATATTCGGGCAGCCTTTTTCATATAAAGATACTACGGAAATGGATCCGGAATAACAATCGCTTTTTATGGTCTGTTATTTGTTTCTTTGTTTATTGTCAGATATGCATAAACGCAAACGAATACACGTATAGATTAGTAGGAACAAAGGAGGAGTTGTTTTTTATATACGAATGATTTAGTTACGAAATACGGTTGATTTATATTTCCGCTCCGGACCGGAATACAATCCGCTCCGGAGCGGAATCAGAACCGGTCCGGGGCGGAATTACAACCGCTCCGGACCGGATTTCTAAAG
>JBOFKD010000055.1:0-26708 GCA_051657165.1 Bacteroidales bacterium | reverse complement strand
ATTTGAAAAAAGCTTCAATTGATTAAGTATTCTGCTCATATCATTATATATAGTATTATCTGATTATTATATGTTGAATTGATGATTTAGTACAGAATATGATATTTGTATGCTAAATTGATATTTATGTGCGTATTTTACTTATAAATATTTTGTTTAGTCGGAATAATACTTTTAATTTGCAATCAGTAAAAGATATCCTTTGATAAATTAAAATGTATAACAGCTTTATCCTTATAATATGTCAGATAAACTATTTTTCTTTGATACCACACTAAGAGACGGCGAACAGGTTCCGGGCTGTCAGTTGAATACGGTCGAAAAAATACAGGTAGCTAAAGGCCTGGAGGAACTGGGAGTGGATATTATAGAAGCCGGATTCCCTATTTCCAGTCCGGGGGATTTTAACTCTGTCGTTGAAATCTCAAAGGCTGTGACATGGCCAACGATTTGCGCCTTGACTCGTGCTGTCGAAAAAGATATTATGGTGGCAGCTGAAGCTCTTCAGTTTGCTAAACGTAAAAGAATACATACCGGAATCGGAACCTCAGATCTTCATATCAAGTATAAGTTCAATTCAAACAGAGATGAGATTATCGAGCGTGCAGTTGCTGCTGTGAAGTTCGCGAAACGACATGTAGAAGATGTGGAGTTTTACGCAGAAGATGCCGGACGGACAGATAATGAATATCTGGCACGTGTGGTCGAAGCTGTAATTAAGGCTGGTGCAACGGTTGTGAATATTCCGGATACAACGGGTTATTGCTTGCCTGATGAATATGGTGCTAAAATCAAATATCTTATGGAGCACGTAAATGGTATTCATAATGCAATTCTCTCTACTCATTGTCACAATGATCTGGGTATGGCTACAGCTAATACGCTGGCGGGAGTTCTGAATGGAGCACGCCAGGTTGAAGTGACTATTAACGGCATCGGAGAGCGTGCCGGCAATACATCCCTTGAAGAGATTGCGATGATTTTGAAGAGTCATCATGAAATTCCGATTGTTTCAAATATTAATACAAGGAAGATTTATGGGATGAGTCGTATGATCTCTAGTCTTATGAACATGCCTGTACAGCCGAATAAAGCTATCGTCGGACGCAATGCATTTGCCCACTCATCCGGAATTCATCAGGACGGAGTACTCAAAAATCGCGAAAGCTACGAGATTATTGATCCAAAGGAAGTGGGGATTGATGAGAACTCTATCGTTCTTACTGCCCGCAGCGGGCGTGCAGCTCTTAAACATCGTCTGGAAGTTTTGGGTGTGGATGTGACAAAAATAAATATGGATCTGACCTACGAAGGCTTCCTTCGCCTGGCTGACCGTAAAAAAGATATCAATGATGACGATATTCTGATGCTGGTTGGAAAAGAACGTTCCGAGCATAGTCGTATCAAACTGGATTATTTGCAGGTTTCATCGGGAGTTGGTATCAAACCTGTAGCAAGTATATGCCTGGATATTGCAGGCGAGAAATTTGAAGCGGCTGCTTCAGGTAATGGTCCTGTGGATGCTGCCATTAACGGAGTGAAGAAAATCATAGCGCGTAAAATGGTGGTGGAAGAGTTTCTAATTCAGGCTATAACACGAGGTAGTGATGATGTAGGAAAAGTTCACATGCAGGTTTCTTACGAAGGAGTTAATTATTATGGATTTGGTGCCAATACAGATATTATCGCCGCTTCTGTAGAAGCGTTTATAGATGCTGTAAATAAATTTGTAAAGTGAAATACGAAATGAAAACACTATTTGATAAGATTTGGGATCGTCATGTGGTACATACCGTGGCGAATGGACCAACTCAATTATATATAGACAGACACTACTGTCATGAGGTAACATCACCACAGGCATTCGATGGACTACGGAAGAGGGGAATACCTGTTTTCCGGCCGGAAAAAACGATCTGTACACCCGATCATAATATTCCAACTCTGAATCAGGATAAACCAATATCTGATCCGGTTTCGAAATTACAGGTTGATACATTAACGCATAATGCCACGGAGTTTGGTGTCACATTCTATCCGCTGGGTCATGAAATGAATGGTATTATTCATGTGATGGGACCGGAGAACGGATATACGTTACCGGGTATGACAATTGTTTGCGGAGATAGTCATACATCTACCCACGGAGCTTTCGGAAGTGTGGCATTTGGTATTGGTACGAGTGAGGTGGAGATGGTACTGGCTTCGCAGACCATCTTACAAACAAGGCCAAAACGAATGCGCATTACACTTCAGAATCGTCTGCAACCGGGAGTAACGGCAAAGGATCTTGTACTTTACGTAATCTCACAGGTAGGTACAGGTGGTGCAACTGGCTATTTTATTGAGTTTGCCGGCGAAGCAATCCGTGTGCTGACAATGGAGGAGCGCATGACTGTATGTAATATGAGTATCGAAATGGGAGCAAGAGGAGGTATGATTGCTCCGGATGACGTAACATTCGAATATTTACGGAACTGTGATTTTGCTCCGAAAGATGCCGGATGGGACCAAGCTTATGCTTACTGGAAAACACTTTACACAGATGAAGATGCAGTGTTCGATAAAGAGATCGGATTTGATGCAGCTTTAATTCCGCCTATGATAACCTATGGTACTAATCCCGGGATGGGGATGGGGATATACGATAAAATTCCGTCAACAGAAACTCTGGACCCTGAAAGTCGCTCTTCATTCCTCAAAGCAATGGAGTATATGGGATTTGCACCCGGAGACCAATTATTGGGAAAACCGGTAGATTATGTGTTTTTGGGTAGTTGTACAAATGGACGTCTGGAGGACTTCAGGGCTTTTGCGTCTTATGTAAAAGGAAAAAAGAAGAATGATAATGTTGTGGTTTGGCTAGTGCCGGGATCTCACAAAGTTTCTAAAGCAATTAAGGAAGAGGGTATTGATATCGTTCTGGCAGAAGCCGGTTTTGAGTTAAGACAACCCGGTTGCTCAGCCTGTCTTGCTATGAATGAAGATAAAGTCCCTGCCGGGAAATATGCGTTATCTACTTCAAACCGTAATTTTGAAGGACGTCAGGGGCCAGGTGCACGCACATTGTTATGTGGTCCGCTGGTAGCTGCGGCTGCAGCTGTTCACGGGAAAATAACTGATCCAGGTATTTAAGAATGAATAAGACTTATGAAAAATAAATTTAAAACAATCTATTCAACGGCTGTTCCGCTTCCGATTGAAAACATAGATACGGACCAGATTATTCCTGCCCGCTTTCTGAAGGCGACTGATAAGGCAGAGTTTGGTGATCATCTTTTTGCAGACTGGCGATATAAGGCTGATGGTACTCCTGCAGAAGATTTCGTGCTTAATAATCCGCTATATAAAGGAGATATTCTGATTGCCGGTAAAAATTTTGGTTGTGGATCCAGTCGCGAGCATGCAGCCTGGGCAATTGCCGGTTATGGATTTAAGGTAGTTGTATCCAGTTTTTTTGCTGATATATTTAAGAATAATGCCTTAAATAACGGAATACTCCCGGTAGTTGTACCGGAGTCGGGGTTGAGTCTTTTATTTAAAAAAATTGAAGCAAATCCAAATACTCAGCTGTCTGTAGATCTAACCACGCAAAGAATTAGTCTGAGTGACGGATCCTGGGATGAGTCGTTTGAGATTAATGATTATAAAAAGAATTGTCTGCTTAACGGATACGATGATATCGACTATTTGTTAAGTAAAAAAACTTTGATCGAAGAGTGGGAGAATACCTGCAATATCAAATGAAAACTGACTGTTTTTAGGGTCACTTAAGTTATTTTCGAATAGTATGATTGAGATATCGAACAAATGTTTATCTTTGGCTCAACTACAAATAGAGCTCTTTCCGGCTAATTGTTAGAGGCGGGATGAGCTCATTAATACAAACGATAAAATCATACTGAGTGAAACTGAAAGGAACCGATATGAAAAAACAGTTGACAATAGCATTAGTTGCTCATGACTTTCGCAAAGTTGACATGGTAGAGTGGGCGCTTTTTAATGCAGAGTCTTTGGCTCATCACAAACTGGTTTGCACCGGAACAACCGGTCGCCTTATTCAACAAGCTTTTGAAGAAAAAGGATATCAGGTTGATATCACCTGCATGAACTCCGGACCGTTGGGCGGAGATGCAGAGATAGCAGCTATGGTAGTCCGTAAAGAGATAAATCTGGCTATTTTCCTGATCGATGATTTGAATGCTCAGCCTCATGAGGCCGATATTCAGATGCTTCTGCGTCAGTGTCGTGTGCATAACGTGCCGATTGCTTGTAACAGATACAGTGCAGACTTAATGATTACAAGTACATTATGGGATGATGATGCGTATGTTCCGACAGAAGCAAAATATGTCAGATTCGTGAGAGAATAACAATAAACACACAAAGCGAAGTTGAATTATGAAGAATAATCAGCTTCGCTTTTTTTATTTTTAAATGAATATGGAATTAAATATTGCTGTTTTACCGGGGGATGGTATTGGTCCCGAAATCGTAGCTCAGGCTGTTAAAGTTATAAATGCAGTGGCTGCAAAGTTTAATCATAAAGTTAATTATACCTATGCTCTGGTTGGAGCGGCAGCGATAGAAGAATCAGGAAATCCTTATCCGCCGGAGACGCATGATATATGTATGAATGCTGATGCAGTTTTATTTGGTGCTATCGGAGATCCGAAGTATGATAACAATCCGGCTGCTAAAATCAGACCTGAACAAGGACTTCTGGCTATGCGGAAAGCTTTGGGCTTATATGCTAATATTCGTCCGGTTACGACCTTTAATTCCTTGTTGCATAAATCGCCATTGAAAGCTGAACTTATAGAAAATGCTGATTTTGTGTGCATTCGCGAGCTTACGGGTGGTATTTATTTTGGTCGGCCTCAGGGGCGCTCTGAAGACGGTAATACAGCATATGATTCCTGTGTTTATACACGCAACGAAATCGAACGGATTTTGCGTCTGGCTTATCAGTTCGCAGGTAAAAGAAACCGTAAAGTGACGGTAGTCGATAAAGCAAATGTATTGGCTACATCGCGTTTGTGGAGAGAGGTCGCACAAGGTATGTCTGCCGGATATGCCGATATTCAGACCGAATTTATGTTTGTCGATAACGCTGCTATGCAACTGGTACAGAATCCGAAGCATTTCGATGTGATGGTGACAGAGAATATGTTTGGAGATATTCTTACAGACGAAGCTTCTGTCATAACTGGTTCTTTAGGTATGTTACCTTCGGCATCCGTAGGGATTCATACTTCTGTATTCGAGCCTATTCATGGATCTTATCCTCAGGCAGCCGGAAAGAATATTGCTAATCCTCTGGCTACAATTTTGTCAGCAGCTCTTTTATTCGAGTATGCTTTTGATCTGAGACAAGAAGCAGAAGTTATACGTGAAGCTGTGAATAAAACACTCGAAGATGACTATACAACAGTTGATATTCATCAGGGTAGTTCGCCTTGTTCTACATCTGAAGTTGGCGACAAAGTCATGTCTTTAATAGGGTAAATGAATTTTAATTGTTAATGCGGGAACAAAATTGTAAAATATTTGTTTTAGGAGAATGTTTCAGTTTATTGAAACATATCTAACCAACCAAAATTTGACGGAGTAACTATCTGAGAAGATACGTACTCCGTCTACTTTTTTTAATCTACCCAAAGTAAATCTTCAAAAACAGAATCAGAAATGAATATTCCCTCATGTGTGAGACTGTAAAACCGATTATCGGTATTTTCACAGTAGCCAAGTCCTTGTCCTGTCTTCAGATTACCTGTTTCCAGATGCTTTCTGATTTGGTTTCTGAAATGAATAAGTAACTCACTTCTGAAATTTTTTTCAATAAAAGTATCTTCAGCTCCCCATTTTGTGCGGAGACTGGTTATTATATAATCGTTGTAACGGGTGGTTTCATCCAGATCCTCTGTTTCAGTGAGTGAAACGTCTGAAGTTAGAATCTTCAGATACTCATCCATTGAAGAGGGATTCCACGATCTGTGTTGCAGATCGAAGGAGTGAGCTGATGCACCCAGACCCAGATAAGGTTTGTTTTGCCAGTATGAAGAATTGTGTTTGGCGTATCTTTTGTCTTTTGCAAAATTGGATATTTCATATTGTTCGTATCCTTTCTCTGCCAGTCTGCTGATAAGAGTTTCAAAAAACTGAAGACTTAACTCTTCGTTGCTTTCGCGGATTACACCCTTTTGAAGCCATTCGTAAAGAATCGTCCCTTCTTCATACGTAAGATGATAGGATGAGATATGAGGAACGTTAAGTTCCAGAGCAATATCAAGTGTCCGGTTCCAGTCTTCCGGGTTCTGACCGGGTAGTCCATACATGAGGTCAATACTTATATTTTCAAATCCCATGCTCTGGGCCAGTTTTACCGCAGCGATTGCTTCCGAAGCACTGTGACGGCGGTTTAACTTCTTAAGTAAAGCATCATTGAAGCTCTGGATTCCCATACTTAACCTGTTTACACCTGCATCTTTTAGTGCCGAAAGAAGTTCGGGGGTTATATCATCCGGATTGGCTTCGAAAGTACATTCTTCAATAGCTGATAGATCAAAAGTCTTGCCGAGGCTATCAAAAAGTTCCTTTATTTCGGTTGTTGTTAGTTGAGACGGAGTCCCGCCTCCGATATATATAGTAGTTACAGGAGCCGGTATTTCGTTTTTCCGGATCTCTGCTTCCTTACATACGGCTTTCACATATCTGCTCTTTACATCTTCGTGTGTTGAGGAGAAAAAGTCGCAATAATGACAACGTTTTTTGCAAAACGGTATATGTATATAAATTCCACTCATATTACAAATATACTTTTTAAAGGACGAAAATGGAAATAGTTAACCGTTTTTATGCAGGAATTCCCCGGAATGATTCTTATCTTTTTAAATCAAAGATATTGATTATTCAGCTTTTTCCCTATATTTGTCGAATAACACAACGGGGGTATCCTATACAAATGTATAAAAATATAATATGATGAAGTTCAGAGCACATTGTCTGCTGTTTTTTTGTTTCCTGGTTACCACACTAACCGCCCAGATAAATACGGATAGAGTAATGTCTATCGGTAAGAATGCACTTTATTTTGAAGATTATCTTCTTTCTATTCAATATTTCAATCAGGTCATAAAAGTAAAACCATATTTAGCAGAACCCTATTTCTTCAGGGCTGTTGCGAAGTTGGAATTAGGCGACTTTAAAGGAGCTGAAGAAGACTGTGCGCTTTCGATTGAAAGAAATCCGTTTATTACAAATTCATATGAATGCCGGGGTATTGCCCGTCTGAACTTAGGCGACAATAAAGGAGCCGTTGAAGATTTTGACAGAGGTCTGGAGTATTCTCCCGAAAATAAAAGTATGCTTCTGAATAAGGCTTTAGCTCATCTGGAAATGAAAAATACAGAAGCTGCCGGAGCTGATCTGGAGAAGCTTATAAAGCTGCATCCTAACTTTTATAATGCTTACGTTACCCGTGCATCTTATAGTATGGAGGTGAAAGATACTCTTCAGGCTATATCTGATTTATCGAAAGCAATTGATATTGATAAAAATAATTTCTATGCCTGGGCAAATCGTGGTCTTATTAAGTATGAGAAGAAAGACTTCAAAGGCGCTGTTGCAGATCTGGATGAAGCAGTGAAGCTAGAACCGGATAAAACAGCTTTGTATGTAAACAGGGGGATTGTAAGGTATAATCTGAATGATCTCCGTGGTGCTATGGCTGATTATGATCGTGTACTGACACTTGAACCAAATAATGTGATGGGTTTATACAACCGTGGTTTACTTAGAGCACAGGTTGGTGATAATAATCGCGCGATTAAGGATTTTGACAATTTACTGAAACAGGAACCTGATAATTATTTTGCTTATTATAACCGTGGATTGCTGAGAGAAGAAACCGGAGATCTCAAAGGTGCTGTAGCCGATATTTCGAAAGTTATAGATGAATATGCGGACTTCCTTCCCGGATATTATCTCCGCTCAGAGATCAAGCGTAAGATGAATGATGTGAAAGGTGCCGAGCTTGATTACTGGACGGCAATGGAATTGCAGCGTAAACATCGCGAGAATAAACAAAATCAGAATCTTGCTTCTAATAATTCATCCACTAAGGATTCGGATAAAGACGATGATGCAAATGATAAGCAGGCCCGTAAGAAATCCGATAAGAATATCAATAAGTTTAAGAATCTCATGATGGCGGATGATGCCGGTCTTAAGTCTAAGTATGAAAATCAGTACCGGGGACGGGTTCAGGACCGCAATGTTTCTGTTAAGCTTACAGATAATTTTGTGCTGACATATTATGAGCGCGGGGATAAAGTGAGTAATACTATTCACTACGATAAGTTTCTGGAAACATTCAATAAGCAAAGTGGATTCAGACGTAAGTTGTTGCTTGTGAATGCTGAACCTCCGCTTAATGAAATGCAGATGTCAGAACATTTTCGTTCGATAGATGATTTTTCGCATTTGATCGAAAACGATAAAATGAATCCGGTGCCTTATTTCGGAAGATCAATTGATTTTATGCTGGTTCAGGATTTTAACAGTGCACTGGAAGATCTGAACAGAGTTATTATTCTGAAAACAGACTTTGCGTTGGCTTATTTTCAGAGAGCTGTCGTAAGAAGTAAACAACTGGAATATGAACAGTCACAGACTGACGAATATGAGTATCAGGGTAATAAAAAAGGAATTGCAGGTTTTAAAAATCCGGCTGAAAGCAAGGTGAATAAGTCGCCTAAGCTTGATTTTGAAATAGTAATGCGTGATTATGACAGAGCAATTGAGCTAAATCCTCGTTTTGCTTATGCCTATTTCAATCGTGCGAATGTGAGAAGTGCCCAGAAGGATTTCAGAAATGCAGTTCTGGATCTGGATCAGGCTATTCGTATTGACCCGGAATTTGCCGAAGCGTACTTTAACAGAGGCTTACTTTACATCTATCTGGATCAGAATGAGAAAGGATTTGTTGATTTGAGTAAAGCCGGGGAGCTTGGAATGAGCGAGGCTTATAATATTATTAAGCGTTTGTCTGACAAAAATTAGAGAAATGGCTGATTAAAAAAAGAAGCAGGGATTATCAAAACTATAATAGTCAGATAATCCCTGCTTCTTTTTTATTGTTTATTGTCTTTTTGTTTTTTCTCCGAAGGATCTTCACCTGAAAGAACCGGAAGGCAGATATGGTATTTAACCGAAAGTATCCGTGTTGCCATTACACCTATTGCACAGGCTACCTGAGTAAGTGTTGTGTCAAATCCGAGGTAGTCAAACAAAGCATAAACCAGGCCTCCTAAAACACAGGCCATCGCGTATATCTCTTTCCGGAACACCAAAGGTTCTTCGTTAATCAGAATATCCCGGATAACACCTCCGGCAGCACCCGTTGCCGTACCCATCAGAACGGCTACCCAGTAAGGAAAGCCAAAACTTAAAGTTTTCTCGAATCCTACTACTACGAACAGGGCAAGACCGATCGTATCGAAAATGAAAAAGGTATTGTTGAGCCGGATCAGATACTTACTGAAAAGAATCACAAACAACAGAGCGATTCCGGTCCATATAATATAGGATGGCTGAATCATCCAGAAAGGAGTTGCATCAAGCAACACATCGCGAATTGTACCTCCTCCGATTGCTGTTACCAACCCTACTACATAGGCTCCAAACCAGTCAAAACGTTTCATCGAGGCTAGGCGGATACCGCTGATTGCAAAGGCAAAAGTACCCAGATAGTCCAATAACGTAACAAAACTTATCATCTTATTTCTACTTTTTTGCCGCAAAGATAGTAAAATGATTATTTTTGCGTGTTACTTTAAATTTTTTATCAATGAAAAGGGTAATAAACTTTTTATTTTTATTCTTAATGCTTATGGGATCAACAAGTTGTGAAGCAAAAAAAGGCTCTGTTGTACTAATTCAGACAGACCTTGGTGATATTAAAGTTAAGTTGTATGATGAAACTCCGAAGCATAAGGAGAACTTCATTAAGTTAGTTAACGAAGGGTACTACAACGGACAATCGTTCCACCGTATTATTAAAGATTTCATGATACAGGGTGGTGATCCTTACTCTGCTGATTCAACTAAAAAGAATCAGGTTGGTACAGGTGGACCAGGCTATACTGTTCCTGCTGAAATAGTTTATCCGAAATATTTCCATAAAAGAGGCGCTTTGTCTGCTGCCCGTCAGGGTGATGAGGTGAATCCGGAGAAAGAATCAAGCGGATCTCAGTTCTATATCGTTTGGGGTACTACTTACTCCGATGGTAAACTTGACTCTATGGAGATGCAGCTGAATCAACAACGCGAACGCGCTATTTTTGATGAGCTGGCTAAAGCACGCCGTTCTGAAATTATGCAGCTTCGCCGTGATAAAGATCAGGAGGGATTATACAACCTGCAGGAAGAGCTGATTCAGCAAACCAAAGAAAAAGCAGCTGATATGGAGCCGATCCTGTTTACTCCTGAACAACGCGAAGCTTACAAAACAGTAGGAGGTACTCCTCACCTGGATGGTCAGTATACTGTATTTGGTGAAGTAATCGAAGGATTGGACGTTGTAGGTAAAATAGAGAAAGTAGCAACAGATCGTGGCGATCGTCCTACTACTCCTGTAACATACAAAATGTCAATTATAGAATAATTATCAATGATAAACAGACATGTTTTAGCGAACGGTTTGATACTCTTGCATGAGGAGGATACTTCTACGCAAATGGTAGCCGTTAACGTATTATACAATGTCGGAGCAAAAGATGAGCACCCGGACCGTACCGGGTTTGCTCATCTTTTTGAGCATCTGATGTTTGGTGGTAGTGTGAATATTCCGGATTATGATCGTCCGTTGCAGGATGCAGGGGGTGAGAATAATGCATGGACCAGTAATGATTGTACAAATTATTACTGCATTACTCCCGCAAGTAATGTCGAGACAGCTTTCTGGCTTGAGTCAGACCGTATGTTAGGACTTGCCTTCTCGCAACAAAGCCTCGATGTTCAGAAGAGTGTCGTGATTGAAGAATTTAAACAAAGGGTGCTGAATCAGCCTTATGGTGATATGCCTTTACTGATTCGTCCGCTGGCTTATAAAGTACACCCGTATCAATGGGCTACAATCGGAAAAACACCCGAGCATATTGAAGAAGCGACTCTGGATGAGGTGAAAGCTTTTTTCTACAAACATTACGCGCCGAATAATGCTATCCTGAGTGTAGTAGGTAATATTTCGTTTGAAGAAGCAGTACGTCTCACTGAAAAGTGGTTTGGTGGTATTGAGAGACGCGATGTAGTCGTGCGTAACTTACCGAAGGAGCCTCAGCAGCAGGAAGCACGCTTTGAGGAAGTCTACAGAGATGTCCCTCAGTCAACAATTCTGAAGGCATATCATATGTGCGCGCGCGATCATGAAGACTACCAGGCTTGCGATGTGTTGTCGGATATTCTGGCAAATGGCCGTTCAGCCCGCCTTTTTAACCGTCTGGTTATGGAAAAGCAGCTTTTCATAGAAGCCAATGCCTATATTACCGGTGATTTAGAGGACGGATTGTTCTTCGTGACCGGTAAACCTGTGCCGGGTTTATCTCTGGAAGAGGCTGACCGTATACTTACAGAAGAGCTGGAAGCTCTGACTCGTGAATGTGTGTCGGAGTACGAGCTTCAAAAGGTTGTAAATAAGTTTGAATCAGGTGATTTGTTCTCTAATATCAACTATGCAAGCCGTGCTTTTAATATTGCTTATTATGAGCTTATTTCGAATGCCGGTGATGTAGATACAGAAGTTAATAAATACCTCGCTTTAACACCTGAGAAGGTTCGTGAAGTTGCACAAAAGATATTTAGGCCCGATAATTGTTCTACACTTTATTATCGCTCTGATAAAGAGTCTAAATAGTTGATAATTAGTGGTGTGTCTGTGATGGATAGCCCAATTGTGAATAAACAAATAATAAATCCGCAAATGATTAATTTATTAGAAATAATTAAAAAATCAACCATTTGCGGACCTTATTATACAAAAATAGGATGTAAAGTCCGATTCAAAGAGTTACCTTTGTATCGGATTAAAAAGTAAAGAATGAAAACATTTAAAGAATTAGGCATCTGCAGTGAAATATTGGATGCAATTACTGAACTGGGTTACGAATCTCCAATGCCGGTACAAGAGGAGGTAATACCCTACTTATTGGCGGAAGACTCGGACATTGTAGCATTAGCTCAAACCGGAACAGGAAAAACAGCTGCATTCGGATTGCCGATTATTCAGAAAATAGATGTATCGAACAAAGCGCCGCAAGCGTTGATCCTGGCTCCGACACGTGAGCTTTGTCTGCAGATTGCGAGCGATCTTCAGGATTATTCAAAGTATATTGAGAAACTAAAAGTTCTGCCCGTATATGGAGGGTCGAGCATTGACAGTCAAATCAGAAGCCTTAAAAGTGGAGTACATATTGTCGTAGCTACTCCGGGCCGTTTATTGGATTTGATCAATCGTAACACGATCAAACTTGGTGGTGTGAAATTCGTCATTATGGACGAAGCGGATGAGATGCTTAACATGGGATTCTTAGACAGTATCAATGATATTCTGGCTCAGGTTCCGGAAGGAAGAAATACACTACTTTTCTCGGCAACAATGCCGAAAGAAATCGCTCGTATAGCGAAAAACTATATGACTGATCCGAAAGAGATCACAATTGGAAATAAGAACGAAAGTTCAAACAACGTTAAACACGTATGTTATCTTGTACATGCACGCGATAAGTATCTTGCTTTGAAGCGTATTGCAGATAGCAATCCGGATATTTATGCAATTGTGTTCTGTCGTACTCGTAAAGAAACACAGGAAGTTGCAGACTGGTTAATTAAAGATGGTTACAATGCCGATTCACTTCACGGTGAATTGTCTCAGGCTCAGCGTGATTACGTAATGCAGAAATTCCGCTTACGCAATCTTCAGATCCTTGTTGCAACAGACGTTGCTGCTCGTGGTCTGGATGTGAACAGCCTTACTCACGTAATTAACTATGGTTTACCTGATGATGTAGAGACTTACAATCACCGTAGTGGTCGTACAGGTCGTGCAGGAAAAACAGGTACTTCTATTGCAATCATGCACGTGAAAGAAAAAGGAAAACTTCGCGAAATTGAAAGAATTATTTCTAAGAAATTCGAAAAAGGCGAAGTTCCAACAGGTGCTCAGATCTGCGAAAAACAATTGTTTAACTTTGTTGACAGACTAGAGAAAGTTGAAGTAAACGAGGAGGAGATTGCAAATTATCTTCCTAATGTTTATCGCAAACTGGAGTGGTTGTCGAAAGAAGATCTTTTGAAACGCGCCGTTTCTCTTGAGTTTAACCGTTTGATCAACTACTACCGCGATGCGGAAGATCTTGAGGTTGTAAACGAAAAACAAACTCGTGAAGAGAGAACTGCACGTTCTACAACTAAAGGATATACTCGTATCTTTATCAATCTTGGTAAGATGGATAATATGTATCCGAATACGTTGATCGAGTTCTTAAACAAAAATCTTGGTTTCCGTGCTCAGATCGGTAAAATCGATTTGTTGAAAAACTTCTCTTACTTCGAAGTTGAAGATAAAGATGTGAAAGATGTACTTGCTGCATTGAACAACAATATCGAAAACGAAGGTCGCAGAGTATTCTGTGAAGTAGCTCAGGAACGTCGTGATAGCGGACGTAGCGGAGGCGGAGATCGTCGTCGCAGCGGTGGAGATCGTGGTGGTTTCGGTGGACGTCGCGGAGGCGGAGATCGCGGAGGTTTCGGTGGACGTCGTGGTGGCGAGCGTTCTGATCGTGGAGATCGCGGAGGTTACGGATCTCGTCGTAACGATCGCAATGATCGTAACGAACGTTCTGAGAAATCAACAGACAGATTGAACAAACGCAAATCGCGTTTTGAAAAATAATCGTGTATCTGACACGTTAATACAGGCCTCCGGAAAGCGAAATCTTTCCGGAGGCTTTTTTTATATTGTGATAGGGTTAAAGGGACAGCGGAAGAGCAGGAATCAGTATTAGTTACCGGTGGAGATACGATAAAAGCAGAAGGAGTAAATAGAAATTCTGCCCTAGATTGCATTAATAATTATAAGTTGATACCTCATGTGTAATCAGCAAATATCAAACCGATATTTTTTAGCAAAGTTAAACCGACAAAGAAGAGAAGTTTTCTTTAATAGTCAATAAAATTCAGGCAGCTACAATATATATATTGCGTGTACGATAAATATATATTGTCGTGATGAAACATATATATCGTTGAAATGAAATACGTATTTCGTGTGAAGCATATACGGGAATAAATTATTTTATATGCGTATTTACTGAAATTTATATGCGTATTTGCCGGCATACAAATGCGGTTGATTTTTCATTTGTATGACTCTGAAAGTTCATTTAAAAGAACGTGCCGGTTCATTTAAATGAAAATATATTTTCATTTAAATGTTCTTGTACATTCATAGGAATGAACGCGCACGTTTATACGGTTGAAAAAAATGCGGACTTTACTTTCTGTTAGAAAAACATTACATGAAGTTTTTACTTTTTATTTGCCATGAATTGCCATGCAGGCTTAAATGTGATTTAATTCATTGATAACTAGTTGTATGTGTCATGGCAAATGCTATGAGAAATCATGGCAATTGAAATTGAATTGCCATAGTATTTGCCATGTGTATCTTGCTGTTTATTAGTTGATTGCAATTCATGGCGATTGAAAACTGGAAAAAGAGTCTTGTAGAGATTTTATTATTCAATGGATTTGGTCTTTATCAGATGAAGTGTGCCGGATGTAACTCTGCGTTGCTTAAAATCATGCTTATCTTTTCAGAAGTTATGTTCAATAAAAAGAGCAGCCCTGTAGTTTATTGAAACTACAGGGCTGCTCTTTTTATTTATCTATTATGCTGAAGCCAGCTGTTCTTCCTGTTCGTCAGCAACGGGATCTTTGACGATTGATTTTTTTGTGATCTTATATCCGATAGCAGCTATGAACAGAGTCATTAGCGGACTTAGCAGATTGAAGAAACAGTATGGAAGGTAGGTCAGCGTAGGGACCGATAAGACGGTTGATTGAGCCATACCGCAGGTGTTCCACGGGATAAGCACGGAAGTAACCGTTGCAGTATCTTCCAGTGTGCGGCTCAGTAAAGATGAGTCATAGCCGTTCTTTTTGTAGAACTGTGAAAACATTTTACCGGGCAGCAGGATTGCAATGTACTGATCTGATGCTGTGGTGTTCAGGAATAAGCAGGCAAAAGTGGTGCATCCGACTGTTGAGAACGTATTTTTCATCAGCTTGATCAGATGGCGGGTGATTGTTTGTAGCATTCCACCGGCTTCCATAGCTCCTCCGAACATCATGGAGGCTACAATAAGCCAAACAGTGTAGAGCATACCACTCATGCCACGTGTGGCTACAAGTTCGTTGAGTGAGGCATTTCCTGTTTCGACAGCGATAGACCCGTACATAGACTGGAAGGAAGCCATGGCTCCGGCTGCCAGATTATTATCGGTTATGCCACTTATGCTCTGAGTAAGCGGTGTCTGGATAATTGCGGCTACGATGGCTGCAATGATTGAGGAAGTAATCATGATTAGTGCGGTAGGCACTTCCTTTATGATCAGGAAGAATGTGAATGCCGGGATTAGCAGCAACCACGGTGATATTTTGTATGTGGAAGAGAGGGCATCGCTGAATGTATCGAGTGCGACACTACCTTCAGTCTGTAATGCAAATCCTGCAATCACGAATATAATAAGCGTGATAATGTAGCTTGGAACTGTCGTGATCAGCATATTCCGGATGTGAGAGAACAAAGGTGTGCTGGTGCAATTTGCAGCCAGATTTGTTGTCTCGGAAAGTGGTGAGATTTTATCACCAAAGTAGGCTCCGGAGATAACCGCACCGGCAATCCATCCTTCAGAATATCCGAGAGCTTTGCCAACACCCATCATAGCCACACCAATAGTGGCAACAGTAGCCCATGAGCTACCAGCCGAGAGGGAGACAATAGAAGATATGATACAGGCAGTTAGTAAAAAGGTTACAGGATTTATGATCTGAAGACCATAATAAATCATAGAAGGTACTACTCCGCTGAGCATCCAGGTGCCTGAGAGTGCTCCGATAAGAAATAGTATAATGATGGCAGGAGTCGAATCGCCGATGTGTTTGACCATTGTTTTCTCTGTAGTAGCCCAGGAAGTGCGGGTTTCGAGAAAAGATACGGCAAAACAGAAAATCGAAGCGACCATTAATATTAACTGTGTAGAACCACTACCGGCATCACTTCCAAAAATATATACGTTGGCACTTAGTGCGATGATCAGAAAAAATATGGGCAGTAATGCAACCCATAATCGTGGTTGTCTGGTGTTGTTTTGAATTGTTCCTTCCATTCGCGGTAAGATTATTGTTAAAATGTATTGTTAATTATTCTCGTTCTTATCAGCAAAAGTAGATATTTAAATTGAGTTTTAAGGTAAGAAAAGGGTGTCTGTAACTATTTTTGAGAGCTTTTTTGTTTTGTAAGGATGATTCGTATTTGTTGAAAATGGTATCTTTTTGTAATTAAAAAGAGGAAATAGCTTATTTATTATCATAAAAAAGCCATTTCCTCTTAAATAGTAAAGACGGGAGTTTTATTTGTTTTTAATTACCAGAATCTCACTAATCTGTTCCGGATCTGATAATATTTCTGTTGTTTTTTTTAATTCATCATCATACTGAAGCTGATACTCAATAGCTCCTTTCTGATAATAATAGCGCTTCATAATTTCTGCAGAAAGATACTCTTCAATCTCAGGTCTGAATGTGTCAAGAGATCTGTTAAGGTCATGTGATAATTTATTTTCAAGAGCTTTGAACTCTTCTTCAGCTCCTTCCATGTAACCTTCGAACTGAGCAACTTCTTTAAGTTTAGCGAGGAATTTTTCGCTTTGTCTGTCATATTTGAAATCTTTGGCGATAACAAATTTTTTGAAGTCTTCGTAGTCTTCATCAGAGAACTTAAATTCTTTAGGTGATGCGATCTGTGGGTGAGAAGCTGCGTATTCATTCGCAAAGTCAAACAGAATGAGGTCATTCACCAGATAAAATAAGATATTCGGAGGTGTTTTTACAGTTGTTTTAATGTCAGGAGTAATACCACCACCATCGCGAACGATACGTCCGTTTTTGGTTTTAAATTCGCTGGTCAGGCTGTCCGGAATTTCACCTACACTGCCATCGGCATTTCTGTGACTATAATCTATGGCCTGTACGCAACGTCCGCTCGGAGTATAGTATTTGGCTGTAGTAAGCTTCAGATTTCCGTTGAAACTCAATGATCTTGCAGTCTGAACGAGTCCTTTTCCAAATGTACGGTTGCCTATAACGACAGCTCTGTCCAGATCCTGAAGAGCACCGGATACAATCTCGGAAGCAGAGGCACTGCCCTGATCTACCATTACGGCAATCGGAATGGTTGTGTCGAGTGGTTCAAGCGTCGTTTTATACACGCGGTCCCATTGGCGGATTTTGCCTCTGGTAGAAAGAACTTCTTCGCCTTTAGGCACAAAGTAATTAATCACTTTGAGTGCTTCTTCCATCACACCACCGCCATTGCCACGAAGGTCAATGATGAGTGCTTCAATTCCTTTTTTCTTCAAATCGAGAAATGCTGTTTTGAATTCCTCCCCGGTTTTATCGGTGAAAGATGAGATCTGAATATATCCCACCTTAGGTGCGACAGTCCCCGAATAAGCGATTGAATTAATCTGAATTTTTTCGCGTTTTATTTTTATATCTTCTTCTTTGCCCGTATCAAAACGTTTCACGGTAAGCGTAACATATGTATTCGCTTCTCCTTTTAGCAAAGAGCTGGCATCTTCTACTTTTTTCTGAGACATTGGAGTTCCGTCGATAGCAAGAATGATATCTCCGGGCTTAAGTCCGTTTTTCGCAGCAGGCAGCCCTTCGTAGGGTTCAGAAATTAAAACTTTACCGTCTTTTACGGCAATCAGAGATCCTATGCCACCATATTCTCCGGTTGTCATAAATTTAAAATCATCCAGATCCGTTTCGGTAATATAATTCGTGTAGGGGTCAAGTGTAGAAAGCATGGCATCAATACCACTCTTAATCAGCTTTTCAGATTTAATAGAATCTACGTAGAACTGATCCAGCTCACGTACGACACCATAAAATATATCCAGGTTCTTATTTAATTCAAAATTTTTGGATTCCGTTTTAGACTGAGCGAAAACAGGGGTAGTATAACTTGCAGATATACTTATAAGTAATGCCGGCAGGGCAAATTTGGGATTCAAAAAATTCATTTTCTTCATTTATGTATCCGTTATTAATTCGGTTCAGGACAAAATTATAATAATCTTTGAATATAAGGCAAAACTTCCTGTTTTGATTTGTGAATAGATCGCTAAATGATGACAGATGCTTGTTTTACGGACTGTCTTAGTGATATAAGCACATTTAAAGTTAGTTTGTTTGTGTCCTGTATTTTACAGTTACGAATAAATAATAAAATATCTTTATTTATAGCTTGCTTTTACAATCAGAATAGTATATATTTGTTCGGATATATATTAATTTATAAGCATAGATCATGAAACGAACAACTATACCGGAAGAAACTAAACAACAGAATATATTATTATCAGATTTATTTATTAAGGTTTTGGATTTAAGATCATTAAATATGAATGTGATCAGGAATCATGAGAAGATGAATGAATATCTGAATGAATCTTTGGGATTATCGCTGGAAGCTCTGTTGGTGATACCTCCTTCAGAGTTTGTCATGACAATGAAGCGGATAAATGGATTTGATACGGGGATGCTTGAGTTATTTGGTGATATATTATATTATATGGCAAAAGAATGCAATGATGATTATAAAGATTTACTCTATGAAAAATCAAAGCTGATTTATAATCATGTAGATGATTGTGATAAGGTGATTTTATAGATGCGTTTATAAGAAGACCGCAACAGGATAGATTCGTATCAGCTGTTGCGGTCTTCGTTTTTATGTTAATTGAATTCTTTCCAGATCTTCGGGTACAAAAATGTTTTTATCAAAATGTACGGAAGCCTCTGCCGAATAAGTCTCTTTGCGGGTGTCAATCGTTTTGTCCTCGGTGTGAAATAATAATAGATTATTCACATTCAGTTCCTGAGCCAGCTTGCCCGCATCCAGTGCCGTGCTGTGATGCTTTTCGTAGGGTTTGAAAATGTCGCGGTCAGCGTAAAGACAAAAAGCTTCGCAGAGTAACCAGTCTGCATTATTTACATACTGTTCGTTTGCCGGATTATAAGGCTCATCACCCAGGCAGGCTATTTTGGTCTGGCCGGCAAGAGTGGCAGTAAATCCGAACTGCTTTTCTTTGGTGGACTGAATATCAAAACACTGAAAGTCCATACCGTTGGCTTCAAAACAATCGCCGTCTTTGACCTCAGTGATCAGAATGGAGTGTCCGATATGAGAAACTATTTTTTTAGGCAATGTCATACGGCAGATCCATTGCAGTACTTCGATAGCTTTATCGTGGGCATAAATTCTGAACGTCCCCTTGTATTCTCCTTTCTGGATTGCCTGTCCGATGGCGCGTACCATCCATACAGCTCCGAGTATATGATCGGTATGAGCATGTGTGATAAACAGGGTGTGAATCCCGGTTACGGGTATATGTGCTTTTTCGAGCTGAGCAAGTATTCCGTTTCCGCCTCCTGCATCAATTAATGTATATTCTTCGTTATTTCTGAATGCAAAACAGGTATTGTAACACTTCGTTACAACAGCATTTCCTGTTCCTAGCATTATTAGTTCTGTTCCACTACTCATGTTTGTTGGTTTGATGATTTGAATACAAAAATAGGAAGAGATATCTTTAAATAGCACGTCGTTATAAAAAAATAACCGGAGCTGTGCATTCTTTGCACAGCTCCGGTTGTATAATGAAGTGATTTTAATTCTTATTTTTTACCCATCAGCTGGTCTAAAAGTTTATAGAATTCAGGTGATTCTCCAACTACGATCTGAACGATATTTCCTTGTGGATCAATTACAGCTTTTGTAGGGAATCCTGAAATAGCATATTCGTTTAGAACTTTGTCATCAAATCCATTGTAAACGTTTACCCATGGAATCTGATATTCTTCAACACCCTGACGCCATTTGTCTTCTTTGTCGCGGCAGTCGATACCGATGATCTCCATCTGGCTTTTGTATTTATTGTAGTATTCTTTCATTTCAGGAAGCCCTTTGATACACCATCCGCACCATGTACCCCAGAAGTCAAGTACTACATATTTGCCACGGAATTGTTCCAGAGTAACCGTTTCGCCTTTTAGATCAGGTAAAGAGAAATTTGGAGCAGGCATACCCGGATTTAATTTCGCTTTTGCAGCTTCTTTCGCTTTATAAGCTTCGTATTGCTGCATGATTAGTGTGATCATCGGAGCGTAAGCACTTGTTTTTACAGACTGAGAAATCATGTTGTAAGCCGAATCTACTTTAGTCATAGGCATAAAAGTAAGATAGTATGCCGATAAGTCGCTGTTTGGATTTGCTTTGATATAAGCGTATTGTTCGTTGTTCAGAGAATCCACGATCATACCTCTTTTTTCGTACCAGATATTAGCAATAGAATCATTCAGTTCGCCTTTCTGATAAAGTTCCATCATTTGTTTCTGAACGTTTTCCAGCTTAGCGTCATAAGCATTAATGCCTGACTGAGCATTCATCGCTTCATAAAATTTATTACCGGTAACGGTGAAGTTATTCACAGGACCATTCAGTTTCAGGTGGTCGCCCGGAACAAGGTAAACTGTACTTTTCGGACCCGGCATCATCATTGCTTCTCCGGCAATAGGTTTCGCAACGATCTGAAGGCGCATCAGTGTAGTATCTTTAAATGATACTGTAAATTTGTTGTCTTTAATGGCAACAGTGTCTACACGTCTGCTATCTCCTGTACGATCCATAGGATTGGAAGAGAAAATAAGAAGCGTATCGCTTTTTACGTCTGAAACTGTACCTTCAAGCGTTGTTCCGCTTTGCTGAGTGGTGCAGGCACACATTAGAAGCGATGCACCTAAGACTGAAAATAGTGTCTTTTTCATTATCGGTTAAATTTATGATTATAAAATGAATTGCAAATTTCAAATAAATATCAAGAAATCAATATATATTTCATTATAATTTTGTATTTCGTATGATATTTATTATACATAACAAGTAAATCAAGCATATTGTTAACTTTGAGAAGGTAAAAAAGAGATGGTATTGGAGGTTTAATTACCTTTGCCGCAAATTTTTTTAGAATATTATTTATGAAGAAGGAGAAGAATCATTTGCATAAAACGGTATTACTGGGAGTGCTGGTAGTCGTATTTTTGTTAGGTGGTAATTATATTCCGTCTTATACAATTGGAGGATTCAAAACAAAAGAGATTAATATATTATCGGACCTTACACTTAAAAATAAGAATAATCTGATTGATGATTCATTCTATACAGATAGTCTGAACAGAGTGAGAGATTCTCTGCAAAGAGTACATCAGCAAAAGATGCTGGCTTCTATAGAAGATTCGATCAAACAGGTTCGGATTGATTCTATTAAAAAAGCATCACTCGCACGTATGGATTCTCTCGGAAAGAGTGTGATTGCGATTGAGGATTTCTCGGCCGGAGGTGATGCTCTGGATCATTTCTTTAAAGTGTTGCAGGAGCGCAGACGTATAAAGCGTCCGGTGAGGGTGGCTTTCCTGGGAGATTCGTTTATTGAAGGAGACATTATTGTGGCAGATGTCCGCGAACAGCTGCAAAATAAATACGGAGGTAAAGGTGTGGGGTTTGTGCCGATGGCCTCGGTTGTGGCTACTTATACGCCTACAGTGAAGCATACGTTTCAAAACTGGAAATCGTTTTCGATTATTCAGAAAAAAGACGGAGTGGAGCATTTTACTCCGCAGGGACAGGTATTTGAGCCTCTTGATAATGCATCGGCCAGCTTTGAGGGGGTGACATGGAAACCCAATCTGGACCGTTACTCCCGTGCCAGACTTATATATGTGAACAATGGTCAGGCAAGAGTAGGGGTAAGTGTAAACCGGAATGACACCTCATGGACTCAGCTTCCGTCGAACGGGACGGTGGATCAGTTTGTCTCGAAAGGGAATATAAATCAGATCTCATATACGTTTGATAATCCTGAGAATGTGAGAGTGCTGGGTGTGGCTCTGGAGGATTCAACCGGCGTGAGTGTGGACAACTATTCTGTAAGAGGTAATTCGGGTCTGTGGATGACACGTGTGGATCAGGGGCTGAGTGCGCAGCTGGACCGCATAATGAATTATGATCTGGTAGTGCTTCAGTATGGTGTGAATGTGGTGGAGACAGATGTCGTTAGTTACGGCGGCTACCGTCAGTCCATGGTGAAGGTTATCAATCATCTGAAAACATGTATGCCGAACGCCAGTTTTCTGGTTTTAAGTATCGGAGACAGAAGCACACAGGAAGATGGCGAGTTTGTGACTATGCCGGGCGTTCACGGAATGGTGAAAGCTCAGAAGCAGATAGCGCAGGAATGCGGTGTGGCTTTCTGGAATATGTTTGAAGCAATGGGAGGCGAAAACAGTATGGTGCGTTTTGTGGAAAATAACTGGGCAAGTAAAGATTATACGCATATCAGCCATGCAGGAGGACGCAGGATTGCAAACGCACTGGTGAAAGCGTTGTTTCTGGAGGCGGAGAAATACGAAGCGATTTATCAGGTTGAAAATAATCAGACATATAATGAGAAGTAAAAAATACAGATACTTATTTCTTCTGCTTTTTGCATTATCGATGAATGATTGTGTGAAAGGTGAAAATAAAGAAATAGCTCCGGAAACGAAGGAGGCTGTCCCTCTGAAAGAGGAGGTGGCAGAGAAGATTGTTATTGAACCGAAGTATTCGTTTGTCAAAGAGTCGTTAAATCATATTCATGATAAGAACGGAACGCTGGATTCGATATTTGAAATATTCAGTCTGTTGAAAGTGAATCCGGATTCGCTGAAGAGTCCGTTGTCTATTGTTCATATAGGTGATTCGCATATACAGGCCGGTTTTCTGACAGGAGCAGTGATGCGGAATATGCAGAAGCAATTCGGAAATGCAGGCAGGGGCCTGGTAGTGCCCTTGCGACTGGCAAAAACGAATGCTCCGCGTGATTATCAGATATCTTCGGACAATACATGGATCGGGGGGCGTTTGATTCAGCGAAAGAATACATTGCCTATTGGTGTAGGAGGTATCGCTCTGGCCACGGAAAACAGTAAGATTGATTTTACGCTGAAGCTCCGCCAGAAAGAGCAGGATGATTACGGGTTTAATAAGATTACGATATTTTCGGACTCGGTTTCGCCGAAGTTATCGGCTGGCAGACAAAACTTCTCTATGCTTGATCCGCTGAAAGAGTATCCGTTTGCGTATGCTCTGGAATTAAAAGAACTGACAGATTCGGTGCGTCTGAAAGCAAACAGCGGAAGCAACGGTAAGTCTACGTTCTATGGTTTTAGTCTGGAGAACGGTAAGCCGGGGGTTCTGTATCACAGTATCGGGATAAACGGAGCACACTATCTGGACTATCAGAAAGAGGGTGTGCTGAATCAGATACAGGCATTAAAGCCGAATCTTATTATTCTGTCTATGGGAACGAATGAGGCATTCGGGCGTAACTTTAATAATGCCGAGTTTCGCAATCAGATTGACGGGGTGGTTAAAAGAGTGAAAGCCGCAAATCCCGAAGCGGTGTTGCTGCTTACCACACCGGCCGAATGTTATGTAAAAAGACGTGTGAATAATAAAACGGTTTATTCACCCAATACTAAAGTTGCGAGGGTGCGATCAGTGCTGGTCGATTATGCAAAAGCAAACGGAATAGCATATTGGGATTTGTTTGAGCTAACCGGAGGCACAGGATCGAGTAAAAGCTGGTATGCCAATAAATTAATGGCTAAGGATCGTATCCATTTTACGGAAACGGGCTATCAGCTTCAGGGTGAACTATTGTTTAATGCCTTTATCACAGAATACAATGAATATCTTTCTAAACGAACTGGATCTGACAAAACTATCAGATCTGCTGACTTATAATCCAAAAGCTCCGTTGCTTTTCAGCAGCGGACTTTTCCTTTTCCTTTTCACAGCATTCTCAATGCTGTATTATTTGTTTAAGAATAACCGGGGCATACGAATCGTATATGTGACTCTGTTTTCTTTGTTCTTTTATTATAAATCGAGCGGAATCTATTTTCTGTTGTTGATTTTTACGGCTACTTCGGACTTTATTATCGGGCATTATCTGGTCAGATGTAAAAAGCAATCTTCCAGAAAATGGCTGGTGTTTTTAAGCCTTGCGGTAAATCTGGGAATGCTGGGCTATTTTAAATATACAAATTTTCTGGCAGATGTCTTTAGTGGCATCTTTCGTGTTCCGTTTGACATAGAACGTATATTTTTACCTGTAGGGATCTCCTTCTTTACATTCCAGTCAATCAGTTATATCATTGATATATACAGAAACGAGATTAAACCGCTGGATCGCTGGATTGATTATCTGTTTTATATATCCTTCTTTCCTCAGCTGGTAGCAGGGCCTATTGTACGGGCGAAGGACTTTATTCCACAGATTCATAAGCCTGTTCATGTCACGGATTATATGTTTGGTAAAGGGGTGTTTCTGATTATCTCCGGATTGTTTAAGAAAGCCGTTATATCGGATTATATCAGTCTGAACTTCGTAGACCGTGTGTTTGATCAGCCGGTACTGTATTCAGGGCTTGAAAATCTGATAGCGGTATATGGATATGCCTTGCAAATTTATTGTGACTTTTCGGGTTATTCGGATATGGCCATTGGTATAGCATTGCTACTCGGATTTAAATTCAATGTGAACTTTAACTCTCCGTATAAATCAGCTACCATAACCGAGTTCTGGAGACGATGGCATATCTCTTTGTCCAGCTGGCTGAAGGATTATCTGTATATCTCGCTCGGAGGGAACCGGAAAGGTCGGGTGCGAACTTACTTCAACCTGATAACAACTATGCTTTTAGGCGGCTTGTGGCACGGGGCTTCCTGGCAGTTTGTGTTTTGGGGCGCATTGCACGGATCGTCGCTGGCAATACATAAATGGGTGATGGAGCATTTTAAATCCTTTAAAGCAATGGGGCAGGAAATGACACCCTTTCGCCGGTTTATAGGAATTGTGTTTACATTTCATCTGGTTTGTTTCGGATGGATTTTCTTCAGAGCATCCAGCTTTTCAAACGGCTGGGAAGTAATACATCAGATTTTCACGAACTTCCATCCTGAATTAATTGGGCAGTTTGTGACAGGCTATTCTGCTGTATGCTTCTTTATTCTGCTCGGATATATATTGCATTTTACTCCCGAAAGCTGGGAGCGGAAGGCTTATCAATGGATGACGGACTGTCCGCTGATTATTAAGGCACTCGCCTGCACGCTGATTATTGTTCTGGTGATGCAGCTCAAATCGTCGGATGTTCAACCGTTTATTTATTTTCAGTTCTAAATATACCAGAGGCACATCTGTAATCTATTCCGGTTACAGATGTGCCTTTTCTTTTTTTATCGTGAGATATGCACGAATGCCGGTTAAAAACAGATTTAATTCAAACATTTAGCATTCTGTATTGTTCCATAATAAAATATGTTACTATGGAGGAGTTATCAAAAATCAGGAAAGAATATTTCAAGGATACACTTGAAAGAAAGGATTTGAATCCCGATCCGGTTATGCAGTTTCGGGAATGGATGAATGATGCTATCGAAGCGGGAGAGATGGAGCCAACAGCTATGAGTCTGGCTACTGTGGATTCACATCATGTTCCGCATGTAAGAACCGTATTGCTGAAAGATATAACGACGGACGGACTGATCTTCTTTACGAATTATGAAAGTAATAAAGGTCGTCAGATCTCTCAGAATCCAATGGTGGCTGTTAATTTCTACTGGCCAAAATTAGAAAGACAGGTGCGTTTCGTAGGTAAAGCCTTGAAAACAACTCCTGAAATCAGTGATCAGTATTTTCGGGAACGACCAGCTAATAGCCGTATCGGGGCATGGATTTCTCCGCAAAGCAGGGTTATAAAGGACGAATGGATTGAAATGCGTTTTGACGAGTTTAAGATGATGCCTCAGGAAGAGTGTCTGGTCAGACCATCGCATTGGGGCGGATATTTTATAAAACCTTTTGAGGTAGAATTCTGGCAGGGCAGACCGAGTCGTCTGCACGACCGGTTTGTGTATATTGATAATCAGGAGTCGGGATGGAGTATAGACCGTTTGGCTCCGTGATGAAAATTTATAAGAGGGTGTGTCAAAAATCGTATTGATTTGACACACTCTCCCGCTGATGTTCCGTACGAGGTTTCGGATTATCCATTTCTGTTAAATGTAACTCCGGTTTTATCACATAGAGTACTTGTAATCAGTCGTTTGCCGTGAATCTGAGGCGATATTTATATCGTCTTTACCGGATTCTCATTGCCATTTGTTTTGTTCTTTTACGCCGAAGGTGTAATTTGTCTGTAACCGCGTTTTGAATCCTGAATCGGAACGGATGAAGGATTCAAAGCGTGGCTCATTG
>JBOFKD010000054.1:0-3949 GCA_051657165.1 Bacteroidales bacterium | reverse complement strand
TATCAATATCTTTATAGCCTGCTGTTCCGGATTCTGTGATCTCTAATTTTGCTTTCAGCCGTAATTGCCCGGCAGAAAACTCCTGCGGAAGAATCATCAGGGCTGTCTCTGAATCTACCAGACTAACCGGAGTTTCAGTTAAAAAGATCTCCTGCAAAGCACCATTATCAATCGACAACTTGAAACTTTGTTTCACATCGGGATTGAGCAGCCATTCTGTTGCTGCTGTACTATAAGTAAACGTACCTTTATTAATCAAATTGGTTAATTGGATTTCCAGTACACGAACCTTATAATTTGAAGTCTCTACACTAGTAGAACCTTTGAACTGAACAGCAGACAGAATATGCTTCAAAGGTAAATCCACTGTTTGAGTAGTTCTTTCTCTATTAAGGTTTACAGCAACCATCAGATCAGTCTGCTTTGAGACATCCTCAACCGGTTGAAAGTCCAATTGCATGTACCCGTCAGAAGTCAGTCGCGGAGATTGTATTCCATTATCCGTTGAAGCAAACGGGGAATAAGCGAAAAAGGATAAATAACCGGATTCAGGCCAGTAAGAAATCGGCGAATAAGTAAAAACCTTGTCTTTATCGGGACGATGGACTAATATATTTTCCATCTGTCGAGCATAACCGGCAACAGGAAACGGCGCTGCTGTATATAGACTGAAAACGCCCATAGACAAAACCTGATCCTTTGATAAAGCCAAACTTCCTTTGGTCTGATCTACCTGCACGCCAAACCCAACCGGCATCTTCAATTCCGGTTCAAATTCAGCCTCGGCCGAACAGCCAATCAAAGCGATTAATACGCATAAGATGATATAAATTTGTCTCATATTCCTCTATTTATCGTTAGGTTAAAAACAGGACAAGACTCACGTCTTATCCTGTTAACCCAATTATTTAACTTTATTATTCATGAAATATTTTTGCTCCTAATTAAAATATTGATCCGAATAATTACTTCGTTTAATTAGTTAGATGACGCTGGGTTTGGAACGTTTGTGTCACTTGGTTGAGTTTCATCATCAACCCAATCCTCTACACCTGTTACACCAAACTTTACTTCGAGAAGATCATCACCTCCAGTAGAACTTTTCGAAAACTTAAGCGTATGCGTATAAGCTTTTCCCATATCATAGGTTAGCTCAGGTAATTCTATAATCGCTGTCTTATCATCTCCATAAGCATCTCCTGCGACTGCGATATTATAGGTTACTTCCAACTTTATACCTGCATTAGGCACTGTTTGAGGTAAAATCATTAGATAACTATCCTCATTATTTAAAGTTAATGATGTCACTTTTTCTCCTCCGACTGTGCCTCCTATAATTCTGTCTGAAAGTATTGGTAAATCATATTCAGTTTTATCATGCTCCACCGAAAATTTTTGAATAGTTCCATCTACATATTTATATTTCCCTGATGAAATCACTTTCATCAATGAATATTTCAATCCTGTAATTTTAAACTTTAAATTATCAGATATATCCATTGAAGCTTTGAATCCTATTCGTGACAAAATATGCTTAAATTGAAAATCTACTTGTCCACTTGCATTTGTCTCTCTTTTTTTATTCAATGCAGAAGCAGCCAAAATATCAATTTGATCCTTGACATCATCTTCAATTGTAATCGGAACAGTTATATTTATATCTTGAGTAATTTTCCCTACTTTATCATTATCTGGAGCCATCGCGAAAAATGATAAAGCATCTGTTTCCGGCCAATAGTATTTGCCTGAATGAGACCATAATGAGTTGCTAAATTTCACATTCAGCTTATCCATAAATACTGGAAGACCTTGATATCCAGTTTGGTCTTCAGTTTGAACGTTAGCATGTTGCACTGCGAAAACCCTAAATCCAGGATAGGCTTCGACTTTCATCGCATCCAGATTCACTACACTCGCCTTAGTTTTATTGACATACGGCGCAAACTTAATTTCCTCATTAGCCGTTTTTGTATAATCCTCAATCTCTTCATTTTGTGAGCAGCTTAAAAGAATCAGGGCACATGCTGCGAAGCCCAACATTGTTTTTTTCATAACTAAAAGTATTTGAGATAATAAATGAATTATTTAACAGGAACATCCACCTCTTCCCCATCACCCCAATCATCTACATCGGGATTAAATCCGGAATCTGTTCCACCTTCAATTTCAATATCAGGAAGAGTAATAACCTGATCCAATACAAGAGATATATGGAGATTTTCGGAACCTTCTTTATTATATTGATCCGTAACATCAAATTGTCTGATTTCGATAGTCTGTTCTTTATCTTTAAGAGTGAAGAACACAGTCAGTTCAATTGGAGTCAAGTCTGCATTATCCTTTGTTGATATTGCCCTTCCGGTCACTTCGCCAGCCCCGAAAGTTGTAAAAAAGCCCCGAATCACGCCATCATAAAGATTATTCGGATAAAATTCATAAGATGTAATTTCAAAAAATTTATTCCGAATTACATCAGTTGTATGCCTGTTTGCCGGATAAACTCCCCGATATCCTCCAGAAGCAATAACCTCAGCGAACTTTAGATTATTTAATCCTTTGACATGTATCTCAACATTCACAGTCCGGGTAATTTGAACCGGTTCGAAATTAATAACATCAACGGGATCAGTATTCTTAGTCACTTTACGAGTTCGAGTTTCCGAAATCATTTGTTCGGTAACTGTATAACGGTTATTTGCATCTACAGCCAAGAATTCCGGATTAGCTACAAATACTTTGTTTGTTTCGGGATGGTCGTAAGTTGGTCCATCGATATCAGTCAAACGGACCACCATTGTCTCAAAAGAGTCATACTCTTTCGCAAAAAACGTAGATGCTTCGTCAGTTTTTCCGTTCGCAACAATAAATGCATAATCACCTTTAGGCAATCTAACGATGCATTTTCTGTCATCCGAAATAATGGCTGTATTCACAAGCTTATTCTTGGTTGGTAGCTTACTATCACTATTCAGGAACTGATAAATTAATGCCGTTGCTTCCTTTGGAGGTTCATCATCATATTCGTTCCAGATAACTTTCAGTTCAATTTCAGCATATTCAATATTCAGAGGTCGATCTTCAAGTTGCCTTCTTTCACATGAAATAGTTAGAAGGCAAGTAAGAAATATCCATAGGATTCGGGATAATACGATGCACTTCATCTTTTACCTCCTTTCTTTATTTTTTTGTAAAATACAGGTCTCCAGACTAATGATACTTTCAACTTAGTAGGTCCAAAAAAAGAATATCGACCTCGGCTCTCTCTATACAAATGCCACTCGTCCTCTATATCTCTTTCGGCACGATATTTGCGATAATCCGTACTAAGATATCCTAAGCCCAGACTATACTCCATGGATAAATATGGATTAATCTTATGAGCATATCCTGCACTAACTCCGGCGGCAATATAAAACTCGCCCTGATATCCAACTTTATCCCACTCCAGGTCATACAATCCACCGCCTGCATATAGACCTACAAACCATCCGTTTAAATTATTCGATAGTTGTTGTTTATGTTTCGGAAACCAGTATTTAAGCTCCATTGTCCCACTTAATAGTTCAAAACAATATTGTTTACTTTCCCACAGCCACCAGGGGAATATCCATTCACCAGCAATACTCCAACGTTTAGCTATTGGAATTTCCAACTCAACATTAAGTGCTGTAGCCAAGTCAAATAAGAGATTTGTCTTGAGTGCAAGAGGTTGAATCTTTCTTCTGGAGGGAAAGTCAAAAGCTTCAATAGGCGAATGATGAGTTTCGATAGATGGCATATTTAGAATTGAATCTGAATATGTTTCCAAATTTTGCTCCGGTCTATAATATCCGAGCTTTTGAAATAAAGTCAATCTTATTTCACCAATTCGTAGCGAAGGGTAATAATTCCGGATTAATGCTTTATATTCAGCCTGACTTAACTGCTGTTTCAGAGATTCTTCAATTGT
>JBOFKD010000053.1:0-1577 GCA_051657165.1 Bacteroidales bacterium | reverse complement strand
TGGAGCTGTGAGTCTATTTGGTTTGTTTGTTTAACTGATAGATATTTAACAGCGTGCCAAGCTATACCCTCGATTTGGTGTTGTATGATTGATAATTTAGCGTCACACCCTTTACCAGACTCACGATGAAACCTATTATTCCCAGCACATACATAATGTTGATGTTTGTTTGAAACTCTACCTCTTAATGTACGACCACAGCACGGGCAAAATATCAGATCGTTAAGTATGTAATTATGTACTACATTACGAGATTTAAGCTTGTTTTTATCCATCTGAGCAATAACCCTATCAGATAGCTCATCAGAAATAATCCGTAAACTGTCATGATAACGGCTTAGATTCTGACCGCCAATGTTAACAACTTGATCACCTCTGTATATGTCGCGCTTCAGTATTCTAACAATCTCGTAACTGTGCCATGTCTTTTCTGGAACCTCAATGTTAAGCCATTCAACTATATCAGAAGTTCGCCAGCCTTCAGCATATTTGGTAAATAGATCAATAACTGTTTGGCGCTTGCTTTCGTCTACATGAATAGTGCTATCTGAATCTGAATAATATCCGAAAGATAGGTTTCCAACCCTGAAGGGCTTAGATTTATACTTTTCTATTTTCCCAGAAGTGGTTCTTTCCTTCATCAGTTCAACTTCATAGCTGCTGATCGCACTCATTACGCTGAGTAGGATAGATGTTCCCAGATCGTTCTTTTTGTTGGTCACTAAAATATTTTGTTTCTGGAAATACACCTGAACATTATTCCCTTTGAAATAGTCAACCTCTGACAATAGGATGTTTTTACGTGTCATACGGCTCATTTCACTGAAGAGAACTATATCAAATAATCCTTTTGTAGCATCTGCTTTCAGTTGATTGTAAGAAACCCTATCCTTGAATCCTGAGCAATAATCCTCATATATATTGACTACTTGATAGCCCTGTTTATTTGCATACTCAGTTAATTCCGTCCGTTGTCTGTCGGTTGATTGTAGCTGAGTCGAAACCCGTATATAGATAGCTGCTTTCATATCGGTTTGTGTTAAAGGGGCATTTAAGCCCCTATGGTTAGCGTTCTGAAGTTAATCATACTTTCTGTATCAGCGTCATTTGTAACCAATATCGCTTCCATTATTCCGTTATCTTTCATCCACTTTCTGCACATTTTAGCCGCCGTTTGTGGGTTTTCGTTGTCGTTCACTCCAGCTGGGTTATCGTTGTCACTTACTATATTTCTCAAATCAGTATCAATTAACTGATAATATCTGTATCGTGCCATAATATTGAGTTTTAGTTTGTTGCTTTGTAATTAGAACACTGCAAATATATGATATGTTCATAACATACGCAATTAAAATGCAGTGTTCGTGATTACCGCATGCACAATCTTTGATATGGGACCCGCGTCGGGAAATGTACACCAGGCTGCGGCTTTGTCTGACATGAGTGGTATGAATTACTTTATTAACTATCAATTGCCTCTTACGATACCGGCTGTGTTGATCATGATTCCTCTGTATCTGTTTACGAACAGATATTTTGATAAAAAAGAAAACATTCAAATGGAAGAGCAACCGACA
>JBOFKD010000052.1:0-5889 GCA_051657165.1 Bacteroidales bacterium | reverse complement strand
ATGTATCAGAACTTCTTGGTACTCCTGTTCAATTTGCTAACGATTGTATGGGTGCTGAAGCTGCTGAAAAATCAGCTGCTTTGAAACCAGGTGAAGTTTTATTGCTTGAAAACTTACGTTTCTATGCTGAAGAAGAAGGCAAACCTCGTGGTTTAGCTGAAGATGTTTCAGAAGAAGAAAAAGCTGCTGCTAAAAAAGCAGTAAAAGAAAGCCAAAAAGAATTTACTAAAAAATTAGCTTCTTATGCTGATGTTTATGTAAATGATGCATTCGGTACCGCTCACCGTGCACACGCTTCAACTGCACTTATCGCTGCTCATTTTGCACCTGAGAACAAAATGTTCGGTTTCTTGATGCAAAACGAAGTAGATGCTGTAGAAAAAGTATTGAAAGAGCAAGTGAAACCAGTTACTGCTATTATCGGTGGTTCTAAAGTTTCTTCTAAAATCACAATTATCGAAAACCTTCTTGACAAAGTAGATAACCTGATCATCGTTGGTGGTATGGCGTTTACTTTCTCTAAAGCTCAAGGTGGTCATATCGGTAGCTCTCTTTGCGAAGACGATATGTTGGATCTTGCAAGAACAATTATCGCTAAAGCTGAGAAAAACGGTGTAAACCTTGTTCTTCCGGTTGACTGTGTTGCTGCTGATAAATTTGCTGCTGACGCTAATACTGAAATCTGCTCAGACAAACAAGTTCCGGAAGGATGGATGGGTCTTGATATGGGTCCTGAATCTATCGTGAAAGTTTGTGAAGTTATCAAAAACTCAAAAACTATTCTTTGGAACGGTCCTGCAGGTGTATTCGAATTCGAGAAATTCGCTGCTGGTTCTAAAGCAGTTGCTAATGCAATCGTTGAAGCTACAGCTAACGGCGCATTCTCTTTGATCGGTGGTGGTGACTCAGTTGCTTGTATCAACCAATTAGGTTTGGCAAAACAAGTTAGCTACGTTTCTACTGGTGGTGGTGCTCTTCTTGAGTTCATCGAAGGACGTGTACTTCCGGGTATCGAAGCGATCCGCGGATACTAATTCCCGATTTCTTTCGTCTGAAAAGACATAAAATACGAGGGTTACTGACATTTTATTGTCAGTAACCCTTTTTTTTAGATCAAAATGTTTATAATAATTAACGTCTTATCTTTGTTTGTTTCTTTTACAACATCTACTTTTAAATTCAGAACATTCATTATTCTTTTGCCCGATAAAACCAATTAACCGAAATGAGAATCCTTTTCTCTCTTTTATTGCTGATTTTCTGTATATTATCTTCTGTTGAAACTTATGCAGAAGATCTATTCAACTATTATTGCGACCAGATATCACTTAATCAGGGTTTGAATACGGTCCATATTTTATGTGCCAACCGGGATAATACCGGGTTCTTATGGATCGGTACCGAACAGGGGCTGCATCGGTATGACGGGCAGCAAATGAAATTATATTCAGCAACCAACGACAGTGTAAGTTTCACTAGAACCTTTTTCATAACTGAGGATAATCAGCATAATTTATGGGTCGGGTCCGATAACGGATTATTACGTTATGATAGCGATAATGATATTTTCACAAGACTATCAGCTCACAAGTATAGCTGTTCGATCCCTTCGGATCAGTACCTTTATTTCGCAGCGGCAGACCATTTTCTTCGCGTAAACGTAAATGATTTATCCATAGCCAGACTTGACTACAAGGGGGATATAACTTCTCCGATGTATGGCTCTTTAAGAATCGCTGCGAAAAACGAAAACGAATTTTATATCTCATCCGGCAATGATAAAGTTTATACGTTAAACCGGCATACAGCCGCGTTAAAGCTGTTTTATTCGACCCGTGGTAATCGGATTACTGATCTGGTGGTTAATCAACAGGGTGATATCTTTATTTCTACTTTTGAAGCCGGGATGTTTCATCTTTCTCCGCAGGGTATCGTAAAAAAGCATTTTGAAACTCGTAATTCAATCCTCGCGAGTGATGTGATTGTTGATCTGCATTTATATAAGGACCATTCATTGTGGATAGCAGTTGATGGCGGGGGTGTGTATATTCTCGATCTTCAGACATCTCATCTGAGCCGTTTGAAGATGATGTCTTCAAATGCGAATAACGAAAACCTGCGGACAATTATAACGATACAGGAGGATGCAGATAAAAATATCTACCTGGCTACACGTCGCACCGGCCTCTTTGTGCTTAAACAAAATCATATTTACTCTTTCTTACCTGCCGGTTTAAACTCGTCGGACGGACCAAGTCTCGGGGCATTGCTGGGATTCATAGAGGATCAGAAGCATATCTGGATGGCTACGGACGGGAATGGCATTAACCGTTTTGATAAACAGGCTAAAACATTTAAACATTATCCCGAAACATTCGGAATGCGTGTCTCATCGCTTGATTTCACGGATGATCAATCTATTTTATTTGTGGCTTATCGCAAAGGGCTTTATACTTTTAATAAAGAATCAGGACAAGTACACAAGGAAGACATTCCCCAACAGCTGGAGCAAAAAATACGTACAGGATGGGTATGTCCCTATATCAAACGCATCGGAGACAGTGAGTCCTGTTTATTGCTGCTGGATAGTGCGTATATATACACGCCATCAAGTCGTAGTGTACAGAATTTATCTGTAGGCAATAACTTTCGGACTGATATGGCTTTGAGGTTGATCCATGCTACAGACTCTTCTTATACACTTTTCGCAAATCAGGGGATCTATGAGTTTTCCTTGAAGACTCAGTCATTAAGCAAAGTGCTGGATTTAAGTAAATACAGGAATGAATTTATTGTCTCGGCTACAAAAACGGTTGAGGGTAAATACTGGCTGATCAGCAATAATTCAACAGTGTATTGTTTTGATCCACGATGTGAGATGCTCAGACCTGTATTGATGCCTCTGACATTCAAACCCTTGATCGTGGTGGCTACGAAAGATAATGCGATCTGGTTTGGATCTACACATAATATCTGCCGTTATGTTCCGGGGAAAGATCAAATGACGATCTATGGCAAATCAGATGGTGTTCATGAAAATGAATACATTGATCGAACCTTTCTGATAACCAAAGATGATTATTTGCTGCTCGGAGGGGTTAATGGTTTTAGTCTGATCTCTCCGGAGATTGCCCGCCAAAAGCAGGAAGAACCAATTGTCCGGGTTATTTCAGTTCAGTCGAATGGGAATAATCTGCCAAAAGAGGCTTATAAGGATCATCAACTTCAGCTTCCTGCCAATAATGAGACATTATCGATCTCTTTCTTATTCAAAGGACGTTCCCTGTTTGATGAGTACTTCTATCAATACAAGTTAGAAGGTGTAATGGATGATTTCGAGCTGACCAATAAGACACAATTAGCATTTAATCATATCCCTCCGGGTACCTATCGCTTAAAACTTCGTTTTAGCCGGAACGGGCGAGTCTGGAGTGAACCGGCAGAAGCTTTGCATATTACAATCAGCCCTTTTTGGTGGCACTCTTTATGGATCTATGGAGTTGTGTTATTTGCTGTCCTGCTTCTGTTATACGTGCGTTACCGTTTGAAGAAACGTCTTTGTATAATTGAACAGGAACCGATTGCAATGGAAAATCACCCGGATGATCCTTCTCCGGATAAAACGGATGATGATTTTCTGTTTCGTGAACAGCTAAACGAAATGATCACAGCTCATCTGAGCGATTCTGAATTTGATGTCGATAAGCTCGCTTCCTCATTGGCTATGAGCCGTTCCACACTTTATGCAAGAATGAGGCAAACAATTGGTATTGGAGCAAAGGAATATATAAATACAATGCGTATTCGTCAGGCCGAAGCTTTATTAACTCAAACGGAACTGCCGATTATTGAAATATCGGAACAGGTAGGTTTCAGCCATCAGCGTTACTTCAGTACTGTATTTAAAAATATCAATGGAATAACACCTACAGAATACAGGAATGTACAACGGAATCAGAATAATATAGTTTAATCAGAACACAATAATACTAACCCAAAACTAATTGCCTAAATGATGAAGAAAAGACTGGCAGCTATATCTTTTTGCATCCTTATCGGAATGCAGATGCTTGTAGCTCAGATTTCAATTATTCCTGAACCTCAGTTGATCACAGAAGGACAGGGTAGTTTTACGTTTAATGAACGGACAACGGTTTATGTTCCCGACTTCCGGTTTGAACCGGCTGTTGCCGATTTATATAAATACCTGCGCAGGAGTGCTGAGATAAAACTACAACCTGTCTCTAAGCATAAAAAGAAGAATACAGTAGAGCTTGTATATAATACGGACTTACCCGAAGAGGGCTATAAACTGGATGTGACAAAAGATAAAGTTCTGCTGGCAGCATCTTCACAAGCCGGATTCTTTTATGGTGTTCAGACACTGTTGCAATTACTCCCGGCTGAGATATTCTCAGAAAAGGAGAACAAGGTTCAGGAATGGAGTATTCCATGTGTTTCAATTCAGGATGAACCTCGTTTCGGCTATCGTGGATTTATGCTGGATGTTTCGCGTCATTTTGTGCCGAAAAAGGATATTCTGAAACTACTGGATTATTTGTCTATTCATAAGATCAATACGTTTCACTGGCATTTGATTGATGATAATGGATGGAGACTGGAAATAAAGAAGTATCCTTTGCTTACTTCCATTGGTGGATTCCGGGCAGAACGAAATAATCTGTTCCCGCTTCGTGCTAATCAAATTGAAGGAGAACCAACTCCCGTCGGAGGTTTCTATACACAGGATGATGTACGTGAGATAGTCGCTTATGCCGCATCCCGTAATATCGAAGTCATACCGGAGGTAGAGATGCCGGCTCATACCAATGCCTCTCTGGCAGCTTACCCCCATTTGGCTTGTCCTGTCGTGAAAGATTTTCTGGGCACAATACCCGGGGGCGGAGGAAAGAATGCTTCTGTCATTTACTGTGCTGGTAATGATTCTGTTTTTGCTTTTCTGGAAGATGTGATTGATGAGGTTATAGAGTTATTTCCGTCTTCATATATCCATATCGGTGGTGATGAAGCCTGGAAAGATAACTGGAAGCTTTGTCCGCTTTGTCAGAAACGAATGAAAGAAAATAATATTCCGAATGAGGAAGAACTGCAAAGTTACTTTATTCGCCGGATGAATGGTTATATCCAATCCAAAGGGAAGAAACTTATGGGTTGGGACGAATTAGTAGATAGTGAGATTCCCGAAGGGGCTACAATCTTTGGTTGGAGAGGATTGGGGCAATCGGCTGTGAAAGCAGCTAAAAAAGGGCATTCGATCGTTCTAACTCCGGCTCAGCGTTTTTACCTGATCCGCTATCAGGGACCTCAGTGGTTTGAACCGTTTACGTATTTTGGCAATAACACATTGAAGGATGTCTATGATTATGATATGGCAATGAGCGGGATCACCCCAGGCTTACAAGATAAAGTATTGGGGTATCAGGCTTCTATGTGGAGTGAATTTGTAACGGGAACATCAAATCTTGAATACATGCTTTTCCCTCGCCTGGCAGCAATGGCAGATATAAGCTGGAGTAAGAAGCCTAAAGATTGGGAGGCCTTTCTGAAACGTCTGGATAAACTTACGGCTATCTATGAGATGAAAGACATTAATTATGCCCGGTCAATGTATAATCTGTTTCATGATGTGCAGACGCAAGGAGATAACTCAACAATAACTGTTAGTTGTTTACGCCCCGATGTGGAAATCCGCTATACGCTTGACGGTTCTGTTCCCGATGTGCATTCGACTTTGTACACACAAGCCGTATCCGTTAAGCCTTACACGGTATTTCAGGCTTTGACTTTCAGTAATGGTAAGCCTAAAGGTCAGATCTTGAAATTGATTCCGATTCGGAATCTGGCTACGGGAGCAAAAATAGCAGGTAC
>JBOFKD010000051.1:0-1325 GCA_051657165.1 Bacteroidales bacterium | reverse complement strand
TGTAATAGTGATTGTTTCACCATTTTCTAATAAAACAGCTTTAGCATTTGTACTGAATGTACAAGGGATTTGTAAAATACCGTTTTCAGGTTTTTCGTAAACAAAGAAATAAAGAGTATCATCACCTTTACGGGTAACACGTCCCCATTTGAATTCTACATCAAAAGGATTAGCACGTGTTTCATAAATAGCTTCACTGTTAATATCCATCCATGCTCCGATCTCCTGAAATAAACGAACACTTTCAGCCGGAATTGATCCATCAGGTTCAGGGCCGATGTTCAATAAGAAGTTTCCGCCGCGGCTTACGACATCGATCAATTCACGAATTAATTCGTCCGATGTTTTCCATTTCTGATTGTCTGCAGAATATCCCCAGGTTCCGTTTAGTGTCTGACATGCTTCCCAGTCACCATCAATACCTGTTGCAGGGATGTGATGTTCGGCTGTCGAATAGTCTCCTTTCCATGTAGGAGTAACTTTAATACCTCCTTCGCTGATATGATTGTCAGAATGATAAAGACGATTGTTTTGAATGGCATTCGGGTTTTTGTCGAAAAGTGTTTTCATTAATCGGGTTGCTCCCCAGGCATGATCTCCCTGAAATTTTGGCTGACTGAAATCCCACCATACCAAATCTACTTTGTAATTGGATGTCAGATCATCGAAGATATTGAAAAGATACTCTTTATACTTTTCATGATTTCCGAATTTACGTTCTCCGCGTTTTGCTGCATCATAGTTACCTTGTGGATAAGAGATGCCTGAATCAGTAGGGTCATAGTCAGGATGACTCCAGTCTAAAAGAGATACATAATACCCGGCTTTGATATCATATTCTTCACAAGCTTTTGCATACTCGTCTGCGATATTGATACCTTTTGTTTTCATTATATTGAAATCAGAATGTTCGGTGTCAAACATATTGAATCCTTCGTGATGACGGCTGGTCATAACGATGTACTTGCAACCGGATTCTTTTGCCAGTTTCACCCACTCGGTAGCTTTGCCTTCTTTTGGCGTAAATTTAGGCAGAGCTTCAGCGGCGTATGTATCGCTATCCAGACCTGATTGCATTTGGATCCATTCAACGCATCCTTCGTACTTCTGACCTTTTACTTCTCCTGCAAGTCCTGAATATAAGCCGTAATGAACAAACATTCCGAATTTACCGTCTCTCCACCATTTCATTCTTTTATCGCGTGCTTCTTTCGTTTCGAATGGCGCTCCTTCATTTAAAGGTGCTTCATCTTCTGTTGCAGCGGGAATAAATTGATCGGCGAACTGTTTGTATGCATTTGCGCTGACTCCATCTTGCAGAATAC
>JBOFKD010000050.1:0-2342 GCA_051657165.1 Bacteroidales bacterium | reverse complement strand
CCCCCAGTTGCAGAGATAAATCCACCGGCTTATCCTTGCGTATGTTTATGATATAACTGTTATTATCGAAATAATAGGCTATACCCGGCTCAAAATAAAGCTGAAACAGATTGGATAAACTATATCCCACACCGACAGCCCCATTTACAGATAATTGCGGACGACTCTCCAGTGCTTCGTCAAAAGCACTCAACGAACCTCTTCCGTAATCGGCATTATACGAATAAGCCTCTTTCCATGTACCTGCTATATTAAAATCAATTGCACCTCCGGCTTTCACATAAGCCGAAAGACCTTTCCAGCTCCACACTTTGTAACGAAAAGCCAAAGGCACCCCCAGATAATGCAGATGCTGTGTCTCATTCCGAAAACTTGAATTACTGCGCAATTCACTTCGCATATATGTATAAGACACACCGATCTCTGCCGATAAGTTTCTGATAAGCTCCTTGTCAAACATTACAGCCAGCGATAGCGGCGTAAAATGCTTCACTTTTGCATCCTCGATCTGTCCTGCCGGACGAACCATTTGCATCAACTCTGCATTATACTTTGTTGCATAACGTCTCAACGTTGCTTCCGCATTCTTTGTGGCCTGATTTGAAAAACCCGAGTTACCAAAATTAATAGAAACCCCTGACTTATGCGTAGCTCTGTCAGTTTTATTATATTCATTTCCAGGTTGTTTGGAAACATCTGCACCCAATTGTTCAAATGCTCTTATTTTAGCCTGTCTCTCTTCATCATTTACGATTTCATCGATCTGATTCTCCTGCGGTTCTGCCATTTGAGCATCCGCCGCTGCCAAATCAATATCTTCTTCAGCCATATACTCGTTAGTATCAGCCGCAACGACCGATCTCGAAAAAGACGCAGCCGTCAGAACCTTTACCGGCCCTCCTCCGCTTGCCTTTGCCTCAGCAGATGTTGCTACCATTCGGTTAGTCTCAGGCAATGATTCTATCAGCAGATTCGGCTTTAATGGTTCCGGCTCAATCTGTTGTATAATTTGTATATTCGATTTTTCATTCTCATCCTTCAATCCCCGATACATTAAAGATACCGAAGCCAACAGCAGAAACGATGCCGCAACAAACCAGGGTCGTTTCCATAACGGAATCCGCACCACAGGTCGATCGGAAAGATTAGCCTCGATAGCATCCCAAATATCATTCGGAACATCCATCTGATGCTTAATTAACTTCTCCCGAAATATCTTGTCTAAATGTTGATCGTTTCTTTTGTCCATTTTTTACTTTAAATTCACTATGATTGAGTAAATGTCAGATTAACTCTTTTCGCCTTTGCTTATTTCGTGCAATTTCTTTTGCAGATATTGTCTCGCTCTGGTAAACTGAGAACGGGATGTACTTTCAGTTATACCCAATGCATCCCCTATCTCCTTATGAGAGTAACCCTCTATCGCATACATATTAAATACTGTTCTGAATCCTGTAGGCAGTTCCGCCACAATCTCCATCAATTCATTCGCAGAAAGCCTTTCGACCATCGAATAATCCGGCTCAAATAAGACTGTCGGATCTTCAAGTACCAACGACTCTCTCAACACATCGTTTTTCCTCAGATACTCCAGACATAAATTCGAAAAAACCCTCCGGACCCATCCCTCAAAAGATCCTGCACCCTGATAGGTTCCGATGGAATTAAACACCTTCACAAACCCGTCCTGCAACAAATCCCTCGCAACTTCGTAGTCATTCACATACCTGAAGCACACAGACATCATCAGGGGTGCAAAGCGCTCATAGAGCATCCGTTGCGAACGGCGATCCTGACGGATCACTCCATCAATAAGCTGCTGCTCCTCCATTTCTTTATGTGACTTCGTTATGTGTTTCATTATTATTGACGGGTTATTAATACAAATAGCTGCAATCTGAATTTATTAATTAACATATATTAAATTCCAAAGCCTGACTATAAGGCCTCTAGCGAAAACAAAATTAGGATTTAGCAGCAGATCTGCAAGCAAAAATTCGATTTAAGTCATAAAAATAAACATAGTCTCTAAAAAAAACAGTAAGCAAAATACATATAACATCCTATGTTTTAGATCATCCCGCCTTTTACACAAAATCTCCCCTCAGACTCATTTTTCCATTTATTCACCGAAACAATTGCACATTATTGCGGCCTTAGAAAGCAAATTTCCATAAAATGTATGCACACTTCCCCCTAGTCATAAAAATTCTCAAAGGATTTTCCTTATATTTGTCGTTAAGAACTAATAGATCAGTAAAGAATGATATCAGTTGACGGATTAACAGTTGAATTTGGAGGTTCGACTCTATTTGAAAATATCTCTTTCGTAATTAACGAAA
>JBOFKD010000049.1:0-6274 GCA_051657165.1 Bacteroidales bacterium | reverse complement strand
CTCTTGTAATTCCAACATATAACAATCGTTTTTCCTCCCAGATACATTTTTCCGAAATCAAACGGAAGCTCTCCAGATTGGTCACATCAGTAATCGGGCATTTTTTTAAATTGCCCCAAATCCAGGGTAGCAGAGAAATAATGACTTCAGGATATAGGTTATGAGCAGCAGGTTTCTCGATCTGAACAAACCGGACTCCATAAAAAGAACGACTAACGATATTGTCTGTATCAAGTGTCGTATTGTTCAGGTCTGATAAGATGCAAACATCCCATTCCAGCCCTTTTGATTTATGATATGTCAGTATTTGAATCCCATCCGTATCACCCATTGATCCGATTACTTTGGACGATAAATATTCAATAAACCCCGGGATAGTGGCTGCCAGCCCGATGTTTAGTGCAGCATCTTCATACTCTTTACCTATCGCAATCAGACGAGATAGATTATCTTGCCTGCTTTTACTGTTCCCCCACATCTTAACTAATGTGTTTAAGTTGAGTGTGAGAATCAGCGTTTCAATAGTCTCACTGACCGAAAGATGTCTGATGCGTTGCTTTAAAGCTTGTAGTTCGGTAAGAAGTCTTTGGTTGACGCTCCATTGAGGATTTTTTTCGTGGGCAGTCTTATGCAAATATTCCAATCTTTCATCCACTAATGCAGATAAATCAAAATTTGGATTGACAAGGTATAGAATCCTGGCTTTTGCTAAATCATTCTCTTCCTCGACGAGTAGTGTGAGTAAAGCTTTTATCAGCTCTGTTTCTTTTTGCGCATTCAGATCTCCCGATTCAATGCAGACAGGGATTCCTGCCTGACGTAAAACACTGGCCATATCCTGACATTTCGAATTGCTTCGACAAAGGATGGCTATCCTGTTTTTCGGGGTGTGAGCTAACAGATCAATAACTTTATTTTTGACAGCTAACCGATAGGACTCAATGTTTTTATCTTCACAATGGATATGAAATAATGCTCCCTTGGAACTGTTCTCTTTATGAGGTTTCAGACAAACCTGGTTTTCCGGGATTAATCCGCGAAATACTTTGGAAAAAAGGTTATTGGTCAGCTCCACGATCTCCTTTACAGATCTGTATGATGTGTCCAGATTCAGCATTTTATTTCCTGCATTGCCTGTTTCTCCAATAAGATCCATGACCGTATGAATCAAATCGGTATTACTCCCTCTGAATCCATAGATTGCTTGTTTTGGATCTCCGACCCAATAAGATTTAGCGACAAGATTCGAAAGGTGAGAGAATATCTGAACCTGGATCGGGCTTGAATCCTGAAACTCATCAACAAACAGGATCTTATATTTTCCTCTAATTTCAGCGGCAATATCCTCTTTCTCCAAAAGTTGAAGACAGTAATGCTCCATGTCATTGAAGTCAATCAGATTCTTATTTTTCTTGAATTCCTGATATTGCTGTTTCCACTTTTGGGCTAACTCAAACAATCTCTTTATATAGGTTTCCTGAAGGGTATATACTTCTTCTGTTTGCCATAACTGATCTAATTCTTCATTCATGTCAGTTAACTCCTCAACTCTCTGAAGTGTTCCTTTTGGAAGACCTGTGATAAATCCCGATAGTCCTAACAGATCGGCAAATGAATAATGCTTTTTCTTGACTATCTCAGCTGTGTATGCAAGTCTTTCATTTTTTTTGTTTGATTCCTTATCTTGTGAAATAGCCTCTGTTATTTTGGTTATCCAGGATTTTATTCTGTCAGGTTGAGGCAGAGTTCTTCCTTTAACGGGTTTGTAAATCTCATGAAGTTGTTCGCAGGAGTATTTTGTCGATTCTGTCAAATCATCAATCTGATTTGTTATACAGAAGCCAATGATTTCTCGTAATTGGTTTTTCCAGAACTCAGCCTCCGAATTTACATTAAAGTAAAGACGGAATTTGTTGAAGAGCTTGATATCAGCATGATCAGGCAATGTACTCAAAGATTGATTGATATAGAAATCAACACTCTCGTCTGCCAGTGGTTTTACATCAGGACTTAATTCTACTAAATACCAATATTTAGAGAGAATGTTCATAGCAACGGCATGTACCGTTCCGATCTGAGCCTGATCTAAAAGAATGGCATCAGTGAATAAACCTTCTTTATACAAAACCGACCGTGCTCTTTCGCGTAACTCGTCGGCTGCCTTTTTTGTGAAAGTAGTCAGGATCACTTCGTTAGCACGACATGATCCTTTTTTTATTTCGTCGGTCAACGTTTCAACCAGTTTATAGGTTTTTCCCGATCCTGCCCCGGCATTTATGTAGGTTATATTTTTCATACAAGTTCATTTTTAAAGAGTTTGTAAGGGCTGTATGGATTTACCTTTTTGATATCGATATTATCATAATCCGATTCGAGTGGATACAGATCTTTATCTGCAGTATCTTTGAAATAATCGATTTCAGCCAGTTCCATTCCCTCAGCAATTTCAATTCTTCCGGCTTTGGTAATTTCATCTACCCTGTATTTATAAGCGTTTATACATTCCGGCATCAATTCTTTCTCATTATCGGGGGTGATAATTGAGATATTACTTCCCTGTAGTCCGTCGAATGTCGTATATAGCCGGTTGACGGGCATTACAAAATATCCGACACCAGTGACATTTTCGTTATTTTGAATCGAGAAATGTTTGTAGATAGCCAATTGTAACGCCTTGTTTTGTTTTAATCTTCGCTGGTTGCTTTTGAATCCGGTCCATTTCATATCAATAATGAGAAATTCACCTGTTTCATTTTGAACTTTCAGATCAATATAACCAATGATGATGGGCGAATCTGCCTGATCAAATAGTTTTTGTTCAAACTTTTGCTCACAATCTACAACGTGTAACCTGTTTTGATGAAGTATATCCGTCAGTGCTTCGAGGGCGCTGCTAAGCTCATGTTTAAATTGCATCTGCTGAATCGTATTCTCACGCTGAAGCAAGAGTGCTCCATGTTTTTGCAACAGATCAAAGTAAACTTTTTCGAACTCTTTAGGGTCGATTTTAGTTTCAAATCCATCTTTACTCCGCATCAGGAAAAATTCGATTAAAGCATGAGCAACATTCCCCTTAGTTGTTTCGAGAGAGTTGAGCACACTGATGGATGCTTCATTGAATTTCAAGATGCGCTCCAATACAAAATCAACCGGATTCTGTATCAGTTGGCTAAGCCCCGTATATGAAGTGGTCTCAGGCATTGATACATATTCTGTCTTTGTGAAATTGCAATACAAAGGAGGGGCCTGTTTCTTTTCCTCAATGACCTCGATTGTTTTATCCGAATCTATTTCAGCATGATGGATCAGATGTTTAAACTGATCAGCATCCATAGTGGCTTTAAGTCGCAGGAGTAAAGGATGTTTTTGAGCCGGGCTTAACCGGTTCTTTTCTACAGTTATGACTGTCAGGCTTTCAGTTGTATAGATGAATGGTTGTATTTGTCCAAGATAATGAAAACGATTTAGCTGCTCCGTTTCCTGAATTTTACATCCATTATTTATGAGCTCCTCTTTTTCGTCATTGCGTAAGAAGTTTATATCTGAATCCGGATTCAGATAATCATAAAAATCCATCCATAGACAAGATTTCATTCGTGTCGCTATCCCGGCAGGAGAATGAACAATGAAACGGCTCCCTTTTTCCGGTTCGGTATAGGGCATGCTTATCGGATTGTATATTTTAGCGGTCCATATCGAAAGCGTTTCAAAAGAGATAATATCTTCATTTGTTATCAGCTGAATCAAAGCATCGGTCATTGCGATCAGTTCAGCAAATTCTGCGGATTTGATTTCTTGTTCGAACGTTGACAGTTCACGGGTTGCATGAATTCTTTTTTGCCCCCACTTTTTAAATTCAGCTAGGAAATCAAGAACATCTTCTTTATTTATTGTCTCAGAAATCTCAGGAATAAAAGTGTCGATACAGTATTTGTTGTATTTTTTTCTTTCCTCAATGAGGTTCTTTTCTGAATGAGTCAATCGTTTTTCTTCATCAGTCAGGAGGGTTAGTTTTTCGATCTGACTGATCCATTCCTCGTTTCCAAGTCCGCCTTTTGCAGCAACAATTCGAGCCAGTGAAGTGCGAGCGTATTTAGGAATTGGATTCTCGGACGTATTGAGCCATGCAAGCAGGTTGTTTATATTCAGGGGGTATTCGAATAATCCAACAGCTAACTTGAAAAGTTGTATGACTTGTGTATGAGAATCACTCGTTGACGATCCCGAAGACTGATTGCCCATAAGATACTGAGTGTCATCAAACGCTTTATTATTTCTGTTAATTAAAACATCCCATTTTTCCCGGGGTTGTGTTGCAATCCATTCATTTGCCTGTGTATCGGTTTCGAACTCAAGAATCCGAAAGCTCGAATTGTCTGACTGATTTATCTGGATGGGCTCTGTTGTGTCTGATAAAAAAGCATATCGGATACGTTCCAGGTTAGTGCTTCCGGGAGATAATTCCGGGATGTAATCTTTATAGGTGATGCTGACTCCTTGTTTTTGGAGAAGTTCAAAAATAGTTGACAGGTGTGGCGATAGCACACTGGCTGGGTACAATACACTTATCTCTTTCAACTGATTGTCTAAATGACAATTCTCTAGTTTCTGGATGATTGTTTGCCATCTGTCTCCGTAACCGGGAATATCGAATAGCTGATCGATTTCGCAGAGAAGAGAAAGTCTTTCGCTCGTAAAGCCTATTTTTTTATTCCATCCGCAGAGGCTGAGTGCATCTCTCCATTTAAGGAAGCATCTGGAAGTGCCAAGCGGATCAATGGTGAATGATTGCTTGAATGCAGAGACTGTTTTTTGACAAATTACGGCTTTGACTGCTTTGTAATATTCAATTTCGCGCTTAAGCTTATCTGCTTTCGGAATATGGATACCTAAAAAGAGTTCCAGGGTAGAGAGCAGTTCTGTCTCACCAGAAATAGCGACATCAAATAAGATGGGTTGCTGGCTGGATAGGGCATATGAATCTGATGAAAAAAATGGAGAAAAAAGGATCTTCATACTATTTTTCAAGGTTGGTTAATGATTGGGTTTCTATGTTTTGGGAATTATCGGGACTGACTTCTGACGAATTTCTAAGGGTCGGTTAAGCTTGTTATCCGGATAGTTCTTGCTTTCATATGGGTTGTTTTCTATGTATTAATGCGAATATAGATAATTGTTTAATAACAATAAAATATATCCGAGGATTCTTAATTTGTTTGTTAATGCAAAGATAGGATGTGTGAATTTTGGAGAGGCGATTAGCGATGGTTATCGATGGTTGGTTGGGTTTTTAACTAATTAGGACCTGTCTATAGTGGAAATACACGCGTTATGGCTTGCAAATGCTTAATAAATTTAGTATCTTTATGGATAGTATTGGGAGTGATAACTGTCTAATCAGAGCAAAATTAGATACGTATGAAAAATATTTTTAATACGTATCTAAATATATTTTCATACGTATTAAAATATATTTTGGTACGTATCTAATTTCAGGACAAGACAGTGTTGATTTTGCTGTACGTTGCAATTGAAAACAGGCTATTTTTATAAGTCCTGCGATATGACTTATCATTAGTCTTATCAAAAGCACTATCAAAAGTCACACCAAAAGTCACACGATCTTTGGCTTGTTTTGTTTGTTTTTAGTATCGCTGTATCCCTTTGCTGATAGGGGTTTGTGATGATATAGGATAGCTGTTGGATTGGGGCTGAAATGAAATGAAAAATCACACCGAAAGTCTAGCCAAAAGTCCTATCAAAAGTCACACATAATATAGAAGTATATAATAAAGAAGTTTTTAAAGAAGAATTTATATAAACAAACGTGCGTGCGCGCGCGAAAAAAATGAAGTTTTTAAATTCACTTTGTTTTGCGGATGAAGATAAGAAAGGGTGGATATATGATCCACCCAGGTTGATTGTTTATTCGAAAGAGCGTTCAGGATTTAATCGTTATCCTTTTTCTCTTTCTTATTTTTTTTGTCCTTTTTGTCAGTTTTGTGATTATCCATCCAGACTGTTTTGAATTCGGACTTCATATCCACCGTAATCCAGCTGTTAACTCGCATAGAGTCTTGCCATGCAGGAACTGCTTTGCCGTGATAGGGAGGATAAGCATATTCTCTTTCCGGATCATCATGATTGAGCATTAATGCCATATGAGGATAAGGAGAAGAAGATGCTAGATGGAACATACCGAAATCGCCGGCTGTGTTGCCAAATGCGAATACAGGTATTTTGCCAATTTGATCGTAGATATTTACGGATTTAC
>JBOFKD010000048.1:0-1037 GCA_051657165.1 Bacteroidales bacterium | reverse complement strand
TAGTATTCGTATTTTTAAAGCTTATAGATATATGGAACAGTTAGATGAATACGTTTTCTGAGCGAAAATATTATCTCTGTTTCTTTTTACAATTTGATTTCTAATTTATCGGCTGCTCTACCTGTTTTTGCACGAGCTTCTTCTACGGATCCTCCTCTTGCCAATATAACAGCCATACGTCTGTGTCCGTTCACTCCAGGTTTACCAAATAAACGGATTTGCGTATTCGGTTCTGCCAGAACTTGCTCTAAATGACAAAACTGAACCTTGTCCGAACATCCGTCTACTACAATAGCCCGTGATGCTGATGGTCCGTGAAATTCAATATTTGGGACAGGCAAACCCAGAATCGCTCTTGCATGCAATGCGAATTGCGACAAATCCTGAGATATCATCGTCACCATTCCTGTATCGTGAGGTCGGGGAGATACTTCACTAAAGATCACCTCATCGCCTTTAATAAATAGCTCCACGCCGAAAAGTCCGTAACCGCCCAAAGCAGTTGTTACTTTCTCTGCAATCTCTTCAGATTTCTTACGTGCTAGCTCAGACATCGCCTGAGGCTGCCATGATTCACGATAATCACCACTCTCCTGTCTGTGACCGATTGGTTCTACAAAAGATGTTCCGGCACAATGACGAACGGTTAAAAGGGTTATTTCATAATCGAAATTCACAAAACCCTCTACAATCACTTTCCCGGCACCGGCACGTCCGCCTTCCTGAGCATACGTCCATGCTACGTCAACATCATCTGCTGTTTTCACTACACTCTGCCCGTGTCCGGAAGAGCTCATGATAGGTTTAACGACACATGGCATACCGATTTCTTCAATCGCAGCTTTAAATTCTTCGTAAGTTGCCGCAAACTTGTATGGAGAAGTCTTCACACCCAGTTCCTCAGCTGCCAGACGGCGGATTCCTTCACGATTCATTGTCAGATAAGTTGCCTGAGCCGTAGGAATCACATTGTAACCCTCTTTTTCTAATTCTATTAATGTATCAGTTGCTATTGCTTCTACTTCAGGAACAATATA
>JBOFKD010000047.1:0-1232 GCA_051657165.1 Bacteroidales bacterium | reverse complement strand
TAACGAAAGAGATTACCTATACTCAATCCGGAAGAAATATTTCTGTACGGAATGGTGAAGAAGCCGTAGCTTTTGAAGTGAAGCGAGGATCTTCTATTCTTTACTTCTCGAATTTCTTTACTTTCGAAGTTCCGGATGGTATTGACCTGGCAACTGCAAACTTATTTGCTGTACAGGCTGATGGAACAAGAGTTGCAATGAAGAAAAGCAATTGAATAAATAAAAAAACGGTTTGGATCTGATCCAAACCGTTTTTTTATTTTATATGATTACCAAATAGAAAGCCGACGAGAGCTGTAATGATCATGGCAACTGTACCCCAGAAACAGATACGGAAAATCGCTTTATGAATCGATGAGCCACCCAGATGAGCCGCAGTAGCTCCAGATATTGCTAAAAAGATAATTGCGAATATATACTGAAAAGTCAGCATTGAATGGAGCGGTGCAAAGATGGCAACCAAAAGCGGAAGTAAAGCTCCACTTATAAAGGATGCCGCTGATGCCATAGCTGCTTGCATAGGTCTGGGTTTTGTCATTATGTTTATGCCTAACTCTTCACGTGCATGAGCTTCCAGCGGATCTTTTTTTGTCATTTCAATTGCAACCTCTCTGGCAAGTAACGGATCAAGTCCCTGCCTTGCATAGATACCCGTGAGCTCCTTCAATTCACCATCCGGATCATCCGTTAATTCGCCTTTCTCGCGGATTAAATCAGCTTTTTCCACATCGCTTTGCGAGCTGACAGATACAAACTCTCCGGCAGCCATCGAACAAGCTCCCGAAACCAAACCTGCCAGCGCTGCTAATATAATTGCAGTTCTTTCTGTATTGGCTGCAGCAATCCCGATAACGAGACTCGTTGTAGAAAGGATCCCGTCATTGGCTCCTAATACAGCAGCCCGCAACCAGTTTGCCCGATTTACATAATGTTTAACCATGCTTAAATAAACTCAGATCAAATATAACCTTAACAAATAAATTGTCATTAGGTTCTTGTGATACTGAATCGAACCTTTATTTGGTGATAGGCTTTAAAATGCGAGTCATCATAAAGGATTGCTTGTGGAAAATCAAGACAGGGAATGAAACACCTACTACTAAGGCAATTAAGATAAATATTGCAGTCAATCCATTCTTGAAGGCATCAACAACAAGCGATACATATAAATCAGGATCATCACATCGGATGAACTTAGCGAATGACAAGAACATTTTATAGGCAAACATCCC
>JBOFKD010000046.1:0-1111 GCA_051657165.1 Bacteroidales bacterium | reverse complement strand
ACATTACGAAGGAATTCTTCGCGGTTGGCATTCCATGCACCAGACATCGACCATAAAGGCAGGTAACGTGTGCGCGGGTCTACCCCGATCAGATCGGATCCGTCAAAACGGATACTTCCGAACATTGTATAACGGTTGTCATACGTATATGAAGCCGTTGCATAGTAAGATGCGAAACGGTTTGTGTTAATAAGTTTCTGATATTGTCTGAAACGCGCATCATTTTTAGTCGATTCAGAAATACCTTCCGGGAAATCAAGAGGCTTTGTTGTCAGCGTACGTGAGTCAAAACCGAAACCTTTTGAATGAATTCTCGTAGATGTGTTGCTGCGAAGCTCTACTCCGGCCATCACATCCAAATCGTGCATTTCATTGAAACGCTTGCTGTACTCAGCCTGTGTACGGAAAGTATACTGGAAGAAATCTGCATTCCAGTTCTGGTTGATACCACCGTCAGGCAGGAAATACTTCGTTTTGTTGTTATCGGCTTTATCCGTATAACGCGTAGACTCTCTGTATTTACGTGTAAAGTAAGTCTCCTTATCCGCAAATTTTTCGGTTGCGTCTTTATCAAACTGCAATCCTAACTGAGTAGATAATTTAAGACCTCTGATAATTGTATAATCCAGATTAAATACCCCCTTGATCGAAGTCGTATTCATCTCATAGTTTGTATTCTGAGATTCTTCGTTAAAGTTGAAAGGCAGGTAACGTCCCTCATATCCGTCGATATCCTGATCGTAAGCATAGCTTCCGTCTGCATTATAAAGTGTAGCATACGGATTTACCGATCTTGAATAACGTGCAGGATTCGTGAAAGCATCCGTATCTGAGATATAAGATGATTTCTTACTCTGGCTACCAAAAATACCTACATTCAGTTTCAGTTTCTTAGACAACTGGAAGTCTGTATTCGATGAAAGGTTGAAACGGTCGAAACCTGTTCCTTTTGTTGTTCCCTGTTCGTTGTAGTAACCGGCAGAAACATAATAGTTAGCAATATCGCCACCTCCGGAAATACTCACACCGTATTGTTGATTCAATGTTGCACGGTAAAGCTCTTTACCCCAGTCAATCCCTGAATCTCTTAATCCATTGATTTCTGTCTGTG
>JBOFKD010000045.1:0-3392 GCA_051657165.1 Bacteroidales bacterium | reverse complement strand
TCAGAAAGGTTCGAAAATCAGCATTAAAGGTAATAACTATGTTTCAGTTGCTACAGGGCTTAACTGGTATCTGAAATATCATGCAGGCATACATCTGTCATGGAACGGTATGCAGGCAGATCTTCCCGACACACTGCCTCCGGTGCGCATGAAAGAAAGACGTTCGACCAACCTGAAAGAACGATACAACTTCAACTACTGTACTTTCTCTTATACCATGGCATTCTGGGACTGGCCCCGTTGGGAACAGGAAATAGACTGGATGGCTTTGCATGGCATTACGACTCCGCTGGCATTAACGGGTACCGAGACTGTCTGGCGTAATATGCTTCTTAAATTAGGCTATACGAAAGACGAGATCAATGAATTTATAGCCGGACCCGGATTTCAGGCCTGGTGGTTGATGAATAATCTGGAGGGATGGGGTGGTCCGAATCCCGATTCGTGGTACAAACAACAGGAAGAACTTCAGCAAAAAATCGTCAAACGTATGACCGACTATGGTATCAAGCCGGTACTGGCAGGATATTCTGGTATGGTTCCGAGTAATGTCAAAGAAAAGCTCGGACTGGACGTTACCGACCCCGGCACCTGGTGTTCCTATCGTCGTCCGGCATTTCTGCAACCCTCAGATCCATCATTTGATAAGATAGCCGATCTGTATTACAACGAGCTGACTGCACTGTACGGTAAAGCCTCTTACTATGCAATCGATCCTTTTCATGAAGGAGGAAATACAAAAGGTGTTGATTTGCAGGCTGCAGGAAATGCTTTTATTGAGGCTCTTAAACGATGCAACCCCACTGCAAAATGGGTCATTCAGGCATGGCAGGCAAATCCTCGTCCGCAAATGATCGACTCATTAAGACAGGGAGATCTTCTGGTACTGGATCTGGCCAGTGAAACACGACCGCAATGGGGAGATCCGAAATCATCCTGGTACAGAAAGAAAGGCTACGGACAGCATGACTGGATCTACTGTATGCTGCTGAATTTTGGAGGCAATGTAGGAATGTATGGCAAGCTCTCTCACGTGATCAATAGTTTCTACCAGGCTAAATCACATCCACAGGCAGGCGCTACGCTGAAGGGTGTGGGACTCACCTATGAGGGAAGCGAGAACAACACGATCATGTATGAGCTGGTTACAGAGCTTCCCTGGCGTGCTGAGAAATTCACAAAGGATCAATGGATAAAAGATTATGTATTTGCCAGATATGGCACACAAAATCCGGATATCGTCAGAGCATGGCAGATCCTTGCGAACAGTATTTATAACGATAAGCCTCAGAGCACACAGGAGGGTACGAACGAATCAATCTTCTGTGCACGTCCGGGCGAGAATCTGTTCAATGTATCAAGCTGGGCATGGTGCGAACAGTATTTCTCGCCTTACGAAGTGATTGAAGCCGCACGACTCTTATTGAAGCATGCTGACACATTCAGGGGCAATAACAATTTTGAGTATGACCTCGTAGATGTACTTCGTCAGGCTATTGCCGAGAAAGGACGAATCAAATACAAAAAAATGATGGCCGCGCTTCATACAGCTGACAAAGAACGGTTTAAAACCACTTCTGAAGAATTTCTTCAGACATTGCTACTTCAGGATGAACTGCTTTCAACCCGGAAAGAATTTATGGTCGGTTCATGGATTAATCGTGCCCGATCTCTTGGAAACACTTCGGACGAAAAAGATTTGTATGAATGGAATGCACGGGTGCAGATTACGACCTGGGGTAATCGCACAGCAGCCAATGACGGAGGTTTGCGTGATTATGCCCATAAAGAATGGAGTGGCTTGCTCAAAGATTTCTATTATATCAGATGGAAGAGCTTTGTCGATTACAACCTGCAAAATTCAGAAAACTATCAGATAACTGATGTGGCTCATGAAACACTCAAACCGGTCACTCCTGCCGATCAGCAGAACAACTTTGATCAGGGTGCTATCGACTTTTACGCTTTAGAGGAAAAATGGGTTACAGATAAAAAAACATATCCCGTTACACCTGTCTCAGAAGTGATACCGACGGCTAAACGAATTTACAACACGTTGTTTGAAAATTAAACTTTCAGGAGGCTGTTCCTTACAGGGGAATAGCCTCTTTTATTTTTTTATAACTTCCCTTTTTCTATTGAGAACAAGTAATTTATATATACAAGAATCTATTTATGCGAAAAATATTTATGATTTTATATATATAAATCTACTTTCAATTGTTATAAAAATAAGAAACAGAACTATTGAATTACTTTATCCATTATATTAGTATGAGCTATATAAACGAATAAAGCAATAAAGCTAAAAACTAAACCTACTATATGAAAAAGATCCGTTTATCCTTATTGATGAGAGTTGCATTAGCCATTATACTCGGTGTTGTTTTCGGACACTTTATGCCTGTCGGTATAGCACGAGTATTTATTACATTTAATGGACTCTTTGCTAATTTCCTTTCCTTTGCTATACCACTGATCATTGTCGGATTGGTTACACCCGCTATCGGCGAACTGGGAAAAGGTGCCGGTAAGCTTTTGGCCATTACAGCTGTTATTGCTTACGCCTCTACCTTATTGTCGGGATTCTTCACCTTTACTACCTGTGATCTGATATTCCCGCACATCCTTCACTCTTCAGGCACAGAGTCGTTAATCTCCGATTCAGGTGTTACGCTTAAACCATACTTTCAGGTAGCTATGCCTCCGCTGATGGATGTAATGACTGCTTTATTGCTTTCGTTTGTTGTGGGACTGGGACTTTCCGTTATTGCAGGTGATACCCTGAAAAAGGCTGCAATAGATTTCAAAGAAATTATCTCGATGCTTATTGCTAAAGCTATCGTTCCGCTTCTGCCCTTCTATATTTTTGGTATCTTCCTTAATATGACTATGTCAGGCAAAGTGTTTACGATTATGAGCATGTTTATGAAGGTAATTATCCTGATTCTGATTCTGCACGTGATCATTCTTTCTATCCAGTACATTATTGCCGGGGCCGTTCAAAAACGTAATCCGTTTACCTTATTCAAAAATATGCTTCCGGCTTATGCTACTGCACTAGGAACACAATCCAGCGCAGCTACGATTCCGGTTACATTGGCTCAAACAATCAAGAACAATGTAAAAGAAAGTATTGCCGTATTTACTGTTCCGTTGTGTGCTACGATTCACCTTTCGGGAAGTACAATGATCATTACGGGAGGTTCGGTAGCTATTATGGTATTATCGGGACAACCAATTGAAATAACCTCCATGATCGGATTCATCTTTATGCTGGGGATCACGATGGTAGCAGCTCCGGGCGTTCCGGGTGGAGCTATCATGGCCTCATTAGGCATCCTGAGTACAATGCTGGGATTCAACGAAACTCAGCAGGCACTGATGATCGC
>JBOFKD010000044.1:0-11778 GCA_051657165.1 Bacteroidales bacterium | reverse complement strand
ACACATTATTTAATCAGAAAAGGCATATACTAATCTGTATGCCTTTTCTATTCCTAATATTTTTATGAAACAGATGAATATAATTTTAACGACCATAATCGCTCTTTCCACCCTTGCCTGTGGAGGAAACAACGATACTCCGGACTCATCTGCTGATATAATGATCAGCATTTCTCCTACTGTTGTAACCGCAAATCCGGAAGGAGACACAGCCATCGTCCAAATAAAAGCAAACCGCGAATGGAAGGCCTTCAGCGAGCAGGACTGGATCAAATGCAGTCCATCCTCAAGTATAAACCGGGAAGAAGTATTACAGATAAATGTTGCTGAAAACACGACACCATTTAAGCGGTCAGGTAGTGTAATTATCCGTTCGGGAGGAAAAAGAGAAAGCATATCTGTAACGCAATCAGGCAAAGAGCTGAATGCCGATCACTCTGAGTATGTACCCGATGGATATTCATTGATCTGGAATGATGAATTCAACGAAGGAACACGTCCGGATATGCAGAGATGGAGCTACGAAACCGGAAATCATGGCTGGGGAAACAATGAATTGCAAAACTATGTAGCCGGTTCGGTAGATGGCAATGATATCGCTTCGATTTCAGATGGAATCTTCAAAATCACAGCTCAGAAGATCAACGGAACAGTCTATTCCATACGTATCAACACCAAAGATAGCTGGACCTACGGATACTTTGAGGCACGACTGAAGTTACCTTCCGGCAAAGGAACCTGGCCCGCTTTCTGGATGATGCCAAAAAATTATAGTTCATGGCCTGAAGATGGAGAAATTGACATCATGGAAGAAGTCGGCTATCGTCCGAACTGGGTATCCTCTGCCATACATACGAAATCTTACAATCATAAGATTAATACAGAGAAAACAGGTGAAACATTTCTAGAAACGGCTCAGTCTGATTTTCATATCTATGCTCTTGAGTGGACAAAAGATTACATTAAAACATATGTAGATGGAAATTGCATATTCACCTTCCCGAATGATGGTTCAGGCAACAAAGATACATGGCCTTTCAATGCTCCTTTCTACATTAAACTAAATCTTGCCTGGGGAGGTGATTGGGGTGGATCACAAGGAGTGGATGAGTCTGCTCTGCCTGCCACTTATGAAATTGACTATATACGTGTTTATCAACCACAAAACTAACAACAATGAAATTTAGAAAATCAATTATAGCACTTAGTACCGTACTGCTTTTGTCTGCCTGCTCAGAAAACAAAAAAAGCCAGGAAGATCTGTTTATTAACAACCTGATCTCTCAAATGACCATTGACGAAAAAATCGGACAAATGAATCAGGTAGCATGGGGTAACTGGAGTGAGATGGCCCGAAAAGGAGAAATCGGTTCCGTTCTTAATATTACAGACATCCGTGAGATTAACAAGATGCAGCGGAGCGCAGTAGAAGAATCCAGACTGGGAATACCAGTACTTGTTAGCCGCGATGTGATCCACGGATACCGGACCATGATGCCTATACCTCTTGGCCAGGCAGCTTCGTTTAATCCTCTGATTGTTGAACAGGGAGCCCGGGTAGCAGCCATTGAAGCTACAGCTGAAGGTATACGCTGGACTTTTGCACCAATGGTAGACATCAGTCGCGATCCCAGATGGGGACGCATTGCCGAAAGCTGTGGTGAAGATCCTTATCTGAACTCAGTAATGGGTGTGGCTATGGTCAAAGGGTTTCAGGGAGACAGTCTGAACGCACCTGCGTCAATGGCTGCCTGTGTAAAACATTTTGTCGGATACGGTGCTGCCGAAGGCGGACGCGACTACAATTCAACTAAACTTACCGAAAACGAGTTGCGCAACATTTATCTTCAGCCCTTCCAGGCTGCGTGTGATGCTGGTGCTGCAACCTATATGACTTCTTTCAACGATAATGATGGTATTCCGTGTACCGCCAATAAATTCATATTACGCGATATTCTGAGGAATGAGTGGGGTTTTGACGGATTTGTAGTTTCTGATTGGGCTTCAGTGGCAGAAATGGTACCTCACGGTTTTGTGGCAGATAAAAAAGAGGCTGCTCTTAAAGCTCTGCTGTCAGGTGTTAATATGGAAATGGTTAGCGGCAGTTATGCCGAAAACATCAAAGAACTTCTGAAAGAAGGTAAACTCAGAGAAAGTGATGTTGATAATGCCGTTCGGGATATATTGCGTGTAAAGTACAGACTTGGATTATTCGAAAATCCTTATGTGGACACTACTCTGCACGTGGCTTATGCCGATAAGCATCTGGCAGTGGCCAAACAAGCAGCGCTGGAAGGTGTCATCCTTCTTAAAAACGACAATCGCACACTACCTCTGGATGAAAACAAAATAAAAACACTTGCTATTGTCGGACCAATGGCTGATGCTCCTTACGAGCAAATGGGGACATGGTCTTTTGACGGAGAAAAAGAACAAACTGTTACACCCCTGAACGCTATCCGCTCTATGGTTGGCGATAAAGTTAAAATCATTTATGAACCCGGACTGGCATATAGCCGGGAGATTAATCAATCAGGAATTGCAAAATCTGTTTCAGCAGCCAGACAGTCTGATGCGGTAGTTGTATTTGTCGGTGAAGAAGCAATTCTATCAGGCGAAGCACACTCACTGGCTGATCTCAATCTTGTAGGAGGTCAGAAAGAACTGATCAGTGCATTGCAATCAACCGGCAAACCCGTAATTATGGTTGTAATGGCCGGGCGTCCTCTTACAATAGGTGATGAAATAGCCAAAGTTAACTCTGTATTATATACATTCCATCCCGGGACAATGGGTGGCCCTGCAATTGCAGATCTTCTATTCGGAAAAGCTGTTCCGTCTGGAAAAACGCCTGTAACATTTCCAAAACTAGTAGGTCAGATCCCAATGTATTACAACCATAAAATGACAGGCCGGCCAGCAACCAGAACAGAAACACTCATGGACTCTATTCCTGTCGAAGCCGGACAAACATCACTTGGGTGTACAAGTTTCTATCTGGATGCAGGCTTTGATCCTCTCTATCCATTTGGCTACGGATTAAGCTATACTACATTTGAATATGGTTTACCGAATTTAAATGCGGGAAAATTCAGCAAAAAAGATGAGATCATTGCAAGATGTAAACTCACAAATACAGGTGAATATGAAGCCACTGAAGTCGCCCAACTTTATGTACGGGATCTGGTAGGAAGCCTTACACGCCCAATCAGAGAACTTAAAGGATTCCAGCGCATAAGTCTGAAGCCGGGTGAAACAAAAGATATTGTCTTTAATATACCCGTGACAGACCTTGCATACTGGAATGCAGATATGAAACACGAGGTAGAAGACGGTGAATTTCAGCTATGGATAAGTACAGACAGCCAAAGCGGTAATCCTGTACATTTCACAGTTCAAGACTAATTATATATAATAAAGGAGGAAACGGGCATCGTTTCCTCCTTTATTGTTCAACAAAAAAAAGATTGAACTTATAATATGATATAAACAAAGTGATGAATTAATCAGCATGATATTTCTCCAGCTTTTCACCACAGTTCGGACAATATTTCAATCCTTTTTGATCCTCTTCAGGTTTTACATATTTCTTAAACTTCAATTTCTTCTCGGCATTCACTCTTCTCATAAACGCTGTTGAAATGATACCGGTCGGGAATGCAACCATCGCTATACCTACTAATGCTGTACAAGCTGCAAGTATTTTCCCAATAGCTGTTATTGGATAAATATCGCCATAACCTACCGTTGTATAAGTTATTATAGCCCACCAGAATGCATCACCTACATTTTTAAACACATCCGGTTGTGCCTTATGCTCAACATAGAACATTAGCACGGCACAGACAAATACAACAGATGCCATAATAAGTACGGACACAAACAACTCCCATTTCACATCATTAAAAACCTCAATTACCATCTTAAACGGCGGAGAATAACGTACAAATTTAAAAAGTAAAAATATACGTCCCAGTTCGAACAATTGTGCTGCATGTTCGCCTGAAAATAAAAAAGGAACAATAAAAGGTAATACGACAGCAAAGTCTATAATCCCGTAAAAAGAAACCAGATAACGCGCCCGGGCCTTTACAGGATGCATCTCTGGATAAATATAATGTGCTGCTATTATTCGCAGAATATAATCCACCAAAAAGACACTACCGGAGAAAAAAGAAAACACAACCAGCATTAGCTCGTAATCTTTACTTAATTGAAAAGTACTAAGCAGCAAAGAGCCAATAGAAAGAATTACAAGTAACTCAATCGTTCTGTAATACCATGGAGTATTCAGTAGTAAATTACATTTTTTCTCAATTTTAGAAAGATGTTGTCTGTACATATATAAAGGATTGTTTAATGTCATTATCTTTGCAAAGGAACTTATTTTTAAGGATTAAATCCAAATCATTTAATTATGAAAAGAACAAAATATATTTTTTTAGTGCTTTTGGCTGCTGCCATCACCTATCTTGTTTATGTAGGAAGAGAAAACCAGCCAATGGAATATCAGAAAGATCAGGGAAGAATATTCGGTACACTCTACCATATCTCCTATGATTATCCTAAAAATCTTCAGACAGAAATTGAAGCAGAACTTCAGGCTTTTGACAAATCGCTCTCTCCTTTTAATCCCAACTCAATCATAACCCGCATTAATAATAACGACACGTCTGTAATCGCTGACAAGTGGTTTACAACTGTATTTGTAGCCGGCAGAAAAGTATCGGAGGTCACCAACGGTGCTTTTGATTATACGGTAGCACCATTGGTTAATCTATGGGGATTCGGATTCAAAAAAAGCGATGAAGTGACAGAAGCAGCTGTTGACAGCATTCTTCACTTTGTAGGATATAACAAGGTTAAGCTAATCAATTCGAAAATCATTAAAGAAGACAACCGCACTATGATTGATGGTTCTGCCATTGCTAAAGGATATGCCTGCGATGTTGTAGCTGATTTACTACGCTCAAAAGGGATTATCAATTTCATGGTAGAAATCGGGGGTGAACTGGTAGCAGGTGGTGTAAATGAAAAAGGCAAGCTTTGGCGCGTAGGAATCAACAAACCTATTGATGATTCTACTTCTATGGTCAGTGAGATTGAAGAAGTTGTCGAACTTTCCAATATGGCTATGGCTACATCCGGTAATTACCGCAACTTTTATGTAAAAGACGGAAAAAAATATGCTCATACAATCAACCCTAAGAGCGGATATCCTATACAACACAACTTACTAAGCTCAACCGTAGTGGCTCCTGACTGCATCACTGCCGATGCCTACGCTACAGCATTCATGGTATTAGGGATGGAAGAGAGTTTAAAGATTGTAGATGCCGATCCTGCTATCGAAGCATTCTTTATCTATACAGATGAAAATGGGAAGTATTCGACTTATTGCAGTGAAGGACTTAAAAAATATATTGTAGAGTAACACTATGAAAATTACGTTCATGGGTACCGGCACTTCGGCAGGTGTTCCCGAATTAGGGTGCAACTGTGAAGTATGCCGGTCGGAAGACAATAAAGACAAAAGAACCCGTACGTCACTGCTGATCAGGGATAATAACAGAAATATCATTATTGATTGCGGACCTGATTTCAGACAACAAGCTCTGAGAGAAGGTATTTCTACTATTGACAGTATTATTCTGACTCACTCTCACTTTGATCATATCGCAGGTCTGGAAGAACTGAGACCAGTAACCAAAGAAAGCGGAATGCCTGTATGGTGCGAATCATTTGTAGCTGAACAAATTCGCCTCAGACTTCATTACTGTTTCGGCAACATCCGAAAAGGATATGTTGCCGATCTGGATTTAAAAATATTTGACCCCTCTGCATCATTTGAAGTATGCGGACATACATTCACTCCGATACGTCTGATTCATCATAAACTTCCGGTTTGCGGATTTCGCTTTGGTAAAATTGCCTACCTGACAGACTTTACCGAAATGGATGACCAGGAGATGGAGAAATTACAGGGAGTAGAAATACTAATAATAGAGGCTCTGCGCCAAACTCCTCATGTGGCACATATTTCATTATCTCAGGCCCTGGATTATATAAGAATGATAAATCCGGTAAAGAGCTATCTTATTCATATGAATCATCAGTTTGGCCTTCACGAAGAAGTGCAGAAACAATTACCAGATAATGTAATAATAGCTCATGACGGGCTTAGTTTCGACGTTGTTTAATCATCAAAAATCTCCGTAACATGAAAAGATATTTACTGATTATAGTTTTAATGCTTCTTACTTCGCTTAGTATTTCTGCCAGCCAGAAGATTTATTATATAATCGATCTGAAAAAAGAGATTGGAAGTACGACCTGGCTTTACGTGAAAAACGGAATAGAAGATGCACATAAAGAAAATGCAGATGCAATTATTATTCACATGAATACATACGGAGGTGCTGTCGTCTTTGCTGATTCAATCCGTACCGCAATACTCAATGAACCTCTCCCCGTATATTGTTTCATTGACAATAATGCAGCTTCAGCCGGGGCTCTTATTTCTATTGCCTGTGACAGTATCTATATGCGAAACGGGGCAAACATAGGAGCCGCTACTGTAGTGGACGAATCGGGCAAACAAATGCCCGATAAATATCAGTCGTATATGCGCTCAACAATTCGGTCAACAGCTGAAGCGCAAGGAAAGGATAGTCTTTTCATAAACGGCAAATGGCAAACTAAATGGCGGAGAGATCCGTTAATTGCTGAAGCAATGGTAGATAGCCGTATAGTTGTTCCGGGATTAATTGATTCAACCAAGGTTCTCACTTTCACAACCGACGAAGCTATTCAGAACGGATATTGCGAAGGAAAAGCCGAAAACCTGCAGGAAATTATTGAAAAGAAGTTACATATCACCGACTACGAACTGAAGAAATACAATCCTACATGGTTCGACGAAGTGAAAGGGTTCTTAACGAATCCTGCTTTTCAGGCAGTATTAATCATGCTTATCATGGGTGGTATCTACTTTGAACTGCAATCACCGGGCCTCGGATTCCCATCAGTAGTAGCAGTGGTAGCAGCCGTACTTTATTTTGCACCTCTTTATATAGATGGACTGACTGCTAACTGGGAAATCATCGTATTTCTGATTGGTCTGGTGCTTCTGGCCGTAGAAATCTTTATCATTCCCGGATTTGGTTTTTTCGGAGTTACAGGAATTATATTACTCGCTGGCGGACTTATCCTTGGATTGCTTGATAATGTAGTTTTCTCATTCGAAGGAGTAAACAGCAAAGATTTTGCACGCGCATTGCTTACTGTCCTTTTCGGCTTTCTGATGGGAGGCGGACTGCTCTTTTATCTGGCGTCTAAAATCGGACATAAAGGCATTTTACGCAAACTTGCCTTAGAAAGCACACAAGAAAATAAAAAAGGATACGTATCTGTAGATATGCGTTTAAAAGAGTATGTTGACAAAGAAGGAGTTGCTGCTACGATACTCCGCCCATCCGGCAAAATCCGTATTGCAGAAGAGTATATTGATGCCGTTTCTATTGACGGATTCATTGAACCGGGCACTCCGGTCATTGTTGTAAAACAGGAAAGTGCTCAGGTATATGTCAGAAAACTTAATACTATCTCATAGATAAGAATTGAATTATGAAATTTATCGGTATAATCCCGGCTCGTTACGCATCTACGCGTTTCCCCGGAAAACCTCTTGTTGAAATCGGAGGTAAAAGCATGATACAACGTGTTTACGAACAAGTAAGCGGAGTACTGGATGAGGCCTGTGTTGCCACTGATGACCAGCGTATCTTTGATGCGGTGATTGCATTCGGAGGAAAGGCTGTGATGACATCTCCTGACCATAAAAGCGGAACAGACCGTTGTCGGGAAGCCTACGCGAAAGTTGGCGACGGGTATGATATTATTATCAATATCCAGGGTGATGAACCCTTTATTCAGGCATCTCAGATAGAACTACTAAAGAGCTGTTTTCAGTCGGAACAAACACAGATTGCCACACTTGTTAAACCATTTGAGAAAGAATGTCCGTTTGAAGATGTATTCAATCCGAATTCACCAAAAGTAGTATTCAACCGGAACATGGAAGCTATTTACTTTAGCCGTGCTATTATTCCTTACGTTCGGAATTATGAATGGAAAGAATGGACCAGTCATCAGACATTCTATAAACACATTGGAATGTATGCATACAGAGCGGATATTTTAGAAGATATAACTCAGTTACCTCAATCAACTCTCGAAATTGCAGAGTCACTGGAACAACTTCGCTGGATCGAAAATGGCTTTAAAATTAAAGTTGCCATCACACACGAAGAAACAATCGGAATTGACACACCGGAAGATCTGAAAAAAGCCGAGGCTTATCTATTATCCAGATAACGGAAAGATAATAGATTAAAACAATAAAAAAGCGACATTTTGCCCGATATGGAGCAGATTGTCGCTTTTATAATTTAATCTAAAAAATACGTTATCCAAAATCAAAGTATTAAAATCAGGAAAAAATCAGATCGCCCAACCACCAAACACCCTTTATGTTTGTTATGATGGTAAAGAAGCTTTTATGATCGTTATGAAGAAATTAAATCTATTATCAATTCTGATTTTCTGTATTTTTTCACTCCATGCTCAGACAAATACATCCGAACATGGTTTTGTTTTCCCTTTAGGCTGCCGGGCTGTTTTACAGATTGATCCGGCAACCAAATCCGGTATATGCAAATATACTGTAATCTACTTCGAAGAATTTCCCGAGGTGATTGACACATATGACAATGAAAATATATTTTTCAAGAATGCACCAAAAAACACCATTCAGGTCATTTTCACAGTCAGCACACATGGAAAAGAACGAAATGAAGTTGAGAAAAATTATCGGACTTCATTGTTCATTAAGAGTAATTATGCTCACAAATTAAAGTACAAAGCTGATATATTACGAACGAATGCTACCGATTTTAGCGAAACTTCAGTAATGCCTGTATTTAATCAGGTAAAAACGGTCGAATTATGGCCTTATCTGATTCAATCTATCGCATTATACGATTTTGAAATTATACCTCAGAGTGAAGTAGAAAAAAGTATTTCGCTAAAAACGGCTCATGATAATCAATAAACAGTTTGAAATACAGTCAAAACTATCTTTTTGAAGACTTAAAACCGATCTTTTGACAGATTATTTCTTATAAGTCAGTTTTTTTATGTAAAATTGTTGTTCGAATAAAAAAGCAAGAATATGAGATTTGATGAACTGGATTTAGAGAAAGAAGTTTTGGACGGTTTGGATGCCATGAATTTCGAAGAAATGACACCCATTCAGGAAGAAACAATTCCTGTAATCCTTTCCGGTAAAGATATTATTGCTTGTGCTCAGACAGGTACAGGCAAAACAGCAGCCTTCGTGCTGCCTCTTCTGAATCAACTTTACAAAGAAGAAAATACAAAAAATAAAATTCGTGCAATCATCATGGCTCCTACCCGCGAGCTTGCACAACAAATAGACATACAGATTCAAGGATTTTCTTATTTTCTTTCTGTCTCATCACTACTCGTTTGTGGTGGTGGCGATGGTACTGAATGGGAAAAACAAAAACGTGGGATGAAACTGGGTGCTGACATTGTAGTCGCTACACCCGGACGACTTCTTTCTCATATCGAACATAGCAATATTGATCTGTCACGTGTGAAGCATTTCATATTGGATGAGGCTGACCGTATGCTGGATATGGGATTTTACGATGATATTGTCCGCATTTCAAAACACCTTCCTCTTAAAAGACAAACAATCTTATTTTCGGCAACTATGCCTCCAAAAATAAGAAACCTGATCAGAACTACTCTTAACGAACCTGTTGAGATAAATGTAGCTATATCCAAACCTAATGAATCCATTAGTCAGTATGTGTATATCTGCTACAAAGGACAAAAGATGGGCATCATTGAATCTATTTTTTCTCAGAAACGAGAAGGAAAATCAGTATTATTCTGCTCATCTAAATCTGAAGTAAAAGAGTTAACTCATTTGCTGAAACGCCGCAATATTAAGGCAGCTGCCATGCACTCAGATCTTGAGCAGGATGAACGTCAGCAGGTTATGCTGGATTTTGAAAACAACAAACTGGATCTGCTGGTTGCTACAGATATCATTGCACGTGGAATCGATGTTAATGATATAGGACTGGTAATCAACTATAATGTACCTCGCGACAGCGAAGATTATATTCACCGTATCGGACGTACAGGTAGAGCTGATGCAGTTGGTGAAGCCATCATGCTCGTTCATGAAGAAGACCAGCGTCAGCTACTTAAAATTGAACAGTTTATCGAAAAAGAAATCGAGCGTCTGCCTTTACCTGCCGGACTTGGTGAGGGACCTGAATTTACAGCTTCTGCCCATTCACGTAATACCAGATCTGCGGGAAACAGACCTGCAGCCCGGAATAACAGATCTGACCGCTCTGCGGGACAAAATAACCGTCCTGTGCGAAATACACCGGAACATCATTCTCCAAAAGAGATTCAGAGACCGTCCCAGCCTGTTCAGGAAACAAAACCAAAAGAAGCTCGAGTGCTTATTAAACGCACTGATAAATAAACTTCACACATAAGTAAAACAAGACATATAAAAAGAGGCTATCGGACGTTAATTGTCTGATAGCCTCTTTTATTTCAGCAGAGCTTATTACATTATTTATTCATCAGTCTCTATATAGTAAACAATATTGTCTTTCTTACTTACAATCAGTTGTCCAAAATCCGGAGCATAGCCTTCACCATTAGATTCAAAATACTCACGAATAAAACTTTCTGACGTTTCATAGTCCTGAGTCAGTCGCGGGGAAGAATAGTACTCCTCACGCGGGACTTTACTTATAAGTCGTTGCGTATCCTCTCCATCCCGATCAAAATCAGAAGACAAACGTATTTTATCAATTATTACTTGTTTGTCCCGCGCTGATACTTCAGCAGACACTTCAAAGTAATATCCCTGATAATAGCCACCTTCCATTACATTCAGAACCCTGAAATCGTCCTGTAAAACAATTTCATGCTTTTTCAGATACTCTCTCATCTCATTTTTACTTACTGTTCTGTCAATAAAAAAGAAGGATATAGTTCCTGCTAAAACAATAAGCCCCATTACCGGCACAGAGAAAATAATAACTTTCGAAAAAAAGTAAGTCTTTTTTTTCCGATATCCTGACAAAAGCATTTCGGCTATTCCCAATAGCCAAATGAACAACAAGACTCCTGCTGCTATATATAGTATTTCCATGTCCGGTATTTTATCTTTGAATTAACTGGAGATTCCCGATATTATAAATATATCAGAAAATCAGGGGCTAAGATAATAATATCCGTTTCATAAGACTAATTCCAAAAGCTATATTTATCTCACTTATCCGTTGAATCAATCGTTTCAGTCAGATACTTCTGGTCTAATCCTTTTCCCTGCACATCAGCCGGCACCCTTATACTACCTGTAGCATTTGTTACTTTAAGAATAATATAAGTCAGCACAAACGAATAAATTGCAACAAGCAAAGCACCTCCTGTCTGTACCATCAACTGCTTGCTGTCTGCACTTACCCCGTTTACATCGCTGGCAGCCAGAAAACCAATCAGAATTGTACCTGATAAACCGCCCATACCATGTACACACCAGACACCCAGAGCATCATCCCAGCGCATTTTTTTAGAGAAACTCAGACACATAAAACAGATTACCGGTGCAATGATTCCCACCAGTACAGCTCCCTGCGGAGTAATGTAGCCGGAACA
>JBOFKD010000043.1:0-26674 GCA_051657165.1 Bacteroidales bacterium | reverse complement strand
AAAGCGTACAGCTGAAGGACAACAGTATGCTGATATAACAATGATGACTCCGGAGGCAACAACTCTGACTCTCTCGGAAGTGGTTAATAATAATAAATTGACATTAGTTGATTTCTGGGCTACATGGTGTGCTCCGTGTCGTGCTGAAATGCCGAATATTATCGATATATATAAAACGTATAAAGATAAAGGTTTAGAAGTTGTAGGTATCTCTTTCGATAAAGATGAAACCCGTTGGAAGGAATATATTAAAGAGAATAACTTGAATTGGAAGCATATGTCTGATTTAAAACAATGGCAATCAGAGGCTGGTAAGATTTATGGCGTAAACAGCATTCCGCATGTTATTCTTATCGACCAGAACGGTTTAATCGTTTCCCGTGGTTTACATGGTGAAGAGCTTAAAAAGAAAGTAGGAGAGCTGCTGAATAATAAATAATAAAATATCAGCGTTCTTTAAAGAATTGCGATAAGCTGAATAAAAAAAAACAGCGCCGGAGACGAACCTCCGGCGCTGTTTTTTTTTATTCAGCTTATACGTTTTCAGAATCTTTATGGTCATTGCACTTCTCAGCTTTGGCCTTCTTGTTTTTAAGAATTTCATTTTTGAGATCACATCCCGAACATCCGCCACAAGGACTTTTATCAGATCCTCCGGATGTGAACGCTTTGTATATTCGTATGCTTACGATAATAAAAGCAATACAAACAATGAGATATGTTAGTATGGATTGAATCATAACTATTCGGTTTATAATATAAGTAATGCAATCCTGTATACGGCAAAGGATACTATCCAAGCCAGAAGTGATGTGTAGATGATTGTGAAAATACTCCATCTTACCTCTTTCGTAGCAGCACGAATACTTGTAATAGTCGCAATGCACGGGAAATATATAAGAACAAATACTAGAAAGCTAAGAGCTATTGCCGGATTAAAGTCATTCCCTCTTGAGTTGACTAACGCATGAATAAGTGTGTTGCCTCCATCATCACCGGCATATAAAACTCCCATTGTGCTTACAATAAGTTCTTTTCCGGCAATACCCGTAAGCAGAGCAGAGCTTATCTTCCAGTTAAACCCGAGTGGAGCGAGGATTGGTTCTATGCTTTTGCCAATGCGGCCAATATATGAGTTTTCTGTAAGTTGTGTTTCAAACACATATTTATTGTGCTGCAACACACTGTCCATTTCGTTCAAAAGTGCCGTTTTCTCCAGAGGATTAGCTTCTATTTTTGATGAATAAGCCTGCGTAATGATTTCCGTTTGTGCAAGGTGCTCATGCTCTAACGCGGTATTTTTTGGGAAATATCCTAAAAACCAAATGATAATAGATGCAATCAGGATAATACCTCCCATTTTGCGCAGATATTGCGATACCTGATCCCATACATCAGCCAATGTTTTTTTTACAGAAGGCATTCTGTAAGGCGTAAGCAGATATTCACATTCAGTATCCTCGTCTGTAACAACGAATTTTCGGAAAATGTAAGCAAACAGCATAGCAAGAAGTATTCCGAGAGTATAAATCCCGAAAATTACCAGACCCGCATTTTTTTCAAAGAATGCAGCGCAGAGTAATAGGTAAACCGGTAATCGGGCACTGCATGACATCAGGGGATTGACGAGTACAGTTATTATTCGGCTATGTTTGTCTTCAATTGTTTTAGTCGACATGATTGCCGGAACATTGCATCCGAATCCCATGATTAAAGGTATGAAAGAATTTCCGGAAAGTCCGATCCGATGCATCATTTTGTCCATCAGCTTTGCCGCCCGCATTATGTAACCGGATGACTGAAGAACCGAGATGAAGAGAAATAAAATAGCAATATTAGGAAGGAAGACAATAACGCCTCCTACGCCTGCGATTATCCCATCAATAATAAGATCTTTCAAAAGCCCTTCGGGCATATTATTTATAATGTAATGGCTAAGCAGGTCAATTCCATTTTCAATCCATCCCATTGGATAAGCTCCTATAATAAAGGTAGCCTGAAAAATGACAAAAAGGATGAAAAAGAATATAGGATAGCCCCAGAATTTGTGTAAAACTACTTTATCAATACGTTCTTGGAGTCGAGTTTTATCCATATCTAATTTGTGTATCAATTTATTTTGCTGCAAAGATGCTAAAAAACTTTTGCTTATCCACAAAGAAATTTGTATTATTTGTATTTGTTATAAATAAAAAAAGATGCAGGTGCCTTATCTGTAAAGGGATGATACGATTTGCTTATATTTCTACTTTAATACATATTCTGATTTTATTATGAAATACCAGATTCTTTTATTTCCTTAAAAATGAATGGATAATTTGTTGTATGTAAAATAATCACTATCTTTGCGCCGCTTTAGAGTGAGGCAATATAATGTCTAACGTACTAGTAAAAACAACAGATTATTAACATGACAGAATTAAAAAACATTGCTCCGGTTGAGAATTTCGACTGGGATGCGTATGAGCAAGGCGAAGGCTTCTCATCAGTTTCTCGTGAGGACTTAGAAAAAACTTACGATCAGTCTTTGAACACAATCAAAGATAAAGACGTAACAGAAGGTGTTGTTATCTCTATGAACAAAAGAGAAGTAGTAGTAAACATCGGTTACAAATCAGATGGTATCATCTCAATGAACGAATTCCGTTACAATCCTGACCTAAAAGTTGGTGACACTGTTGAGGTTTACATTGAGAACCAGGAAGACAAAAAAGGACAACTTGTTCTTTCACACAAAAAAGCTCGTGCAACTCGTTCTTGGGATCGCGTTAACGAAGCTCTTGACAAAGACGAAGTTATTAAAGGTTACATCAAATGTCGTACTAAAGGTGGTATGATCGTTGACGTATTTGGAATCGAAGCTTTCTTGCCAGGTTCTCAAATCGATGTTAAACCTATCCGTGACTACGATGTATTCGTAGGAAAAACTATGGAATTCAAAGTTGTTAAAATCAACCAGGAATTCAAAAACGTTGTTGTTTCTCACAAAGCTCTTATCGAAGCTGAACTTGAACAACAGAAAAAAGAAATTATCTCTAAACTTGAAAAAGGTCAGGTTCTTGAAGGAACTGTTAAAAATATCACTTCATACGGTGTATTCATCGACCTTGGTGGCGTAGATGGTTTGATCCACATCACAGATCTATCTTGGGGTCGTGTATCTCATCCGGAAGAAGTTGTTAAATTAGACGAGAAATTGAACGTTGTTATCCTTGATTTCGATGATGACAAAAAACGTATCGCTCTTGGTCTTAAACAACTTACTCCTCATCCATGGGATGCTCTTAGCGAAGGTTTGAAAGTTGGTGACAAAGTTAAAGGTAGAGTAGTGGTTATGGCTGACTACGGTGCGTTCATCGAAATCGCTCCAGGTGTAGAAGGTTTGATCCACGTATCTGAAATGTCATGGTCTCAACACCTACGTAGCGCTCAGGACTTCATGAAAGTTGGTGACGAAGTTGAAGCAGTTGTTTTAACTTTGGATCGCGAAGAGCGTAAAATGTCTCTTGGTATCAAACAATTGAAACAAGATCCATGGGAAAACATCGAAGAGAAATATGCGTTAGCTTCTAAGCACACAGCTAAAGTTCGCAACTTCACTAACTTCGGTGTATTTGTTGAAATCGAAGAAGGAGTTGATGGTTTGATCCACATCTCTGATCTTTCTTGGACTAAGAAAATCAAACACCCATCTGAATTTACTCAAATCGGTGCAGATATCGACGTTCAGGTTCTTGAAATCGACAAAGAAAATCGTCGTCTAAGCCTAGGTCACAAACAACTTGAAGAAAACCCATGGGATGTATTCGAAACAGTATTTACTGTTGATTCAATCCACGAAGGTACTATCATCGAAATGTTAGACAAAGGTGCTGTTGTTGCTCTTCCTTACGGTGTTGAAGGTTTCGCTACTCCGAAACACCTTGTAAAAGAAGACGGTTCTCAAGCTCAGGTTGACGAAAAACTTGACTTCAAAGTAATCGAATTCAACAAAGACGCAAAACGTATCATCGTTTCTCACAGCCGTATCCACGAAGATGCAACAAGATCTGAGAAAAACGAAGAGAAAAAAGCTGCTCGTAAAGCTGCTCCTAAAAAAGAATCTTCAGTAGCTCAACCAGCTATGGAAAAAACTACTTTAGGTGATATCGAAGAGCTTGCTGCTTTGAAAGATAAATTAGCTGGTAAATAATTATTGCCAACTCAATATATCCAATAATAGAAGAGGATGTGTAAATTTTACACATCCTCTTTTTATTATTATTATCTCTTCCTGAACTCTAGTGCAGGATTCAAAAAGGATCAGCGGATAAACACGGTTGGTAGAGTTCGTATTTTATTGTCAGTTATTTCACAAACAACCACCTTCGGGGTTGTGTTGCAAGGCTGGGCTGGCAATGAGCCACGCTTTGACTCCTTCATCCGTTCCGATTCAGGATTCAAAACGCGGTTACAGACAAATTACACCTTCGGCGTAAAAGAACAGGATAAATGGCAATGAGAATCGCATCTACATATTGTCGCACCGATTGTATACATAAAAAAATAGGAACAAGGAGTCCTATTTTTTATCCTGAAAGGATAATTTGTTTGTAACCGGGGGTTGAAACAATCCTCCGAAGGAGTTTGATTGTTTCTACCGCCGGAAAGTAATCACCCTCCCTCTCTACAACCCCGAAGGTGGTTGTTTGTGTAGCTTTCAGACCAACCGCTTTTATACACTGATCACGGACTTCTCATAACGCACATAAAGTTTGACTTTCAATCAGCACAATCAGCACAATTAGCACCGTTTTATTATTAACATCTAGTAATCAAACAGATACACCAACAATAAGTGTGCTGATAGGTGTGCTGATTGAAGCTCTCAGTGCTGATTCGTTTAAGGTGAATCAGTACACTTATACATCTGTTAATCATCAATTTAATCTAAAAGTGCTGATTGTGTCGATTCAAAACTCAAACTCTGTGTAGAAAATACAGAATAAGCGTCTCCGCTATTAGATTTCTTATGCAAATGGTTCATCGGGAAAACATCTGCACACAAATTTTCCTGATTTCAATTGCAACCAATTGCAACCTGGTATAATGCACTGTTAAACAACATGATACAGGTTGCAATTCAAGGAATTCAATTGCAACCAATCGTCATCAATTGCAACCATTTGCAACCTCAATTGCAACCTTTTAAATGTTTTATAAAACACTATGTTACAGATGATTATATTGCATTTGGCTGTATGGTTGCAATTGGTTGCAATTCAAACTGTAAAACTCTGTGTATAGTTTTTCCTGAAGAGAGTTAAGAGCTTCCGGAAATTCTCTTAAGTGATTTTCCATTTTCTCTTAAGAGAATTTCGAACTTCTCTTAAGCAAATTTCCAACTGCCTGATCATGTCCGTTTGCAAGTAGCAAATTGAAGTTAGCAAGTAGCAAAATAAGTTTTGCAAGTAGCAAACTTTCGTTTGCAAAGAGCTGATGAATATTGTCTGATATCACCACTTCTTTAAAACTACAACCGTATATCTTAGCTTTTTAAACCGTATATTTTAGTAAGAATAAACCGGTAATTAATTGCTGTATATAAGAGCTTTAGTTCGTTCATCCGTATGCTTTAGAAATCGCATGCGCATCGGAATGTATTCCCATGCGCATGCGAATGCATTCCGATGCGCATGGGCTGTATTTCCGATGCGCATGGGAAAAGTAAATCAACCGTATCCCGTAACTAAACCAACCGTATATAATAAATAATTCTTCCTTTGTTCCGGCTAACAGATACGTATATCCGTTTGCGTTTATACGTTCTTCTTCTGTAACTAGTTAAATCCAGCTTGCAGAAATGCAATGAAAAAGAGCTATACCGTATGCCAGGATTGGATTGCTTCTGCTTTGCAGGATTGTTAACTCTTAGCGAATTTTTACCGGATCAGTTTAAAGTTCATATTGTCTCTTTGTTCCCCCTCTTCGGTTTGAGGTATATCTATATGATGGACATTGCTAAATTGCATACCGTTTTCGTCAGTCTTCACACTAACGGTATATGAACCTGCTGTTACGCCCGTGAAATAATAATATCCCCAATCATCTGTCAGAACAGTTACTGAATGATTATCAGTTTTTCGTATAAGTTCTATCGCGATATTCGGCAACGGTTTCTTTCTGTCCTCAGATTCGTCATATACTGTACCCGATATTTCAGAGATAACCATAACGGGAATGTAGATTGATGCGCTTTGCCCTTCCGACATATAGATCATTTTATCATAGGGTGTGATTTGCCACGAAATATCATTCAGAACCTGGCGGGGAACGACAACTTTGAATGGATGTCCTGGCGGGATATTATTAAAATAGATTCCTGATGTCTTTCTTATAATTTCAGCACCGGTTTTTACAAAGACCTTAGCTTCCGGTAAAATAGTTTCTCCCTTGTCATAGGTTTGATTTGCATTTTTATCTACAAAAGGCGCAATATGCAGTGATGATTGCGAATTATTCCGGTTACTGAAGTTTACTTTTCGGTTTGGATAAATGCGCATGGCTCCCTCTACTGAAGTTGATATACCATAGTTTTTTAATGAGGATCTGATATTTGCTCTGAATGTAAGCGCAGGTATTCTATACGTAGCTCCCAGTTCCAGACTGGCCGATCGGGATCGACTATAGTAAGTGGCCGATAGATTACCCATAAGATTATTTGCGATATTAAATTGTAGCCGGTTATTGAATATATGTTCATTGGTTCTCATATATCCATCGTATGATGTTTCGTTGTATAAGCTTTTGTTAATCCGGTATCCGACACGTCCGCCGTACGAGAGATGTTCAAATCCCCAGCTGTGGTCAGAGTTTAATGATGCATATCCGCTTATCATCAGATTGTGCATGAATATATTTACCCGTAAAGAAGAAATGAAGCTTTCCTGATGTGCGAATTTCATATTTCTAAGTGAAAGCGTGATTGAATGAGGGATGTTTTTAATAGGGAGAGCTGTACTTATACTTCCTGAAAGATCGTCAACCGGAGCATTGCTGATAATTCGTTGTCCCTTGTTGAATTTTTCATAGACTAAACTATAGCCCAGGTATGGACCTGCATTTCCTACAATGTTTGATCGGAATTTATACTCAGGAAAAACTTGAATCCCCATTTGAAACCATTTTGCCGGTGCAACTTTAAAGCCTCCTCCTCCAATAAAATAGAGCTTGTTTTGGCGTAGAATCGATTCAGCACGACCTACTAAACTCATAAATTTAAATAATCCATATTCTGCAATAATAGCTGTATAATGATCCTGTTCATCAGAAGATCCTAATGTGAATTGATATTTGAACTGTTTTCGGGCTAATATGCCTTCTGCAATGTAGATAGATTTATTATCCGAAACAGATTCTCCGAAAGCGTTCAGGGCAACGGTCGATATTGTATTGTTTCCTTCAGATACGGGTATCAAAGCCTCTACATATCCTGTTGAATCAGCAGTCACAAAGGATACAAGCTGACCGTTCGCATATATTTCTACATTCGTGTTAGGTCTGCTCTGGGTTTTGAACAGGTAATATTGCTGATTGAAGAATGTTGTATAGTCATTTGACAGATAAACTCCGTTTGCATAGCCCCTGACTCCACTCATAAGTATCGTGTTGTTTTGTCTGTATACTGAAATTTGTTTCAGCAATTTACGATTCAGTTCGTACTGTTGCTTAAATGTAAATTGATTCTCTTTGTAAGCCGAATAATTGTTTACGGATAAATTAGTGGTCAATATACCTTTCAAAAGTTCGGCATTACCGCTCAGGGTAATATTATAGCCATCAAAGCCCTCATCGGATATGCTGTTTCCAACGGAGTATCCGATCGTATTCAGATACAGATTGCGCAGGGCAAGTGTGTCAATGAATAACTCAGGTTGTATATGGCTTTTCTTTCTTTTCTCAAATTCTTCTTTTCGTATGTTTTGTTCGTATTTAGCTTCAAAAGGGAATGTTTTCTCCGAATTAAGATACAGTGTAAGAGATTCGTAAGCAAGAGTGGTTCTGATGCCGCAAAGTTTGTCTAAATACGAATCCCGGATGTAGTACTTTTTTTCACTGATAATAAGTATAGAATCATTTAAAGGGGTTTTAGAAGCTTCTCGTACTAAAGTATCTCCGTGCAGAATGAACCCATTTGATTTATTGGGGCAGTCTGCCGAAAGTGTATTATTTGTTTCTGACTTCACCACAGGATAATCCAAAACTTCCAGTAGTTCATAAATATTTACATATACATTTCGATCCTGTACAATTGTTTCTATCTGGCCAAGGTCAAATTTCCCGGCGATTACCTTGAAATATGCTATATCTTCGTCTGCATAGCAGATAGTGATGAATGAAAAAAATAATAGAATTATTAGCGGCTTAGTTTGTATTATTTTAAAGTGCCTGCCCATTCACATAAGTTTTCGGATTTGCCGGCAGATTCGCCGTTTTTGTATGTGATCTTAATTTTATAGGGTTGATTTGTATTGTTTGTTAGCTTGTCGGCTATAACGGGTAATATAAATTTACGTCCCGTAACCTCTCTGTATATGGCGTTTCCGTTTGATTCTCCAATTTTTATTTCTTCATTATTCCCGACAAGAAAGACTTCGAGATTTCCAAATATGGATTGCGTACCGGTTCTGCTTACGTAAAACGATATGTCGGAAGGTATGCTTTCAGCTTGCTTTCGTATAAACTGAACTGAATCAATAGCTACTTTTTCAAGAGTGGAGTTGGATCTGTAGATCAGAGGGATGGCAGCCCCCAATCTCACTACTATATCGAAACGTGTTCCTTTTTCCTCATTTTCCGGAGTCGTGTTGTTTTTGATTTCAGTAGCTTCCAGAGGCAGGAAGTGGAGGTATGATCGGTATTCTCCATCCGAAAAACCGTCTTTTGCGGCTAACTGAATCTGAACTTCCTGGCATCCACCCGGTTCAAGTGTTAGTCTCCGGGGAAATATACGTATATTATTTTTGAGACTGTACGGATATTGTGCGGGTTCTGTAATATCAATGAGTTTGTAGTCTTTGTCGAATGTCTTGTCGACAAGAGATAATTGAAAGCTGCGGGTAACCTCTGTAGGGTTACACACCTGAAGGGTATGTACTTGTTTGGGCGAAAGAAGCATACGGTATTCAGAGAATAAAATTCCCTGAGCATTAGCAGTTGCATATGACGTTGCGAGAAGTATAACCAGAATAATTGTGTCTTTTAATGAGCTTTTCATGTTTTCTGTTTTTTATAGATTATAAATATACCGTAGCTGATGACTACGGTATATTTAGTTTTCGAATTACTGCCATGTAATTGTCATGTCAAAGTTGCCTGTGTAAGTTCCATGTTTCGCAGAATTTGGAACAGTTAGTGCGCCACCAAAGGTGTAACTTCTGTAAGCATCTTCTCCAACTGTAATTTGAGTACTTGCGGATGAAGGGACGACAGTACCATTTTTATCAAACAGAGAAGGTACGTAAGTAAGTCCGTTACCCTCCTCTCCGCCGGCTATTGATAGCTGAACGGAAGAGGGATACTGAACAGTGAAGTTTGCTCCTTTATTTGCTGTTACATAGAAACTACCTGCTCTTTGTAGATCAACACTGTAGAGCGAAGTCGTTCCTGTAGTTACTGAACATCTGCCCTGATGATCCATCGTTACAGTTGCACTGCTTGATACAGGAATGAATATTCCACCAAAATCAATATCGGACAGTTTTACTACACTTAACTGATCCGCCAGACGGGCAGTAACTCCGAAGTTTGTTGCGATGACTTTCTGAGCCATCACTTCCGTGCACATAAATGCGAGAAGAGAGATAATTACAAATGCATAAATCTTTTTCATAAATAAAAGATTAGATGTGAATAATTAAATATAAACTGTACATATTAAACATCAATATTCTAGTATTGTTCGCGTAACATGCTAATATAACAGATATTATAATTGAGGGTTGTATTTTATGTATGTTTATATGTGTTAATCGATGAGAGTCCGGTAATTGCTAAATGTTAATTCCCTGCAGGCGTTCTTATTAGCTGAGTACTAATTTTTTAGATTAAATCTTCTCTGAATGAATGAATTTTATGTATCTTGTGGTAAAATTCAAAATCAGTCTAATGATAAATAAAGATCTTTTGTTTTTCTGTACAATATGCAGAGATAAATCAGAAGAAGATATTGCAAAAATTAAGTGTTCAATTCCTCATACTGTGAGAATCTTCAAAAAAGGAGAGTTAATAACTTACCACAGTGAGGTGATTACTCATTTGATAATGCTTACAAAGGGGAGGGTGAAAACCGAAATTATTTCAAATTCAGGTATTGCATTGCCTGTTGATGAGATTGAGGCTCCTTATCCGTTGTCTTCATCGTTTCTTTTTGCCGATAATAATCGTATTCCGGTAGATATTACTGCTGTGACTGAGTGTGAAGTAATATTTATCAGAAAGGAAGCTATCGAGAAACAATTGATGGCCTGTCCCGGATTCCTGCGTGGATTCCTGACTTTCAATGCAAATCATACACAATCCATATCAGAGCGACTCAAGATATTTGCTCAAAGAGGTATAAAATCTAAGGTTGTATATTATATCCTTTCAAGAGAAGTGGATGGCGTATTTGATCTAAATAAGAGTGTATCCTCTCTTGCCGATTATTTTGGTGTAGACCGTTCTTCACTTTCAAGAGTTATATCCGAGCTTGTCAGAGAGCAGATTATTGAGATAGAGTGTGGACGGGGACGTATTCTAAATCAGAAAGCCTTGATTCAGTATTCATTATAAAAAAACAGGCTGTGTCAAAATCGCATAGATTTGACACAGCCTGTTTTTATAAGTTCTTATATTTTATAGTACAAAATACTCTGAATTACCATTTTACTTTCAGGATCTGAGGATTGATATTTATCGATACCCAGGCCCAGTCTTGCCAGCGGTTATGGTTTCCTCCTTTAATGACATCCATTGTACGGGTTCCAAACATAAATGAATATCCGGCTGAAAGGCTCACATCTTTCATCACATTCACATTAAGCTGTAAGTCTATTTCGGAACCAAGACTTTTCTTAAGTTCAGGCAGGCATACTGCTGTTGCAAAATAGTGATAGAAAATATTCATATTAACAGTCTTCGATGGTTTGAATGTAGTACCTATACGACTATCTGTTAAACCGGGAGCATATCCGGTCTTAAATGCAGATGCATAGAAGTAGTCCATTGCTCCATAAAATTTATGATGGGTTCCATAGAGTGGATCGAAAGCTTTATAAGTGCCTTTGTCACTACTGCTGCCGCTCAGATAATCAAAACCACCGTTCAATGACCATTTATCCGAAAGCAAATAGTTTAATTCTACATTTGCCAGAAAAGCAGAAACCGAACGGTCCGTTTTTGTTTTTCCTGACTGGTAATATCCGCTTGCGTTAATATTTAAACGATTGATCTGATATCCCAGATTTGCACCAAAGGTCTGCATATAATAATTATCTGCCTTTTTGGTTTCCGGGTCGCCTCCTTCAAAGCCCAGGTTCATAGCAAGTAATGATACTCTGAAAGGACATTCTTTGCTTTTGTACTGATACCATAATGTCTGCATGTTTTTATAAGGCTGACCTCCTGGTATGTAGAAGCTACCGCCGGAAATACGCTCGTCGTTCTGATTCAATGCCAGAATCGCATGAACGGTATGAGCATTATATTCATAACCAAGACGTAAAGCATCATGAAAGCGGCCAGCTACATTCCAGTCCAATCCTCCCAGTATACGTTCGTCGTCATACGCCAGAGCAAAACGTCCTAACTGAGCGAAGAAACGATCATTGCCGAAATACATCTTAGCCCATGCTTCATTTAGCATGAACCGTCCGTTCTTATCTATCTGAGGATCTTGTCCCCAAACACCAACGTGCTGAGCCGAAAATTTCAACTGGAGGTTACTTCTCATATAATCCATAGAGATACGGGCACGGTTGTTTATGAAATAAGCAGGATCATCTCCTGACTCAAAAGGAAACAAAGCCCCGTTTCTGTATTCTCCTCTGGCTCTTATCTGAGCAGACATTGTAAATGTATTATTCTTTTCATTCTCGTTTTGTGCTTGTAACGATGGAGTGAAAAGAAAATGAAGCAATAAAGCAAAACATAAAAGTCTTGTCATGTTTGTTATTTTTAGGTGTTCTGTTTTAGTATACGTGAACGCTACCCTGCGCAGACGGTAAGTAGTTTACGCCGATCCAGGTAATCATTAGCAGAATAAAGGCCAGAGGAACAAACCATAAAGCTACGGTATCGGCACTCTTTGCGCGTTTAAGTCTGATATGAATATAAGCCAGATATGCAGCAGAGGTTACAAAAGCCCATGTCTCTTTCGGGTCCCAAGACCAGTAATGCCCCCATGCTTCTTTGGCCCAGATCGCTCCCATTAGTAGTCCCAGCATAAGAAAACCGTAACCGATGTAGATCATATTATCGATGAAATCGAAAATCATCTCATCCCGTTTCTGCTTTGATAACTGGATGATGGCTCCGATAGTTGCAGCTCCAAACATTGCATAAGATAAAATGTAAGAAGTAACGTGCGGGATAAACCATACACTCTGAAGAGCAGGCATCAGACTTTTTGAATGTATCTCTGGTTTTGCCAGATTGATTATCACAAACACAGCGGCCATAAGAGCCGAGAAGCTTAGCAGCCATGGATAGCTCCATCTTTTATAAGCTCCGTATCCGACAGCGGACAGAAAGAATGAATACCAAAGTCTGGTTTCTCCCATAGTCCGCATAGGCGGTCTGTCCAGGTGAATCCAGAATAAGATGATAAATACAGCAAAAACAACTATTCCTGCTATCATGGATATATCAGCCCATTTTTTGTATTTTCTGAAAAATACTGTAATACCTGCAATCAGCCATAATACTATAGCCGGTATGGCAAAATAGATGAAATCACTCCAGTTCATTCTCTGCCTCCTTTCCTTTTCTTCCGGTCCATAGCATTGCGAAGGATCCGAGCATCATCATGATAATACCCAGATAGACCGGAGCTAGCCATGGATCATATACTAATTCAAAACTGCTGTAAGAGGACAATCTCCCGGCATTATTGTCATATCCGTACTGATAGATGTTCCAGCTTCCTACAGATACGGGTTTGTTAACTTCCAGAATCTGAGATTTTGTTGTTCCGTCCTCTGCATATGCAACAATATCGGATTTAAATGAGCGGGGTTCAGCCACGGTCATTACGATACTGTAATTATCGTCAACGGGTAATGTCTTGTGTAGTTGAGCCTGATTTCCTCCTGATACCCATCCTTCAAGAATAGTATCATTTTTTGTTGCGGTTATTTTTACAGCAGGTGTGGCTCCGGGCATTGGCATTTCCCGATAAGTGCTGTCTGCATTCCGTATTGCCTGATGATAGTACTCTTTCACTTCAATATTCCATCCTAATAGTTCCCCTTTCGGAGCATCTGTATCGATCTGAAATAGTGCAGGTTCATCTTTAGGTTGTACATCTCCTGTCGAACGGTCTATAATAACCAGTTTAGGAGGATAAACATCCATATCGAAATCATTCAGTAATATAGCAACAGGTAGCTCTTTTACATTTCCGGCATCATCATAGACTCTCCACTCTGTTTCTCCTTCCCTTACGTGCATAATGTAACGCTCCATATCAGCATATCCAAGTCCGGACGCAGCCATAAGAAGCCATAGCCCGATATGGTTAAGATGAAATGCATAATCACGTAATCTGAAGGCTCTCAGTCGTTTTATGATCGTAATGCCAAGTGACAAAAGAGTGAGTGTGTATATAAGTATAAATGCCCAGTTTGAGGTCATTGCATCAATCCCGAGTGACGTCTGGCTTTCTCTTACCTGAAGTACTGATCCCATAATGATTGTCAGAATCAGAAGTGCAACAATCAGAGATACCGACATTGGTACACCTGACAGCCATCTTACAAAACTGCTTTTCCGGTAAAATAATCCGGCAATGCTGCTTATGATTACAAGAATGATTCCTGTAACAATATTCATCGGGAAAGCAAGAAGGTAGAAGTTAAAAGGTCCGGTAACAAGTTGAAGAATCATGCCAATCAGCATGATTCCTCCAACTATAGTTATACTTTCCGGGTATCCCCATGGCTTCTGCCACATAATATGTTTAGACTTTTCTGTCATTATAAGTTAGCTACGATTTTTCCCTCTTTTTTAGCTTTCTCCAACCAGGTAGGAGGGGTTGTTTTAATCCAGTTTTCTTTCTCTGTTTTAAACTTTTTCATATCAAGACCAATGTATTCCTGTGCTTTTTCTTTCGATGAAAGATCCGGCATTTCTACACCCTGTACTCCCAGGTTGAATAATACTTTCTGAAGTTCAAGCTGAGCAAGCATTGTTTTATCCAGACTGTGAGCCAGAATACGCTGAGTCTCAACCGGAGCATGGAAAGATCCACCATGAGAAGCTACCGCGAAATCCCAGCGCCATTGAGCCTGACGGATAAGTTGAAGAGCCTGTTGCATTTGTTGCTCATTTGCACCGCTGTCCCAGGCTGCTTTAGCCATGATATGGGTTTTTGTAAGTTCGTCTTCAATACGATTGCGAACTTCCAGAGCTTTGTCCTGATACTCGTATACGTATTGTTTCAAATTCTCTTCACTGTCTCTGTGACAAGTCTGACAAGTAGAGGAGATATTTTTCAGAGGAGACATGATCTGGTGATCAGAGTATTTGATTCCACCTTCTGCCTTATATGGCATGTGGCAATCAGCACAACCTAATCCTCTCTTCGCGTGAGGCCCAAGAAGGAATAGTTCATAATCCGGGTGTTGAGCCTTCAACATCGGAGCACGGCTAAGTGTATGTGTCCAGTCTTTATAATCAAGGCTGTCGAAATAAGTCTCCATGTCTTCAACAGTCATTCCGCCATCCCATGGGAAAGTCAGATACTTATTGTCTCCTTTGAAGAAATATTCAACGTGACACTGTGCGCAAACAAGAGAGCGCATCTCCTGAGGTGTTGCGTCAGCAATGCTTCTTCCCTGGCGTTCGAATGCTTCGATCAGAGCCGGACGGGTAATCGTAAGATTCATCGTAACAGGGTCATGACAATCAGCACAACCAATAGGGTTCACGATTTCAGCGCCGTAGTGGCTCCATGATGCTTTGTAGAATTCTTCTACTCCTTTTTCCTGGATCATACGTGGTACATCCGGACCTTTACAACTCCAGCAAGTAGAAGGTTGCATATCCTTATGATCGTGATCCGGAGTTCCGGTTCTTAGCGTATTTGTTACATCTTCAATAGCATGCATATGTCCGCGGGGAGCATTGTAATCGCGAGAGAAAGCATAACCGGCCCATAAAACTACCATTTTAGGACGGCTGGCTAATGCATCTTCTTTTGTATTCCCAAGGTGCTTGCTGGAGAAATCCATTTCCTTCGTCTTTTTCCAGGTGTTATATTCACGCGGGTAATTGATACCCCATTCTTCATTCTTTGCATTGATACCTTCAATGTCAATCTTCTTATTAGCGTAAAGTGTTGCGATTTCAGCTCTTCTTTCCGTAATTGAAGATGCTAAAAGTCCAAGCATAAATACGCTTATCATTGCAAATGCAAATATTCCCCATCCGATAATCGGACGTTTTTTGATGGATTCTGATAATCTTTTGAACATGATGCTATTCTGGTTTTTTATTATTAATCATTTTTTTGAGCCAGGCCGGAACCGGTGATTCCGGCATTGGTACTATTGCGTTAGGAGCTGAAGATACATTACTTACCATAGTGTGAGGTACATCTCTGTGACAGTCCCAGCATTTCTTGCCTTCTCCGTTTTTAGTCTGTGCATAGTCAATCATACCTGTTTTGACAAACTCAGTATTTAATTGAGTATGACATCTAATACAATTGTTCATGATCACTTCGCAACTTGCATCCCGCGGACGTATTACATCGGGTTCTGCACGCATCGTGAATACTGCAGAGTGGTAAAGTCCGTCAATAGCTTTGAATGCGTACTTATGTATAGCATTATCCTGCGGTACGTGACAATCGTTACAAGTAGTGTTCTTTCCGTGCGAACTATTCATCCATGAGTGATAATAAGGAGTCATGATATGACAGTTAATGCATCCTGATGGCTCGTCAGACAGATAAGCATGGGCCCTTGATATATAGATAATATATCCGGTCAGACCAATAGCGATTCCTCCAAGCAGGAAGAGCGGGATAATAAACTGATTAGGAATGAGTTTTAATATTTTCTTCATTTTATTAATGCAATATTTATGAAGCAAAAATAAGTTAAGGAAAAGTATCACTCTGTGATATTTATCACAGGGTGATACTTTTTTTATTAATAATAAGGTGATTACGTTTTGGTGTTACCTGCTTAATTCCATTGCAGACGGGAGCCGGAAGCTTTTTGAATTTAAATGTATAAAAACAAACAGGTATAAATATGTGTGTTTTTTTTATGATATTCAATAAAAAAAGATGCACATTCTTTCTGTATTTAAGAAGGAATGTACATCTTTTTTAAATGTATAAATTAGATATAATCTCTATAGAGCTATATCTAAAGAACTGACTAATCCTTTTATAGAAGTCTCATTAACATATACCATTTGTATTTTCAGCGTAAGTTTGTTGTTTCTTTTCTCAGCCGATATAAGTTCAAAATGAGGAGCAATAAGTAGTATATCTGAATGAATCACACGCCGGCTTACAGGAATCCAGGCATCTGCATCAATATTATTATACCTGATCTTATCGCGGTAAAGTTCCAGTGTTTTATTATCACGTTTAATTGACATTTGTGCCATTCTTATCCAGTTGGAGATGGAGTATCTTTGCATTTCTTCTATTACATTCCCATCTGGTAGTTTACTTAATCGCTTTTTCATATATTCATTAAGTTCCGGTCTTGTCGTCAGGGACCACTCTTTCATTAAATCAGACAGCGGCTTAAAGCCATAGAAGTCAAATTCAAATTGAGCCAGTTCATGATCACTGTCTTTATACGTAGTAAGCGATAATTTACAACGGATAGAGTTACTTTTATTATCGTAGCTTTTGCTGTTACTTACTAATTCAACAATAAATGTTTTATCATCGGCTATGTTAATCGCGTTTCCGTAAAATGATTCGAGGTTTTCGTAAACGCCACGCATATAATATTGTTTTACGTCATCCGCATTTAAAGTGACAAATCTTTTGTAATATTCATTTTTATCAAAAGCGAGAGATGGGCGTCCTTTGTAAGATGAATTTCCTTGTACACCTTTATAGTCAATGATAAATGTAATATATCCATTGTCATAACTAACATCTGTTATTTGAGTCATTGCAATATCTTCTTCAGAAAAGATATAGAAGTCATTACCTTCGGGATTACTCGAATAGAAATCTACCCATTTGCTTAAATATCGGGCTGTGAATTTTCCGGTTTGTTTTAAGCGATACAGTTCATCAAATGCAATTTCAGAGTTTTCAGGAGCAGAAGTCAGATTCTCCTTCCATTTAACATTAGCTCTGGTTGCCATGAAATAATCTTTAGGCTTTTTCGCAAATCCTTCAAATGTAAACTGTTTGCTGAACGAATTATTGTTTATTATTCCGGTTATATTAAGGATACATCTACCTTCTTCATCATTCCGTGTTTCGATTTCACTTTTGATGATATTCAGCTTTTTACCATTGATTGATTTCTCACCTGATGTATTTGATACAGACTTGATTACTTCACTTATATTTAAAGTATTGTTGATATCGAAATAAGCTGTTAAGTCAGCGGGTTCAGGTTCCGTAAGCGGATCTTTTTCTAAAACAGGTTTTTCGTCGCCAGTATTTTTATCAGGATCCGCTACTGGCTTTTGAATGGGGGTTTCAGTTAGTTCCTTAATGGGATCATCACTTCCGCATCCGGTTAAAAGAGCAATCATTGTAGCTGCATATAGAAACTTTTTTATCATATACTGATTGATATTTAATTTATTAGTTCGTTTTATTCTATAACGCAGCAACTTAGAAATACCCCTATTCATATATGTATAAATTTCTCGGGAAGTCCCGGAAAGAATTATTTCTCCTTAAAACCTAAAATCCCTGTTCCGTTTTCCTTAAAGGAATTCAGAACAGGGATTTCTTATTGACACTAGTTACAGAAAGAAAGTGTGTGCTTCTTTACTTCTGTTTTTTGCGGTTACTTTTTTCTTTTGTTTCGCTCACTTCTGAAACCGGAAGTTGCTCTACAGTTTTAGCTGGTTGCGATATATACTTAACAACAGCGTATTTAGCCGCAGCTATAGTTTCGCGGTTAACCTTTTCAATAACACTGCCACGAGCTACATCTTCCGTTGTTACGTATCCTTCGAGAAGAAGAAGCTGAACGATCATATTATTGATATTCGTCTCTTCGCTATATCCGTCAGCCTGATACAACAGATTCATCTTAGCGGTGAACTCTTCTGCGAATTCCGGATAGTTAGGCAGACTCATCAGCTCTTCGAATGTTTCGCTGAAGCTGGATAGCTCGATATTCAGATTCGGATTCACAAGCAGCGGGCTGAAGATATGTGCCGGATCTACCGGTTCGAAATCTACCAGATTGCTCATGTCTACTTTTTGAGTGATATCATCCATTCTGCGATAATCGGCTTTACGCATATTCTCCAGCTGATAGATGAAGAAGTTGTAACGCCAGATCTCAGAGCTGTTCATCATGCCTTTGAAAATATGGAAGTATTTTTCGTTCAGCAGACGTTTCACAAAAGTCTTACCTTCGTTTATCTCCGGACGGTTTACCCTTACATCCTGAATCAGGTGTTTTAGTTCCATCGCGGCTTTCTGAGGTCCGGTAATCTCTCTTCCTTTTTTACCAATTTCAGTAGAAAGAACACCACACTGTATATTGCGTGCTTTACCGTTTCCGTCTTTACCGCCATTCATACAACGAACCAGGTTTAATACGGATTCCAGTTGTCCTTCTTCTGCAATGAATGGCTGTCCGCCCGGTGTACTTGCCAGTGAGTCAAATATAGCACTGAAAATTCTTCTTTCCAGTGTGAATACATTTTCGATATCTTCTTCGTCAGATACAACCGCTTTAAATCTGTTGCGGATCATATCAAACGAAACGGAAAGAATCCGGTATGTATGTCCGTTGCGTTTGAATTGTTTACCGGCAAATATCTGATTGACGATTTCTGTGATATCAATCTTATCAATCATTTTATAAGATGATGCCAGGAAGTAAGTCTTTTCGGTTGCATCATAATCCCAGTCCAGAATATCATCCAGATAGTTGCCATGACGGGCAATTACATTCACAATATTCTTATCGGCCGTATAGCGTTTCAGCGTGCGCTGGAAGTTTGGTCCGTCCTGACTGGTAGCCTTCTCTTTACGCTCACCGTGTGAGTCTATATAAAGCAGGAAGTTCTCCGGATTATCTACACGTGTGATTCCGGCCTCTTGTTTCGAATAGTTTCCGGCACTCAGCATGATGTCTATCTTGTAAGGCATACTAATATCACACATACCGCTTACTGTACTGCGTGAGTTAAGATCCTCCACATTGCTGTCTGCTGAATTTTCGAACAGATACTTATAATATCGGATATAATCAGGGTCAAAGTCCGTTGTACGGCTGAAATCACCTACTTCTGTACCGATACCGTAAAGATTTCCTTCTGCATCCTGGAATTCATGGAACATATCACCTGCAATCAGTTTCACCGAGCGTATACCTTCCAGGTTATTGCGTAACCATTTCAGGATAAAGGCAGCGATCATCTCTGACTTACCAACGCCACTGTCTCCGTTAATTTCGATAACAAATATGCTACCGTCATTCTCTTCTACGGCGAATAAAGATCCATGGCGCGGATTACCACCCATCTCTTTAATCTTCTCGTTGATAATTGTAAGACGCGGTTTTTTGACATCTCCGAAGTAATCCACTTTTTGTTTTAGTGGAGTGACAATCGTTTTGATATTTCCGTTAGGTCCTTTGATATCAAAATATCCGATCTGAGGGAATGATATCAGTTTCTCCGGTGCTCCCAGGAAGCTGATTACATCCGGTACGAAATTGCGTATATCATCCAGCGAAATATCTTCTGTATGGTTCAGACGGTAGTTGTCAGTCAGGTATTTCATATAACCTTTCTGGAAGATAACCAGCTCCTTCACCATTCCATGCTTCACTACTTTACAACGGTAATCGTCAGAGTCCATATTGTCGATAAAACGAGCCAGACGATTGGCAAAGAAAGAAGAATCCGGACGAAGCTCCAGCATCTTTATATAATCATTTGGTCCCTGAAGGGCTTCAAAATCTTTATCTTTTGTCTCAGCACGGTCAATCTTATGGAACGGATACTCTCTTTTCTTCGCATCTGTTACGATACGTGTATGTTCCTGTACCGGTTGTTCCGATGAAATAACACCACATTTCGCCATCAGCGTATTGATCCAGCTTATAGCTCCGTCATTGAATGTTTCAAGCGTACGGTCTTCCATCTCAAATCCGCGATAGATTGAGATCCCATGCTGAACCATCTGGTTCACGCTTGAATTCTGAGTCATGAAGGCTGTTTCGACCAGGCGAACCAATATATGCGTATAGCGCTTGTAATAGTCTGTTCCTTTCGTGCGTTTAATCATACTGATGAAGAACAGAACCACCTTACGGCTAACCTTATGTATCTCTTCTTCGGCAATCTTAATGTCTTTGCGACGCATGATGTAATTGCTGATCTCCTGTAGCTCAGACGGTAGAATCTCAGTTATAAACTCTTCGGTAAACATTTTCAGTTCACCGTCTTCGCAAAGGTCAATCTTATCACTGAAGAATTTTAGTTTCTTAGAAACAAGTTTAAAGAACGAATCATCATTGTGTAGCAGATACAGATACAGAATACGATCTGTCACCGACTTTTCATCGCCACGGATACCTTTGGCTATTGTATCCATAATATATCCGATGCTCTTGTGTGAAAGACGTGTTTCTTTGAACTCATCAAACTCACGCAGACGGTTGATGAATTCATCCACCCATATTTGCAGATTCAGATCAGCCAGTTTTATTCCGACAACCTCTTCGAAGATTTCACCCGTATGGCGGATAATCTCACTACGGCTAGGTTCCAGTCTCTCTTTTTCAAACGGCAGATTGAAGTGAAGTAAGATTTCACGAATGAATTTCTTAATGATCACATTGATACCTTCCAGTTTAGCTTTATCGAGTTCCGGATTTCCGGTAGCATCAATAGCCAGAATCTTCACTTTGCTGTCAGAAAATAAGATATGTTCCATCTCGATGAGTATCTCACGCATAATATTGCGTTCCATCGGATCGTCCAGTACATGATTGTTAGGCTGGAATGTTTTCTTATTCGTGATATATTTCAGAATAATTGCTTTTCCGTATTTCGAGCTGACAGTATTAAAGTCCAGATCCGAAATGTCAGGTACTTTCTTATAAACCTGAGCCAGAAGCGTCTCATAAACCTTTGTAAAGGCAGCACTGCGGATAAAATCAAATACATCGCGACATGAGCCGATCTTGTCTCCGTGAAGCTCTATAACCGAGTTTGCAGAGCGGTCAATCGTTGTGATGCTTACACCGCTTCTTTCAGGTGATGCATGATAAAGTGTACGTATATCACGGATCTGTAAAGATGGAGCTTTGTCTTTTTTATATTTTGCTGAGAACTGATAGTCGTTTAATACGGCATCAATCAGCTCTTTGTCTTTTTTGTATGCAAAGATCTGATCAAGTATCGCCTGACTTTCCATTTCATCATACTCCGGATTAGAACGTCTGTCGGCAAACAGGCTCCAGTATCTCATGAAAATAAAGAAAGCGTCTTTTATCTCGGTACGGAATACGTGCAGACTTTCTTTGCCGTCTTTCAGATATCCGCCTACAGAGAAGCGTACCAGTCCTGTAGAATAAGGCACTGCTGCAATACCGCGGTAGAATGCCAGATACTGACAGAAACATAGAATATCCGCGTAAGAATATCCTCCCTTGATACGGAAGTTAAAGAGGTAAGATCCGTCAGATGCCAGCCATTCGATATTCGGATTATTGAATATTTCACAAACCTCGCGGGCTACATCTTTCGCCAGATTCATACGTTCCAGAGATTCTGTACGGAAGTTCTTGTTTACACGGAACTTGTTCAGATTGTTTACCAGTTGTTTCTGATAATAAACAAAGAATGGTTCATCGTCATACTTGAAATCGTCCGGCAGATGCAGAATATCCAGTTTATCCAGTGATACAAGCTCATCTAATAAGAATATATACAAAGGACTACCTTCAAATTCGGCTGTCTTATGTAATTGTCTGTTCGCGATGCTGTTCGCATTGGATTTTTGTGTGCGTCCGATTTGTTCCTGAATGAATCGAATGATTGAATCTTTGATCTTAAAACGCGACGCATTCTTCGGAAGCTCACTCTCAAGCGTATCTTTTATCTTTTTAGCAACCTGCGCTACTTCCAGCAGGTTGTTCAACATCAGTAGTGAATTATTATTCCCGTGTGATGCCGAGTTATGCATACGTACGAAAGGTACGATGTCTTTTGCCTGTGGTGTAACAGCCAATGCTCCCAGGCGATCACCCGTAGCCGATAGATTTTTCGTAGTCGAGAGGGACGAAACGGCCTTGATGTTCGCCTGTGCATTGATGTTGTTAATGATATAGCGCGAAAGGGTTCTCCATTTCGGCATATCATCTCCTTCAATCTTCACACTGTCAGCATATGCCTCATCCAGGAATAGTGTGATTTTACAGCTATTCATGAAACGAAGGAAGTTGTTTACAGCTTCTGAATTGAAGTCTGTGTACCCGGTCGGATTGTTCGGGTCATTGATTAAAATGGTTGTGTTTTCGCAGAATAGATCCCAAAGACTACCGCTGTCATCAAACAGAGCCAGCGTAGATTTAATACGCTGTAATCTTTCTGTCAGACGCTGATAAGCCAGACGTCCGTCGTCATGATTCTCTATTTCAATATCAAACGGATTTATATCGAATGAATCATCCGGTAATAAGTCTTTGTACTCCCATGCTTGGATGGCGTTGTAAATAATGTAGGGCTTAGGACGACCATTCGAATTAAACAGCAGGTCGCGGATGATCATCTGTACAGAGTCCGAAATGGATGTCTGTTCCAGATTACCAAGTGCGGATAAGAAATCTTTTACGATTGTCTGATCCTCTTCAGATAATGCACGATATTTATCGCGGATTCCCAGATCATTCAGGAAGTTATCGTAACGCCCTTTGTTGTTCGACTCGTTATCGATTTTCGTGATATAGCTCTGGTATTTTTCTAAGAATAAGTTGATTCCGAAATTCTTGTGGAAATGATTCTTCAGCGTACGTTCATAATTGCTTGGGATGATGCTCAGAATCAGTTCGCAGGCACGGTATACCTTCGGTGATAGTTTGTGAAGAGGTTTTTGCAGAAGGTATTTCCCATACGTGCGAATTTGATTTCTTCCACCTCCTTCAAGTACACTCAGAACATCAATTTGCTCACTGTTTGAGTAAAAATACTGACGCACACGCTGTTCAAACTCGTCAATTAATTCACGTGTCTGTGTTTGTCTGTTCTCCTCTTTGTGACAATTCTCCAGGAAGTAAATAAAGTCACGCAGCTTTTGCAGGGAATATTTATCCTGTACGATCTTACGTGCAAAATGATCTAATTTGAATACATTCAGACGTTTTGCCGCATCCTTGTCTGTACCTACCTGTTCGTTAAGTACGGATACGATTTCTCTGTCATATTCGGCAATCTGAGTTTCTATTTTCTCACGGAACTCAGCCAGATATGACGGATTAACATTCTCCAGAATTAAGCGCAGATTTAACTGAGTGCTTGCCGGAGAACCTAATTTCTTCGTATGTACTTTATTTAATGAATTGATAATTCCGTTGTGGAAACAGAATACAAGGGAGGTATTTGAACTACGGCTCTCCTTCGAATCGTCTACTATAACGATACGTGTCAGAAGAGGGAACCATTTATCACCCGAATAAGGATTGATCCGGGCATGTTTTACTTTTACGACAAATACGTATGTAGAATCGAGAAGCATCTCATTGAACAGCTCCTCACCCGTAGGGTTTTCCATGACACGAACGGCTGCACGGTTAAACACATCGCCGCATAATAACTCTACTGCCTTATCGGCACGTCCCGAAACGACCGTAGGGATCATTCCGTTTAAGCCTTTGAAGTTCACAGCCCAGCGTGCACGATTCAGGAAGTCATGTACTTCTGCTTTCGTTGTGTAGTGCGTACTCTGGCTGATCATTTGCTCCAGCGTGTCCATCAGATAATTCCAGTGCGCCTCATTCAAGTCGCCTGTAACACCTATGACGTCACGGTATTTGCGAAGATCGGATACTTGTCCGCCTAACTGAACCTGGGATATAAATTCGATATGACTGCTTTTAACGGGAGGAGTGCCGACAGAAAAGTCGTGTGTGTTCTTTATATTATTGAGAAGCTTTTTGGCTTCCGGATTCGCAGTTTTTGTTTCAAGGAAATTGTTGATCTTCTTAACGAATTCAACACGACGACCGCTTAGTTCAAAAGCTTTGGAGTTTGTCGTCGGATAAAGCATCAGAGAGACGTCAGTGTAGCCTGGAATGTCTTCCCGGAATTTAAGTAAATAACGATTGATTTCGGCCTGTTGAGCAGATGGGTCATCAGGCTCTTCAAAACACAATTTTACGAAACTTGTGAGGTTATCGTAGATATGACGCGGAAGAAATATTTCAGCGCGCTCACCTAAAGATTCATACAAATTGAGTAGCTGTCGAGCTTCATTGCTTAAGAAAGCTCTCGGTTCTCCTTTGATTTTCATCAGTGCTATGTGTTAAAAGGTAACAATTAGATTGTTTTGGTGACATTTTGTCATTTTGCAAACAATAGTTTGTTTTGCGGTTACAATATTAGCGGTTTTTAAACGATATAGCAAACTATTTGTCAAAATATTATTTGTTGTTCAAACAAAAATGAGCTAACAGACTAGCTGAAGTGTCTGTTAGCTCATAAGATAGCTACGTTAGAATCTTTATTTATACAAAAGAATAAAAATAAGAGGTGCTAATACTCCGATCAGCAGCTCTATGCCTCCTCTGCCTCGCAGACCATTCTTCCCACGGTTCATAAATATTCCCGTCAGTGTGATAATGATCAGTGATATCGCCAGTGAATCTGCAAAAACGACCCATCCCTTCGGATTGTAGTGCAGCCAGTTTATCTGACTGAAAAACGGACGCTTCCGGATCGATTCATGAACAACTTCACCCGATTGCAGATTGATCGCTAATGTGCTTTTATCTTTCAGAAGTACTTTTGCCATATCAGCTTTCGGGTAGAAGGTCTTCAAAGGCAAGCTTTCTACTCCCTGCTCCTGAAGCATACGTTTCAGGAATGAATCGCTGATCTGTTCTTTTGTGAGGGGTGCTCCCGAAATCCGGTATTCTTTCTGAGTGAGTATAAAGTCCGGATTGATTGAGTCACGGTGATTAAGTACAAGCCCCGAAATGGCATATACCAGAATCAGTCCCGAAAACAGAAATGACAGATCGCGGTGGATAATCCTCAGCCATAATCGAATATTTATTTTCATAGAGCGCTCTTAGTTTAATATTTCGTAGGATGCAGCATTGATATGATAAAACGAAAGATAAGGTTTACCTTCCTTTTCATTGCGCTCTGCTATACGCTGACGGTAGTCGCTGATACGTTCTGCAGCTGTTTTCGTAGCTGCCGACTCCTTACGTGCTGCTTTTTCTGTTGCACAACCCGCAGCGCTTTCTCCGTGTTGTTTGGACTCTTCGCCTAATTTGGCTTCCCATTTCTGAAGGTAAGCCTCGTCAATACGTTCTTCTACCACATTTCCTGTTACTTTCACAATCGCATTTGTAACTTCTACCGGGAACTTTCCGGTTGCTTCAGACGATTCGATACGGATAATATTTGCCGGATCATCGCCTATTACAAACATTTTTCCGCCCCCGTGTTTGCAACGGTGTGAGCATACTCCTTCGATGACTACCTCCTGATTTACATACTGACCACCGTTGGCCAGAATATCGTCCACCGCTGTCAGTTTAGTGACAGTAGTTGTTGTTTCTGTATTTTCTTTGTTCTGTGATGCGTTATCTGTACATGCTGCAAATGATGCTGCGGAAATAAGTACTGCAACCAATAGTTTTAAAGTTTTCATATTAAATAGTGTTTTTAAGTTTTAGTCTTCTGTGAAATAATTTTTATATGCCAGATATGGAATCAGAATATAAAATCCGAATAACAAGGTAGCTGGCGTGCTCCATTTGAATTTTCTTTTATCGACTCCTGCATACACGATGCCAGCCAGTATCAGCTGAATGATTAGTGCGTAAACTGAGAAGTCACTGAAGCGTAGTTTCATCTGATCGTCCGATGATGTAGTCAGATTCAGTCTGAAAGGAAACAGATATTCTGCTGCCTGTGCGTATACATCCGGCTGACTTTCTGATTGATACGTGTCGATCAGTTTCAGGCCTTCTGCATCTGTTGCAAAATATTTATTCTCATTTCCCTGCGCTACCTGTAT
>JBOFKD010000042.1:0-1771 GCA_051657165.1 Bacteroidales bacterium | reverse complement strand
TCTTAAAAGGCATCGTTCATGCAGATTAAAAAAACAACTCACCTCAATTAAGTTTAAGGGTTGATCTGCCGATCTGTATTAGTCAAATTTCTCAATTTGAAAGGCATAAGAAAGAATTTCGTAATTAATAATTGAGGTGAGACATTCATTTTTTGACCAACGCTCCGCGACCGATCTGAAGTGTACCCTGAAAGGGTTCTCTGTCGGTAATCAGCGGTGAACCTCTCCTGGTCTTTCAACCCCGTCAGGGTTGTCTGTGAGATCCGGGTAAACCTAGCATAACCAAGATCCACGGGCTTGTAACCCAACATCGTGTAACCTGATATTTGTAGAAAGCTAAGTTCTTTAAAAGTTCCGTTGATTTGTATATTTAAATATAATTTTACATCTTTGCTTTTAAATATATATCCGATAAACATGAATACGAACTACGGGAAAACGATACGGATGTTTTTGGTGAATGGAGATCCAAACGGACGAGTTATCTGCGAACTTTCCAACTGGACGGGATTAGGTTATCGCATACCGCGTACGCTGATCAAAGAATCGCCTGAGCGGAAGGAATTACATAATAGCGGAATTTATTTACTGATCGGTAATCCTGAATTTACTGACTCCCTTCCGCCTGCCTATATCGGTGAGGCTGAAGATGTACAGAGCCGTCTGGAACAACATCTTAAAAGCCCGGATAAAGATTTCTGGACTACAACAATCGTCTTCATCAGTAAAGATAACAATCTGAATAAGGCGCATATAAAATACATTGAAAACAGATTGTACGAAATAGCACGAGAGTCCGGGCGTTATGAACTCCGTAATGCAAATACCCCTACACGCTCTTCTCTTTCTGAGTTTGACATTGCCGAAATGGAAGAATTTATCGATAAGTTACGGCTACTGACCAACACAATGGGCTACAAGATTTTCGAACCATTGGTACGTCACACTCTCCTATCTCCTACTCCCGAATCAAAAGATCTGGCCGACGAAGCGGAAGATAATGATATTCTCTATCTGAAAGCTGCAAAAGAAGGACGGGAAGCGAATGCCAGAGGGCAGCGTACCACAGAGGGGTTCGTTGTGTTTAAAGGGTCCGAAGGCCCTGTCAAAGTGGCTGGATGCTTTGGTGGTGGAGAGCAAAAAAAACGAACACAATTACTATCAGAAGGAACTTTGGTACAGCAAGATGGCCACCTGGTCTTTACCCGCGATTACTTATTCTCCAGCCCTTCCACAGCAGCTGCTATTATTTTAGGAGGCTCAGCTAATGGCTTAACCAAATGGAAGAATAAATTCGGGATTAGTTTAAAGGAATTGGAAGGATGAAAGAAGCTTTTGTTGTCTTATCATTTCCATCGGTTAGTTTCTTTTGGTAAGAAGAGGGAATAAAGCAATAAATAAGAAGATTATAATAACCCTGTGAGTCGGAACAGCACATAAGTGATGATTCAACTCAGGGTTATTATATTGAATATTTAGAAAAAAAATAAACTCGTATTCTATCCTATCTTTAATTAATCAGAAAAGTTTTCTTCAAACAAGAATAACTATAATGCAAAGTATGATTAAACAGACTCAAGATTTGTATCTTAGCAACTTGGTTAAAATAAATTCACAAAGGAGGATATTTATTCGAACTATCCTGCTCTTATATCTGAAATTAACTTATTAAGCTATGCATATAGAACTACCTGAAGATTTCATCTCTATAGAAGAGAAGATTAATGATTTTAAAACATACATTAAAACAGTAAACAAAGCTATTTTATCT
>JBOFKD010000041.1:0-9727 GCA_051657165.1 Bacteroidales bacterium | reverse complement strand
CTTCATTATATGAGACAAGAAGTAAAGCAATGGAGACATTGCTGGAACTAACAGGGAATTATGATGTGACGATCAAAGATAAGCATTCTATTTCAGCCATGTTAGGTTTGTCTCAGGAAGAAAGAAGCTATTCTGACTTAATGGGGTCTGCTTCCCGTTTTGAGAATAATGATATGACTTACCTGATTCATGGTCAGGACAACTTTGCTGTGGGTGGCGGGTATAACAGAAATGCTTTGCAATCAGCATTTGGTCGTTTAAGTTACAACTATGATTATCGTTATTTATTAATGGTATCCGCTCGCTATGATGGTTCATCACGTTTTGCGAATGGCAAAAAATGGGGATTCTTTCCATCGGCTTCATTAGGTTGGAATGTGGCTAATGAGGGGTTCTGGGAAAATATGAAAGAGACGGTTTCAACCTTAAAGCTACGCCTTAGCTACGGTGGGTTAGGTAATCAGGCAATTGGTAATTATAAATATATTCCACGTCTGACATATAATGATAATGCACTGAATTATCCCCTTGCCGGAAATAGTATCAACTTAGGATATGCGATAACAGGTTTACCTTCGTATAATATCAAATGGGAAACTACGATGTATCAGAATATCGGTCTGGATGTAGGTCTTTGGAATAATAAACTGGAATTATCTGTTGAAGGATACATTAAAGATACTAAAGACATGCTTTCCAGTAAAAACATCAGCTTATGTACCGGATTTGGATCATTAATTGTGAATGAAGGGAAGTTGCGTACTACAGGTGTTGAAATGCAGGCTATTTATCATGGTAAAGTGGGTAACTTCCAATATGATCTGGACTTGAATATCTCTCATTATAAGAGTGTGCTGAAACAAATGTCTGATCCGGGATATCTGGATGAAGTAGGTCCTGCGCGTACCTATGTAGGCGGAGAGATTGGTGAATTCTGGGTTTTAAAAACAGATGGATTATTTCAAAGTCAGGCAGAGGTAGACGATTGGAATTCTAAGTATGGATTCTATGATCAGAAAAATAACTGGAATCCATTACAGCCGGCTGCTAAACCCGGAGATGTTCGTTTTATTGATCAGAACGGAGATGGAAAACTTGATTCGAATGATAAGGTCAAAGTAGGTACAGGTAATCCGAAAGTAGTATTAGGATTCAATATTAATATGCGTTATAAGGCATTTGATCTTGTCGCTAATTTCTATGGAAACTTTGGGGCTAAAAGATACAACTATATGAAACGTCAGCTGATTCGTATGGATAAACACTTTAATTATGGGGAAGATGCCCTGAATTCATGGAGAGAAGATAATAAAAACACAGATGTGCCAAGAGCGGTAATCGGTGATCCGAACGGGAATAATAAAACATCAGATCGTTTTGTGGAGAATGGAAGTTATTTGAGACTTAATAACCTACAGTTAGGTTATACCTTACCGGGAAGCATTTGCCAGAAGCTAAAGATAGATAATCTTCGGGTTTATGTAGGTGCAAACAGATTGTTTACAATAACATCGTATAAAGGATATGATCCGGGTATGGGATCAACAGGCGGCGGATCTTATATGGGAGTAGATGATGCTCTGTATCCGTTAAGCAGAACTTATATGATCGGATTGAAATTCGGATTCTGATAAGCAATTTATTACAAACCAAAAACTTAGATCTAAATGAAACGAATTAATAAATATATAGTAGCATTTATGCTGACATTAGGGCTCTCTTCTTGTACAGGTTTCTTAGATGAAGACAGAGATCCTAATTACCTTACTCCGTCTGTATTCTGGAAAAGCGAAGCAGATATTCTGAAGGGTTTGACCAGTGCCTATGGTTACTTGCAGCCAAATATGAACTGGGGCAGACCTTTCGAAAGATTTATTGTAGTAGACAACTACAGAAGTGACGAACTGGATTATCGTCCGGATGTAACCTCCTGGCTCGAGATAGCTTCTTTTATCAATACACCGACAAATAATGTAACGAAAGCCGAATGGGTTTATCTTTACAGAGGTATAAATTATTCAAACCAATGTATTGATAATATTCCGACAGTTCCGAATGTATCTGAAGCTGTTAAAAATCAAACTATGGCAGAGGCCAGATTTCTGAGAGCATATTATTACTTCAGATTGTATCTGAATTATGGAGAGAGAATTCCTATTTACACAAAACAATTGACAGGTACTGATGAGGAATTTTATCCTAAACAGGCGGAACCTGGTGTTTTGCTGGATTTTATAAAATCAGAACTGGCAGATGTGCAATCTTATCTTCCGGAACCGGGAGGGTATAAACCGGAGCAAGCCGGAAGAGTTACAAAATATGCAGCTGCAGCAATATTAGGTAAGTTGTATTTGTTTCTGAATGATTATGAGAAGGCTGAGAAAGAGTTTGAGAAGTTAATCGGGAAGTATTCATTAATGGAAGAATATGCTCATAACTTTGACGGACTCCACAAAAACAATAAAGAATCTGTATTTGAAGTTCAGTTTTCCGGTGACAGAACAGGTGGTAACAGAGAGTATCATCGCATAGCTCTTCACCTTGCTTCGTCTAATGCCGAAGGTTATGAGGAAGCTTATCCTTCGAACTGGCTTTTTGAGACGATGAAAAAAGATATTACTCCGGAGGGTGACTATAGTACAAGGTTATATACGACAATCCTGTTTGATGATCCGAAAACAACAGCCTTCTATTTTGATGAAGGGAAAAAATTCTCAGATTATCATAACTCTGATGAGATCTTCTGGCATAAGTTTGTTACATGGGATCCGTCTTTGAGTCAATATTGGGATGCAAGCGCATATAATATGCCAGTAGTCCGTTATGCTGATGTGTTACTTCTTTATGCTGAATGTCTGAACCACAGAGGAGATACGAGAAATGCGATTCAGTATATTAATCAGGTGAGAAACCGGGCAAAAGTTACATTACTGCCTGAGACGATGAGCCAGAATGAGGTGTTAAAGCATTTGCAGGATGTGGAAAGACCATGTGAGCTAGCCCTGGAAGGATCCAGATGGTATGATCTGATTCGCTGGGGAATAACCGAGACATCATTGAAAGATCATAAGAAACCATATGTGGAGAATTATGTAGATACAAAGCATAAATTATTCCCAATACCACATGATGAGTTCTTATTAAATCCGGACTGGATTCAGAATCCGAACTTCAGTAAATAATATTAAATAAAGGGAAGAGTGACTAACTCTTCCCTTATAAAAAACAGGACCATGAATAAATATATAAAAGTACTACCCTTTCTTACACTTCCTCTTTTTTCCTGTGTTACAGAGAAACCTCGTGCGGAAGTGGTTAGTTTTCAGAATCAGTCAGACTTTCCAAACTTAATTAATATCAAGAATATTCCTTCCGATGAGCGTCAGCGCAATCTTAATCTATTTGCTGATCAGGGCTCATGGATAGGGTATTCTCTACCAGAGAATCAAAGCAAATCGTATAACGGCAGTTTTATTGGTCCGTTTATGATGAATGGGAAAGGATGGATTGCCAGATCGCTGGCCGAACCGGAATTGATAGTTGATGGTACGAAATATGATATGTCGAGAAATTTGCATGTATCAGAATACCTTCCGGGTAAATTGAGACAAGAAATTAAAGATACAGTCCTTCAGTTTACGACAGAACTATGTATGGTAAACGGGCATACATCACTGACAAAAGCTACAATTACAAATATATCAGATCGTCCGTTACAAATATCAATGAACTGGCTTGCCGGCTTTTTTAATAAAGATGGACAGATTGACGTTAATAAGCAGCAGGTACTTTATACCAATCCGAAAGACGGAAGTTTATTGCAGGTGAATTATCTGACCTCAAAAGATATCATACAGCGTACAAAAGACTCTCTGACAATACAGGAGATAAATGCAGCACAGATTAATCCGGGAGATAAGTATGTAGCTTATTTAACGCAGACATTCGCGTTTAATAGTGCAGAATTAACCAAAGAACGTATGGAGCTTACGGCTTTGAATGCAGAAAGTGTATTTGCTGAAAATGAAAAACGCTGGAATTCTTACATTGGATCTTTGCTTGCCGCAAATAATGATAAACTCACAAATAAACATCGTAAGGTTGCGGTAAAATCAATGATGACCTTACTGGCGAACTGGCGAACTGCTGCCGGTGACCTTCAGTATGATGGTTGCTATCCTTCTTATTGCGGATTCTACGGATTTTGGTCATGGGACTCATGGAAGCATGCTTCAGCTACAGCATTATTCAATCCTGAACTGGCGAAAAATGAGGTTCGTTCACTTTTTGCTTATCAGGCAGAAGATGGGATGATTCCGGATTTCGTAAGCTATACAAAATCGCGCAATAACTGGAGAGACACAAAACCTCCTTTGGCTGCATGGGCTGTGCAGAACATCTACAACGAAACAAAGGATGAAGCTTTTCTGAATGAAATGTTTGACAAACTATATAAGTATCATAAATGGTGGTATTCCCACAGAGATCATGATAAAAATGGAATTTGCGAATATGGATCGACAGATGGAACTTTAATTGCAGCAGCCTGGGAAAGTGGAATGGATAACGGTGTTCGTTTTGACGAAACACAGATGTTGAAAAATGATCCGGAAAAAGCTTGGTCTATGAATCAGGAGAATGTCTGTCTGAATTCATTCTTGTATGCAGAGAAAAATATCCTGGCAGATATGGCAAACAAGCTCGGCAAAAAAGAGTTGGCAGCACAACTGAAAAATGAGAGTGAATTCATAAAAGCGTATGTACAACAAAAGATGTTTGACTCTGAAACAGGTTTCTTTTATGATATACGTCTGGATTCTAACGAACCTATCCGTGTAATGGGTGCCGAATGCTGGCTGCCTTTATGGGCTGGAATAGCAACAAAAGAGCAGGCAAAACTTGTCGTGGACAAAATGATTGATCCGGCTAAATTTAATTCTACTGTTCCTTTAGGAACACTCGATATCAGCCATCCGCGTTTAAGACCGGTCAGAGGATACTGGCGTGGTCCGGTTTGGATAGATCAGGTTTATTTCGGAATCAAAGGTCTTCGTAATTATGGATATGTGGCTGAAGCAGACGAACTGATGAATAAATATATTGATAATGCGCAGGGACTTACCGGAGACGGACCTATTCATGAAAATTATAATCCTTTGACAGGGGAAGCATTGAACTGTCCGAATTTTGGATGGTCTTCAGCGATGACAATAAAAATGTTGTTGAATAATTAAAAGTATATTATGACTAAATATATTATAGCATCTCTCTCTCTTCTGGCATTTTCTTCTAATGTTTTTGCGCAATACGAAGGAATACCGATGGATAAACAATCCGGAGAACAGAAAAAGACGGTTGTAGCAGAAAAAGCAAAATATCCGCATTCAGATAATGACTGGGAAAACTTCAATGTATTGCATAAAAACAGATTGAAGTCGGCTGCCACTTTTTTATCTTATCCAACGAAAGATATGGCAATAAACGGAGATAAATCGAAATCACCGTATTATAAATCTTTGAACGGAGTATGGAAATTCCAGTTTGTACCGAAACAAAGCGATCGTTCGCTTGATTTTTATACAAAAGACTTCAATACGGATTCCTGGGATTCAATTCCTGTTCCTTCAAACTGGGAGTTGGAAGGATTTGGTTATCCTTTTTACGTAGGTAGTGGATACGGTATACCTAAGAATCCACCCCTTGTTCCGGAAGATAACAGTCCTGTAGGATCTTATAAACGTTCATTCGAGATTCCGGCAAACTGGACTGACCGTCAGATTATCCTTCATTTCGGTGGAGTGGCATCGGCTTTTTATGTATGGGTAAACGGAAAAGAAGTCGGCTATTCTCAAGATTCTAAAACACCTTCAGAATTTGATATCACACCATATCTAAAACCCGGGAAGAATGATGTGTCGGTTCAGGTGTTTAAATTTAGTGATGGATACTATCTGGAAGATCAGGATTATTGGCGTCTTGCCGGTATTCAAAGAGATGTGTATATGTACGCCAGACCGAAAACTCATATAAGAGATTTTGAAATTGTTACGGATCTGGATCAGGATTACAAAGATGCCGTTTTGAAATTGTTTGTGGATCTGGGTGGTAATAAACTAAAGGATAAAGGCATCGTTGATGTGCATCTGTCGGATGAGTCCGGGAAAACAATATATAAGGATCAGAAATCATTCAGTTCAGTAGCGGATACACTTACTTTTGAAAAACTTATAAAAGAACCTCTTTTATGGAGTGCAGAACAACCAAATCTATATCAGTTGATACTTACGCTTCGTAAAGGAAATAAAGTAGAAGAAGTAATATCCCGTAAAATCGGCTTTCGTGAAGTTGAGATAAAACATGCACAGCTTCTTGTAAACGGACAACCTGTCTATATAAAAGGTGTAAATCGTCATGAACATGATCCCGTGACCGGACATGTAGTTGACGAAGAGTCCATGATTAAAGATATACAGTTAATGAAAGAATTTAATATTAACTGTGTACGTACTTCTCATTATCCTTGTGATCCCCGCTGGTACGAGCTTTGTGACATATACGGACTTTATGTCGTTGATGAAGCAAATATTGAAAGTCATGGTATGGGATATAAGCCTGAGCGCTCACTGGCAAATCAACCTGAATGGGAAAATGCTTTTATTGACCGCACTGAACGTATGTTTGAACGCGATAAGAATCATCCGTCAGTTATTATCTGGTCGTTAGGTAATGAAAGTGGCGAAGGTGTAAACTTTGGAAAAACATATCATTGGGTACATGCGAATGATAAGTCAAGAAGACCCGTGCATTCGGAAGATGGTATAAAAGGACCGCATACCGATATCTTCTGTCCTATGTATAAAAAGCTGGATGTTTTGATTAATCATTCTTTATATCTGCCAACGAAACCTCTGATCTTATGTGAGTATGCACATGCTATGGGTAATAGTGTGGGTAATTTACAGGATTATTGGGATGTGATAGAGAAATATCCGTCACTTCAGGGTGGTCATATATGGGATTGGGTGGATCAGGGCTTTGCTCAGAAGACTGACGATGGTAAGTTTTATTGGGCATATGGTGGAGATATGGCTCCTAAAGGAGTCCCTAGTAGTGGAAACTTTTGTATGAACGGACTCGTTGCTGCTGACAGAACTCTGAAGCCTCATATTCACGAAGTGAAAACCGTTTATCAGAATATCGCTTTTGATCTTGCTGATTATGGAACTGGTCTGGTGAAAATAAAGAATAAACATTTCTTTACGGATCTTGCGGAGTTTGATTTTTACTGGACATTAGAAGGTAATGGGCATCCTGTTGCAGACGGACGTATAAATAATGTATCGCTTGCGCCTCAGAAAGAAGATCTCTTTTCTGCTTCCTTCCCTAAAATAAACTTAGAGCCGGGTGTGGAATATTTCATTAATTTCTATGCCAGACAGAAGAATGATAAAGGATTGCTAAAAGCAGGAACAGAACTAGCCGCTACTCAGATTAAATTACCATTTTATATGCAGAAAACGGATAAATCAGATTCTCAGGCATTAGTTGTTACAAAAAAGAATGATCAGATATCTGTTTCGGCCGGTAATGTAAAGTATGGATTTGATAAAAATAATGGCGCTCTTTCTTCTGTTCTTATAAATAATGAAGAGATTCTGAAAGCTCCAATGAAGCCTAATTTCTGGAGAGCGTCAACAGATAATGATATGGGTGGTCGTCTGACTAAAATGTGTGATACCTGGCGTCATGCAGGTCGGGATGCTAAGCTACTTGCATTTGAGTCATCTCAGTTGTCAGGTGAAGAATACCAGATCTTGTCAGTATACGAACTACCGGCTGATCAGTCCCGGTTAGAAATACGTTATACAGTAACGGGTGATCAGAACCTGGATGTGAGAACAAAATTTATTCCTGCGCATGATACGTTGCCGCTTATTCCAAGAATGGGGGTTACATTAGCCTTGAACGAATCTTTTGATCAAATGCAATGGTTTGGACGCGGACCTCATGAGAATTATCAGGATCGCAAACAAAGTTCTTTCGTGGGATTATATAAAGGAAATGTTAAAGATCAGTTCTTCGGTTATGATCGTCCTCAGGAAACAGGAAATAAAAGTGATGTAAGATGGGTTGCTTTGACAAATAAATCCGGAAATGGATTAATGGCCTCTTCTGACAAGCTTATCGAAACGAGTGTGTTTATGTTTCCGTATGAAGAACTGTCTGAAGTGGATGCAAAGAAACATCAGAGACACATCTCAGATATTGAACCAAAAGATATGGTCTCCTGGAATATTGATTATAAACAGATGGGATTAGGAGGAGATACAAGCTGGGGTGCTTATCCGCATGAACCTTACCTGATACATCCGCGACAAATGGTCTACTCTTTCAGTATTAAGCCGGTTTATGGAGATCAGAATACGGCAGATGTCAATAAATAGAATACAGATTATTTAGAATTATTTTTTAAGGTTGAATTTGATGGGGAGTGCCGGAAGTTTTTCTTCCGGCACTCTCTTTTATTTAATAACTTATGTATTTATGAAATATAACTTTTTGTTCCGTACGTCGTTATAATAAGAAACAAAAGAATTGGATATGGAGAAAAAAATATGGACAATTGGTCATTCCACCCGTTCAATAGAAAGCTTTATACATATATTGAAAGAGTATGATATAGAAGTCCTGGCAGATATCAGATCTCTGCCCGGTTCAGATAAATATCCTCAGTTTAATCAGGACAGATTGAAAGATAGCCTTAACCAATCCGGGATTCAGTATGAATATATTCGTCAGTTGGGCGGATTGCGGCCGGCAAAAAAAGATTCGCTGAATATAGTCTGGCTTAATAAGTCATTCAGAGGTTATGCGGATTATCTGGAGACTGACGAATTTAGGGATGGGATAGATGCATTGATCTCTTTAGCTGAAGAAAAGAAGACAGCTATTATGTGCTCAGAAGTTTTGTGGTGGAGATGTCATCGTTCAATGGTAGCTGATTATCTTAAAAGTTTAGGATGGACTGTTATTCATATAGAAAACGAAACAAAATCAGAAGAGCATCCTTATACTTCACCAGCAAGGATAGTAGATGGAATATTAACATACCATCTTGAATGAATAATAAGAATATGATGTTTCCGGACAAGTTTGAGAATGAATCTTATTCTGATTTTATAAAGAGAATAGCAAGAGTGGTGCTAAACGGAGAGATTAAAGCTTCGGGTATAAAGCCGGTAGATGTTGAGATATACTTATATGATGAATTAGCACATCCCGATGATACTGCTCACAGACATCCTTTACAGTTGAGATATAATCAGTTCTATTTCTACAGAGCTGGAAAAAGTAATAGCCTGCGTCCGCTTAACCGAATGGGGGCGGGGATATCTTTTTCTACAGATCGGTATAGTCTGGCCATTTTATTAAGAGGAGTATCTCATAATAATCAGATTATCAGAGGAGCTTCTTTTGTCGCACGCTTTATTTATTCATATTTCACAGGCTTAAAATATGAGATTCAGACTCAGGAAGAGCGATTAAAAGGAATAGAAGAAATAGAGCGTATGGAGAATGTTCTGGAGTTTGATGAATTTAAAGCTGAATTAAATATTCATCAGACAGAAAGAACAGGTCTTAATCCTAAAAGAGATTTTGCCTGCCGGAAATATAGGTTTTACACTCAATAGTATATAAGAGCGAGGCCGTCTGACTATTTATGTCA
>JBOFKD010000040.1:0-2234 GCA_051657165.1 Bacteroidales bacterium | reverse complement strand
TCAAAATAAAGCTGAAACAGATTGGATAAACTATATCCCACACCGACAGCTCCATTTACAGATAATTGCGGACGATTCTCCAGTGCTTCGTCAAAAGCACTCAACGAACCTCTTCCGTAATCGGCATTATACGAATAAGCCTCTTTCCATGTACCTGCTATATTAAAATCAATTGCTCCTCCGGCTTTCACATAAGCCGAAAGACCTTTCCAGCTCCACACTTTGTAGCGAAAAGCCAAAGGTATCCCCAGATAATGCAGATGCTGTGTCTCATTCCGAAAACTCGAATTACTGCGCAATTCACTTCGCATGTATGTATAAGACACACCGATCTCTGCCGATAAGTTTTTGATAAGATCCTTGTCAAACATCACAGCCAGCGACAGTGGTGTAAAGTGCTTCACATCCGCATCCTCTACCTGTCCTGCGGGACGAACCATCTGAAGCAGCTCCGCATTGTATTTCGTAGCGTAACGTCTCAAAGTAGCATCCGCATTCTTGGTTGCCTGATTTGAAAAGCCCGAGTTACCAAAATTAATAGAAAAACCCGACTTCCGCTTTACCTTATCAGTTTTATTATATTCATTTTCAGGTTGTTTGGAAACATCCGAACCCATTTGCTCAAATGCTCTTATTTTAGCCTGTTTTTCTTCATCGCTTACAAATGTATCAATCTGATCCTCCTGCGGTTCTGCCATTTGAGCATCCGCCGCTGCCAAATCAGTATCTTCCTCCGCCATATACTCGTTAGTATCAGCTTCGACTGCCGGTCTCGTAAAAGAGGCAGCCGTCAGAACCTTTACCGGTCCTCTTCCGCTTGCTTTTGCCGCAGCCGGGGTTGCAACCATACGGTTAACCTCAGGCAAGGACTCTATCAGCGGATTCGATTTCAACAAACCGGGGTCAGTCTGCTCTATAATCTGTATGTTAGATTTCTCATTCTCGTCCTTCAGCCCCTGGTACATGACAGACACCGAAGCTGAAGCCAACAGCAGAAACGATGCCGCAACAAACCATGGCCGCTTCCATAACGGAATCCGCACCACAGGTCGATCGGAAAGATTAGCCTCGATAGCATCCCAAATATCATTCGGAACATCCATCTGATGCTTAATTAACTTCTCCCGAAATATCTTGTCTAAATGTTGATCGTCTCTTTTGTCCATTTTTACTTTAAATTCACTATGATTGAGAAAATGTCAGATTAGCTCTTTTCGCCTTTGCTTATTTCATGCAATTTCTTTTGCAGATATTGCCTCGCTCTGGTAAACTGAGAACGGGATGTACTTTCTGTTATACCCAATGCATCCCCTATCTCCTTATGAGAGTAACCCTCTATCGCATACATATTAAATACTGTTCTGAATCCTGTAGGCAGTTCGGCCACAATCTCCATCAATTCATTCGCAGAAAGCCTTTCGACCATCGAATAGTCCGGCTCAAATAATACACTGGGATCTTCCAGCACCAACGAATCTCTTAACACATCGTTCTTCCTCAGATACTCCAGACATAAATTTGAAAAAACTCTCCGGACCCACCCCTCAAAAGATCCTGCCCCCTGATAGGTTCCTATGGAATTAAATACCTTCACGAACCCATCCTGCAACAAATCCCTCGCGACTTCGTAGTCATTCACATATCTGAAGCATACAGACATCATCAGAGGTGCAAAACGCTCATAGAGCATCCGTTGCGAACGGCGATCCTGACGGATCACTCCATCAATAAGCTGCTGCTCCTCCATTTCTTTATGTTTCTGCGTTATGTGTTTCATTATTATTGACGGGTTACTAATACAAATTGCTGCAAACCTAGTTTACTAATTAACATATATTAAATTCCAGAACCTGACTATAAGGCCTCTAGCGAAAACAAAATTAGGATTTAACAGCATATCTGCAAGCATAATTTCGAATTAAGTCATAAAAATAAACATAGTCTCTAAAAAAAACAGTAACCGAAAACCACATAACATCCTAGGAACGAGATCATCCCGCCTTTAACACAAAAACAGCGCTCCCACGGGCTTAAACCCATTTTTTGATTTATTTACTGAAATAATTACGCACTATTGCGGCCTGAGAAAGCAAATTTCCATAAAATGTATGCACACTTCCGCCCTCTCGTAAAAATTCTCAAAGGATTTTCCTTATATTTGTCGTTAAGAACTAATAGATCAGTAAAGAATGATATCAGTTGACGGATTAACAGTTGAATTTGGAGGTTCGACT
>JBOFKD010000039.1:0-2330 GCA_051657165.1 Bacteroidales bacterium | reverse complement strand
CTGAAATCAGGTGCTGATAAAGCCGAAGTGATGCAAACAAAGGGTAATCCGGTTGTGTTTGGTGAAAAAATTATCAATCCGGAATATCCGACAGTACTTGTATATGCACATTATGATGTAATGCCAGCGGAACCATTAGAATTATGGAAAAGTAGCCCGTTTGAAGCTGAGATTCGCGATGGTCATATCTGGGCTCGTGGGGCAAATGATGATAAAGGGCAATCATATATTCAGGCTAAGGCTTTCGAGACAATGGTGAAAAATGATTTGCTTAAGGTGAATGTTAAGTTCCTTTTTGAAGGAGAAGAAGAAATTGGCTCTCCGAGTCTTGAAGAGTTCTGCGCAGCTCATAAGGATATGCTTAAAGCTGACGTAATTCTTGTTTCTGATACAGGTATGGTTAGTAAAGATCAACCTAGTATTACAACAGGTTTGAGAGGTTTAGCTTACTGGCAGATTGATGTAGTCGGCCCGAATAAAGATTTGCATTCAGGTATATTTGGCGGAGCAGTTGCTAATCCTATTAATGTACTTTGTAAAATGATCGCGGATGTAACGGATACAGACGGACACATTACAATTCCTCATTTCTACGATGATATACTTCCTGTATCGCAGGATGAAAGAGATATGATTGCACAAGTTCCTCATACGGACGAAGCATATATGAAAGCTTTGGATCTGAATGCTCTATTCGGAGAAAAAGGATATTCAACTTTGGAGCGTACCTGGATTCGTCCGACATTCGATGTATGCGGTATATGGGGCGGATATCAGGGTGAGGGATCGAAAACGGTACTTCCGTCTGAAGCTCATGCTAAAATTTCGAGCCGTTTAGTTCCGGGGCAGGATCATGAGAAAATAGGGGAGTTGGTTAAGAAGTACTTTGAGGATGTTGCACCGGACTATGTAAAGGTAAAAGTAACATCTATGCATGGTGGTGAAAGTTATGTATGCCCGATAACTCTTCCTGCGTATAAAGCAGCTGAAGCAGCTTATCAAAAAGTTTTTGGTGTGCGACCACTTGCTGTACGAAGTGGGGGTAGTATTCCTATTATTGCCGCTTTTGAGCGTGTCTTAGGAATGAAGAGTGTTTTGATGGGATTTGGTTTAGAATCAGATGCCATTCATTCACCAAATGAGAACTTCTCATTAGACTTGTTTACAAAGGGTATTGAGACCGTTTGTGAGTTTTATAATGAATTTGCAAAGAAATAATTATACTAAGAATAAAAAGGGAGAATCAGCAAATTTGATTCTCCCTTTTTATTTTATTCATCCTCCGAGTCAAAATCGAATTCGAAATCAAAGTCATCCATAACCATAGGATCAGTAAAATCTTCCAGGCTTCTTCTGTCTTTCTTGGTTGGGCGACCGGTACCTTTTTGACGGTCAACAAAACCACTTATTTTCTGAAGTTCTAAAATCTCGTATTGATCTGCCGTAGTTACATTCTCCATATATTCAGGGACTAACTTAGCACCCATACGTCGTTCTGCCAATTGCAGAACTTTAAACGAATAAGTAATAGGAGGCTTACGAACTTGAATAACATCCCCAACCTTAATCATTCTTGAAGGTTTGATAGTGACATTATTTATAGATACACGGCCTTTCTTGCAGGCTTCAACTGCGATTGTTCTACTTTTAAAGATTCGCACAGCCCATAACCATTTATCAATTCTTACTTCTGCAGCCATTGTTGTTTACTTTAGATTATTGAATTGGTTCATTGTGATTTGAATGCCTGCAAGACAAAAACTTTTAGTCATCTCTGCAGCACGCTTCAAATATGTTTCCTTCAGCAAATCTTCCTGCTCAGGTGTGAAATTGCCTAGTACGTAGTCAACCTGGTGTCCTTTAGGGAAATCATTGCCTATTCCGAAACGGATTCTCGGATAACTGTCATTGCCCAGAATTTGCTGAATATGCTTTAATCCATTATGACCAGCGTCAGACCCACGCGGCTTCATTCTTAAAGTTCCGAAAGGAAGAGCCAGGTCATCAACAATAATCAATACCCGCTCAACAGGAATATTTTCTTTCTGCATCCAATAACGCAAAGCATTTCCGCTTAAGTTCATGAATGTTGATGGTTTAAGCAAAAGTAGTATCTTGTTTTTTACTTTTACTTCACATACAGCTCCATAACGATCGTCTTTAAAGGTTGCTCCAGCCTCTTCGGCTATTTGATCAACTACTCTAAAGCCAATGTTATGACGTGTATATACATATTCGGGACCAATGTTTCCAAGCCCGACTACCAAATACTTCATTGTATATTCTGACTAATAAGATCGATAAAAAAATAGCCGGGATCAGGCTTGGGA
>JBOFKD010000038.1:0-1909 GCA_051657165.1 Bacteroidales bacterium | reverse complement strand
CAGGACTGTCATAAGAAGTCTGTTACTCTTTATAACTTCCTACCCGTCCATCCTGCATCACAGCCTCGGCATGCACTTCAATCTGCTTACACCGACTATTGTTATAGAAACGTATATTTGCTTTTCCTGTTTCATCAGTAGTCAGCATCGGATTCCAGTATAATGTACGACGATAGTCTTCCGTAAGCGGCAACGTTAAATAATCGGGATGATAAAACGCTGAAGGATGCTGATAACCTTCAATCCAGGTTTTTCGTGTACCCTTACCCGCTCTGGCAGGGATTTTATCCTCCGGATGCAGCTCTATAAATGCCACACATCCATATCGCGAATCAATTTGAATCGGACTCGCTAAGGGATCTCCGCAGTATTTTACCTTTGCAGACATTGTTTCATTGACATAGATCGATTTTATAGCATTCACATTGAGTGTCCGATAAAACTCAGAGCGGATAATTTCATCCGAAATTGTTTCATAGTCAACAACGAAAAGAACATCTCTATGATTATACTTAATCGTCTCACCAGGTTCATAATCATTCATCCCGGACTCCTCCTTATCAGACATCTTCTGTTGCTTTTTAACTGATGTAGGAAAATAAATAAATTTAGGATTCACATTCCGAAGAACTTCTATCAGATTATTACCTATATATTCACCCTGATCAATCAGTTTATCAACTTCGGTAGCCATATCATAATATGCAACAGAAGTTGCTTTATTGCGAAAAATATCATTTTCTCTGTTTGCCTTTTTACCTTTGACTTTCACCTCTTTTAACCGATGTACTTTTTCATCGATCCCCACACGTTTAAGTGAATCCTCAAAAGCTAAGAAAAGAGAGTCCAGATTTTCATCGAACGGTTTATCTTTAATAATCAGTTCACTCTCCTCTTCAGATAATTGTTTAATCTCATATTGAAGATCTGTCAGATTATACGCTTGTGGTTCAGGACTAAAGAGTCTATCCAGTAAGATCCGATAATCTTTTCTCTTTCCCTTCTCCATTACACCCAGAATAAATGGCATTTTCCCATAACTATCAATTGTAAGAGAGAAGCGCCCTACCTCATCGGTTTTAGACGTGTACATGTGGTTTTGTTTGGTTGAATCATTCTCTACATGCAATAAGAACGATACATCCACATTCGGCTTAGGTATTTGTTTAACCATCGAAACAACCTTTCCTGTGGTTTCAATTCCTATTTCAGGCATATAGCGAATCGAATCTAATGTTATATCCGTCATCATTTTCCAGGGATAATAACGATTCCAGCCCTGAACCATCAACAAAAGATCCAAATCCTGATGGCGATCCGTATTCTTTTCATCAAAATAATATTCCGGGTTGCGAACGAATCCGCGGATTTCAGACATCAACAAAAGATCAGTCTGAATAGTATGCGGACGTGCAATATGATTTCCGGCATCCCGAACTGCTAACGAAAAGGTCGTTTGAACCGGTTTATTACTGGCATCCTTCAAACTCACATCTAAATGAACCGGAGCAAATGGACGCAACGAAGTATTATTCCCTTCAATGGAGAACTGAAGTTTTTGCTCAGGCTTCTCTACAAAAATCAAACGATCAGCTATGATCTCTGCGTTCTGATTAAAAAGCACGACCCAGGCTGTACCCGATTCGAAATCTGATTTACTTAAAGTGAAATCAACCGATTGCTCATTTCCTGCAGCAATAAGTGCCACTTGTTTAAGCTTTCCTTTATTCAATACGATCAGTCCCAGTTGTTCGTCTGACAAGTTACCTGTACGCTGTAATCTTACATATAAACTATCCACAGATTTCAAATTATCAACCTGCATGGTATATCCCGAATCTTCCATATCAGGAAAATCAAACATATATGACTTATCCTTATATTTCAATTCCATTTTATGCTCATTCCC
>JBOFKD010000037.1:0-9043 GCA_051657165.1 Bacteroidales bacterium | reverse complement strand
GATAGAGGGTTTTTCAGTGCCCTCATATATGACCGCTCTTTTTTTATCCTATATGTAAATTGTTTCAGGGTATTCTACATCTACAAGAAACAATGCTTTACCCGGAACTGAAGTTCCTGCTTTACCACGATCTTTCATTTCGATAACGCGACAGAAATCAGCAATAGATAACTTCCCTTTTCCAACTTCAAGCAATGTGCCAACTATAGCACGTACCATATTCCGTAAGAACCTGTTTGCTTTAATCGTGAAAACATAAGTTCCGTCCTTTTCTAATTCCCATTGAGCATGCATAATCGTACAATTATTGGTCTTTACATCAGTATGCAATTTAGAGAAACTGGTAAAATCAATGTAATCAAACAATTTCTGTGCAGCTTCATTCATCTTTTCAAGATCAAGAGAGCCATTGATACGATATGTAAGATTATTACGAAACGGATCTTTATGAAGCGTTACATAGTACTTGTATTCGCGAGCTGTTGCATCAAATCTGGCATGGGCTTCTTCGTGAACAGGCCTTACCGAATAAATAACAATATCCTGCGGAAGCATGCGGTTAAGCCGGTCTGTCAGAGCTTCAGCCGAAGCAATTGGTTCATCCATATCAAAATGAGCAAACATTTTAGAAGCATGAACACCCGCATCTGTGCGGCCGGCTCCAACAATTTCAACAGGCTTACGGTAGAGCATAGATAAAGCTTTCTCTATCTCCGCCTGAACTGTATTCCCGTTTGGCTGAATTTGCCATCCACAATAATTTGTTCCGTTATATGCTAAAGCTATAAAATATCTATACATTCACTCAGGGGCGATTAAAAAACTCAGTAACTATACGATAAGTCTCCTCTTGCGCTTTTTGCAAGTCATCATTTACAATCACTACATCAAACTTAGAAGCAAATCCCAATTCAAATTCAGCTTTTGCAATGCGCTTTTCGATTACTTCCTGAGTATCTGTGCCGCGACCGTTTAATCGTTCACGTAAAGCTTCAATACTCGGTGGTTGAATAAAAATAGAAAGAGCATTTTCTCCGTAAGCATTCTTGATGTTTACACCACCAACAACATCAACATCAAAAATGACATTAAGTCCCAAATTATGAATTCTGTCAACTTCACTCTTCAGAGTTCCATAAAAACAGTCTGTATAGACCTCTTCAAACTCTAGAAATTCATTGTTGGCTATTTTTGATTTAAATTCTTCAGCGGTAAGGAAATAATATTCTTTTCCATTTTGCTCCTGACCACGTGGTTGGCGGCTTGTAGCAGAAATAGAAAAAGCTACCGGAATACCTTGTTCCAGTAAGTAGTTGATTATAGTTGATTTGCCTGATCCGGAAGGCGCAGAAAAGATAACTAACTTATTATTCATAAATAATTACATTGCATTTAAAACTTGCTCTTTGATTTGCTCTAATTCGTCCTTCATGCGAACTACAATTTTCTGCATTTCAGCATGATTAGATTTAGATCCGAGCGTATTGATTTCGCGACCGATTTCCTGAGCAATGAATCCCAGTTTTTTACCCTGTCCTGTTCCTTCACTCATTGTTTCAAGGAAGTAATTCAGGTGATTACTCAAACGGTGTTTTTCCTCATTGATATCCAGTTTCTCAATATAGAAAATCATTTCTTGTTCGAAACGGTTTGAATCGTAATCAACAACGATTTTCTCAAGACTGTCAGTGATACGAGCTTTTAATCTTTCGATACGTTCGCCTTCGAATGGTTCAACTTCTTTCAGAAGAGCTGCGATATTATTGATTTTATCCGTGAAAAGGATACGTAATTTTTCACCTTCCTGCTTACGGAATTCGATCAGATTTGCTACAGCAACTTTGAATGTAGCATAAATCGTTTCCCATTCAGACTCATCCATTTCCTGGATTTCAGTTTTTAACGAGTCCGGAAGTCTCATGCAGATTTCAAATATGTTCTCAGGAACAGGTAACCCGGTAGTTTTACTAATCTCTTTAACCTGATTGAAATAAGATTGTAAAACATTTCCGTTGATAACTGCACTACTTTCCTTAGCAATTTGTTCTATATAAACAGAAAACTCGACTTTACCTCTTTCTAACAGACGTAGTAATTCATTACGTAGAAAGATTTCTTTCTCACGATAAAGCTGAGGAATTCTCATGTTAAGATCAAGCTGTTTGCTATTAAGCGACTTGATCTCTATTGTGATTTTTTTATTTGGAAGCTCTGCGACAGCTCTCCCAAATCCTGTCATCGATTGTATCATTCTGTTTGTTTTTGAAGTATTGGTGCAAAAATAGAGTTTTTAGCTAAACCTTTCAGCAAAGATGCAAGATAATTATTTATATTTGCGCATTAAAGAAACAAAATTTGAATTTTTATGCCCACAATAATACATATCGAAACTTCTACCGAGATTTGTTCGGTTGCGCTTTCCCATCATGGGGAGGTGATTTTTAACAAAGAAAATCATGATGGGTTCTCTCACGCAACTCATTTAGGTCTTTTTTTGGAATCAGCTGTAAGGTTTGCTGAAGAACAAGGTTATGGGATTGATGCAGTAGCTGTAAGTTGTGGCCCGGGATCATATACCGGACTTCGTATTGGTGTTTCGACTGCAAAAGGATTTTGCTATGGCCGAAATATTCCGCTAATATCTATTCCGACTCCGATTGTATTGGCGCAGGCTATTCTTCAGAAAGAAATGACTGGAAAAGCTACTGTCCTTTGTCCGATGCTTGATGCACGTAGAATGGAAGTATATGCTGCAATGTATGATTTAAATCTGAATCCTGTTCGTGAAATATCAGCAGAGATTATTGACGAAAACTCTTTTGCAGAGGAACGCAGAGAAAATATCATTTTATTTTTTGGAAACGGTGCCGAAAAATGCAAAGAAGCATTAGAGGATAATAAATCATTATTCCTTGAGGATATACATCCGTTGGCTAAATATATGGTAGTTCCGGCCGAAGAAAAGTTTAAGAAAAAAGAGTTTGAAGATATTGCTTATTTCGAACCTTTTTATCTGAAAGAATTCGTTGCCACAACTGCAAAAAATAAAGTTTTGGGCTTTTAATCACTTTAATTTAAGACAAGATGGAATATAATACTCAATTAAAGCGTCTGGTTCTGCCTGAGTATGGACGTAATATCCAAAATATGGTGGATCATGCTTTGTCCATCGAAGATAGAGCTGAAAGAACGCGTTGCGCACATACTATCATAGACATCATGGGAAATATGTTTCCCCACCTGCGTAATGTGGAAGATTTTCGTCACAAACTGTGGGATCATCTTGCAATTATGGCAGATTTTAAACTGGATATCGATTATCCGTATGAAATTGTTAAGAAAGAAAATCTATATAACAGACCGGATAATGTTGCTTATAAAACGAAGCGTGTTACATATAAGCACTACGGGCGATATGTAGAAGATCTTATTGAAAAGTGCTCAGCGATGGAACCGGGAAAAGAAAGAAATAATCTGACTTCGATGATTGGTAATCAAATGAAGAAGTCTTTCCTTACCTGGAACAAAGAGACAGTGGATGATAAAAAGATAATAGATGATATGCGTGAGCTCTCAAGAGGAGATATTAGCATGAATCCGGATGTGTTTCGTTTAAGTGAATCAAAAGATCTGCTTCAAAAGAAACCAAAACAAAATATTCAACGTAAAAATCCACGTTAATCTTTTACACCATGGGTAGCTTTATAATAGAAGGCGGTCACAAAATGAAAGGTGAAATTACACCTCAGGGTGCTAAAAATGAAGCCTTACAAGTGATCTGTGCAACACTTCTTACTGCCGAAGAAGTGATTATTAGTAATATTCCTGATATTCTGGATGTGAATAACCTGATACAACTTCTTCGAGATATGGGAGTTGAGGTAAATCATTTGGGAGTTGGCGAATATAGCTTTAAGGCAGAAAATGTAAATATGGAATATCTGCACTCAGAAGCATTTCTGAGAAAGAGCGGATCTTTACGCGGATCCGTTATGATTGTCGGACCTCTGGTAGCGAGATATGGAAAGGCTGTTATCCCAAAACCGGGTGGCGACAAAATCGGACGCAGACGTTTGGATACGCATTTTGTGGGTATTCAGAAATTAGGCGCTGAATTTACGTATTCGCCTGAAGAGCATTTGTATGAAATTGAAGCGAAAGAGCTGAAAGGAGCATACATGCTTCTGGATGAAGCTTCCGTTACCGGAACTGCTAATATTGTGATGGCAGCTGTTCTGGCTAAAGGCGAAACAACAATCTATAATGCAGCATGTGAGCCATACGTTCAGCAGTTATGTAAGATGCTGAATGCTATGGGAGCAAAAATATATGGTGTCGGTTCAAATCTTATACGTATTGAAGGTGTAGAGAAATTGCATGGTTGCTCTCATCGTCTGCTTCCGGATATGATTGAAGTTGGTAGTTTTATAGGTATGGCTGCCATGACTGGCTCAGAAATAACGATTAAAGATACCTCATATGATGATCTGGGTATTATTCCTGAATCATTCCGCCGGTTAGGTATAACTGTCGAGCAAAAAGGAGACGATATATTTATCCCTCAGCATGATGGTTATACAATAGATACGTTTATCGACGGATCTATCATGACAATTGCCGATGCTCCATGGCCAGGACTAACTCCAGATTTACTAAGTGTATTTCTTGTTGTTGCGACACAGGCTAAAGGCAGTGTGCTGATTCATCAGAAAATGTTTGAAAGTCGTTTGTTTTTTGTAGATAATCTGATAGATATGGGAGCACAGATTATTCTGTGTGATCCGCACCGTGCGACAATTATCGGGAATGGAAAATCATATCCTTTAAGACCATCAACAATGAGTTCTCCCGATATTCGTGCAGGGATAGCTTTGCTCATTGCAGCACTATCAGCTGATGGAGTAAGCCGCATCAATAATATTGAACAAATCGATCGCGGGTATCAGGATATCGAAAAGAGATTAAATGCTATCGGTGCAAGAATAACCAGAATTTAAGATGATTACAAAAGAAGAAGTAGTAAAAATAGGCCAATTTAATAAACCTCACGGAATTCACGGTGAGTTATCATTTACATTCACTAGCGACATTTTTGACAGATGCGATTCGCCTTATGTCATTTGTGAAATGGATGGGATTTTAGTTCCTTTTTTCATTGAAGAATATCGTTTTCGTTCAGAAAATGGAGCTTTAGTTAAATTGGAAAAAATAGATTCTGATAAAGATGCCAAAGTCTTTACAAATAAAGAAGTATTCTATCCTCTGGCATATATAAGTGAAGGCGAAGAGATTCACGCAGATGATAAGCTGTTAGTCGGTTTTCGCCTGCTATTGCCTAACGGAGCATTAATCGGAGAAATCGTTGATATTGACGATTCTACAATGAATACTTTATTTATAGTAGAAGCAGAGAATGGAGAAGAGCTTTTGATTCCTGCTGTAGATGATTATGTCTTGTCTATAGATCAAAAAGCGAAACAAATAATAATGCAAATTCCGGAAGGACTACTGGATTTATAATTCTCTGCCTATGCTCGAAGTGAAAAACCTTTCTATTGGCTATGGGCATAAGAAGTCAGACCCGTTTATTGTTCAGAAAGATCTGAGTTTTGAAATCTGTAAAGGCGAAATGATATGTCTTTTGGGACCTAATGGCTGTGGGAAGTCTACTCTACTACGTACGCTTGCAGGATTACAACCAGCATTTTCGGGTACAATACTCATTAATGGGAAAGATATCTTAAAGATGAATCCTAAAGAGAGAGCATTGCTGATATCTTTGGTTTTAACAGATCCCATAGAACAACAGGGCTTAACAGTAATAGATTTACTCTCGCTGGGAAGAAATCCTCATACAGGGTTCATGGGGTTGCTTTCTGAAAAAGATAAAGCTATTATTGCATTATCACTTGAACAGGTTCAGATGACGGCTTATAAAGAGAAGATGCTTACCGAACTTTCTGACGGAGAAAGGCAACGCATAATGATTGCTAAAGCACTTGTTCAGGATACTCCTGTTATTTTTTTAGATGAACCTACGGCTCATCTTGATTTGCCAAACAGGGTTGAGATAATGTTACTTTTGCACAGACTGGCCCGTTTGACTGGTAAGACAATCATCATATCAACGCACGAGCTTGAACTGGCTTTGCAGATTGCTGATCGGGTATTTCTGATGAAGAAACAGAAAGGCCTGATTATTGATATCCCTGAAGACTTAATCATAAAGGGCTCGCTTCAGGAAGTATTTGAGAACTCTTCTGTCCGTTTTGATCCTTACACAGGCAATTTCAAAATGAATCATTCAGGAAGAAATCCAGTTTCGCTTTTAAGTAAAGGCGAAGGATACAGGACGATATGGACTGAAAAAGCTTTGATTCGGAATGGATATTTCATACAATCTGATACAGAAACAGTAATCCGTGTAAACGAAAAACGAAAAGAGTGGGAGCTTGATACAAATGATTCATCAGAGATTTTCAACTCTATTGGTGATTTGTTGAAAGCGTTGGCTGATACAAAAGAAAAAAGTCTGTAGGTTTTCTACAGACTTTTTTCTTTTGTATATGTAACGACTATATTTTGCAAACAGATGCAATTAGTCTCCCATAATTTCAGTAAGACGAATGCCCCATCCCGGAGGTTTACCTCCTGTCCGGTAATACATTTCCTTAAATCCCATTTTCATGATTCCGGTCTTGCCTCCGTAGAATAAATCCGAATGGATATAGAAAGCTTTATGATTACCCATATCACCAAAGCACATGATAGTCGGTTTAAATGGTAAGTCTTGTTCAGGATATTTTAGTACACCCATATCTTTTGCTATCTGACGTGCTACAATCCGTGCCTGCATATCCCCAATTCCACCTAGCTTGGGCGCAGCAAGAGCAGAGCAATCACCAACGGCCATAATTTCCGGATGATCAGGATTGCGCATAAACAGATCTGTTACAACAAACCCTTGCTCATCTACGATAGGCAATATTTTCATAAATGGATGAGGATTCCAGTTTGGGAGAACAATCTTTAATTCAGCATCAACGGATTGACTATTTTCAAAAATTATTCCATCTTTCGTAATTTCTTTAATATCCTCAACATTATTAATATAGCTCATACCCATCTGGTCTACTGCCATATGCAGAAATTCTTTAACAATCGGAATACCTGCATCTTCTGCAATATATTCTCCGGGAGTAAATAGGGTAATGTTTTTAGAAGTGCCCCATTTCTTTTCATTTAACAATGCTGATAAGCCTAGCGATATTTCTAGCGGAGGCCCTTCACAAGCGGCTTTCATTTCATGAAGCCATTCAGGATTACCCTTTGTGCCCATTTTAAAACGGGCAGAGCCTACAGCAATCGGGCCACCTTTATAATGACCTTCAAACAAATAACGGCGAAGTTTATTTCCATAATAACTGTCTGATACAGTATGTCCAAATTCAGAAAATCCCGGAATAGCAGCGTAGTCTAATCTTGTGCCCAAAGCAATAACCAAATAATCATAATACACTTTTTCTGAAGCACTTCCGGGTCTTTCTACAGGCGTTATTGATACATATCTAGAATCTACATCAATATCCATTACTTTAGCCTGTAAAAAAACAGTCTTATCTTCTTTCAAAAAAGGATAAAAAGACATATGAAGCTTCTGAACGGGATCATTGTTGCTGAAAATTTCCAGAGGAATATTAGGGACAAATAAAAGATATGATTTCTGATCAATAACAGTTATATCAACCGTATCTTTTGCTTCTTCACGAATTAATCGCGCAGCTATGAGTCCTCCAAAGTTAGAGCCCAGCACAACAACATGAGGCTTGTATGTGCCTCCTTTCTAAACATTTTTACTCATAAGCATACAGATTTAAGTGCTATATATATAAACATTCACAGGAGTGTAAGGTTTGTCTGCTGTAAATCTTATAAGAATAAGATTATTTAATTAAGATAGTAAGCGTTGTTATGATTATGCATGTATTCCTTGAATTCAAATAAATACTTAAACAGGCAGCTGTTAATTATGCGCGAAATTCATTGTAATGCTAGTCGGTAATATATATGATTTGAATTTTGTGATTAATTATTATATTTGCGTATAATTTTATTATAAAAGCAAGTCAATATAAAAATATTGGTATTTAAGAAATAGCATAACTGCTTTATGAGGCTGATTATCCGGATATAATATTTAATATATAATCGAGAAGAAAAAAGGACTCTGTCAATTTGATTAGCACTATCGAAAGTGATTTAAAACAATATATAATTATTGATCAGCAGCAATATTGTAAATTAATAAGCTGCTTTTATGTTACAAAAATAGTATAATTGGCTCTTTCATACTGAGTACTAGTCTGTGATTTAGAGAGATCTGACTAAGCTAAACTACAATAAATAAAACACAATTTATTATGAAAAAGAGAATCGTATTAACAACAGCATTTATGCTGTCGTTGGGAATTAGCACGTTTGCTCAGAAAGGAACTGTGAAAATAGAAGCAAAAGGAGGGTTTTCGTTGCCGGAACATGAAAAGTTAGATATGAATGCAACCGGATATACACTTGGAGTAAATATGAAATATTATCTTACAAACAGGTTGTATTCATACGCTAAAATATCAGGAACAAGACTGACTGCTTCCGAAAAAATAGCAGATCTTGAATTCAATCCTGAAGAATATCCGCTTTCTGCGACAAAAAACGGCTTACTAAGAGATATCACGATGGGGCTGGGTATAGGGTATGATTTGGTCAAACATAAAAAACATACACTGTATCTTCAATCAGCCTTTGGTATAGGTGCTCAGTACTACAAAAAGGAGGTAAGTGAGAAGACTAGTGCACACAGTAGTATTGTGCATGATACATATTCAGACAATAGCGCTGATTACGCTTTAAGCGGTGATTTGGGATATATTTATTCAATAAATAAATTAATTGGAGTGGGTGTCAGCTACAGCGCTGACTATGTATGTTGGGGATTCACTCAAAGTTTCAATGCAAATATTCAGTTTACATTTTAATATATAAAAAG
>JBOFKD010000036.1:0-1834 GCA_051657165.1 Bacteroidales bacterium | reverse complement strand
GCAGGTGCTGCTGCAATGGATGAGTTAGTAGTACAATATGAAGAGTTAGGTGCAGGCAAAGAAGCTACAGTTTCTAAATTCGCGTACCAACTTGCTTACAATGTTATTCCTCAAATCGATGTATTCACTGATAATGATTACACAAAAGAGGAAATGAAAATGTATCACGAAACTCGCAAAATCATGCACTCTGATATCAAAGTCAGTGCAACATGTGTTCGTGTTCCGGTGATGCGCGCTCATTCTGAATCAATCTGGTTAGAAACAGAAAAACCAGTTTCGGTTGCAGAAGCACGTGAAGCTTTTTCTAAAGCTGACGGAGTTATTCTTATGGATGAGCCTGCTAACAAAACATATCCAATGCCTTTATTTCTGGCTGGAGAAGAACCTGTATATGTAGGTCGTATCCGTGAAGACATTACAAACCCGAATGGATTAACATTCTGGTGCGTAAGTGATCAAATCAAGAAAGGTGCTGCCTTAAATGCTGTTCAGATTGCAGAATATCTGATTCGCGAAAACGCCTTATAATCATTTTATATATTACTTGAAATGAGACTTTCTGAAAATTCAGTTAGTCTCATTTTTTTTGTACCTGTTAATTTTAGCAAGAGGACTATCAAAATCCATTTATCCAAAAATACTTTATTGAAACTCGATTGTTATATAATTGAAATATCTACTTTTGAAGCCGTTCTAAAACGTCAATTCAATTGTACACATTGTAAACGACACATAATGGAAAACATACAAATTGCTATATCAGGGGCTAGCGGATTTATCGGATCCTTCCTAACCAAATACTTTACTGAAAAGGGACATAAAATTATCCCTTTAGGTAGAAAATACTTTAAACCAAAGATGGAAGACGAATTACTCTCTATCTTAGAAAACTCTCAGGTCGTTATCAATCTGGCAGGTTCAACTATAGCCCGCCGTTGGACACCTTGGGCTAAAGATGAAATAATGGAAAGCAGAATCGGACCTACACGTATTCTTGTACATGCAATCAACCGATTAGTCAAAAAGCCCGAAGTATTTATCTCAGCTTCAGCTGTTGGAATATATCCTAGTGATTATAATATATATCGCGAGACGGATATTAAATTCGGAGATAACTTTTTATCACAGGTATGCCAGAAATGGGAAAATGAATTAAAAGATTTATCACCCGAAGTTCGTGTTTGTGTGATACGCTTAGGGCTTGTGTGGAATGAATCTGACGGAATCTTACCTAAAATGCTGCTTCCGTTCCGCATATTTATGGGTGGCATGATTGGAAATGGATATCAACCTCTATCCTGGATTCATTTAGAAGATGTAGCAAGAGGTATAGACTTTCTGATTGAACACAAAGATTCCAGAGGAATTTACAATTTCACCTCGCCGGATGTTATCAACAACCGGAAATTCACACAAATCGCAGCAAAATTATTAGTTCGTCCGACATGGCTGAATATACCTCCCATATTATTGAGAATCCTGCTCGGAGGAGCAGCTTCTCTGATGGTTAAAGGTCAAGCTGCTTATCCGGAACGATTAGTGCAGGAGGGTTTCACTTTTAAATATATAGACGCAGCCGATACACTGAAGAAAATTATTTCAGGAACTAAAAAGAAACAATCTTAGCATTTTATATATTTTAACCATATCTAATGCAGCAAATATTCCCACAACTTCATCTATGCATTAAAACAAATAAATTATCTGTGCACAGAGATAATATTCTAAAACTAATGTTTATGAAAAAAGCGGGAATCTATTTTCTTTTTATGATTATGCTTCTGCCTTTTTTTTCATCGTGTGATGATGACGGATATTCTCTAAATGATTA
>JBOFKD010000035.1:0-4897 GCA_051657165.1 Bacteroidales bacterium | reverse complement strand
CCGGGTATTGTGCCCAGAAAATCTTTCACGACAGGACAAGCTAAATGGGGGTAAGCTGCCAGAGAGGCATTGGTATGAGCCGGCATCTCTACTTCCGGTATGACTTCGATATTGCGGGATGCGGCATAAGCGATTATCTCACGTACATCATCCTGTGTATAGAAACCTCCGACGGGCGTTGGCTCTCCTTCTATCTGATTGGTACGAAGCGGGAATAGATTATTTCGTTCTGCCCGGAATGCACCAATGGACGTAAGCAAAGGATACTTCTTTATTTCCAGTCTCCATCCATTATCATCAATCAAGTGCCAGTGAAACGTATTGATCTTATGAATAGACAAATAATCCAGCAGTTTCAAAATATCCTTTTTCGGTACAAAATGGCGCGATACATCCAGCATAAATCCACGATAGCCGAAACGAGGTTCATCCTGAATTGAAACACATGGAATATTCCATTCCTGAACCTTATTCTCCTTTTCAGAGAATATCTCAGCCGGGAGCAATTGTAACAGCGTCTGGACACCATAAAAGAATCCGGCTTGTGAAGATGCGGCCAGCAAAACTTTATCTTTTGTTACATCCAGTTTATAGCCCTCTTCGGGCAAATCCGCATTATATACAAGCTCTACCGTATTCTTCTTTTTGTGTTTAGAAACAGAATGCAATTTGATCTCGGCACTCCTGCGCAGGTATTTATATAAATCGGCAACAGCCGGTTCAAACCGGGAGTCGGGAACATAAACCGTTGTCCGGTCATTAAACGTAAAACTACCCTGTCGTTCAGTGATCAACTGAGGTTCGGGAATAATTGAAATCTGAGCTACAAGCATCTGCATTCCGATAAGGATGCAAAAAGATATAGCTGTCAGTCTTTTCTTCATCATTTAGGCAATTAGTTTTGGGTTAGTATTATTGTGTTCTGTTTAAACTATATTATTCTGATTCCGCTGTACATTCCTGTATTCTGTGGGTGTAAATCCATTGATATTTTTAAAAACTGTACTAAAATATCGTTGCTGACTAAACCCTACTTTTTCAGAAATCTCAATAATCGGAAGATTCGTCGTTTCAAGTAATTCTTTTGCTTTCAATATGCGAACAGAGTTAATATACTCCTTTACTCCGACGCCAATCGTCTGCCGCATCCTCTGATATAAAGCTGAACGGCTCATAGCCAATAGCGAAGCCAGTTTATCTACATCCAGTTCCGTATCACTGATATTCTGCTCAATCAGAGAAATTAATTGTTTTCGAAACAATTCATCTTCAGATAGCATATCCACCTGTTCTGACTGTATTAGATCAGTCTTATTGAGTCGGATTAGCACATTTCTCTTTTTCTTGTATAAATTATAAACCAGCAGTAATATGCATGACATAAAAACGGCCAAAGCACCAGCCATAACTCCTGTTTTCCACCATGGTGACTGAACTTCCAATGTCAATAATTCTATCGGAGAGTCCCATCGCTTTCCATCCTTACTGAATCTGATTAATAAAGGATATGTGCCCGGTAAAAGCTGATTAAATGACAACTGCTTTTGATTCGTTAATTCGAAATCAGTCATTAATCCATCCAGTTTATACTGATAATAATATTCGTCAAACAAAGACTTACCTTTAAACATCAAAGATAATTCAACAGACGTCGAACCTGAAGGCAATATTATATCTCTTTGCTTATCGTGATCAACAGCCAAACTCTTCCCATCTACCCGTATCTCCGAAATCTTCACATCCGGCTGATCCTGATGTTGCTGTTTAATTGCCGGATTGATCAGACTGAATCCATTTACGCCACCTAACAGCAAATCATTTTCACGGGTTATGAGAAACGTCCTGTCTATATATTCATTTTCATGAACTCCATCCGATTTCCCATAAATCGCTATCTGATCATCTTTCGGATTATATCGACATATATTAGTTGCTGATCCGAACCACAAAGCACTGTCTCCGTTCGCAACCACGATGAGTGGCTTTATAGATAAAGGCAATAGAACCGGTCTGAATTTATCGGTTTCAGGATTATAGGAATAGACATTATAATCGTTAGCAATCAACCAATATACGCCATCCTCAGTTTTAGTTACAGAAAGCATATGTCCTTTACGGTATTTACCAAAATCAAAAACCTTTCTGAGATTGGTTGTTTTTAAATCAAATTCATAAACATCCTGATTTGCAAAAAGTGTATAAGAGCTTGTATCTGCATAAACCAATCTTAAAGCCATATCAACCTTAAATGAGTTACCCACCGATAAATTACGAACATCCCGACTCTTCAGGTTATAAAGGTAGGCGCTATCCAGTAATAGCAGATAATCATCACTCGTATTTACTCTTTTCACATAGGGACAAACCCAGCCTGTACGTATTTTTTTCTCCAGGAATCCGGGTATTTCAATTTTACTAATGGAGCCCGATTGTTTGTTGAACGAGTAAAGCCCCTTCCTGTATGCGACAAATAAAACAGACGTTTCATTTTGCAAGTCCAGAGAAGATACGCGCATGCCGAAAGTTTCGGGATAATGTTTGAATTGATTGGTAGCCTTCTCAAAGCGGTTTATCCCATTCCCATCTGTAGCTATCCAGATATACTCCTGATCCTCTAAAAAACCCAGTAAAGCTCCGAGACTTGGTCCTTCAGACGAATTCAGACTCGACGGCAGAAAAGAATAGATATAATTTTGCTTCAGAAGGAGTAAACCCGTTCGACGGGTTGCAAGACTTATATTATGATCGTCATCTTCATCAATGGCTATAATCGTCCGTAAACTCTCATTATCCGCACTGGAAGCCATTATCTTTACGCTGTTTATATCAGATGTTTTCGTATTCATTACATACACACCTCCGCCATCAACAGCCATCCATAAGGAAGTATCATTACGTAAGTGCAGATCAACAATAACATCGCTTGCGAGTAACGTGTTAGCCGTATGGTAGCGACGTTTTAATTCACCATGGGCTGATACCATGAACAAACCTTTCTCAAATGTTGAAACATAAAGATTTCCTTCACTATCAACCGTAAGATCGGTTATACGACTTCCCTGTGTATTAAAAAACTCTTTTATTTTTCCATTCCGTCTATCCAAAGAATAGATACGATCTTTACCTGATGAGACATAAAAGTGATTCTGATCTTGTGGTACAATTCGTAAAGAAGAATAGAACGTAAAAGGTGTATCATTCTGATAGCGAATTTTTGCAATTTGATTTTTAGCCGGATCATAATAAAGAAAATGATCATTGGATATGAAATATACACCATTCTCATTTTTACAGAAGTGAGAATAATAGTGTGAGGAATATTGTTCAAATGTATCTTTTACGGAATTATAACGTATGAGCCCTGCATCGGAACCCATCCATAACTGATGAAGGCTATCCTCTACAATAAAGAATACCTTACAAAAAGATTTACTGTCACTGAGTGTAGAATATAAACGCATATTCTCTCCGTCATATCTGTGCAATCCATGTTCTGTACCGATCCATAGAAAACCCGAATTATCACGATTTGCACATAATATATGAACGGTATTAAGTCCCTGACTAATAGATATCTGATCACAGTAATAGCGTAAGTTATCCTCTGCATAAGCTTTTACAGAAGATAGCATACATATTGCAAATAATAAAAGAGAAAGAAGAATTCTCATTTTGAACTGTGGTTTAATCAGGCTAAAAGAATAATAAATAAATTATAAATTTAAAAGTAGAGGTTGTATCAGAAAGAAACAAAGATAAGAAGTTAATTATTACAAACATTTTGATCAAAAAAAAGGGTTACTGACAATAAAATGTCAGTAACCCTCGTATTTTATGTCTTTTCAGACGAAAGAAATCGGGAATTAGTATCCGCGGATCGCTTCGATACCCGGAAGTACACGACCTTCGATGAACTCAAGAAGAGCACCACCACCAGTAGAAACGTAGCTAACTTGTTTTGCCAAACCTAATTGGTTGATACAAGCAACTGAGTCACCACCACCGATCAAAGAGAATGCGCCATTAGCTGTAGCTTCGACGATTGCATTAGCAACTGCTTTAGAACCAGCAGCGAATTTCTCAAATTCGAATACACCTGCAGGACCGTTCCAAAGAATAGTTTTTGAGTTTTTGATAACTGCACAAACTTTTTCGATTGATTCAGGACCCATATCAAGACCCATCCATCCTTCCGGAACTTGTTTATCTGAACAGATTTGAGTATTTGCATCAGCAGCAAATTTGTCTGCAGCAACACAGTCAACAGGAAGAACAAGGTTTACACCGTTTTTCTCAGCTTTAGCAATAATTGTTCTTGCTAAGTCTAACATATCTTCTTCACAAAGTGAGCTACCGATATGACCACCTTGAGCTTTAGAGAAAGTAAATGCCATACCACCAACGATGATCAGGTTATCTACTTTGTCAAGAAGGTTTTCGATAATTGTAATTTTAGAAGAAACTTTAGATCCACCGATAATAGCAGTTACAGGTTTCACTTGCTCTTTCAATACTTTCTCTACTGCATCTACTTCGTTTTGCATCAAGAAACCGAACATTTTGTTCTCAGGTGCAAAATAAGCAGCGATAAGTGCAGTTGAAGCGTGTGCACGGTGAGCAGTACCGAATGCATCATTTACATAAACATCAGCATAAGAAGCTAATTTTTTAGTAAATTCTTTTTGGCTTTCTTTTACTGCTTTTTTAGCAGCAGCTTTTTCTTCTTCTGAAGCATCTTCAGCTAAACCACGTGGTTTACCTTCTTCTTCAGCATAGAAACGTAAGTTTTCAAGCAATAAAACTTCACCTGGTTTCAAAGCAGCTGATTTTTCAGCAGCTTCAGCACCCATACAATCGTTAGCAAATTGAACAGGAGTACCAAGAAGTTCTGATACAT
>JBOFKD010000034.1:0-5572 GCA_051657165.1 Bacteroidales bacterium | reverse complement strand
GCATTATTCCGTATTTGCCTGCCACGAAGTACGTATATCTCTGCTACGAAATACGTATATCCCGGCTACGAAGTACGTATTTCTTTCCATCAAAATACGTATTTCCCGGCGTACAAATACGTATTTCGTTGAGCAGAAATACGTGTTTTGTATCATCCTGAATTTAGTATTATCGCCAGATTCAATTTATTATAATATGTGTAATTTCCTAATTATCAATATTATATCCTGTGGCAATTGATATGGCAAATGCCATACATTAACTGATTGTCATATAGATTATTAACTGTAGAAATAGACCCCAATGGCAATTGATGGCAATTCAAAACAAAAAACTCTGTGTAATGTTTTTTTAGGATCAGTGCGACAACAGATAGAGACGATATAAAGAGGGTGTGTCAAAAATCGTATTGATTTGACACACCCTCCTGTTTTTTCTCCGCTTCATCTCCTGCTTTCCTTATCTTTTCCTTCCGGTCAGATATATAGGATGATAGGTTAGGGGTGCATAGTCTGAAGCACAGTTCTGATCGTTGTATTTCTTTTCAAATAATAATAGCTCACGTAGAGGGGCTCCTGTGCCCAGTCCACCCATAACTCCGGTACTTTTGATATGACGCAGTACTTCACGTACGGTGTCAAACTGGATGGTTATTTTTTCCTCCTTCACGCATATAAGATCAAAATGCTTTGTAAACTTGCTTATTAATTCCTCCTTGTTCAGGTAATCAAGACTTCTGCCTCCTGCCTGCCTGATCTCTTTAAAGTTTTCCGGACCGAAGGTTGACAAAGCAATAACTCCATTCTTATTAAGAATATTGCTGTAGTTCTCAAAGAACCGGTCCAGATGCTGAAACCATTGAATCGATGAGGCTGACAGGATAAGATCAAATGTCCGGTTCCATTCAATCTGCTCGGCATCACCTATCCGGTAACTTATCTTTTCAGAAGGACAGAAGTTCTCCGAGACATCATAAATATCATTCAATATAATCTCTTTTCCGATGAGATGCTGATAGTTGCGGGTCAGGAATCCCGTACCACAACCAATTTCCAGTATACTCTCACACGCCGTACCAGAAATAACCGGTGCGGTTATCTCCCACAGATTCTTTGCAATATGGCGTTGAGCTATAGCCTCAGTCTCGTAGCTGTTTGCAGCTTTCCGGAATCGTTCTGTAAGTAATGATTTATCCATTCCTGTCAATTATTAATCGAAAATCAGCATAATGAGCGATGGGGATTATCACCGTATGCTGATGTCCTTCCCAGGCTTTTACCTGATTCTGAAAAGGGAAAATAAGATCATTCTCTCCAATTATGACGAGGTCCCATTCATACTCTGGTGCGTTAACCAAAGCATTACGGCCAATAGCTGCAAGCTCTGTCTGTAATGACCCTATATCTCTCTTTGGAGCTATGTTATAAAAGGTATTCATCACATCTTTATCGGAGTTACACATCCTTCTGTTAAACCGTTCTCTGTTTTTTTCATTCAGAGAAGCCAGCGTTGCCTCAAAAGTAGCCACAGGTATTCCTTTTGTATCATTGACCGGCGTGTGAGTCCCGTTTATAGCTGTACAGTGGTTGAATCTGTAATTCTTATTACAGAAAACCGATGCCGCAGCCCATACACCCATAGACCAGGCTGTCAGCCGGATATGTTTGTACTCCCGTAGTTTGCTTTCGTCGAAACAAAGATCTGTATAATCAAAACAGATCATCAGATCTTCGTTCGCCACTTTCCAGTTCTCAAATGGTCTTTCATCCATTCCCCAGCCCGCAAACACGATATGAAGAGAGCTGGTCGGTTCGCTATTTATCAAAATTTGCTTCATGCTTCTTCGGACTTAGTATTTCTAAAAAACGCTTTAACTCACTGACCGGAATATCTGATCTCAGAGAAAGTCTCAGTCTGGCTGTATCTTTAGGTACAGTAGGCGGACGTACCGCCAGGGCAAAGAAACCCTGTTCCTGCAACTCCATGGAGCGGATCATAGCCTCCTCACTGTTTCCGATGAAGTAGGGCATTATATGACTTCTGCTTTCACAGTTTCTAAAAGCCGGATCAGATTTGAGTAAATCAATAATAGCGCTTAACTGTGCTCTTTCCTTTGAGAATGAAGCCAGTCGTTTAAGAATAAAATAACTCCAGTGCAGATTGACCGGAGGCAGACCAGTTGTGAATATAAGCGTTCGCATGGTGTTTATTAGTAGCTCTTTATGTTCTGAACTACAGATAACGTAAGCACCAACCCCGGCCAGTGCTTTCCCGAAAGTCCCGACTATAAAATCAATTTCCTGAATCAGACCTTCCTCCTCACAAATCCCCAAACCGGTGTTTCCTCTAACTCCCACTGCATGCGCTTCATCCAGATAAATCATGATTTGCGGATACTCCTCCTTCAAGGCCACCAGGGCTTTCAGATCGGCCTCATCACCATCCATACTGAATAATGATTCTGTGACAATGAAAATCCGGTTGTACTTATCTTTTTTATCCTGAATTAATTTCCGCAGATGCCCCATATCATTATGTCTGTAGCGGAATGAATCAGCTGAAGCTAATTTTAATCCGTCAATAATACTGGCATGAACCAGTTTGTCCGCCAGAATCAGATCCGCGCTCTCTGCAATCGCCGGGAGAATACCCGTATTCGCATGATATCCGCTGTTGAATATCAATGCGCCTTTCCGGTTGTATAAGGATTGCAATAACCCCTCAACTTTATCATAGATAGAAAAATTTCCTGTCAGCAGTCTGGACGATGATGCCGATAAACGCAGAGCATTTGACCGGGCTGCAATTTCCTGATAAAACTCTTCCTGAAGTTTTTTGTCAGAGGCTAATCCCAGATAATCATTCGATGATAAGTTCAGCATAGGCTTATCTGCTGACAAATATATATAAGCACCTTCCTGCTCATTGTTGCGCAGCGTGCGGTATAATCCTTCTTGTTTTATTTTTTCGAGTCTTTTCATAAAAGCATTACTTTAAATTTGTCTGACTGACTACTTTTACCAATCCGGTGGTTAGCTTCGTAAGCTCTTCAGGTGTTATGATAAACGGAGGCATAATGTATACCAGTTTGCCGAAAGGTCTTACCCATATACCTTCATCTACAAACTGCTTTTGTATGACAGCCATATCCACAGGCTCATTCATTTCAATAACACCAATAGCTCCCAGTACTCTGACCTCTTTTACCTGAGTCAGTGATCTGGCCGGAGCAAGCTCCTTCTCCAACTGAGCTTCGATACTTTTTACTTTCTTTTCCCATCCGTAGCAAAGCAGCAAAAGGGTAGAGGCAACGGCAGCCCGGCAAGCTAACGGATTCCCCATAAACGTAGGGCCATGCATAAAGCAGCCCGGTACTCCTTGCGAGATCGTTTCTGCCACATCTTCTGTCGCAATGGTCGCGGCCATAGTCATCGTTCCTCCTGTAAGCGCTTTACCGATACACATGATATCCGGTGTCACATTCGTATGCTCTGTGGCAAAGAGTTTTCCCGTACGTCCGAATCCCGTTGCTATTTCATCAAAGATGAGCAGGACATCGTACTGATCGCATAACTCGCGTAATTTATCCAGATACGCAGCACTATAAAAATGCATACCTCCCGCTCCCTGTACAATCGGTTCGATTATAAAAGCTGCAATCGTTGTATGATTCACCCGGAAAGCCTCTTCCAGTATGTTCAGATCTTCAGCATAGAGTTCTTCGCCGAAAGGAGTTACCGGTGAGGGTATAAATATCCGGTTGGGCAGAGCTGATCCAAAAATGTTGTGCATACCTGTTTCAGGATCACATACCGACATCGCATTCCACGTATCACCATGATAACCGGAACGTACTGTCATAATATTGCTTCTATGAGTATACCCTTTGGAGTAAGCATACTGAACAGCCATTTTCAGAGCAACTTCAACCGATACTGATCCGGAATCCGCATAAAAAATTCTGTTTAATCCTTCAGGCAGGATGCTCACTAATATCTTGCCCAGCTCGATAGCCGGCTGATGCGTCATACCTCCAAACATGATATGCGACAATGACTGGAGCTGCTCTGTAAGTGCCCGGGTGATAGCCTCATGATTGTATCCGTGCACCGCACACCACCACGATGACATTCCGTCAATAAGTTTACGTCCGTCCTCCAGTTCAATCTCAACACCCTGAGCTCTTTTTACCGGATATACCGGGAGTGGGTTCAGCATCGATGTATAGGGATGCCATATATGTTCTTTGTCAAATTCTAAATCCATCATAATCGGCTTTGAATAAAAAAAGGTAGCATACAATTAATCAGTCGTTAATTGTATGCTACCTAACAGATAGTATTTGTGTTATTTGTATTATAATCCGGACACAACAGATCTGAAGAAAGTTCCGGCAAAACAATCTTCAAAAGCAGTATTTCTGATATACTTTCTTTGAGTTCAGCTATTTCAGCATCGGTGTACTCCTTACTTTCCGCCACAAACAGGCTGTCCGGTAAATAAAGTCCGCCACTCAGTACCAGAGCATTCTTTCTTAATGCCTGATCTGCAATCCCACGACGAAGACAGCCTATGGAAATTTGCTTTCCAAGACTACAGAATACAGCATATTGTTTCCTCGACCAGCGGCGGAAACGAATACTGATACTTCTTATGTTGTTTTTCTTCATCATAACTTACTACAAACATAAGGAAAGTTTCGTTTTCTTCTGTATAATTGATGCAAAAAAAGTCTGCCTGATTTTTATTTCATGAAAACAAAATACACAGCTCCGATCAGACAGCCGAACGCAGCAAAGTGATTCCATTGCAGAGATTCGCCTTTGAATACTAAATTACTGAAGATCACAAATACCGTAAGCGTAATCACTTCTTGTATGATTTTCAGCTGCATAAGGGTGAACGGACCTCCGTTTTCCTTAAATCCGATCCGATTGGCCGGAACTTGAAATATATACTCGAAGAGAGCAATAAACCAGCTGAACAGGATTATTCCGAATAATGGGAGCGATTCAAACCAGCTGAATTGTTTCATTTTCAGATGCCCGTACCAGGCAAATGTCATAAAGATATTAGATATGACTAATAGTGTGATGGTGATAGCTATTTGCATAATGCAGATAAGTAGATGTTACGAAAAAAGAGGAACTTCACAGGAAGCTCCTCTTCTTATTTATCTTAATACGGATGATTAAGCGTTTTTAGCTTTAGCAACGATAGCTGCAAATGCTTCAGGATGATTAACAGCTAGGTCAGCAAGAACCTTACGGTTGATTTCGATACCAGCTTTGTGAAGACCACCCATTAATTTTGAATATGACATGCCGTTCAAACGAGCAGCAGCATTGATACGTTGGATCCACAATGCGCGGAAGTTGCGTTTTTTAGCTTTACGGTCACGGTAAGCATAAGTTAAACCTTTCTCCCATGTGTTTTTAGCAACTGTCCAAACGTTTTTTCTTGCACCAAAGTAACCTCTGGTAAGTTTTAAAATTTTCTTTCTTCTTGCTCTTGAAGCAACGTGATTTACCGATCTAGGCATAGTTTTACGATGTTGTGAATGTTAGCGTC
>JBOFKD010000033.1:0-51507 GCA_051657165.1 Bacteroidales bacterium | reverse complement strand
AGGGTCCCTAAATCTTGATCATATGATTTGAATTGCATCTTCATATATCTCTGTATTAGATGCATAAAGATAATAAATAAATACTACATGTTCAAATTTTACAATAAAAAAGAGGGTGTGTACTTTTGACACACCCTCTTTTTTTGTATTCCGGATATAGCTTCCTCAAAACATTTCTCATGAAAATATAAGCGATTAAAGAACAAATATCAAAATCCGATGTTTATAAATATGTACATTCTAACTACAGAATTTATATTTAAAAATTAATCCATATATATTAATCTAAACCTATTAAATTATGAAAGAGGACAAAACTTTGCGTTCAGGTACAGCGCAAACACCAATTTACGGATCAGATGTAATGTTAAACAGTGCTCCGGATGAATTTATTCCTCAACATCCAACAACGTCAGAAATTGCCTATCAAATGGTGAAGGATGAAACATATCCACAAACACAACCGGCATTAAATCTGGCTACTTTCGTTACAACTTATATGGATGATTATGCCACAAAGTTGATGAATGACGCAATTAACATAAACTATATTGATGAAACAGAATATCCACGTGTAGCTGTTATGTGCGGCAAGTGCGTAAATATTATTGCTAATCTGTGGAATTCTCCTCAAAAAGATAAATGGAAAACCGGTGCTCTGGCAATCGGGTCGTCTGAAGCTTGTATGCTTGGAGGTGTTGCAGCCTGGATTCGCTGGCGCAAAAAAAGACAAGCAGAAGGTAAAGCCTTTGATAAACCAAACTTTGTTATCTCATCAGGTTTTCAGGTTGTATGGGAAAAATTTGCTCAACTATGGCAAATTGAAATGCGTACAGTGCCTTTAACGCTTGAAAAAACTACATTAGATCCGGAAGAAGCACTTAAAATGTGTGACGAAAATACTATCTGTATTGTTCCTATTCAGGGTGTTACATGGACCGGATTGAACGATGATGTTCAGGCTCTGGATGCAGCTCTCGAAAAATTTAATAAAAAAACAGGATGGGATATACCGATCCATATTGATGCCGCTTCTGGTGGTTTTATCTTGCCTTTCCTTCAACCGGAACTGAAATGGGACTTCCGTTTAAAATGGGTGCTTTCAATCAGTGTTTCAGGACATAAATTCGGACTTGTATATCCGGGACTTGGATGGGTTGTATGGAGAGACAAACAATACTTACCGGAAGAAATGAACTTTAGCGTAAATTATCTGGGTGCTGAAATTACACAGGTGGGGATTAACTTCTCGCGTCCGGCTGCTCAGATCCTTGGTCAGTACTATCAGTTTATCCGCTTAGGATTCGATGGTTACAAACAAGTACAATATAATAGTATGGAAGTTACTAAATACCTTCATACTGAAATTGCTAAAATCCCATGCTTTAAAAATTATTCTCAGGAAGTAGTTAATCCATTATTTGTATGGCATATGGATGCTGACTATCAGAAAAAAGCAAAATGGACACTATTTGACCTTCAGGACAAACTTCAGCAAAGCGGCTGGATGATTCCGGCTTATACACTTCCTGCAAATCTGGAAGATATTGTTGTAATGCGTGTTGTTGCCCGTCAGGGATTCAGCCGCGATATGGCAGATATGCTGTTAGGCGATATCAAAAATGCAATTGCTGAATTTGAGAAACTTGAATATCCTACTGCTACTCGTGTTTCTATGGACAAAAAAGAGCCTGTGAAAGAACGTGTATTTGCTCATAACCGCCACGTAAATGGCAAACATGCTGGAAAAAAAGCAGAAACAGTGAAAAAAGAAGAGCCAAAAACAAAGGCTAAAGCAAAAAAATAATCTTCATTATTTTTAATACTGAAAAGGCTATCTATGAATTATTTATAGATAGCCTTTATTCATTATAGCTAAATAAAACTATATTTGCAGCTATAAGTAATCTAAACAGATCTAAACAAATGAATGCAATATTCCCGAAGACAATCATGTGTGGTTGAACTCTTGGTATATTGCCAATTACCAGGAGGAAATAACATGAAATATATCTTGTCTATCATTCTTTTCATACTGACATTCATCTCTATTGAAGCAAATAACAAAATTGATTCTTTATTCAAGGAAAAACGTTTCTTCGAACTTCGCGATCAGATCAGACAAAGCAACACCGAATGGCAAAATTCGTGTGATGGGAAATTCTATGCTTCATTTATAGATAATGCTTTTGGAAAGCTAAAAAAGTCCGATCATCTGATCAATCAGATTCTGAGCGAATGTCATTCAACGATGCCGGACTCTATGAAATATCTGTTATATGAACTTCTGATAGACAATTATACAAAAGAGTCTGAATACTCCAAAGCTCTTTCGTACTACAAAAAATTAAACTCTGTCACTGACGACTCTATTACGATTAGTAAAAGAAGCTCTTATCAGAATATGATCCAGCTCTATGAAGCAATGGCAGACCTCCCGCCGCTTAAAGTAAATAAAAACAACAAAGAACATTACATCCCGCTTCACCGAAATGGAATGGGACACTATGTTGTGCCTGTAACTATAAACGAAAACTCCGAAAACTTTGTATTTGATTCAGGGGCGAATATGAATGTACTGACCCGTTCGATGGCCAAAAAAATGAACGTACAGATCTTTGACCAACATCAGGTAGATGTTGGTACTTCAACAGACCATACAATTCAGGCGCAGATTGGATTTTCTCCGTCTGTCAAAATAGGAGACCTGGAACTTGAAAATGCAGTTTTCCTCATCTTACCGGACGAGCTTCTCAATTTTAGCGCTGTAAATTACAAGATAAATGGCATCATCGGTTATCCTGTCATGCGCGAAATGGAAGAAATGATTATTGGAAAGGAAGGACTTCTCTATCTGCCATCATCTCCCACAGTCTCAAATGTCAACAATATTTTTATGGATGGACTTAGTCCAATTCTATTCTCTGAGTTTAACAACAAACCAATACAGCTACTCTTTGATACAGGATCCACAGGTTCTCAACTTTTTCGGGATTTCTACGTAGATAATAGCAAAGAAGTGGAAGCCAACGGTGAAAAAACAGATATCAGTATTGGTGGCGCCGGAGGTATAACACGAGTAAACTGCTATGCCTGGAAAGATTTCCCTCTTAAAATAGCTAACCAGCTTATATCGATCCCTCTTGTACATATCATCACGGATGAACTTGGCAATAATAAAAAAGTCGTAGACGGTGTAGTCGGACAGAATGTAGCCGATCAGTTTGACGAAATGGTATTGAATTTAAAAGATATGTATCTCATATTCCGCAATAAATAGAAGAACGTTTAAACAGAGCTTTTGAATAGACCAACGAAAAGAAGAATTATTAGAATTATAGTTTTCATTTGATTTTTTCAAACCAAATCCTATATTTTACGGGATTTATATTGTATATTTAGTATTACAACAGCTTCATTCTAAACTAAATCATCATGATACGACTTCATAAATGCTTAGTTCTTCTGGTCTCTGTATTCTTGTTTGGCTCATTATCAGCTCAAAGCAACATACGCACTTATGAGAGGATAAGCTCCGACTCTGTTGAAATTCTGCGCGAAACATATGGAAAACATAAGACTTATCCTAAAGAGTTTGAGGAGCAGTTTCTGATTGCATTAAGTCATTATCCCCAACTCAAAGACGTGAAGGTCAATTTACTCTTCGACAAGGAGAAGACTACGATGAGTGCACGTCCGGATATTGGATCTTTGTTTTGCCGCAAAAGAGTATACAACATACGGATAAATCATTCGGAATCGTTTGAGGGAATTTTACTTAAAGATATTCCTTTCAACGCTCAAATCGGGGTTATCGGCCATGAGCTGGCCCATTTAGTAGATTATGAACAAAAGAATTTTTTCCGGATTATTGGTACAGGAATCGGTTACCTGAATCCACGGTACAAACGTAAACTGGAACATAAAATTGATGGCGTAACTATACATCACGGACTGGGATGGCAACTGTATGACTGGGCCCGCTATTCTATGGATGAAACCTATTCCACTCCGAAATATGTGCGGTTTAAAAAGAAAATATATATGGGACCCGATAAGATTCTTACACTTATGGGATCTCCGGTCAATCTGTAAAAAGGAAGAGGATATGTCTAATCAATATGATTTTGACATACCCTCTTTCTTTTTTATAGTACAGAAGCTCAATCAGAGTATACTTCGCTACGTGGGAACATAGTATCCATATTAGCTATACCAAGAGCTGTCATAGCCATAACTGTTGCAGCATGCTTCTGATATTCTGGGATACTCTTATTATATAAATCCCGTTCGGTATGCCAGATCTCGTTGTAGTTAAAATCATAACCTTTAGGGTCAGCTGTCCGTAATGAGACAGTAGGAATTCCCTGAACAGCAAATACAGAAGCATCTGTCCCACCCATAGATTTCGGACGCTTTCCGGGAGTCAATACAGTAATTTCAAAAGGAAAATCCTGATTTACTTTTGAAATTTCCTTTGCTAGAGCATTAAACTCTTTCTGCATGGATTGAGGTACAGCCATTCCGACTGGTACGGTAGGACCTCCATCGCGATTAATCAGATTAGAAATACCCTTAAGTTTATCCTTATTGCTTTCAGCCCAGGCTTTCGCTCCAACAAGACCAAACTCTTCACCGGCGAAGAAACAGAAAAGAATAGTACGTTTTGGCTTCGCTCCCGACTGAGCCAGCATTCTGGCTGCTTCCATAATAGGAGTAACACCTGAACCATCGTCAACACCACCCGTAGCCACATCAAAAGCATCGAGATGTGCACTGAGAATTACGTATTCATCGGGTTTGGTTGTTCCCTTAATCTCGCCTACAATATTATGATACGGTACCGGGCCCATTTTGAAATGATTGCGTATATCAAATTCCAGAAAGAAATCTTCGCGTTGCTTAACCATTTCTGCAATCTGATTATACTGAGCTTTATCCAGCTTTATATCAGGTATAACAGGCAGCTTATCAAACGTCATTTGGGGATTATGAACTACCTGTCTGTCGTATAAAGCAGCCAAAGGCACATTGGCAGACTGAATGATTCCGAGTATACCGGCATCTGCCATTTCGCGGTAAAACAAGGCCGGTTCGCATCTGAACTCCTGCATTGGAGTATCGGTCCCATGCTCACGATTAGCCATCCGGATGGAATCGTTGGTCAACTGAACCTGTTCATTATATGCAATAACAGATTTGCGTACAGAGTCACCTTTAGACGTAAAATCGACAGGCCATCCTCTGCTCTCGCCTGAAATAAGAACCCATGCACCATTGAGTCTTTTCTTCATACGGTCAAATTCTCTTCGGGTTTTGGGTTCAAATACGACATGCCCGATTTGTTTCCCTTTTGTCCCCGAGGTATAAGAAGGAGTTACGAAATGAAGATTCATACCGTTCTTTCCCAGTAAAGCACCAAACCACGCCCCCCGGTTAAAACCTACGGGCAGCTCGCCGGCCAGTTCTTTACGTACAGGAATATTCCATTCTTTAAATTTAGAGATGATCCAATCGCCGGAATTGTCGTAGGCATCTGAGCCTATAGGTCGCCCGCCAAAGCGATTGGTAAGCACATCCAGATATTCCATAGAACGATTGTCCGTCTGGCCTATTTTTGCAATAGATTCGTAAACGCGCTGTTGTGCGGTAAGCGTAGAAACAGATAGCATACTAAGTACTATCAATTGTGAAATCCTTGTTTTCATCTTGTTCTGTGTTTTTGTTATTAGATCAGGTATATTTACCAGTATATGTGTGCTAAACGAATTTGATCTTAAAGAATGACCATAGCGCCATTGAAGGCAAATATAAAAAATAAAAGAGAATTATTGTAATAATCCTCTTTTATTGATGTATGATTTATCCGATACTCATCATTCGCTGAATAGGCAGAAGTGCTTTTTCTGCAAGTTCTTTAGAGATTTTCACCTCATACTGCTCCTCTTTCAAAGCTTCATAAACCCGTTTCAGGGAAACCCGTTTCATAGACCCGCAGATAGTTTTTGAATCAACCGGAATGAATTCTTTATCCGGATTATCTTTCTGAAGTTTATGAATTGTCTCATTCTCAGTAGCAATAACAAAGCGTTTTTTGTGAGATTCTTTCGCATGTCTGATAATCCCGGAAGTAGAATAAAGGTAGCACACCGGCGTATTCAGAATACGATCATCGTGTGAACAAAGAGACTCTGGATGAATCAGAATATCAGCATCGGGATACTCCTGAATTTTCTTCACAATCATGTCTGTCGTAATTTTCTGGTGAACACAGCAATTACCTTTCCAGATTTCCATTTGTCTTCCTGTTACTTTCTGAATATAATGTCCAAGATTATAGTCAGGTACGAAAAGAATCGGCTGATCTTTCGGAAGTGATTTAACAACCTTCAGTGCATTTGCTGACGTACAGCAATAGTCTGTTTCAGCCTTCACCTCAGCCGTTGTGTTCACATAACTCACAACAATCCCGTTCGGATTCTGCGCTTTCCAGCTTCTCAGATCTTCACCTGTCACACTCTCAGCCAAAGAACATCCAGCTCTCAGAGCCGGAATAAGTACTTTCTTTTCAGGAGAGATAATTGCAGCAGTTTCAGCCATGAAGTGAACACCACAGAACACGATGATGTCTGCATCAGTTTCACCGGCTTTACGCGACAACTCTAACGAATCGCCCAGAAAATCTGCTATATCCTGCACCTCAGGATCTGTATAGTAATGAGCCAGAATGATTGCATTCTTTTCTTTTTTAAGTTTAGCAATCTCAGCTATCAATTGTTCTTTTTCCATATTTCAATTATTTAATCCGGAATTACTGCACTTGAATATTCATGCTGATATCCATTGCCGTCACAGTATGTGTTAATGCTCCGACGCTTATAAAATCAACTCCCGTAGCAGCCACTTCTCTTAGACGCGGAATACTCATATTGCCCGAAGCTTCTGTTTTTGCTTTTCCGTTGATCAGTTTTACAGCTTCAGTCATTGTCTCGTTTGACATATTGTCAAGCATGATAATGTCCGCATTACCGGCTAATGCTTCACGCACCTCATCCAGTGTAGTTGTTTCTACCTCTATCTTTATACCTTCAGGTATATTTTTACGAACCTGCTCAAGCGCTTTGGTAATTGATCCGGCCATTTTGATATGATTATCTTTAATCATCACCATATCATAAAGTCCCATCCGGTGATTGGTTCCTCCTCCGTGCTTCACGGCCAGCTTATCAAGCACTCTTAAGCCCGGAGCAGTTTTACGTGTATCAAGCAACTGCGTGTGAGTGTGTGCCAGTTCACGCACATACTTAGCCGTTTCTGTAGCAATACCCGACATACGCTGGAATATATTTAACGACAATCTCTCAGCTCTCAATAAAGTAGGATAAGATGCTTCGATTTTCAGAATCACATCCCCCTTCTTTACAGCATCGCCATCTTTTACGTAAGGAGTCCAGATAATCGAATCCTGAAAGCGGTCAAATACTTTTTTGATCACATCCAGTCCGGAGATAACACCGTCAGCTTTAGCCGTCATTGTAGCAATGGCCTGTGATGATTCAGGAATGATAGATTCAGTTGTGATATCTCCTGTATGGATATCTTCTTCCAGAGCAAGATCAATAAGTTTATCAATCAAATTTTCGTATTGCATTGTATTGTATTTTTTAATGAAAATCTAAATATTGGTCATTCACGGGCGCAAAGGTAAGACCTTGTCCCTTTTGTTGAATCGTATGAAGCAAAAAATCGTCGCTCGTCACAGGATAATCCTCCCGGTAATGTCCGCCACGACTCTCTTTGCGACAACGGGCAGGATTCATAATAAGCGAAGCTATCGTGAGTAGTCTGCGCGAAGCTTCCGTATAGTATTCCTTTTGTGACGAACATTGGCGAAGCGTTTTCTCCTTATTGCGAATAAAAGATAAGCCGGTAGAAAGCAATGCATCTGAACGGATAATACCCGAGTGATGATTCATAATCTCGGCAACTTCACTCTTCAGCGTTATGTAATCTTCTTTCAGTGCTTCATTCTTCACATAATACGGATAAAACTCCGGATGACTATGCCACAAGGCTCTTCCTCGGGTATCCTGTATAGCTCTGTAAGCAAAGACCAGACATTCAAGCAATGAATTTGAAGCCAGACGATTGGCTCCCATTATCCCCGTAGAGGCAACTTCGCCACAAACATAAAGACGATCTATATCAGTCTTGCCGGCATGATTGGACACAATACCACCCACAGTATAATGGGCTGCCGGAGCAACAGGTATACGGGTAGTTAAATCCAGATTATGCTCTTTGCATTTCTGATAAATGCTCGGGAAACGTTTGCGTATTTTTTCCGGACTCAGATGCTGAAGTGAAAGCGTCACATAAGGAGTATCATCTTTAAGCATCTCCTTATAAATAGAACGCGCCACAATATCACGCGGAGCCAGTTCTGCAAGTTCGTGTTTAGAGAGCATAAAGCGTTTCTGACTTTTGTTCAGCAGATGCGCCCCTTCGCCTCTTACCGCTTCACTTATCAGATAAGCCTTCGGATTATTCTCGATATAAAGTGCAGACGGATGAAACTGAATAAATTCCATATCCATCACCCGGCAGCCGGCATCGTAAGCCAGAGCTATACCGTCACCAATAGTCGTTTCGGGGTTTGTTGTACGGCTATAGATCGCCGAAGCACCACCGGAAGTAAGAAATACATGCTGAGCATAAAAAAGCTCTTCTTTCCCATCCCGCTCGTTCCAGCATCTGGTACCATAACACACCTGATCTTCTACAAGCAAATCTATAACAGATTGCTCTTCAAAGATAGTTATCTCAGGATTACTCTCTACTTTATTAATTAAAAACTCTGTAATAAAGCGTCCTGTAGAATCTCCCCCTGCATGCAGGATACGATGCCTGTGATGTCCCCCTTCCAAACCCAGAGACAGCTCTCCGTTCTCGGTATCAAAACGCATCCCCTCCTCTATTAACTCACGAATCCTTAACGGACCTTCGTTTACTAAAATCTTTACAGCCGGAGATTCACATAAACCTCTTCCGGCAATAATTGTGTCCTGATAATGCAAGCCGGGATTATCCTCATCTCCTGTAACTGCCGCTATTCCCCCTTGTGCATAATAAGAATTGCTCTCCCGTAATTTTGATTTCGTAATCAAAGCAACCTTACCATATCCCGCAGCCTTATGCGCACTGTAAAGACCGGCCAGACCGCTCCCTACAATGATATAATGAAATTGATGCATGATATATTGAGTAGTTAATAAAACAGAGCGACAAAAGTATTATTTTTTTTAAAATACATAGATAATATACGCATTATATCTAATTAATACTATAAAATCCAATCGCGATTATTTCAGGTTAAGACTATTTTATTTTGGTTATTTCAGGCATAAAAGAATTCATCGCGTTTAAAAAAAAGAAGATTAACACCTGTCATTTTTGCATATTAATCTTTTTGGCAGTTATTTTGTTATACAAATTACTAGACAAACTAATAACTCAAATAGAATGACTAAAAACGGAACGGGTATTATCTCTTGGTTCCGACGAGTTATCAATCAGATAATCAAGATAAAAAGACGCGATATGAACAAAAACGAAATGGACAACAAAGAACTCAACGAAGAAAAAATTGAGAACTGCAACTGTCAAAATGAGGAGAATTGCGAAAACAACAACGAGTGTGAGTGCGAAAACAAGGAAGCTGAAGCAGACAATTTGTCAGCTGAACTGGATGAACTAAAAGCCAAAAATGCTGAATTGAATGATCAGTATCTGCGACTTCTTGCTGATTACGACAACTATCGTAAGAGAACACTTCGTGAAAAAAGCGAATTAATCAAAAATGGCGGTGAAGCTGCACTTACAAACCTGCTTCCTGTAATTGATGATTTCGAAAGAGCGATTGCTAATATCGACAATGCGAAAGATATGGAAGCTGTAAAAGAAGGTGTTGAATTAATCTACGGCAAATTCTTAAGCTATCTGAATCAGAATCACGTAACAATGATCGAAACGGAAGAAATGCCTTTCGACACAGATCTTCATGATGCCATCACCACTATCCCGGCTCCTACAGAAGAGCTAAAAGGAAAAGTTGTGGATTGTGTACAGAAAGGATATAAATTAAACGACAAAGTGATACGTTTCGCTAAAGTAGTAGTAGGAGAATAAAACATGTCAACAAAAAGAGATTACTACGAAATTCTGGGTGTTGCTAAGACTGCAACAGCCGATGAAATAAAGAAAGCGTATCGCAAGAAAGCGATACAATACCACCCGGATAAAAACCCGGGGAATAAAGACGCCGAAGAGAACTTTAAAGAAGCGGCTGAAGCATATGAGGTACTAAGCGACGAGAACAAACGTGCCCGCTACGATCAATTCGGTCATCAGGGCGTAAATGGCGGACCTGGTGGTGCAGGAGGTTTCGGCGGAGGTATGTCTATGGATGATATCTTCTCTCACTTCGGAGATATCTTTGGCGGTCATTTCGGTGGCGGAGGTGGATTTGGTGGCTTCGGCGGTTTTGGCGGAGGCGGCAGATCCCGTTCTGTAAACCGCGGTAGTGACCTTCGCGTGAAGGTAAAACTTACTTTGAAAGACATTGCGCATGGCGTAGAAAAGAAAATCAAAGTAAAGAAATATGTTCCTTGTACTTATTGTAACGGAACTGGTGCTGAGAACGGAACTGCATTCGAAACATGTAAAACATGTAACGGATCAGGTCAGGTAACAAAAGTTCAACGAACAATCCTGGGCAATATTCAGACAGCAGCTCCGTGTCCGGATTGTCATGGAGAGGGTAAAATCATCACCAAAAAATGTACTCACTGTTCGGGTGAAGGTGTTACACTACAGGAAGACATCATGACAATCAATATCCCGGCAGGTGTAGCTGATGGCATGCAATTGTCTATGCGCGGTGGTGGTAATGCTGCTCGTCGCGGAGGTGAAACTGGCGATTTACTAATCGTTATTGAAGAAGAACAACATCCGGAGCTAATCCGTGACGAAAACGATTTAATTTTCAACCTGTTGCTTTCCTTCCCGGATGCAGTATTAGGTAAAACAATCGAAGTTCCAACCGTAGACGGGAAAGCGAAATTGAAAATCGAGCCGGGTACTCAGCCGGGCAAAGTACTTCGTCTTCGTGGTAAAGGTCTTCCGAGTCTTAACGGATACGGAACAGGTGACTTGCTGGTAAATATCAGCATTTACGTTCCTGAGAACATCAGCGGTGATGAAAAGAAAACAATCGAGAAACTGGCTTCTTCAGAATCTTTTGCTCCAACAAAAGAAAAGAAAGAGAGTTTCTTTAAGAAGTTCAGACATCTGTTTGACTAAAAACATACTGAAATATAGAGAAAAGGTGTACCCGAAACGGTACACCTTTTCTTTTACATATATCTCACCTTCTATATTGTCTTATGTAAATAAAACACACTCCCCCCTATTCTGTAAAAAAACAGAACAAAGACTGAATACCTTAAAAACATAGTTGACTTTAGAATTACTTTTTCTTAATTTGCTGTTTACGAACAAAAGCTTTCAGGCGACTGTTCAATTTGTGTGTATTAAACTAATTCGTTGCAACTTAAACCGTAAGCGTTATGAAAAAGATATTATTTATTTTTTCATGCATCACATTGATTGCCTGTTCCAGTCAGTACAATGTTCCTAAAAACGAAAAACAAGCAGCTATCATGTCCGAAGTAGAACAGTCACTTGCATCGGGAGATTATAAAATCAGGATGACTTCTGCCTCTCCCAACGGTGGCAGACTTATAAATCTGAATGATAATTATACAATTGTCGTACGAAACGACTCTGCCATTACCTGGCTTCCTTATTACGGACGCAGCTACCGTGCGCCTATGAGTCCGGATGAATCAGGAATCAAGTTTAAAGAACCAATCAAAGATTATACGTTATCAACTACAAAAAAGGGTATGTACCAGGTCAAAATGGAAATCTACGACAAGTATGATTACTATACGATTCATATGGACATCTCTCCGACCGGATCAGCATCCGTTCGTGTAAACAGTAACAATAAAACACCTATCTCCTTTTTTGGAGATCTTGTATTAAGCGAATCAAAGAAATGAGTACAATAGCAGCATTAATATCAGGCGGAGTAGACAGCTCTGCAACTGTGCATTTATTAAAAGAACAAGGTTACAACCCTACGCTGTTCTATATCAAAATTGGTATGGAAGATGAGCACGGATATATAGATTGTCCTGCAGAGGATGATATGATCATTGTGAAATGGCTGGGTAAGAAATACGGTCTGCCTGTAGAAATGGTATCACTGCACGATGAATACTGGGAAACTGTCGTTCAGTATGTAATAGAAAGTGTGAGACGCGGTCTTACACCTAATCCCGATATGTTGTGCAATAAATATATCAAATTCGGTTATTTCAACGATCGATGGGGGAAAGAGTTTGATCAGATATCTACCGGACATTACGCTTCCATCACACACCGTGACGGTCAGGTTTACCTTTCTACCGCAAAGGATAAAGTAAAAGATCAGACCTATTTTCTGGGGCAGATAAACAGTTTACAACTCAATAAACTAATGTTCCCTCTTGGCGATTTGAATAAAAGCGAAGTCCGCGCACTTGCCACTGAAGCAAATATCATCAGTGCCCAGCGCAAAGACTCACAGGGAATCTGTTTTCTGGGCAAAATCAACTACAATGATTTTATCAAACGTTATCTGGGCGAGAAGAAAGGTAAAATCATTGAGCTGGAAACCGGAAAGATTCTGGGCGAACACAACGGATACTGGTTCTACACGATTGGCCAGCGCAAGGGAATTGGTTTGCACGGAGGTCCGTGGTTCGTAATCAAAAAAGACATTGATCAGAATATCGTATACGTATCGCATGCCAATAACTACAACCTGCACAACAACGATCACGATCTGTATCTGCATGGATTCGAATTTATAAGCCACAATCCTCTGGAGAATATCTACGATGGAGCGCCAATCAAGTTTAAGATTCGCCACACTCCGGATTTCACCAGCGGTACAATTATTCAGAAAGACGATATCTTCCATATTCACTCTGAAAACCCGATAGTCGGAATAGCACCGGGACAGTTTGGCGTTGTGTATGACGAAGAAGCAAAGCTTTGTCTGGGTAGTGGTATTATAGTATAAACTGTATTCATACCGTCTGTTTTCCTTTTTTCAGAATCATTAATAGTTCGTATTAAAAGAACAGCTCTCTAAAAACATCAGTTTAGTCAAAAAGGCGTATATTCGCAGTGTTGTTCTGTCTAAATAAGAATCTTTTCTTCCGTATAAAAACAGAAGGAGGAATTTTTACGTATGAATTAAAGTGAGGATCTAAAACAGAAACATAAGTAAAATGAATTTATATATCCGAAAAGCCGTATATTCTCTTCTATTTTCTATCTCTGCAATCACAGCAGCCGAAGCTCAGGACTACCCGAAACTGGTAGTCAGGAATGCTGATAAAGAAATTATACTGGATAAAATCAAGAATCAGGCATGGGCCGGTTCTGTCTATCATCATCTGGAGGAAGAACTTTACCCATATATGATGAGATATCAGATGACTATCGAATATGATCCGGCATGGTTATTGAGCAGATATCAGATGAATTGGGGACAAGGAGAATTCTACACGGAATGCTATACCGACGAAACAGGTTCGGAAATCACACAAAAAAGCGGGAATGCACCCTACCCGACTGTCAGATATGCCTCTCTGGGAACACCTACTGATGAGAAGGGTTATGAATACAGATTACCCGAAATTGAAGAGCTAATGCCCTACGACACATCTTCAGTTATGCGTCTCCAGCACCCTGTAACAAAAGAATACGTGGAAGTTGCACCGGGGTCTTACACAGCTAAAATCAATCAGAAGATAAATCAGGTAGCTCTGAAATCAGCCATTATGTACTGGCTGACCGAAAAAGAGGAGTACGGATATTTAGCAGCAGACTTATTGAATCAATGGGCTAAAGGAGTCTACAATCAGTCTGCCGTTAAATCAGAAAACAGTACCAACGGATTGCTTTGCCTGGATCCGGCCGATGATGTAGCTTACAGAGATATGATAATGACATATGACTTTCTGCATGATTTCCTGAACGAGAACAGCTACGATACGAGCTTCTATCAGCCTATATTCGAACGAATCATAGAATCATTGCTGGCGACAGGCTCTACCACTGATCAGTCTAGTGCACAGGAAAGTGCGACCTTAGTGATGGCAGCCTTAAGCATAGAGGATACCGCAAAAAGAGATAAGTATATGCAGTATTTTCTATCCAAAGACTCTGTGAATAATAAGAAAGGACAGATAGCTCTACCTTCAATCGTTAAAAACTGGATTGCAAAAGATGGCTATTGGAAAGCACCTGCACGATATCAGAATCAGGTAGTTCCGGAACTACTTCTGGCAACATATATGGCAGAAAAGAACGGCTACCATGTTTTGGACAAATATCCGTTACTGGCTACAACTTATAAGGAAATGCTTAATAACGCATTCCCGAACATGATGCTGCCTAACTTCGGCGATACCGAAAGAACGGCCATCAATCCGGAGATTCTGGAGTTCTCTATAGCCCTTGCCGGTTTGACTCAGAAAGTAAACGAAAACGAAGCTTTAAATACACTCTCTTTCTTGAATCAGCGTAAAATCTACAACAAGGAGAATGCTTCATTCTGGGCTTTGCTGCTGAATCAGCCTGAACTGAACAATACGCCGAGAGGTAATAACTGGACAAAAACAGGAGATGTTGAGTATGCCAAAAACTATTTCGTAAGAAGTGGTATGGATCCCGAAAAAGATTTCATGATCACGATGCAGGGAGGAACCTTTCATCATAATCATGCGGATGGTCTCTCGATGGAGCTTTACGGAAGAGGTTGTATGCTGGGTGTAGATCCGGGTACATTATCTGATCTCAATCATCCGATGCACGTGGATTACTATTCACAGTGGGCAGCTCACAACACCGTAATTCCGGCAGGAAGTGCTTCACCGGACAAATTATACAAAGGTGGAGACGGAGCTAAAAATATCGGAACAATGAATCTGTCTGGTATTGGAAGTACAGACAGAACAGGTTTCATCTCAGGAAAATACACCGAGAAGTATACAAAAACAAACCAGGAACGTTCAGTCGGATACGTTAAAAGCAGCGACTCAACAGGTTACTACATTGACATATTCCGTTCAAACAATCGCCTGATGAATGATTATATTTATCACAACATCGGAGATAGTGCTGAAATACTGGACCACAGTCGTAAGAAGCTTAAATTACATAAATCAGCTCCGTTTACAGTTGAGCCGGATTTTCCGGGCATACGATTCTTTAAGAATTCAAAAACAACAGGTAAACGGTCCGAAGGCGCTATTGCACTGTTCAAACTGAAGGACAGAAACAATCAGCCACTTAATATGCAGGCATTTTTTGTGTCTACATCGCCTAAAACATATTTCATAGGCGAAACTCCTCGTTCGCTGACAGCTTTCGCTCCTTACAATACACAGCCCACTCCTACTGTTTTTGTCAGACAGGAGGGCGAAGCATGGACTAAGCCTTTTGCGGTTGTTTTTGAACCTTACCGTCCGAATGAAGGATATAGCGTAGAAAAAGTAGAATGGGAAAGAGATGCCGACAAAAACAGACTGGCGGCACTGAAGGTCCGGTTGACAAACGGACAGGAGCAAATCGTTATTCAATCGCCTGAACCTTATAACTCATTCCGCCATAACGACTGGACGTTTTCCGGATATTTTGGTGTTATCTTTAAGAAAGACGAAAAGATAACGGGATTAGAAATGGCAAAAGGAAAAACTCTGGGAGTCGGCGACTACGTATTTACGGCAAAGAATGCTAATGCATCTTTCGATGTTGAATTTACCGAAGATGGATTCCGTGTAAAAACGGATCAGCAACTGGAGGTTAAGTATGGTCCGTATCGCTCGAATAGTAAAAAAAGACCAAGTCTGGAGAAAAGAGCTCTGATAATGAAACGAAAATCGAAAGACACTTTCATTATCCCGGCTAACTCAAACGGATTTGTAACGCTTAAATAAGAAATGATATGTTGAGAAGAGAAGATTACATCATCCGTGTCATTCAGGAATTTGGCGAAGCTCTGATGCGCATTGTCAACAAAAAACTGCAGAACGGAAAACTTCAGGACGATCAGTCATTTAACGACTTATTCTCTACCTATCTTGGTGAGAACAGAAGCTTCTTTATTGATGCTAACCTGAATGAAATCGTTGAGTATTTCGGTAAAGATCCGGCCAATGCAATGCAAAAGCTGGATATGTTGTCTAAACTGTTTTATGAAGAGATACTGAATCAGAATATTTCTCCTCATAAACACTCTTTAATTGTTAAGACTCTCGACTTGTTCGACTATCTGAACAAGAATACAAATGAATTCTCTATCGAACGAAATCAGAAAGAACAAACTCTTCACTTTCTTCTTTCTGATATGTCATAAAAGAAACGACGGGCTCCGGTCCGTCGTTTCTTTTTTTATGATCTGATCTCATGAAAAGTATTGTATTAACTTTGCACGCATAGAGCTCATTCCGACTTTTGAAATAGTCTCTAATTGATTAACGTCCGAAAGTCGAAACAATCTCAAGAACAATCAACAAACTATTACGAATAATGAAAAAAGAGATTCTGTTTATCATCCTTGATAAATTTGCAGACTGGGAAGGTGCATACATTGCTCCAAGCTTAAATTTCGGCCCTGAGCCGGGAATAGAGAGCCGCTACACAGTAAAAACCGTATCAGTAACCAAAGATCCTGTTATGTCATGCGGCGGATTCAGCGTAGTGCCGGATTACAGCATCGATGCAATCCCGGCAGATTATGAAGGCATCGTATTAATCGGAGGCATGAGCTGGTTTACACCGGAATCCTCTCTGATTGTTCCTTTAATCAAAGATGCTTTAGAAAGAAACAAGATGGTAGCAGGTATATGCAATGCATCTGTATTCCTTGGCATGCATGGCTTTCTGAACAATGTGAAACACACGAGCAACGCCCCGGATTACTTAAAAGCATTTGCAGGGCCAACCTATACAGGCGAAGCTCTCTATATTAATGAAGCTGCCACAAGAGACGGAAAGATTGTAACAGCCAACGGACTTTCGGCATTGGAGTTTACGCGCGAAATACTCTATGCTCTCGAAACATACTCACCTGAAATAATAGAAAAGATATACAGAGTATACAAAACTGGCGTGTGGGAAGCTCCTGAAGCGCAATAAACACTAACATACTGACATTGGCTTTGATTCATAAGATAAATTCAACGTATACAGCCGGAAAATAAGACTGCGAATAAGCTCTGAGATACGTATGATTAAGTTTTTTCAAAGCAGGATTAATTTGTTTCAACCGTATGAATAATTAAGGACCTGTACAGGTCCTTCCAGGGATATGTACGTCTCCTTCCAAGGACCTGTACAGCTCCTTGGAAGGAGCTGTACAACCTGTAAATTAATCATACGTGCAAATGAAGTTATTTACCCTTTGAAAATAGTTAATCAAAGGCATATCCGGAATTATTTATACGCATTCCTCAGATGAATGCTCCTTTTATTCTGAATGAATATTTGTATATTTTTTTGAGCTGACCGTATCGATACGCTGACCCAAAACTGCTACAGGAGTCAGTATAACACCAAACAAAAAGCGTCGGCACTTCACAGTGACGACGCCTTTTTAGTCCAATATCTTCGGACCAACATAACTAAACTAAAATTGAGTTCCGGATTACTCCGGATTTCTTTGTAAAAATAGGACTAATATTTAATATACTCACAAGAGTAACATTAATAATACCGATATAACCATCTAAAAAATCCTTAAAATCAGATTTTATACAAAATTCAGGTCTGAATAGTCCTAAAACAAGATTCTAATGATTCATTTATACAGAAAGAGTTGCCTAAAATGAATTAAGCAACTCTTATATATTTTCGTTTCTTCCCGATTAAAATTCGGAAGTAAAATGAAATCTGATTTTAGGGAAATCCTGCTGAGCCATCATCAATACATAACCTGAATCGGCAAGGAATACATCACGTCCTTCCTTATCTTTCGCCATATACTGAAACTTACGACGCTTAAAGTTTTCAAGTTCAGCCTGATCATCACTCTCAATCCAGCAAGCCTTATGAAGACTGATCGGCTCCCATTTACACTGAGCTCCGTATTCGTGAAGCAAACGATACTGAATAACTTCAAACTGAAGCTGACCAACTGTACCAATAATTTTACGACCGTTAAACTGATTCGTAAATACCTGAGCAACCCCTTCATCCATCAACTGATCAATACCGCGATTCAATTGTTTAGTTTTCATTGGATCAGCATTCTCAATGTATTTAAACATTTCAGGAGAAAAGCTTGGGATACCTTTGAAATGAAGATCTTCACCGCTTGTCAATGTATCTCCGATCTTAAAGTTACCAGTATCGGGCAAACCAATAATATCTCCCGGATAAGCTTCATCAACCGTAGATTTCTTCTGAGCCATAAAAGCCGTTGGACTGGAGAACTTCATCACCTTTCCATTACGCACATGTTTATAACCGGCATTACGCTCAAATTTTCCTGAACAGATTTTCAGAAAGGCTATACAGCTACGGTGGTTAGGATCCATGTTCGCATGGATTTTAAAAATAAATCCGGAAAAAGACTCTTCTTCAGGTTTAACGATTCTCTCTTCCGTTTTAATCGGACGCGGAGTCGGAGCGATCTGAACAAAACAATCCAGCAACTCACGTACACCAAAATTGTTTAATGCCGATCCAAAGAATACGGGTGCTAATTTTCCATCCAGATATTCATTTACATCAAACTCAGGATAAACGCCTTCAACAAGCTCCATATCAGCACGCAACTGAACAGCTTCAGAATCCCCGATAAAACCTTCCAGATCAGGACTGTTAATATCTTCAAATTCAATCTTCTCTGTTACAGTCTGCTTGCTTGGTGTATAAAGGTCAAGCTTTTGCTCATAGATATTATAAACACCTTTGAAGCGCTGTCCCATGCCGATTGGCCAGCTCAGAGGACGAACCGAAATTTTCAGTTCCTGCTCCAGCTCATCCAGCAATTCAAACGGATCAACCCCTTCACGGTCTAATTTATTTACAAAGATAATTACGGGTGTATTTCTCATACGGCAAACCTCCATCAGTTTACGTGTTTGAGCCTCTACCCCTTTAGCTACATCGACAGCGATAATAACACTGTCAACAGCAGTAAGTGTACGATAAGTATCCTCGGCAAAATCCTGGTGACCAGGCGTATCCAGAATATTAACTTTATAGTCACCGTAGTTGAATCCCATCACGGATGTAGCCACGGAGATACCACGCTGTTTCTCAATTTCCATCCAGTCAGAAGTAGCTGTTTTCTTAATCTTATTAGATTTAACAGCACCTGCTACGTGAATTGCACCCCCGAAAAGCAAAAGTTTCTCGGTAAGCGTAGTTTTACCCGCATCGGGGTGACTAATAATCGCAAAAGTTCTTCTTTTTAAGATCTCTTCTTGTAATTCAGTCATAAGCGTTTTAAAGGGAGATTCTCAGAAGAACCTCTATTTATATATGTTTATTTTTTATCTTTTACAGCTCTAATTCTTCAGACTTTTCGGCATTGTATCTGTCAGACAATGTATTCAGGAAGGTCGTTATCTGAGTAACCGCCTGCTGCGTTGCCTCGGAGATCTCTTTGCCTTGCATTTTCAGCATCAGAATACCGTAAACAGCATCGAAGCAAGTCTCAATTTCACCTTTCTTATTCTCACCGGCTCTGGCTCTCAACTCTACAATATAGGGCAGAGTTTTGTAAAAGCTGGCAGTATAGAAAGCCTGTTTGGTTGATGCAGACAGCCTGTTATGCAGATCTGTAAGTTCAATGATCACATTCTTATTTATCTGCAAATGACCACCTTTATCCGCGCCTTCAATACGCATCATATCACACAGATTGGAATACCATTCACGAATCTCTGCTTTTTTCTGGTCATCCACATCATAACGTGAAATCAGGAACTTTTCAATTTTCTCCATGTCGAGAGCAAATGCACGTATCAGGTCTTCGACCTGCCACATGTAAATCAGATATTCGACAATATTTTCTTTTTTCTTTTGACTTGCAATGATCATAAAATTCAATGAATTAAATAAGATGCTGTTTCGAAATTCAGACACAGGATATTTTCTACGCGAAAAGGCACAAAGAGTGAAAGTGCAAACTTTTTTCTTTGTGCCCCGAGATAAATATTTTATCCGTTATAGAAAACTATACTCTGATATTGCTGCATAAAAGTCTTTATCTTGTAATCCTAACTGCCGGCAGGCCAGCCTTGCTGCGCTCAGGTTTCTCAGGAAATACTCATCTTTAATGTGAATCGAGAATAATCCAAAGCGATTCTTTAAGTACGTTTTGCCTTCGCCTTCTACGACAAGATCTTCCTGGTAAGGCATTGCTGTGATATCTTCACGCAGTGAGTTAGCCAAAGCCTCCAGATTGAAGTCATTCTCATGAAAGATAAATTTACCTTCCCGTTCGATACGCTCGGTGAGGATCTTAAAGGCATTCATGTATGAATCATGCGTAGGATAATATTCACTCTCTGCCCACTGCAAATTAGGAATCACCACGATATGCGGACGATAGAACTGATGGAAAGGCTTCTTTTCTTTTTCAGGAATAGGAATCTCTGTCCCTACCAGAAGCACAATACGGGCATCATAACTTAATCTCACATTCTCGTTTATCCCTTTGATAGGATCCAACGCTACGAAATCAACATGAATCTTATGTTTGCTGAGTGCGTAGAGCATCATACCCAGGATTGTATTCTTTCCTTGCGACCCACTGATTACAAGACGAACTTTATCTTTAGTCAGCCAATAGACGAATTCCGGAAAAGAAACTACCTGAAGATTCAGCTCTCTGGCTTTCTTTAATTCTACATTTTCTAAATCGACATCTAATGCCGGAACCACAAAGTCTATTCCTTTGACGATATTCTCTTCAAAAAAACCTTCCTGATCCGGCAAAAGTCCATACTCTGTAAGCGCCGCTTTTTCATTATCTCCCAATTCAACGAATGAAGAGGTAATTTTAAAGCCTTGTTTATGCAGGGCTATGGCTAAATTGCACAATGTAGGTTCACCAATTGATATAAAATGGATATGTGTCATAAATGAACTAGTACCTTTGAATTAGCGAACTCGAAAAATCGGTTCATCTCTTCAATAGAGGAGAAAACAAATCTCCCTTTCAATATTACTACAAAGGTAATAGGTTTTCGCAGATATAGCAATTTAATAAATTCACATTTTCGAAAACTTTTGTTGAAAATCGTTCGCAAATGCTATTGATGGGAACTTCTTCTATATCCAAATTGAAAAACATTTACCGGAAATAAAAAAGCGGCTGACAGAATCTGCCAGCCGCTTTTCATTTTATATGTTTCAAAGGAGAATGATCATCCTCCGAAATCGTCAAACATTAGCATTTCACGAGGTACACCCAAATCCCAAAGCATTTTCTCAACTGCTTTAGCCATCGGACCAGGACCACACATGTAGTATTCAATATCCTCAGGAGCTTCATGATTTACTAAATATTCATCATGAATAACCTGGTGAATGAATCCAACATAACCTGTCCAGTTATCTTCAGGTTGCGGATCTGAAAGTGCAATATTGAAAGTAAAGTTAGGGAACTCTTTCTCGATTGCACGGAATTCCTCTTCGTAGAAGATCTCACGTCTTGAACGAGCACCATACCAGTAAGTAACTTTACGGTCTGTTGTTTTCAATGTGTGGAACAAGTGGAATAAGTGTGAACGAAGCGGAGCCATACCTGCACCACCACCAACATACAACATTTCACGTTTTGTATCCAGAATATGGAAATCACCGTAAGGACCTGATACTTTCACTTTATCACCTGGTTTCAGGTTGAAGATATAAGATGAAGAGATACCCGGTTTGATACCTTTAGCCCAACCATTCGTTGCACGGTCAAACGGAGGAGTGGCAATACGGATATTCAACATCACGATATTACCCTCTGCAGGGTGGTTAGCCATAGAGTAAGCACGAATTGTTTCTTCTTCGTTTTTACAAGTCAAATCCCATAATTTAAACTTATCCCACTCATCACGGTATTCCGGTTCGATATCCATATCCGAGAATTTGATATCGTATTTAGGAATAGCGATCTGAATATAAGATCCAGATTTGAAATCAAGAATTTCACCTTCAGGAAGTTTCACCACGAATTCTTTAATGAATGTAGCAACGTTATGGTTTGAAACCACTTCACATTCCCATTCTTTAACTCCGAATACTTCTTCAGGAACTTGCACCTGCAAATCGTTTTTCACTTTTGTCTGACAAGCCAGACGCCAGTGGTCCGCAATTTGTTTACGAGAGAAGAATCCTACCTCTGTAGGAAGAATTTCTCCACCCCCTTCAGGAACCTGACAACGACACTGGCCGCAGCTACCACCACCACCACATGCTGATGACAAGAAGATTCCGTTACCTTGAAGTGTATTTAGCAGAGTTCCGCCCATTTCTGATTCGAACTCTTTCTCTCCGTTCACAACGATTTTCACGTTTCCTTCCGGAGTTAATTTTTTCTTCGCGAATAACAACATTGCAACTAATAGAAGAACTACTAGTAAGAAGATTCCCACAGAAGCTGCAATGGTTAATCCGTCTATTGATAATAATACCATAATTACGTTTCGTTATTCTATTGATTACAATTTAATACCTAAGAAGCTCATGAAAGCAATCCCCATTAAACCAGTTACGATAAAAGTGATACCTAGTCCTTTCAATGGAGCCGGGATATCAGAGTAAGTAAGTTTTTCGCGGATAGCAGCAATACCAACGATTGCCAGTAACCAACCAATACCTGAACCTACACCGTAAGCTGTTGCCTGAATAATATTAGGGAAAGCTTTTTCCTGCATAAATAATGAACCTCCAAGAATAGCACAGTTTACCGCGATCAAAGGTAAGAAGATACCTAGTGATGCATAAAGAGCCGGTGCGAATTTCTCTACAACCATCTCAACTAATTGCACCATAGATGCAATTACGGCGATAAACATGATGAAACTCAAAAAGCTTAGATCCACATTTGCAAAATCTTCACCTAACCATGATAATGCACCGGCTTTCAACACGTAAGTCTCAAGCAAGTAGTTAACCGGCAAAGTGATCGCCAATACAAATGTTACAGCTAAACCAAGTCCCATTGCTGTTTTAACATTCTTAGATACAGCAAGGTAAGAACACATACCCAGGAAGTATGCGAACACCATATTGTCTATAAAAATAGACTTAATAAATATATTCAATGTTTCCATTATCATTCAATTTATTGTGTTACACATTACTTCTCCTGAAGATCTTTATTTTTTGCTCTCTGGAACCAGATAATACATCCCACAGTGATCAAAGCCATCGGAGGAAGAATCATCAAACCATTATTCTGGTAACCCATATCGTACATAAACTGAGGTACAACCTGAATTCCGAACAATGTTCCTGAACCTAGCAGCTCTCTGAAGAAAGCAACAATAAGAAGAATAATACTGTAACCAATACCATTACCAATACCATCAAGGAATGACTCCCATGGTCCGTTACCCAAAGCAAAAGCCTCAAGACGCCCCATCAGGATACAGTTTGTGATGATCAGACCTACGAAAACCGAAAGTTGTTTACTTACATCGTAAGCAAATGCTTTCAATACCTGGTCAACAATAATTACTAAAGCTGCAACTACCACCAACTGTACGATAATACGAATACGGTTAGGAATAGTATTTCTCAAAAGCGAAATGATAACGTTCGCAAACGCTACTACGGCAGTAACTGATATAGACATTACTAATGCCGGCTCTAACTTCGCTGTTACAGCCAGAGCTGAACAGATACCCAAAACCTGAACGATTACCGGGTTATTTTTAGAAAGAGGGCCTAATAAAATCTCTTTATTCTTTTTCGAAAATAAACTCATGACTTTATTTATTTTTTATTTGTTAGAAAAGCAGAGTAAGGCTTCAATGAGCTTTTTAGCATTGCATCTACACCTTTACTTGTAATCGTACCACCTGAAATAGCATCTACCTGATCTGCTCCGTCAAGCGCTGTTTGTCCGACTTTTTCTACTGCTACCGATTTAAACTGACCATCTTTAAATAAGTGTTTCCCTTTAAATTGGTTAGTAAAGAAATCTTTTTCAATTTCAGCACCCAGACCCGGAGTTTCACCTTTGTGACTAAAGAATGCACCATAGATTGTGTTTTTATCATTCTCCAGTGAAACATATCCCCAGATAGGACCCCATAAACCTGCTCCGCGAACAGGAAGGATGTATTTTACTGCTCCGTCAACGTTTGCAACATATACCGGCATCTGACGATCTGCATCCGGCTGTTTGAATTCAGCTTCTACATTAACGTTAAAAGCTTCTACTCCCGGAATTACTTCACCTTTATCGTTTACAACGAAAGATTCAGTAATATATTGTTTGTACAATTCATCTGCATTCTTAGCATCAGCAGGAATATTTGCAGATTTCAGAATCTGTACTTTTTTGTCAACAGCAACATTTTTCTCTTGTTGAGGCTTCAAACTTAAAGCTGTGAAAGCCAAAACCGCTGCTACTACGATCACCATAATGGCTGCGTAGATTACTGTATAAGCATTACTTTGTCTGTTCATATCTTTAAATTTAAGCTTTAGTTACTTTCGCACGTTTCAGACGTTTCTTGATATTAGCATCAACGACAACGTAGTCAATTGTCGGCGCGAACACATTCATGAATAGAATTGCAAGCATCATACCTTCAGGATAACCAGGGTTAACCACACGTACTAACATAGCAATTACACCTACAAGGAATCCATAGATATACTTACCTGTTTCTGTACGGGCAGATGTTACAGGGTCAGTAGCCATAAACACAGCACCGAAAGCAAAACCTCCAAGGAATAAGTGATCCCATACAGATGTTTCAAGAGCTGCATTTCCACCAAAGAAGTTAAATACAGCAACAATGAATGCTCCTCCTACAAAAGTAGACAACATTGTTTTCCAGCTTGCAATACCTGTGAATAACAAAACTACAGCACCGATAAGGATAGCCAGAGTTGATGTTTCACCAATAGAACCCGGAATAAGACCAACAAAGTAATCCCAAGTACCGATAGAATTTCCAAGGATATCTACAACCGGCACTGAAGGATCAGCTGCAGTAGCTATCTGACCAAGAGGTGTTGCTCCTGAATAACCATCCACAATTGTTCCTGCACCCAAACCAAAAGTATCACCCGTACGAACGAATACTTTATCACCTGACATCATACTTGGGTAAGCAAAGAATAAGAATGCACGAGTGATCAAAGCAACATTAAAGATGTTCATACCTGTACCACCAAAGATTTCTTTTGCAAAAATTACAGCAAAGGCTGTAGCCACAGCAATCATCCAAAGTGGTGTATCAATTGGCACAATCATAGGAATCAACATACCCGAAACAAGGAAACCTTCCTGAATTTCGTGTTTTTTCCATTGTGCAACGACAAATTCAATACCCAGACCAACACCATAAGAAATCACAATCTTTGGTAATACGGCAAGGAAACCAAATAAGAATACGTTAAAAAAGCTGGTAGCATCTAACTGACCAATTGCCAGATAATGCTGATAACCCACATTATACATACCAAATAACAATGCCGGAAGTAATGCGAGGATTACTACTGACATGGTACGCTTTGAGTCGATACTATCGTGAATATGTACCCCTGTTTTTGAAGTTGTATTCGGTGTAAACAAAAATGTTTCAAACCCGTCAAAAACAGAATGGAACATTGACAGTTTTCCACCCTCCTCAAAGTTGGGCTTAATCTTATCGATATAATTTCGTAAGGCTTTCAATGTCTTATAATTTAAACTGTTATTAATTCATTTCTTTTCTCAGCTGATCCAATCCTGTGCGAATGATATGCTGAATCTCTAATTTAGATGTATCAACAAATTCACACAAAGCAAAATCTTCAGGAGCAACTTCATAAATACCCAAATTCTCCATCTTGTCAATATCAAAAGCTAAAACGGCTTTGATTAAAAACTCCGGCAGGATATCCATAGGCAACACTCGGTCATACTCATTTGACATGATTATAGCACGACGTCCACCAAGTAAACGAGCATCGATACGATATTCTGTTTTTGGAGAAACTGCATCAATAATCCATGTAAAGAACGAATGACTTACACTGAATTTACGGAATCCAGGCATTGCCCATCCGAATAATTCATGAACATCATTCCCTTCAGGAATAACCGTTACTTGTTGTGCATACGGAGAAAGGAATCCGTTTTCAGCTACTTTTTTACCAGTAAGCACATTTCCTGAGATATAGCGAAGATTGATATTCTCTTTCTTAACCTTATCTGCAACAATAGATGAAATCTGAGCACCGATAATCGCTTTCGTATAAACAGCTTTTGCTACTTCTGAGCCTGTTACAGGAATTAAACGTGAGAAATCAGTTTTCCCTTGCGCAAAGGCACGTCCGATAAGAATCAAATCAAACCCATTCAACGTCCAGACGATTTCTCCTTTATTCACCGGAGACACATTAGCTATCTGCACACCTACATTACTTGCTGGATGCGGACCTTCAACTGTAAGAATCTCTACACCTTTCATGGAAGCTAATTTGCTACCCGGACGAACACCTAAATAAACTTTACCTGCTGTAAGCTTCTTCAATGCGTCTAATCCTAACTGAAAGTTAGACTCTTCGCCGTTTATAACGAAGTCCATGTCAGGAGCCAATGGTGCCGAGTCAAACCCTGTCACGAATATATCACGTGGAGAATCTGTCGGTCTTGCAATAACATCATATGGACGTTGCTTAACGAATGCCCATAATCCCATTTGCAACATTGACGCTTTAATTTCGTCTGCATTCATCGAAGCAATGCTTTTCTTACCGAAATCAACGTATTCAATTTCAGAGTCCGCTTTAATCTGGATATCCAAAATCTTACGACGTTCACCACGGTTAACTGCAAGAACTTCTCCGCTTACAGGCGATACGAATTGAATTTCAGGACTGTTTTTGTCCACCAATAACGGAGTACCCGCAAGTACTCGATCTCCAGGCTTAATCACAAGCTTTGGCACGATACCGTGGTAATCATCGGGACAGATTGAGTAAATATCAGATCTGTTTCCGGCAACTACTTGTTCAGCAGCATGACCCTCAAGCTTAATATCCAAGCCTTTTTTAATCTTAATCATATTTGCCATATAGTTAGATGATAGAATTTTTCAAAATCCGCGCAAATGTAAGATTTTTTAGCCGAAGAGAAAGGCTGTATCAATCAAAACTTTCTGCATTCAGGGCATTTTTTTGTTTAGGGATGTTACATGATTTAAAAAGGAATAGAATCGGTATTAAAAATATTCTTCGTTCAAATAATTCGATTATGTTAAATGGGATAAATTTTCACTTTTAACACAAGCTACTCACCTACCCCATTACGTTATAATAATCAAATCAACAATCTCAAATACCACTACATATCAACACTATAGCAGCATATATAATCCAATAGCGAAGACTACAGCACAATAGCTGATGCTTACAAGAACCATTGGATCATCAACATCCAATCTAATCTCTTTTGTTTTTTTCATGATCCCCGAAATAATATAAACTAATAAAATAAACTGTTTAGTTTTTCATTTTTAAAAATTCATCTTTGCTAACAATGTTAGCTGATGTAAAGATAATAAACTTAATTTAATATCCAAATAGTTAATATTAAAAAACCAGAACATTTTTATTACACCTGAGTAAACTCATAAAAAAAGTGGATGACTGCTTTACACAATCACCCACTTCAGCTTATCTATTATTCAAAAAACGAATCCACTTTATTATCATCCTGCTGCACTTTAGGAGCTCCTTTGTCTATATAGTTCGCATCACAAGGATTTCCATTTCCGACAACAAACTGCTCATCCTGCGAATAACCCAAAGATTTATCCGCATATACTTTCTGCATATACAATCCGTATATCGGAAGAGCTACATTTGCACCCTGACCATCAATAATACTATCAAAATGAATCGAGCGATCTTCAAATCCAACCCAGGTTCCGGATACTAAGCTTGGCGTAAAAGCCATAAACCATCCATCGGAATTATTATTAGTTGTACCTGTTTTACCTCCATGCGGTGCCGTAATTTTATAGCGGCCACGCAAGCGACCACCTGTACCTCCATCAACAACACCACGCAACATATAAATCATCTTATCAGCCGTATCTTCGCTAAAAACTTCATTTACGTGAGGAGTGAAATTTGAAATAACATTTCCATACTCATCCTCTATACGTGTTACATATAATGGCTCAACACGCACGCCTCTGTTCGGGTATGCCGAATAAGCGCTAACCATCTCTTCAACTGTCACTTCCGCAGGACCTAAAGCCTGAGAAACCACAGGATCTAATTTCCCTTTGATTCCGAACGATTTAAGCATCCGCACAAACTGATAAGGAGACAATTTACTCATCAAATGACCTGAGATCCAGTTATTCGATGTAGTCAAACCCCACAACAAAGACACATTTTCGCCAATACGATCATGCCCTGCGTTACGTGGAGCCCAAACCTCACCCGTCTCTGTAACGATACGTGGCTGGACATTTGGCAACTGATCACAAGGTGTATACCCTTCCTCCATTGCCAGAGTATACAGATAAGGTTTAATCGTTGATCCTACCTGACGACGACCTACACTGACCATATCATACTGAAAGTTCTTAAAATCTATTCCTCCTACATAAGCTTTTATATGCCCAGTTCTCGGATCCATAGACATAAAGCCTGCCCGCGCAAAATGCTTCAGATAGCGAATAGAGTCCATTGGCGTCATCGTAGTATCAACCATACCAGCCCATGAAAAGACAGTCATATCAACTTTCGTATTAAAAGCCTTTTTAATATCAGCTTCAGATGCACCGGCTCTTTTCATAATACGATAACGATCCGATTGCTTCATACTACGCTCCAGAATCATGTTAACATCTTCAGCTGTTACATTTTTAGAGAACGGAGCCGTAGAGCGTCCTTTCTTTTCTTTGAAAAACTTAGGCTGAATATTTTTACTTAAATGCTCAACAACTGATTCTTCAGCATATTTCTGCATTTTAGCATTAATCGTTGTATAGATTTTCAAACCATCTGTGTAAATATTATAATTTGAACCATCTGCCTTTTTATTTTTAGCACACCAGCCGTAGAGCGGATTATTTTCCCAGGCAAGTGAATCTTCATAAAACTGCTGTCCCTGCCACGACGCATAGTTTCCCTTCTCAGGTTTTTTGGCCGTCATCATGATACGCAGATGTTCTCTGAAATAAGCAGCTACACCTTCTTTATGATCCGCTTTATGATATCGCAAAGTCAACGGAGTATCCTGTAATGAATCACGATCTACAGATGTTATATAACCAGCCTTCGTCATTTGATCCAAAACCACATTACGACGTCCTTTTGTTCGTTCATTTTGTCGTACAGGATTAAAGTATGATGGATTTTTACACATTCCGATCAACGTAGCAGCCTCTTCCAGCGATAAATCCTTTGGCTCTTTCCCAAAATACACATTTGCCGCAGACTTAATACCGACAGCATTATTCAGAAAGTCGAATTTATTAAGATACATATTAATAATCTCTTCTTTCGTATAATTACGTTCAAGCTGAACAGCAATAACCCATTCTATCGGCTTTTGCAACAAACGTTCAGTCAAATTATCAGCCTGAGGCGAAAACAATAATTTTGCCAGCTGCTGAGAGATTGTACTTCCCCCTCCGGCACTTTTTTGCCCCATCAATCCCCGTTTAACAACAGCCCTCATTAAAGCCTGGGCATCAATACCCGAGTGAGACTGAAAACGCGCATCCTCTGTTGCAATCAGAGCCTTCACCAGGTTTGGAGATAACTCATCGTATGAAACATAGATGCGATTTGCTTTACTCTGATAAAAACGGCCAAGAACCTGCATATCAGATGATATAATCTCAGAAGCAAATTTATCTTTAGGATTTTCTAGCTCTTCGATGGGTGGCATATAGCCAATTACACCTTTTGCAATTAAGACAAAGATAATTACAGCAGTTAAGATTACGCCTGCAAATATTGACCAGAATGCAATAAGAAATCTGCGTTGAAAAGCTGTTTTACTCATTTTTAATGCTATATCTTTTATTATTTTAAATTATCAGGACAACAATATGATGCCTAAACATCGCACAAAACTACTATTTTCTACATAAACCAATAGCGTTTATACGTAAAAATACATCAAAAAACACCATCAGACAAAGCTTTTGCCTGATACTCTGTAAAAAAAACACCTAAGCATGCTCCATCAAAGCGCTCCAGTATAATGGAAGTGACGCTTGTATCTTAACCTGTGTTTTAAGATAAGGATGTTGAAATGTAAGCTCTGAGGCATGCAAAAACATATTTTTCTCTTTAAAATAGTCAGAAAAAAAACGATTACATTTCCCATCTCCGTGCACACGATCATTTATGATATAATGACGCAAATGAGCCAGATGCTGTCTTAACTGATGCCATCTTCCAGATTTTGGAAAGCATCGGATATACGAAAAACGGGTTGTCTCATAACGTCCTGACGGTATAGGTAATTCAAAAGTTTTCACACTCTCAAAAAGAGTATGAGCTTCTTTCTCGTTCCCTTTTTCGTTTTTAACAGGATAATTCAGATCTACTGATCCCGGGAACCAACCTCTCACTAAAGCCACATATTCTTTCTCCACTTCATTTGTCTGAATCATATTACTAAACAGATTAGCCGCTTCTGAAGTTAACGCAAAAAGAACAACCCCGGATGTAGGGCGATCCAGGCGATGGATCGGATAAATATGCTTCTGAATTGTATCACGTACCTTTTGTAGTAAAAATTCATATTCCTCATCAGCAATCCTTGTCCGGTGAACTAAGAGACCTGCAGGTTTATTAACAGCAACAATATAAGAGTCTGAATAAAGTATTTCAACCATAAATATGATTATTATGATTATAAATTTAGCAATAAAAAAAAGAGGATTAGCACAAAACCATCCTCTTTACATAAATATAATAATTATTTATATTTATCTATAGTTTTAAAAAACTCATCAATCTGAGCTTTTGACAACTCACCGCTTCCATAATAAGCAATCTTCTTATCTTTTGTAATAAATATAACCGTAAGCTTACCATTTACATCCCCTATATTCCATGCATCACGAAGCAGATGTTCAGGATCGGTATAAATAGCTTCATTCACTTTTTTCTCTTTCAGACGAATAAATGTTCTCACTAATGAGTTCGGCAAAAAAGTATCCGCAAGATTAGCTACACCAAATGAAAAAATCTTATCACTTTTAATTTTATTTTCTTCCAGATATTCAATAAATTCAGCATTTTGATTTCTGGCATCCGGATCGACATAAAAGATCAACAAGTGCTTTTCCCCAAAATGAGGCAACGGAATAGGATTGTTACGTGAATCCCGCACCGAAACCTGCTCTACTTTTTTCCCAACATTTGTTTGCGCCACAACAGGCAAAACGTTCATTATAAAGGAAAAAGCAACAGCTAAATAAGCTATTTTCATCTTCATTTTTAGTTCAGTTTTAATGATTTCGAACAGCAAACATACAATATTTATTGAGAAAACACATTTGTTTACTATTTTTTATAAATAACTTAAATATATTTGCGCTTTATTTACCCTTGTGAATAATGAGAAAGATATACCTAATAACCCTTATGTTATGCTTTTACCTTACTGGTCACAGTGAGAATCTGAAGCGACCTGACTATAAAAATAACGGAGATAAACTTACAAGTATTACTCATGAATATAATATTTGGGCTTATCATCGAAAGAATGAAGTAAAAAAAGACACTCTGATTAACAATCAACCTAAAGATTCGTTAATCGCAAAGAAACAAAACTTCATTCATAAGATTATACATTATTTCTCAGAGTCAAACGTTGATAAATCTGAGAAAAAGTTCGATTTCAGTATCATTGGCGGACCACATTATTCCTCTGATACAAAGTTTGGTATTGGAGTGGTTGCTGCCGGATTATTTCGTGCTGACAAGCATGACTTATCACTACCACCATCAGATGTTTCTGTCTACGGAGATGTAACAACAACAGGATATTATCTTTTAGGAGTAAGAGGACACACTTATTTTAAAGGCGGTAAATATCATTTAAATTATAATGGATACTTCTTTTCAATGCCATCCCGTTTCTTTGGGTTAGGATATCACAATGGGATTGATGATAACTATACGAATTATCTGAGATTAGAAAATCAGATCAAAATTGATTTTCTATATCAAATATTCCAAAACGGATATATAGGGACAAATCTGAGCTTCAATTATGGTTCCGGTAAAAAGTTTGACGATATAGCTTTTCTGGAGGGCCAAAAGAAAGAATACATTAATACCGGTCTTGGGTTAATGTTTGAGTATGATTCGAGAGATTTCATACCTAATGCCCGTAGAGGTATATTTTTCAAATTAGACCAAAGGGCATTTCCTAAGCAGTTGGGAAACAATAAACACTTTCTGCGTACAGAGATTTTTTTTGATGCCTATAAACAACTTTGGTCCGGAGCTGTTTTAGCTTTTGATTTCCATACACTTCTTAATTATGGCGGGAATGGTGTCCCATGGACTATGGATGCTGCAATTGGAGGTTCCTACAGAATGCGGGGATATTACGAAGGCCGGTTCCGTGATCGCTGCCTGAGTGAAGTACAGCTGGAACTCAGACAAAAAGTATGGAAAAGAAATGGCATTGTCATTTGGGCTGGAGCTGGAAATGTATATTCTTCTCCTTCACGATTTAATTTTAAACAAACACTTCCCAATTTCGGATTTGGATACAGATGGGAATTTAAAAACAGAATAAACGTCCGCCTGGATTACGGATTCGGCAAAGACGGACAATCAGGTTTTATATTTGGAATAAATGAAGCATTTTAATTTTATCAGACAATTACTGAAGAATCAACAATTTATATTTTGGGTAACTATCATCGTTCTGATTGTCCCTAATCTATTTTTGTTTTTCACAGAACCACTAAGTTTTTCAACAAGAGTCGCCTATCTCACCATACCGGGAGGATTCTATCTGATCTGGACTATTCTCGCCCCTAAACCAGGCTGGATGATCTGGCTTTCACTGCCATTTTTCACATTAGGCGCATTTCAGCTAGTCCTTCTCTATCTTTTCGGAAATTCTATCATCGCCGTTGATATGTTTACGAACGTTGTTACTACAAACGCAGGTGAAGCAAGCGAACTACTGGAGAGTATCTGGCCAGCTATCCTGGGTGTATGCGTTTTATATATACCTTTACTGGGAATTGGAATTTACTCTGTACGTAACACTAAAAAGCTAACTGCGAAATTCCGTATTAACGCCATTAAAACAGGCGCTATACTTCTGGTTACAGGAGGTTTAGCATCTGTATACTCATCTGTTTCCAATCCTTTGTATGAATTTAAGCATGTTATCTTTCCGCTAAATGTAATGTATAATATAAACTATGCAATAGAAAGATGGCATCTGAGTAATAACTATCCGGAATCATCGGCTCAGTTCAGATTTAATGCTCAAAGAAAGAAAGTTTCAGATAAAAAAGAAGTCTATATTCTTATTATCGGTGAAACCTCCCGTGCAGAAAACTGGGAATTAAACGGGTACCCGAGACAAACAAATCCATTATTATCAAGAAGAGATGATGTTATATTTTTTCATGATGCCATTACTCAGAGTAATACAACTCACAAAAGCGTTCCATTGATACTGGCACCCGTAAATGCACAAAACTATGATGATATATATCATTCTAAGAGTATCATCACCGCATTCAAAGAGTGCGGATTCAGGACTCTGTTTATTTCGAATCAGGTTCCGAACAGATCTTTAATTGATTATTTCGCAGCTGAGGCAGACAAACGTATAAATCTAAGTCCGATCAATAATGATTTATACAAAGAAAATCTTCCTGACGGAAAAGCACTTAAAATCATTGAGCAGGCAATTAACGAAAGTAATCAGGATCTATTTATAGTTTTTCATTCTTACGGATCTCACTTCAACTATCAGCACAGATATCCGAAAGAAATGGCTTACTTTAAACCTGACAACTCATCAACTGTAAGTTATCACAATAAGCAAAATTTATTTAATGCTTACGATAACTCCGTACGTTATACTGACTTCCTCCTTGACTCCACGATCTCTTTATTAAACAAGCCTGAAATATGCAGCGGATTGTTTTATTTATCGGATCACGGAGAGGATCTCATGGACGATGACAGACGTAAGTTTCTGCACGCCTCTCCGATACCAACATATCATCAGCTCCATATACCGATGATTATGTGGTTATCTGATAACTATACATCTATTTATCCTCATAAAAAAGAGGCAGTCATACTTAACCGGCAAAAGCCGGCATCAACTGCATCTACATTTAACACAGTGACTGATATGGCTGATATTCATACTGTTTTAGGTGATGCGTCTTACTCTCTGCTCGATTCTACTTTTGCAGTAAGAAACAGATATTACGTAAATGATCACAACGATGCCTGTTATTTTTTCAATATGGGACTTGACCAAATTGATTTAGAAAATATAGATATCAATCATCTTTATTACGATCATTCTTTATACAAAAAGCCAATATATTGATTTAATGTATATTTTTGTATAAACGATTGAAACCATAATTTATGACAAAATTTATATTTACTCTTTTCGTATTATGCTGCCCCTTTACTATATATTCACAATTTTCAGTAACAGGGGTAGCATACGTTGAAGAGAAATCAAATATCTCTGAGGTTAAGCAGATTTTTGTGTGTCAAAACTTAAATCAGGCAGTCTTATCATATTCATTCACGGGCAGCTCTTCTGAAATATCTTGCTGGCAATATTCCAGAGATAATAAAAAAATTTTGCCTTATTCGGACTACACAATACAGTCCGGACAGATTATTTTCAACAACTTAAAGGATGAATTTGCTTATGGTGTAAAAAAAGGAAGCGACGATATTTCTTTTGCATGGATAATTGATTATTCCTGGCATCAACTGAATCTTCAAAGCTTAAATGTAGAAAAGAGTGATGATGAGTGCAGTATTACGAAATTGATTATTAACGCAGAAGTCCCCCTCTTAGCTTATTACTCACCAAGCGGCTATTTCCGGGAAATCAGCCGCAATTACACATTATCCTACGAAACATTGACGTGGTCTAAAACTGACAAAAAATTCACAAATGAAAGCATATCTACTGACAAAGGAATCAGAATCCCGGAAACGTTATTAAATACACCCCCGCTTAAGAATACGACTTTCAAAATCTCCGGCGACCAGTTCCTGACTGCTTTCGGAAAACAACAGACAATAGAATGTCCATATTCGGCTGTAGCGGTCTCTGGCGTAGCCATAGCTACTCAAATCGAAAATCCCTCAGATAATCAACTCAGCAAAAACACATCTGAGACTGAGAAAACTTTTATAGCTATGCCAATCGATGGTGAAGATTCACCAATTATCATTGAAGGTTCAGCCCCGCTGAATCTGGACTTACAAGCCATTGGGACTACCCCGACAGCCTTTAGTTATACGTGGGAAATTGCAACTGATGCAGACTATCTTGATCTGGAAGCACAATTTACAGATATCTATCCTCTGCAAGGTGATGCCATATTCAGATATCCTTTTGAGAAAGCAGGTACTTTTTATGTCAGATTAATAACATCCAATCAGGACAACAGCTGCGAAAGCATCACAAACAGTTTTAAAATAACGGTATATGATTCAAAACTCGAAGTTCCTAATGCATTTTCACCGGGATCAGACGGAATCAATGATGTTTTCAAAGTTGCATATCAGTCTATTATAAAATTTAAAGCATGGGTTTTTAATAGATGGGGAAATCAATTATATCACTGGAACGATCCTGCTGGCGGATGGGACGGGACATTTAACGGGCAGATTGTTCCTCCGGGAGTATATTTTTATGTAATTGAAGCTGAAGGATCTGATGGCCGTAAATATAAATTAAAGGGAGATATTAATTTATTTCACGAAAGCAAGAAATAAATTACCTGATCAGCCATTATATTCAATGCACTGTTAAAAGCTGCAATTATATCTACATCCATTAACACACATTGTTAAACCAGCATTAAAAACAGGACAAATCAAACTCTTTAACTGAAAACTTGTTATATCATAAGTATAAACCTATTAGATTCTATATTGAGATATGAACAGAAAACTTGTTATTAATGCGGCCTTAATCTGGAAAGAACTTGAATATGCAGAAACATTAACCGTAAATAAACTAAGAAGTCTTACCAAATTAACGGAATTAGAGATAGATGCTGCGTTGGATTGGCTTAAACATGAAAACAAAATTTCAGTTTCTACTCTTGGGAGTGAACGACAGATTAACAAGACAGATGAAGTTCTGATCTATGTATAAATGATAAAAAAATCGCCAAAGAGAACATTAGTCTCTTTGGCGATTTTTTTTACTTATTCATCCCTGAAGTATAAACTCTATATCAAAGAATTATTATGCAATTCAACCTCTTCAAGTTGCTCATTCTTACAACATAAAACTCTTGCAGGATATTCTTTCAAAAATTTCAGATTATGAGTTGCCATAATTACTGAAGTTCCGGTAGTCGAAATCTCTCTCAACAACTGAACAATCTGTTCAGCCGTCTGAGGATCAAGATTTCCAGTAGGTTCATCAGCCAGAATCAAATCCGGAGAGTTCAACAATGCACGGGCAATCACAATCCGTTGCTGCTCTCCGCCTGACAATTCATGAGGCATCTTATAACCTTTATGCTCCATTCCTACTTTCTGAAGAACCTCTTTAATTCTGGCATTAATTTCATCTTTCTTCTTCCAACCGGTAGCTTTCAGTACAAACAACAGATTTTCATTTACTGATCTGTCCGTAAGCAATTGAAAATCCTGAAAAACAATACCAAGCTTTCTGCGTAAAAGAGGAATTTGTTTATTTTTTATATGTGCCAGATCATATCCTAATACGCGAGCTATACCGGAAGCAACCGGTATATCTGAGTACATAGTTTTCAGAAGACTACTTTTGCCCGATCCAACCTTGCCTATTATATAGAGAAACTCGCCTTTGCGAAGCTCCATTTCCACATTCTTTAAAACTAAATTCTCCTGGCGATAAATATCAACCGACTGATAATGTATCAGAACATCCATATAGTATATCGTTATAATCAATAATTGTTATTTCTTTCTTCATGCAAAAATAAAAATCTGAACCGGATTATTAACTAAATCGGACGATCTTTTCAAAGCATTGCACGTCTTTTATCCACAACGACTTCAAAAAGCGAAGGATTTGTAAATATTTTAAAATTAGTCAATCCCTCATGGTGATCATTCAATCGTTCCAATATATGATAAGGTAACTCAAGACATGAAAACGCAGTCGTATCATTAAAATTAAAAGCTCTGTCAAACGGGATATTACGATTAAGATATTCTTTAGCCATATTTGCAATATCAGAATTATCTGAGCAAATCCTCCTTACAATAACAATTTCTTCAGCATTGAGCTCAGAGGTAAAATCCGCCAGAGAACATTGCTGTACCCCTTCTGTATCTGAGAATTCCCGACCAAGGCTATGAATAACATAGACAGAATCATTCTCTTTCACAAGTATACCTATATGAGAAAAACCTGTTGAATCATTCAGATAATCAACAATCATTGAACTTACAATACCGGTCCCTTTTCTCAGGATAAGATCTCCGTTCTCAATCAGCATCAATTCTTCCTGATTAATATTCGTCAGTGCACGATTACATGTATCTGTCAGACAACAAGATTGAAGAAATAATCCAAATAAACAACCGAGAAATATTATTTTGATTTTATATTGATTAGCCATTTACCATCAATTTTATTCATCTCAAATACTTCGCGTTTTTCGTCATCACTTAATACCGGACTGGAAGGAGTTCCCGAAACATAGTTTTCAATTTCCACTTCTACATTTGCAATCGAGTCTCCCGGAAGAATATCTGTGCTTAAAACGCGGACTTTCACATCAGATTTATTCATCAAATCTATCTTTTTCTGGGGAGTCATCGCCTGAATAAAGCTGAGAACCGGATACGAGCCGGGAGTGATATAATTGCTTGCCTCACTAAAATGTCCTTTATAAAGAGCTGTTACTCCTTTTATTATGATTAAGCTTACTTCTTTTTTCTCTGTACAGGAAAACATAAGACAAAGCAAACAAACAAATACGGATTCTTTTATGAACTTCATATTGATAGAATTAGTCAGTAAAATATAAGGTTTCTCTCTCAGATGTTATAGCTTATTCTTAAAGTGGAAACATAATATAAACAATAGCACATTACGATTGTTCACGAAAAAGAGCTACAATCATTATTTTTTTTAAAAAACTTCGAAGGTTTGGTTAAATCTCAATTAAGTGATGAATATAATTATTTTAAATAAAGATAATATTAGCAGTGACATACAGAACAACCGGGATATGAGCTTCATCCAAGAAAAAATTGCTATATTTGCACACTATTCAAGCTATTAATATGGATTTTATATTACAATACACAGACAAAAATTCCGATGCCCGTGCGGGGGAAATCACAACAGATCATGGAAAGATTCTAACGCCAATCTTTATGCCTGTTGGAACAGTTGCATCTGTCAAAGCTGTACATATGCAAGAGTTGAAAGAGGACATCAAAGCTCAGATCATTCTGGGAAATACATATCACCTGTATCTTCGTCCGGGACTGGAGATTCTTGAACAGGCCGGCGGACTTCATAAGTTCGGAGGCTGGGATCGTCCAATTCTTACAGACAGTGGAGGATTTCAGGTATTTTCGCTTTCTGCAATCAGAAAATTAAGAGAAGAAGGAGCTGAGTTCCGCTCTCATATTGACGGATCAAAGCATTTCTTTACACCTGAAAATGTGGTGGATATTCAGCGTATCATTGGTGCAGATATTATGATGGCATTTGATGAGTGTCCTCCCGGAACATCTGATTTCAACTATGCTAAAAACTCTTTAGGACTAACTCAGAGATGGCTTGAGCGCGGTCTGAAACGATTCAAAGAAACAGAAGATAAGTACGGTTATCGCCAGACATTCTTCCCGATTGTTCAGGGCTGTACTTATCCGGAGCTTAGACGTGATGCGGCAAAGCATATAGCTGATCTTGGATGTGACGGTAATGCAATCGGGGGACTGGCTGTTGGTGAACCTGCCGAAAAAATGTATGAGATGATTGAAGTCGTAAACGAAATCTTACCTCAGGACAAACCCCGTTATCTTATGGGAGTTGGTACTCCGGCCAATATTCTGGAAGGAATTGAGAGAGGTGTAGATATGTTCGACTGCGTAATGCCTACAAGAAACGGCCGTAACGGTATGCTGTTTACAAAAAACGGTATTATGAATATGAAGAATAAAAAATGGGCAAATGACTTCTCCCCTATTGAGGAAGATGGAGCTTCATATGTTGATCGTTTTTATACGAAAGCTTACCTTCGTCACTTGTTCGTAAGCGATGAGCTATTGGCTATGCAGATTGCCTCTATCCATAATCTGGCATTTTATGTATGGCTGACACAAGAAGCCCGTAAACATATTATCGAAGGTGACTTTGCTGAATGGAAACGAGAAATGATGATTCGCGTGACGACTCGTCTGTAAAAATAATAACATGACAAAAACAGTATAGATGAAGAAACTGGACCTGTACATAATTAAAAAGTTCCTGGGAACATATATATTCTCAATTCTTTTAATTATTGCCATTGCCGTAGTTTTCGATATCAATGAAAATCTGGATAAGTTTCTTAGTAAGAATGCTCCTGTTGAGGCGATTGCATTTGACTATTATGCAAACTTCATTCCGTTTTTCGTCAATTTATTCAGTCCGCTTTTTACATTTATTGCTGTAATCTTTTTTACATCCAAACTAGCGGACAATTCTGAAATCATTGCTATGCTTTCGAGCGGAGTAAGTTTCAGAAGATTAATGAGACCCTATATGTTCTCTGCTTTTATCATTGCTTCTGTCAATTTTGTATTGAGTGGTTATATCATTCCGGAAGGCAACAAAGACATGATCGAGTTTCAGAACAAATACGTTAAAAACAAAAAGCAGGAATATGCATCCAACATTCAGCTTCAGGTTGATTCAGGTGTTATTGCCTATATAGAACGATACGAAAACCCTATCAAAACAGGCTATCGTTTCTCTCTTGAACAATTTGATGGCAAACAATTAAAATCTCGTTTAACGGCTCAGACGGCAAAATATGATACTGCCTACAGATGGAAATTAAACGATTATTTAATTCGCAACTTCAATGGTATGAAAGAAGAAATCACAAAAGGATCAACTCTGGATACGATCATTGAGATTGAACCTCAGGATTTCTTAATTTCTTACGGAGATGAAAAGCAAATGGTCAACTCCAAACTTAGCGCTTACATTAATAAGCAAAAGATGAGAGGAATGGGAAATATCAAAGATTTCGAAATTGAATACGAACGACGGTTTGCTATGTCAATGGCTTCTTTTATCCTTACGATTATCGGAGCTTCGGTTTCGGCAAGAAAAGTAAAAGGAGGCATGGGTTTAAATATTGGTATCGGACTTGGATTAAGCTTCGGATATATTCTGTTTATGACTGTCACTTCAAGTTTCGCAGTAAGCGGACAGACATCACCGAGAGTTGCAGTATGGATTCCGAATATCGTATTTGCAATTATTGCTCTTTATCTGTATCGTAAAGCTCCGAATTAAATGTAGTGATTATCTCTGTTTCAGGAACAGTTGTTACAACTTTATCTGAATAGCATAAAATTGACCAACACCCGGATAAACGGGATAAACTCATTGAAATAAAAAGAACCGGTAAAGAAGGATCCTTCTTTACCGGTTCTTTTTATTTCCCTAATGCAAGACTTCAACGATTTTCTATCTTAGCAAATTAAATACCTGCCTGATTTCTTCTCAGCATTATTATGTATTTTTCAAACTATATATAATGAGAAAAAAATCCACCAAAGTATACAGATCTCAATAAAAAAGAAGAGGATATTATTTAAATACCCTCTTCCTGCATTATTTGATCATATCAAATAAGAACAATAGAAACCTTGAAATTCTATTTGGCTTGTTCTACAATTACTACACGGTTCCAAGCTTCTTTACCGAATGGTTGTACACTTGAACCATCCCATGAAACTTTTAGTTGTGAAGGATTAACGCCGAATTCGTCTGTTAAGATTTTAGCAACAGCGTTAGCACGTTTTTCTGACAATGCTAAGTTATAATCAGCAGTTCCTGTTTCTTTATCTGCATAACCTACAACAGTGTAAGTTTTGTCTGGATTTTTCTTCATCATCTCAGCAGCATTAGCCAGGTTCAACATTTGATCCGGACGAACAACAGCTTTATTGATTACGAATAGTACTGAAGTGAATGGAAGTTCACCAGTTTCAATAATTTGCTGAACTGTTGGTTTTTGAGCTTTACAAGCAGCCAAAGCAGAAGCTAATTGACTATTTTGTTGTTCACAAGCAGCTAACTGACCTCTTAATTGGTTAACCTGATCATTCATCAAAGCTAAAGCAACCGGACACATAGCATCATATTGCTGGAAGTCTCTTTGTTTGAATTTATAAGTTACGCCCAAAGTAGCACCCAAAATACCATCAGCTGTTTTACCATAAGCTACACCGTTCAATTTATCGGCAGCCAAAGTACCCTGAAGTTCAAGGTTGATATCTACAGCGTCTGAAACTCTGAAACGGTTGATAAGACCAAAGTTTCCGGCAATGTTATAATAACCACGTTTCCATCCTGAATCATTTTTCTGAGAGTAAGTATAACCCACACCAAAATAAGGAATCAAACTATAAACTCTGTGCGGATCATAAGTTCCGAAGATAGACATCAGGTCAAACATGAAATCACCATGTAAATTATAGTAGTTCCATTTCTGTTTTACAAGACCATTATCAAGCATGCTTCCTGAAGTGTAAGGTTCACCCGGTTGGCCACCGCTTTTTAACTGCCAGCCGTTAGCCTTAATACGCCATCCCCAGCCCGGAGCAACCCATTTACCAACTTCCAGTGAAATTTCAGGAGATACACGATCTTTGAAATCCATTCTGGTTGAATTTTCACCAAAGAAAACCTGAGCACCACCACCGATACCGATGTACATGTTATCCCAGAAACCGTTAGTCACCCAACGTGGTTTTTCTTTTATTACAATCACCTCTTCTTGCACCACCTCAGTTTGTGCATAAGCTGTTCCACTTATTGCAAATAATAGCCCTGTAGCTAATATGCCTGTAAAGAACTTTTTCATAATCTGTTAATGTTTAGGTTAGATATTTATTGTTTAAATTTCGTCAATCGATTAATATTTAAAATCAATACCGAAAAATGACTTTAAGTATCGTTTCATCTATTAAACAACGAAGATTAGTAATTTGTTGCTGACAGTGTTTATTTTTTTTAGAGTCATGATATATTCATATCTAAATTACTATCGTCTTTCGTTCATTAATAACACACGCTATATTTTAAATGTTCAGAGGAATGAAAGTTTAACATTTCGGGCTAAACACCAGTAAATCCGCATGTTTAAGGATATAATCATTTGATATATAAATAAAAAATCATATCTTCGTTTCGACAACAGAACATTGAAACAACACTAATTAAACTATTTATGTCAAAAATCTCATTCTCGAAGGCTTTTTGGGTAGCCAATGTAGTTGAGCTACTTGAGCGCATGGCCTACTATGCAGTATTTATTGTTATTACGCTTTATTTATCAAATATCCTCGGATTTAGCGATATTGAAGCAGGATGGATTTCAGGTTTATTCTCGGGATTCCTCTATTTTTTACCTACTTTTAGTGGTGCTATTGCTGATAAAATTGGCTTTCGCAAATCCATGCTTTTGGCTTTTTTCCTTCTCACACTGGGATATGCCGGTCTAGGTATTCTCCCTACTTTATGCGAAAATGCAGGTCTTGTAACTTATGGTTTCGAAACTGAGTTTACGGGCTTACGTGAAAGCGCTGCAAAATGGGGAATTATTCCTGTACTGATCGTTGTAATGATTGGTGGCTCTTTTATCAAAAGTGTAATTTCCGGTACAGTTGCAAAAGAAACTACAACTGAAACGCGTGCCAAAGGGTTCTCATTATTTTATATGATGGTAAACATTGGTGCTTTCACCGGAAAAATGGTTGTAGATCCTCTTCGTAAATCTATGGGTAGCGAGGGATTAGTTGTACTTAACTATTTCTCTGCTGCAATGACTTTACTTGCATTTGTTGCTATTTACATGTTCTACAAATCAGCCGAACATCAGGGTGAAGGTAAAAGCATGAAAGACATCTTCAAAGCATTGGTTCGCGTATGCTCAAACTACAAATTGCTTATCCTAACACTTATCGTAAGCGGATTCTGGTTAGTTCAGGGACAGCTTTATGCAACTATGCCTAAATATGTATTGCGTATGGCTGGCGAAGGAGCATCACCGGCATGGTACGCAAACGTTAACCCGTTTGTAGTTGTTCTGACAGTGAATCTGGTAACAAAGATAATGGCTAAGAAAAGTGCACTTTCATCAATCACGGTAGGTATGTTCATTATACCGTTTTCGGCATTATTGATGTCATTCGGGAATCTTGTTCCATCTAACGAGATGATTTTAGGAATGCACCCTATTGCCTTCTTTATGGTTGTTGGTATTGTATTCCAGGCTTTATCAGAAACATTCATCTCTCCTCGTTTCCTGGAGTATTTCTCTTTGCAGGCGCCAAAAGGTGAAGAAGGCATGTACTTAGGGTTCTCTCACCTGCATTCATTCTTCTCATATATCTTCGGATTTGCAATTTCGGGAGTTTTATTAAGCAAATATTGTCCTGACCCATCTCTTTTTGCAACACACGAAGAATGGGCAGTAGCGGCACAAAATGCGCACTATATATGGTATGTATTTGCAGCGATCGCAACAGTAGCAGCTCTTTCATTAGTTGTCTTCGGAAAACTGACGAAAGAAAAATAGAAATTCATCTCCTATATAATATAGTATGAGAAGGGTGTGTCAAACTAAGTTTGACACACCCTCTTTTCTTATATAATTATGCCTGAAAACAAAAACCACATGAGTATCTGTCTAAGATACAGAAATTCAGAAACCTTTGCCAGGATCATCATTCTGCATATCAATCTCTGGCTGTAATCAGAATCTGACGGACCATATCAGGTGTAATATTACCACACTCACCCAACATTACATTCCGTTCTCTGAATCTGCGTACAATTTCTTCAATTGTATCATCACCTGCATTCACCTCATTCAATCGGACAGGCAAGCCTAATTCGCGGAAGAAACTCTCAGTTCTCTCAATAGCCGCATCCGCACTATCTACTCCCCAAACACGTTTACCATATTGCAAAAGCTTAGCCATCTTCTGTTCTTTCATCACGCGAAGAACGGCAGGATAAACGATTGCCAGCGTAACCGCATGCGTCAACCCGTGCAAAGCTGTTAGTTCATGACCAATCATATGCGTAGTCCAGTCTTCCGCTGCGCCCATAGCAATAAAGCCATTCAGCCCCATTGTTGCAGAAAGCATATACTCACTCATCGTATCATAATCCGGAGATTCCTTCCGGAGTTCAGGAGCTATTTCTACAAGGGTTTGCAAAATACCTTCAGCCCATCTATCCATCAATTTAGAACCGACAGGAATAGTCAGATATTGCTCCACCACATGTACAAAAGTATCTGCCACACCGCAAGCAATCTGGAACTTCGGCAAAGAGTAAGTTACTTCCGGATCAAGAATCGAGAATACCGGAAAATTCGTATCGGCAAAGAATGCATATTTCTCTTTAGTAGCCTCACGCGAAATTACAGCACCGTTATTCATTTCCGATCCCGTTGCCGGAAGCGTTATCACATCTGCCAGAGGAATAGTAGACTTTACCAGAGAGTTATCTTTAATCAGATCCCACTCCTCCCCTTCTGTATAAGGAATAGCGGCAGCTATAAATTTAGTTCCGTCAACAACAGATCCTCCCCCTACAGCAAGCAGCATATCAATATTCTCTTCACGCCCAAGCTTAATCGCTTTAAGCAGCGTTTCATATTTCGGATTCGGCTCAATTCCCCAGAACTCAACATACTGATGATCCTTCAGGGCTTTTTTCACCTCATCATAAACACCGTTTGACTTTACACTTCCTCCTCCGAATGTGATCATTATTTTCTTATCTGCCGGAATCAGATCAGCCAGCCGTGCAATTGTTCCATTCCCAAACACCAGTTTAGTCGGATTTACAAATTCAAAATTTCTCATTGTTATAGCTATTATTTAATGACTACAAATCTACAATGTATAACAAAGCGAGTCAATTACTGACAAAAGATTCATATAGTGATAAATTTATCACTATACATACCTCTTTCGTATCTATAAACCCTTTTGTAACTTTGCGGCAAAACAACAAAAAATGTACGAACGAAAAATCCCTTTAGATCTTTCATGTGGCATCCGGTTAACTATGTGCCTGATTGGGGCAAAATGGAAACCTTGTCTGATAGATATACTGCGCGAGGGAGCTTTGCGCCCAAGCGAAATACATAAAAATATGCCGGAAGCAACACCCAGAGTGCTAAACCAACAACTCCGGGAGCTGGAGGAACACGGTATTGTCACAAAAACAATCTTCCCGGTATTACCTCCACATTCAGAATATTCCCTGACTGATCTTGGCCGTGACCTCCTTCCTGTTATTGATATGCTGGATGACTGGGGTGAAGCACACCGCAATGTATTTGAGAAGTAAGATATGTTTTTTGACTTATTTATTCCGATTTAGTATTATGAAAAGAGACTAATAGAGATTCGTATTTGATTCTTATCAGATAAAAGTTTAATAGTCCAACAAGATGTTGGACTATTAAACTTTCTCTATTTCATCAGTTTTTCTGGTAAACATTGCCACTAAGATAGAACAAAAAAAATAGCTGACCATTGATGTAGGAATTGAACCTACGATACGGTGGCCCATCCCTGGATAAATCCAGGCATCTTTCGATATGATGGACAACCCCTGGTACCTACTCCAGGCATCTCAACAATCAGCTATTTCTATATAAACGGATAAGTCTTGAAATCGGGATATACAGTCACCGCACAGTCTCTTATCCGGAAAGAAGAAAGGTCTGCCCTGAAGACCTCTCATCATCCACTCGAACAATGTTGACTTACATCAGAGTTTCTCTTTTTATCGTTTGTGGCATTGCGGGCAGCAATAATAACAACCGTCCACATTTGAGTAATATTCTTTTGCTTTCTTCACTGCGTCAGTGCAGTTAAAGAAATAACCTAATCCTATACGATTGGAGCTTGCTGGTAAATAACGACAACTCTCTTTGTGCACTTCGTGCTCACCAGTTGGTTGAGCGTTTTTGTTTACGTAATAATAATCCATGATAATAATAATGCAACCTTTGTTATCAGAAATATATGCCGGCCGCTTTAAGAAAAGTATTCTGTGTTATATTTACGCTACAAAGGTGAAATGCTTCTGTGCACTCTATCTGCACAGAAATAAAAAAAACGTTGAGAGGATATCCCAACGCTTTCATTTATAGCTTAAGCTACTGCATTATGATTGATTTCAGCTATTATTTTAATTATACGTTCCGCTTCAGCTTCGTTGAAAACCCCCGAAACACCTTCGAAGTGAAGCTGAGTAAACGGAGGAGAATAGAGCATTTCGGGATCAACCACACCGTTTGTTGTCAGAAAGTCTATAATCATAGAGATAAACTGATTTTTATTTTATGCAAAAATAGCGATTCAAAAAGCAAATATCATAACGAATCAGACAATCAATCTGCACAGATTGTATTTTTTTCTATGATCTTTCGCGCCCGGCCCCTGATCCGTTCACGCAAATCTTCCGGTTCAATAATTTCTATGCTATCGGAGAACCCCAATAAGAGCGTTTCGAATTCATAGTTAGAAATCAATTAAATGCTCCAGTCCTTTCAGATAAGGATTTTGCTCGAATGAGACGACACCTTCCGTATTTGAATTCAGGCGGAAAGCACCTTCCAACCGGACAAGCACCTCTTCCATCCACTCAAAATTCGGCAATCCCTTAAACCGCCCCAGCATCTGAACCGCCTCTTTTAGCCGTTCAATCTCCTGCGGGCTTATCTGCTGCTTGTTGATCGAGTAATCCGGATCGCTGTAGCGGTAATAGATACGCTTACCGTCTTTTAGTTTCTCAAGAGGAATAGAATAGCCGTCTTCGCTTATCATAAAATTGATATCATCAAACACCTGTCGCTTTTTTACTCCATCAAGTATCCCGCAATGATTAAGCAATGCATCACAACAAGCTTTTACCAGATCCTCGATATAGAATTTCCGGTAGCGGTTCTGAAAGCATTTATCCAATGCCTGAAAACGGATGATTGCATGTTTATTGGTTGCCATATGTCAGGTATTACTTATTTTATCTATACTTGCAAATATAATCTTTTATTTATTTAAGGGAAGAGAAATATATTTGAAGTACTAATAAAAGCAAAGCGCTATCGTTCAAACAAGAAAATAGTATTTCATTATGCTATTTAAAACTAATAAGTATATCTTTGTACAATAGCATTTTAATTCTAAGAATAAAATTAGCAAGATGATTAAAGAAATAGATGTAGAAGGTTTTAAGTCGATTCGAAAGCAAAAGATAGAGCTTTCGAATATCAATCTGCTTATCGGTGGAAATGGTATCGGTAAAAGCAACTTTGTATCACTATTTACATTTGTGCGTCAATTATATGAAGGGAATCTTATAAATTATGTTATGCGCAAAGGCGGAGCTGACAGGTTGCTTTTTGGAGGTAGAAAAGTCACACGCGAACTGGCTCTAAATATCACTTTTGCTAATCAGAATAATGTTGCTTTTAACCGATTTGAAGTCACTTTAGATGAAGTAGACGACCGTTTGTTAATAAAAAAACTTGGAACCGCCTTTAAAAGTGGAAGCTGGCACGAGCAAATATTTGAATCGAATGTATGGGAATCTAACTTTCGGACAATGAATCATGGGCAAGCCTATTGGGTTAATGATTTATTGAAGGAATTTGAGGTTTTTCACTTTCATGATACAGGTGATTTATCACCTATGAAAAAGAAGTGTAATATTGGAGACAACAAAGGATTGCGAAATGATGGATCAAATCTGGCTGCCTTTCTCTATTACCTGAAAGAAAAGCATCCGCGAAATTATCGAATGATTGAAATGACTATAGCTTCTATAGCCCCGTTTTTCGAAGGGTTTGCACTGGAACCAAATCGGCTGAATGAAGAGATTATTGAGCTGGAGTGGAGAGAGAAAGGAAGCGACAGCTATTACAATGCCTCACAGCTATCGGATGGCACATTGCGATTTATCGCTCTGACAACTTTGTTATTGCAGCCTCAGAAGCCAAAAATTATTATTATTGATGAGCCGGAACTAGGGCTTCATCCTGTAGCAATCACTAAGCTGGCTGCTATGATCCGTAAAGCGGCCAAAGAATCTCAGATGGTTATTTCTACACAATCAGTGAATCTGGTTGATCAGTTTGAACCGGAAGATATAATTGTAGTAGAACGAAACGATGGTGCTTCTGAATTTAAACGTCTTAACTCTCAGGAACTAAATCATTGGCTGGAAGCTTATAGTCTGGGAGAAATCTGGCAAAAGAACATTTTTGGTGGTCAACCTCTAAAACGATAATCAACATGAATAAACGATTAGTATTTTTGGTAGAGGGAGACACAGAAGTGATCTTAATTAATAACCATGTAATCCCATTCTTATACAGTAAGGGATATTCAAACCCAATGAATGCACAGACTATTTTATCAAGTAGAAAACATAACAGCAAGGGCGGTAATATTAGTTATAAATATCTGAAGAACGATGTTAAAAGAATATTTGCACAAGGAGATGTGTTAATTACAACATTTCTGGATTTCTTTCGTTTGCCGAATGATTTCCCGGGATTTACAACAGATGTTTCCCGAATTGAGGAAATAGAATTTGCGATGCATAGAGATCTGAGTCAATATGGAGAAATAATACCTTATATACAGAAACATGAAGTGGAAGCATTGATGTTTTCGAGTATGGATGGATTTAATTTGGTAGTGGAAGATCCGGGAGTGTTAGTTGAGTTGGAAAAACTGGTTAGCTACAATGATCCGGAAGCGATCAACGGAGGGCGCAATACTGCTCCTTCGAAAAGATTAGAGGCTCTGTTTCCATATGAAAAAACCGTTGATGGAGAAATAATTTTAGAGTTAGTCGGAATAGAACAGATGCGCAGACAATGCCCGCGATTTAATACCTGGCTGAATAGCTTGATAGCCGCTCTCAGACATTATAACGAAGTACTTTAACACAATACATCTCTACTCTCAATATTTACACTAATAAGAACTGTTATTTGTAAATTAGTCAATACTGTAATATACGAAACAACAATAATTCACTATGGGATGGGATCCGATGTTTAAAGCAGCCCACAACCTTGATGTTTCATCACCTGACGCATTACGCAAGGACCTTGAGGCTAAGTTGAAAATTAAAATTTACTTATGTCTTGGCATTGGCTCATCTGATGTAATGAAAGATGAAAACTTTGATATAAGTATATATGATGCAGAATTTACGGATTGTTCCGAAAAGATTGTTTTAGATGTATATAACAACCATAGGTATGCTTTATATTATCCAGATTCGTATTCCGACACGCAGTATAGCAATGAAATTTTCCACATAACGAGAAACACACTATCAGGATCGCCCGACTTTAATGGCAGATGGTATCTGCTTTATCGTTTATTCAAAGAGTGTACATCCATTCATGATCCCTTGTGGCAGGATTTTCTTCGTCACCGCAAAGCGCTTTATGAATACCTGAAGCCAGTGGTCAAAGAACTGCCTGTGTACTATCATGCTGATTGTGACATGGAAGATTTGGGTGATCCGGATTCAATGAAAGAGGTTGAAGCTCTACGGAAAAAGAAGAAACTTGGGCTGTTAAATCTTTCTGCGTTTATAAAACAGCCAGACTTCAGCAATGCTCCAGACCCTTATTGCACTGTATTTGCAGATGATTTTTCGGATTTGATAAGCAAGGACTTAACGGATGTGGAGCTATTAGCGGGAGACTGGATTATCAATTAATAAAGAACTATTAACGACTGATTTCCAAACAATAAATAATATATTTGCAGCAAGCACAATACTCCGGGGGTGAATTGAATTTGTCAACCCTGGCGGATGATGGGGACAACAAAAAGTCCGGGTTTAATACGGCGGAGCAGTGTGTTAATCCGAAGTAGAGGCAAGAAACCAGCTATCCAACCGTATGAAGCGGAAATATCTCGTGATATCTTACCCATAATCAGGACGGCGGACGCAAGGACTTGCCTCACGTTTATTATCACTATTCCTCACTTGAAATACACGAAAAATGGTTTTATTAAATAATCAAGATTCAACCAAATTAACAAACATACCCTTTTAAATATACAAATGAGCTTAAAAATCGAAACTTACTCGTAAATGTCGGAGAAAAAGAAGCTGAATGTCGGAGATATGTCGGAGAAACAAGCTCAGATTTTAAAATTGATCCAAAATAATAACAAGATATCTGCAAACAAACTAGCTACAGAATTGAAGGTTACTTCCAGAACCATTGAACGTGAGCTTAAGTTTTTGAAAGATTCGGGACGAATTGTGCGTATAGGAGGAGCTAGAGGCGGACATTGGGAACTTCTTTAACAAGAATCTTCCCCCTGCTTAGGACTTACACTATTTTTTAGGATCAAATACAATCATATTTTATATTGAAACACATAATGTATGGAAGAGCAGGATTAGAGCTATTAAAGCGAAAAATGGTTTTATTAAATAATCAAAGCTCAACCAGATTAACAAACATACCCTTTTAAGTAAAAGTCAAGATATTAGTAATTCTTCAGATTGTAGAATAACTTATATCTTGTTTCAAACGTATGAAGTTGTCGTGATATACGTATAACGTATTTCTTTCAAAGCAGCAATTACTTTTTTCATCCCTATATATTAGTTACGAA
>JBOFKD010000032.1:0-8398 GCA_051657165.1 Bacteroidales bacterium | reverse complement strand
TGTTACGTTATCAAGAGTCAGGTAAGGACGGATTTGATTTTCATCAAGATCGAATTTTTCTTTCATTACCTTCTCGTTGTAGTATCTCCAGTCCCATCCTTTTAGCTCGCCTTCAACACCCGAACGGTTCATAGCCGACTGAAGTGCTTTTGCTTCGTCGTTAGCTTTCGCAACGGCAAACGGCCAAAGTTGGTCTAAAAGTTTGTAAACGTTTGTGTCGTTTTTAGCCATACGCTCTTCCAATGCATAGTTTGCATAGTTGTTAGCGCCCATTAATTTGGCTTTTTGCAGACGAAGATCAACCAGTTTTTTGATAACTTCGTTGTTGTCCGCCTCATTTCCGTTGTTACAACGGTTGATATATGCATTGTAAATTTGCTCTCTCAACGCACGGTTGTCTGCAAACTGAAGGAAAGGCATTACGCTTGGGTTCTGAAGAGTAAATACCCATTTGCCTTCTTGTCCGTTTTCTTTCGCTGTAGTTGCAGCAGCTGCAATTACACCTTCAGGAAGACCGGCAAGATCTTCTTTATTGTCGATTACAAGCTGATAGTCATTTGTCTCTTTCAGTACGTTTTGTTCGAAAGTCAGCTGAAGTGTTGATATTTCACTGTTCATTGCACGAAGTTTCTCCTGATCTTCTGCGCTCAGGTTAGCACCTCCTTGTACAAATCCTTTGTAAGTATCTTCTAAAAGCTTAGTCTGAGCAGGATTCAGATTGAAATCTGCACGTCTGTCCCATACTTGTTTCACGCGGTCAAACAATAGAGGATTCAGATTGATATCATCATAGTGTTTAGACAACATTGGTGCAATCTGCTGGTTAAGCTCCTGCATTTCTTTGGTTGTGCAAGCTCCGTTTAATCCGAAGAATACACGGCTCACTTTAGATAAAAGTTTTCCGCTTTCGTCAAGGGCAGCAATCGTATTGTCAAAATCCGGCATTGCACGGTTTTTGATGATTGCATCAATTTCCTGAGCCTGTTCAGCCATTCCTTTTTCAAAAGCCGGCATGTAATGTGCTAACTGGATAGCATCGAAGTCAGGTACCTGATAAGGTGTATTGTACTCTGAAAAGAAGGGATTGTTAGCTTCTGCATTTTTATTGCTTGTCGAACAAGAATAGAGCATAGCCATAAGCCCCGCTGCTAAAAAGATCTTTTTCATCGTTTTTTAGTTGAAGTTTATAATAGATTCTCTTTGTTTGCTTTTAAATTTTCATTCTCAGGCAAATATACAAAAAAAAGAGAAAGAAAAAATGAAAAAGAACGGATACAAATAAAAATAAATAATATATAATCTGAGATTTTAGATCTTTAAACGGGATATGTCCAATTGGCTGATTATGGATTTATTAGGGTGTTGAGCGAGAGTTTTAAATGTGATTATTTGTAAAAATAGATTGTCCGTATGATTTTTAATACATAGGTATCATTTCTAATTTAGATCTTATTAGCTTTTTTACAGGCTTGAATTATTAATAAATAAAATAGGATTGTTCTTTTTAAGGAAATAAAAATAGGATATTGTTTAAATCTGATAATAAAGTTTGGGGTATGTGTATTTATTTACTTCCTTTGAGAAATTAGATACTCATCTTTTTGACCTTAATATTTCATTTAATACGCTAGAGCTATGTCAATGAATGACAATTTCGATGTTTTTCATCAGGAGCTAAGTAAATTATTTAGTTCTCATCAGTTGAAATCGAGTGACTTGTACAGAGAAGTATACGCACGTGATGCTTCTTATTTTTCTATACTACCCAAGGTGATCGTCAGACCCGAGAATGTAGATCAGATGATGCAACTATTTTCATTACTGACTAAATACGATCAGCATGTGACTTTCCGTGCAGGAGGAACTTCCCTGGCAGGACAAACCGTAGGAGATGGTGTGATTTGTGAGTTGCGTACGGCATGGAGAAACTTTGAGGTACGTGATAATGGAAACAAAATATGGTTTGAGCCGGGTTTAACTTGCCGTCAGCTTAATCAGATGTTACATGCCTATAAAACAAAACTGGGACCGGATCCGGCATCGCACAGAGCTGCTATGATGGGTGGGGTGCTGGCTAATAATAGTAGTGGTATGCAAGCCGGTACCGAATATAACTCTTATAAGATGCTTACATCTATGGAGTTTGTGCTGGCTAACGGTAATAGATATAATTCAGCTTTATCAGCCGATAGAAAACGTTTTGAAGAAACAGAAAAAGAGCTTTGCCGCGGCTTGATGCAAATCAGACAGGAGATACTTGATTCTCCGGAGTTGCGGGAGAAGATTCTGCGTAAATACGAGATTAAGAATGTTACCGGGTATGGAATGAATTCTTTTCTGGATTACGATAATCCGATGGATATTTTTATTCACTTGCTGATTGGTTCTGAAGGTACTTTAGCTTTTATAGCATCAGCCGAGCAGACGACTGTCCCTCTTTTGCCGTATTATTCAAGTGCAATGCTCTATTTTTCGGATGTGACACGAGCAGCAGCGGCAGTGCCTATGCTGGGCGATACCGGTGCACTGGCTATTGAGATGATGGACTATGCTTCTTTGCAAAGTATGAAAAATACACCTAAGAGTCTGCCCATTTTAAATACACTTCCTCAGAATTCAACTGCTTTGCTTATCGATTTTGGTGCTTCTACTCAGGAAGAGCTGGATGATAAAATACGGACACATTTACCGGGAATAAAATCTTTATCGGGAATACATACGATGGATAATTTTACACGTACGATTGCCGACAGAGAGAAATTATGGAATATTCGTGACGGTATTTTCCCGTGTGTGGCCGGAGCCAGAGCTCTGGGCGATGCAGTGATTCTGGAAGATGTGGCTGCTCCGGTAGACAGACTGGATAAGCTGGTGGATGGTGTGAGCGGATTATTTGGTAAATATGACTATAAAGGTTCAATTTTCGGTCATGCCCGCGATGGAGATATTCACCCGCTGATTACATCTGATATGTCTGATCCGAAAGAGAAAGCAAAGTTCGGACGTTTTATGGATGATCTTGTAACGCTTGTCTTGTCGCTGGATGGTGCGCTAAAAGGAGAGCATGGTACCGGAAGGGCAGTAGCTCCTTATGTGGAACAGGAATGGGGTGAGGAGATTTATGCTATGATGAAGCGCGTTAAGCAACTGGCAGACCCGGATAACCGCCTGAACCCAGGTGTGCTGATTAATGATGATCCGAATGCGCATCTTGACCATGTGAAAGATATGACTCCGATCGGAGATCATAAAGCTGATAAATGTATAGAGTGCGGATTTTGTGAACATGTCTGTCCATCCCGTTATACAACGCTTACTCCAAGACAAAGAATACAGTCACGCCGTATTATTACTGAGAAAAATAATACACCGCTGGCTGAACGTCTGGAGAAAGAATATAAATATGCGGGAAGGGATACCTGTGCAGCAGACGGAATGTGTAAAACAGTCTGTCCGATGGGTATCAATACGGCTGAATTGACAGATGATTTAAGAGCGAAGGCCTTGTCGAAGAGTGAGGCGCGGATGTTTACGGCTGCTGCTAAGGATTTTAAAACGACAGAAAAGATTCTGACCACGTCTTTGCGTCTGGCAACCGGTGTGCAAAAAATAGTGACAGCCAAACCGCTTGAAGTGGTGACAACTATGGCTCATAAAATGGTGGATCAGATGCCGCACTGGTCTGAAAACTTCCCGACACCTCCATTGTTCCGTGCACAGATTGAGGAAGATCCGGAATATATTTATTTCCCTTCCTGTGTTACTCGTATCTTCGGTAGTTCGAATGATGGTAAGGATGATATGATGAAGGTCGTTTTGCGCATTGGTAAAAGAGCCGGATTGAAAATGGAACTTCCGGAGGATGTACAAGGTTTATGTTGTTCGCAAATTTGGGAACATAAAGGTGATCCGGAGGGACAAAGAATTATAGCAAACCGTTTGATTGATCATTTCTGGAGATGGTCCAGAGAGGGGAAATTACCTGTATTATGCGATACAACTTCGTGTACACACACGATGCTGAAAGAGCTGGTAAAAGAGGAGCATGCCGATATTCTGAATGAAGAGAATAAAAGGCGCTATGCACAAATTAAGATTCAGGATATAACAACCTGGCTCCACGAAACGGCATTGCCCCGACTTAAAGTGACGAATAAGAAAGGAAGGGTATTGTTGCATCCTACCTGTGCATGTGATATAATGGGATATACTCCGATACTGGAAGCGATCGCCGGAAAATGTGCTCAGGAGGTCATTCTGCCTAAGAACTGGGGATGTTGTGGAGCTTCCGGAGATCGGGGCTTTGTTTTCCCTGAATTAGGAGAATCGGCAACAAGAGATGAAAAACGTGAGTTGAAGGGACAGCAATTTGACGGATGTTATTCGCTGGCCCGTACATGCGAAATAAATATGCGCGATCATATGGAATTTCCTTATGAATCAATCGTTTATCTTGTTGATGAGGTGACCCGGTAAAGATAAAAAAAAGCGTATCTGTCTGACAGATACGCTTTTTTTTATAGGAAATTATAATTGAGACAGTATGATCGGGTAGTTTAGGAATTTTAATGTTTAATAAATCTTAATCTTACAGGTTGCTGATATATAATCCTTTGAACTAATCAAATTATTTATACATTTGCACAGTGTTTAATTAAATGTGCAGTTTTCTTTATTATGGCAGTATCTAAAACTCGAAATTTATTGATTGATGTAGCAAGGCAACTTTTTGCCCGGATGGGAGTCGAAAAAACAACGATGAATGACATTGCTGTGGCTTCTAAGAAAGGTAGAAGAACGTTGTATACCTACTTTAAGGATAAAGAAGAGGTGTATATGGCTGTTATTGAAACTGAGTTGAAACAGCTGGTCGATTCTCTCCAGGCAGTAGAATCGAAAGAGATGCCGGCTGATGAAAAACTGGTTGAGTACGTATTCACCCGCATGGAAGCTGTGAAGCGTACCGTTGTGCGTAACGGTACACTGAGAGCTAAGTTTTTCCGCGATATTTGGAAAGTTGAGAATGTAAGACGATACTTTGACCAAATGGAAGTTTCGATTCTGAAAAATATTCTGGAAGCCGGAATAAAAGAAGGGATTTTCGAAATTCAAAACGTGGAAGCTACATCTATGGTCCTTCATTATTCATTGAAAGGATTGGATGTTCCATATATAAAAGGTACATTTAACGAACTGGGAATTGATCGGAAAGAACTTCGTAAATACATCATCGATGTCGTGTTCTTTGGTATAAAAATTAAACAATAATTTTTTTATGTTCTTAAATTCTTTGGGATGTTATATTCCGACAGAAAGAGTCCACAACGACTATTTTTTAGAAGTAAACGGATTGACCGGTGACTGGATTAAGCAAAGAACCGGAATCGAAACAAGATCAAAAGCTGCTGCAGATGAGAATGTAAATACCATGGGTATTGCAGCAGTAGAGAATGCGACAAAGAATTTGAATTATGATCTGTCTGAGATAGATCTGATTGTAGGTGCAGGCTATACTCCTTTAGACACAGTTGGAACTTTAGCTCATATCATTCAGAGACATTTTAACATGGTAAATGCGAAATGTCTTTATGTAACTTCAGCATGTTCTTCTTATGTTAATGCGCTCGAAGTTGTTGAAGGTTACTTCGCAATGGGTAAAGCAAAGAAAGCATTAATCGTTTGTTCAGAGCATAATACTTATTATAGCAATGAATCTGATCCTATGTCAGGACATTTGTGGGGAGATGCAGCAGTTGCAACATTTCTGTCGAACGAAAGAACAAAAGATTCAGATGCAGAGATCGTTGAAGTATTTACTCGTGGATTAGGTCATATTGGTAAAGGTCCTGAAGGTGTGTTCTTACAACCGAAAGATACCGGAATCGTGATGCCTGACGGTAGAGACGTTTTTATGAATGCTACTAAATTCATGTGCGAAGCTTTAGATCATGTGACATCAGTACAAAATATGGAAGTCACAGATCTGAATTATATCATTACTCATCAGGCTAATAAGCGGATTGTAGCAAATGTAGCACATCACTTGAATATGGATCTGGATAAGTTTCTGAATAATATTCATGAGCTTGGAAATACAGGTTCTGCAAGTGCAATGATCGTTTTAGCACAGAATCAGGAGATCTTCAAAAAAGGAGATACTGTTGGTCTTGCTGTATTTGGCGGTGGATATTCAAGCGGTGGCGTTTTGATTAAATATTAATGTTTTTGTATATATTTGTCCGCTCAAAAGAATAAAACAATACTCTTTTGAACAGGATTATTTATAAAATAGTATTCAATTGATTTAATTATTATGGGACTATTAACAGGTAAAGTTGCGATTGTAACAGGCGCAGCTCGCGGAATTGGAAAAGCGATTGCTTTACGTTTTGCTCAGGAAGGTGCAGATATTGCTTTTACAGATTTAAATATTGATGAAAATGCAAAAGCAACAGAAGCTGAAATCGCAGCTTTGGGTGTGAAAGTTAAAGGTTTTGCTTCAAATGCAGCAAACTATGAAGATACACATAAAGTTGTAGAAGAAATTCACAAAGAATTCGGAAGAATTGATATTCTTGTAAACAACGCAGGTATTACACGTGACGGTTTGATGATGCGTATGGATGAAGCTCAATGGGATATGGTTATTAATGTAAACCTGAAATCAGCATTTAACTTTATTCATGCAGTTACTCCGATCATGATGCGTCAGCGTAGCGGTAGCATCATTAATATGAGCTCTGTAGTTGGTGTTTCAGGAAACGCAGGACAAGCAAACTATTCAGCGTCTAAAGCTGGTATGATCGGTTTGGCTAAATCGGTAGCTAAAGAACTGGGTTCTCGTGGTATCCGTGCAAATTCTATTGCTCCGGGCTTTATCGTAACAGATATGACGCATCAGTTGTCTGATGATGTTCGTAAGCAGTGGGAGTCATCTATTCCAATGCGCCGTGGAGGTACACCGGAAGATGTGGCAAATACATGTGTATATCTTGCTTCAGACCTATCTTCTTATGTTACAGGTCAGACTATCCATGTTTGTGGTGGTATGAATATGTAATATCAACGAAAATATTTAACTTTGAGGGCTGTTTTACTTAATAGTAGAACAGCTCTCATTTTTTTATATTGTGATATGGAAGTAATTTACGAGGATAATCATATTATTGTTGTCAATAAGAGCTCTTCTGAGATTGTACAGGGAGACAAAACCGGAGATAAACCGTTGTCTGAAATCGTTAAGGAGTGGCTGAAAGAAAAATACAATAAGCCGGGAAATGTTTTTGTCGGAGTAACACATCGTCTGGACAGGCCTGTGAGCGGAATAGTTGTATTTGCTAAAACCAGTAAAGCATTGTCGCGTTTGAATGAAATGTTCAGAACCGGGGATGTGAAGAAGACTTACTGGGCTATTGTTAAGAATGAGCCGAAGCAACCTGAAGGGGAACTAAGACACTGGCTCGTACGTAACGAAAAGCAGAATAAGTCATATGCTTATGATAAAGAAAAGCCGAACTCTAAGTTGGCAATTCTCGATTATAAACTGCTGGCTAAATCAGACAGATATAATCTGCTTGAAGTTGATCTTAAAACCGGCAGACATCATCAGATCCGCTGTCAGCTGGCTAAAATGGGATGTGTGATAAAGGGAGATTTAAAGTATGGTGCAGATCGTTCTAATCCGGATGGAGGTATATCTTTGCATGCACGCAGAATCCGCTTTATTCATCCGGTTTCGAAAGAGGAAATAGTCATAGAAGCTCCTGTGCCAAATGATTCTTTATGGAAAGCATTTGAGCAAACTCAGAAATAAAAGGAAACAGGATGTGTCAAAAGATATATTCGCATAAACGAAAACGAATATACGTATAGACTAACTGTAACAAAGGAGGAATTATTTTTTATATAAGGTTGACTTAGTTATGGGATACGGTTGTTGTTTTTGAAAGAATGATGATATCAGACACTATTTATTAGCTACTTGCAAACGAAAATTTGCTACTTGCAAAACTTATTTTGCTACTTGCTAATTCCAGTTTGCTACTTGCAAACGCGCCTGATCATGCAGTTGGAAATTTGCTTAAGAGAAATTCGAAATTCTCTTAAGAGAAAATGGAAAACCACTTAAGAGAATTTCCGGAAGCTCTTAACTCTCTTCAAAAAAACTATACACAGAGTTTTACGATTTGAATTGCAACCAATTGCAACCGCATAGCTGAAGGATTTGTAAATACTTATTATATAGCGATTTGTGAGGTGTTTAAATGGTTGCAATTGAGGTTGCAAATGGTTGCAATTGATGACGATTGGTTGCAATTGAATTTCTTGAATTGCAACCTGTATTATATTGTTTAACAGTGTATTATGTAGGGTTGCAATTGGTTGCAATTGAAATCAG
>JBOFKD010000031.1:0-1198 GCA_051657165.1 Bacteroidales bacterium | reverse complement strand
CGGTTCAGGTAACTGCCTAAAGAGAAGATATCTTCCGGAGAGTTCTGATCCATTGGCGTATTAGCTGCCGAGCGAATCATGATTAAAGCATATGAAGAATATCCGATAAGGATTACCGTCATACACATCAATAAGTTATTGATCAGGCGGACACTGAAATCTTTTTTCATGAAAAGATAAGCTGCACCACCGGCAAGCAGAGTCAATCCGATAGCAACGCTTTTAAAACCACCACTGCCGATAAATGGAATTCCCATCATAGCAACAGATAGTAAAAGGGCTGATTTCATACGGATTTCGCTTTTTTGAACTACGGTTTCGTAGATACCCCAGATTAAAGCAAGAGCTAAAGCTACAATATAAATGATTACGCCTGAATTATATGGCATACCTAATGTGTTCACAAAGAACAATTCGAACCAGCCTGCAACTTTTACGAGTCCCGGTATCATACCATACATTAATACTCCTACAATAACGAACGAAACTAAAAGGGCAATGATTGATCCTTTCAAGTTTGCATTCGGATTACGTTTGTAGTAATAAACTAATACAATTGCCGGAATACATAACAGATTCAGAAGATGGACACCAATAGAAAGTCCCATCAAATAAGCAATCAAAATAATCCAGCGATCAGCGTGAGCTTCATCTGCGTGTTCTTCCCATTTCAGGATAAGCCAGAAAACGGCAGCAGTGAAAAGTGAAGAGTATGCGTATACTTCGCCTTCGACTGCTGAAAACCAGAAAGTATCAGAGAATGTATATACTAACGCACCAACAAGGCCACTACCTAAGATCATAATACCCTGTGACAGGCTCATGTCCTTATCTTTGTCTGAAACAACTACAGCTTTTGCAAGATGAGTAATACTCCAGAATAGGAAAAGGATTGTTAATGCACTAAAAATAGCAGACATGATATTGATCATCATTGCTACTTTAGAAGGATCACTGGCCAGTGTTGCAAAAATACGTCCTGTGATCATAAAGAATGGAGCTCCCGGAGGGTGACCGACTTCTAATTTATAAGCCGAAGAAATAAATTCTCCACAATCCCAGAAACTTGCAGTTGGCTCAATCGTCATGGTATAGACTATTGCCGCAATGGCAAAAGTAATCCAACCAAGAAGATTGTTAAACAATTTGTACTTTCTCATTGTAAACTGAATATTTTTTGATTTTCTTATTTTCAAAT
>JBOFKD010000030.1:0-8135 GCA_051657165.1 Bacteroidales bacterium | reverse complement strand
AAGTATATACAAAGCTCTCAAATATAAAGACAGACCATTTAAGAAAATCAAAATTTGTAGTACACAGCAACTATCTTGAAAAAAATAGTTGTTTGATTTACCAATAGTTACAAGTATATAGGGGCAAAGTTGGGTTAAGCAAATTTCCAACTGCATGATCATGTCGGTTTGCAAGTAGCAAACTGAAATTAGCAAGTAGCAAAATAAGTTTTGCAAGTAGCAAAGTTTCGTTTGCAAGTAGCTAATAAATATTGTCTGATATCTCCATTCCTTCAAAAACAACAACCGTATATCCTTACTTTCTTAATCGTATATATTCGTAAGAATAAACCGGTGATTAATTGCTGTATATAAGAGGTTTAGTTCGTTCATCCGTATCCTTTAGATTTCGCATGCGCATGCGTTGTAATTCCGATGCGCATGCGAATATAATCCGATGCGCATGGGATGTATTTCCGATGCGCACCGGAAAAGTAAATCAACCGTATCCCGTAACTAAGGCAACCTTATATAAAAAATAATTCCTCCTTTGTTCCGGTTAGTCAATACGTATATTCGTTTTCGTTTATGCGAATAGACCTTTTGACACACCCCTCTTTATTTTATTTTAGTAGTGCAGTTTCTGCTCTATTTACCTGTTCGAAATTAAAATCAGAATAAACTTTTTCAAACATAGCTCGTATCTGATCATTGCAAAGGTTTCCGATACTGCCTTCATGTGTGTGATTGATTTCTTTATTGTGACTGAATTTGCCCTCTTCAATTTCAAGTCCTACTTTCTTATAAGCATCGCGGAAAGGCATCCCTTCAGAGGCAAGTCTGTTTACTTCTTCAACACTAAAGATCAGCATATATTTTTCATCATCCAGAATCTGTTCATTCACTTTCATAAGCGACATCATCTGATTAACCATAGACAAACAATCTTTAAGCTCATCGAAAGCAGGCAGGAAAACCTCTTTGATAATTTGCATATCACGGAAATATCCTGAAGGAAGATTGTTAGTAATCATCATGATTTGTTGAGGCAATGCCTGTAGTTTATTGCATTTAGCTCTGGTTAACTCAAATACATCCGGATTCTTTTTATGAGGCATAATACTTGATCCGGTAGTGTATTCATCCGGTAGTTTTATAAATCCGAAGTTCTGGCTGTTAAACATACAAGCATCAAAAGCAAGTTTTGATAATGTTCCGGCAATGGATGCGATAGCAAAAGCCACCGATTTTTCCATCTTTCCTCTTCCCATTTGTGCATATACTACATTGTAGTTCATGGCATCAAATCCAAGAAGCTCAGTTGTCATTGTTCTGTTTAATGGGAATGACGAGCCGTAACCAGCAGCAGATCCTAATGGATTTTTATTGCAGATGCGGTAAGTTGCCTGAAGTAAATGCAGATCGTCCACCAGTGATTCCGCATATGCTCCGAACCAAAGTCCGAAAGAGGAAGGCATGGCAATCTGTAAGTGTGTATACCCCGGCATTAATACATTTTTGTATTTTTCGCTTTGTGTCAATAGCGTATCAAAAAGACCCGATGTAAGATCGGCAAGCTCTTTAATCTGTGCTCTGGTGAAAAGTTTGAGATCAAGCAAAACCTGATCATTACGCGATCTTCCACTATGGATTTTTTTGCCTAAATCCCCAAGTTTACGAGTCAGTAGGAGTTCTACCTGAGAATGAACGTCTTCTATTCCTTCTTCAATAATGAAATCCCCGTTTTCAGCCTGAATATAAATTGCTTTTAAAGCATCCAGAAGAACAGGTAATTCATTTGGCTCGATTAAATCAATTGATTCCAGCATCGTAACATGAGCCATTGATCCCAGAACGTCATATTTTGCTAAATAAAGATCCATATCTCTGTCTCGTCCGACAGTGAATCTTTCGATGTCTTTATTTACATCTGTATTTTTTTGCCAAAGCTTTTGTGCCATCAGGTTATAAGTATTAAAAAAAGGTACAGAATTAAATATACGATTTAGTTTAGTATGGAAGCATTGCTAATGCATCTGCAATACGATTTACTCCATCTTTAAGTTTACTTCCCACCATTGGTTTCAGAAGAAACGGAATGTCTGCTTTCAGTGTAATCCGCATACGCGTATCGTTTGGAGCTGCTTCTACAAGCTGTATCCATAGGTTGAATGCCATTGGAGATTGTTTAGAGCCAAATTTGATTGTTTTGAACTCATCTCTCTCAATAATACAAATTTCAACCTTTCCGACAGGTGAAACAGAAAAACTACAAGAGTCGCGGTCAAACGAAAGATCCTGAATTTTATCCTGCGGAATTCTGTCTTTAACTTTTTCCAGATTAGATAAATCTGATAGCTTATTAAAAATAGCTTCACTTGAAGCATAAATCGTTTTTACTTCACTTACGTATGTTTCCATTCTTTTCTCGATTCTATTTAAGACAAAAGAGACTCACTATTTTTTCTTGCAGGTGTGCAGAGAGTAAATGTGAGTCCCTTTCTGATATTATTATATACAATTATTTGCCAACACCCCATTTAGCCGGGTCACGACGCCATTCTTTCAATGTTTCGACTTCGTTTTCTGCGATGTACGAAATATTTAAAGCTTCTTCTACAACGGCATTGTAGTTGCTCAACGTCAGCAGACGTACATTAGCATCTTTGAAACGCTGATTTGCAACCGCAAAATCGTAAGTAAAGATCGCAACCATTCCGACAACCTCGCTACCGTTTTTACGAAGTGCTTCAACAGCTTTCAAGCTGCTTCCGCCTGTAGAAATTAAATCTTCAATTACTACTACTTTTTGTCCCGGACGAAGATCTCCTTCGATCAGATTTTCCAATCCATGATCTTTTGGAGCCGAACGAACATATACAAATGGTAATCCCATCTGATCAGCTACTAAAGCACCTTGTGCGATTGCGCCTGTAGCAACACCTGCTATAGCTTCAGCTTCCGGAAATTGTTCCATTACGGTACGAACAAGTTCAATCTTAATAAAGTTGCGAACCGATGGGTAAGATAATGTCTTACGGTTATCGCAATAGATTGGTGATTTCCATCCTGACGCCCATGTGAAAGGATTTGCAGGTTGAAGTTTTACAGCTTTTACTTTAAGTAATGTCTCCGCTACAAGATGTTCTAATTTTTTCATAAATTCAAGAGATTTATATTCGATGCAAAAATACAAAATAGAGTATTAAATCCCATATTTTTTTCTGCTTTTATCGCTTTAGTCGTGAGCTGGTTGTTCCTCTAAAACTACTTCTGCAGGTTCTGGTATTGTTTTACCTTTTTTTATCAGCTCAATAGCTTTGTTTACAGCCTTATCATCTTTGTAGAATATAGGATAGAAAGCATTATCTCCTAGTATATTCCGGGCAGTATAAGAGTATAACTGATTTAGAAGTAACGTTTCTGACTCTTCAATCAGGAACGGACGACGGCGTACTCCTTTCTTTTCTGCATATTCTACAAATTCAGGAAGAATTGTTGAATTTTCAAGGTGAGAAAGCAGTGCTCTGTAATCTTTATATTGTTTAAGCTCACCTCTGTTCTTGTCGGCATAAGCGAATGCAAACTGATAGATGATACCTTTGTTTACAACTGTATTGAAGTATGAATTCATTCCGGCTGTATCGCGTGGGATAAATATATCCGGCATGATACCTCCGCCTCCATATACAGGGCGTCCTCCGGCAGTCTCAAATTTTAATGCTTCGTTTTGTCTGATACTGTCTTGTGTATCAAATTCACCATGCATAAAACGATTCAGTATATCAGCCTGATAATCTTCAGATTCGCCAAGTTTATATTCTTTCTGTATACATCTGCCCGAAGGTACATGATAACGCGCGATAGTCAGGCGAACAGCAGAGCCATCATAGAAAGGAATTTGCTGTTGTACCAGTCCTTTTCCATAAGAGCGGCGTCCGATAATTGTTCCGCGGTCATTGTCCTGAATAGCTCCGGCAAAGATTTCACTGGCTGATGCTGACCATTCGTCAATTAATACTACGATAGGAGTCTCCTGAAAGCTTCCGGACCCATTAGAGCGGGCTTCGCTCCTTGGTGACGATTGTCCCTCAGTATATACGATTAATTGATCCTTTGGAAGGAACTCATTAATCATATTTATTGCAGCTTCCATATATCCTCCGGAGTTTCCTCTCAGGTCAACAATAATTCCTTCGACATTATTTTTCTTTAATTTTGCCAGTGCATTAATGAATTCGGCATATGTATTTGCTCCGAATTTATTGACTTTAATAAATCCGACATTAGGAACCGGCTGATAGGTGATATCAATACTGTTAACCGGAATATCTCCTCGTGTAATGTTGAAATCGAGCAAAGATTTTGATGTAGCACGTTTAATACCCAGTTTTACTTTTGAGCCTTTTGAGCCACGCAGTCTTTTGAATACACTCTCGTTTGTGACTTTTGAGCCCACGAATGCAGTGTCATTGATATTTACAATTCTGTCACCCGGCATTAGTCCAACTTTTTCGGATGGTCCTCCGCTGATAACATCTACGATCATTACCGTATCATTCATAATGCTGAATTGCACACCGATTCCTGAAAAACTACCTTCGAGGTCTTCATTTGCAGCTTCAAATTCTTTAGCCGGAATATATACAGAATGAGGATCGAGTCCGGCTATAATTTTTGGGATAGCTTCCTCAACCAATGAGTCTGTTGAAACTTGCTCAACATATTTATTTTTAATGATATCAATCAGAGCGGACATTTTAGCATTACCTGCCAGCTCTACCTGATTTTGTTTAGAGAGATAATTGAATTTGTTTCCAATATATATCCCGATAATCACTGCTATTGCTAAAAATAAAGGCAATAGCATGTAAATTTTTTTATTCATATATAAGTATTCTAATCAATTTCCATACAAAGCACATCTACTCCAGCTTGCCTTAAGAGATCTATACCATCTGTCAGGCGGTATTCTTCACCATATACAACTCTTACTATTCCTGCTTGTATAATTAGTTTGGAACATTCAATGCAGGGAGCTGCTGTAACGTAGAGAGTCGCACCCTGACTGCTGTTGTTTGAACGGGCTATTTTAGTTATAGCATTAGCTTCGGCATGTAATACATATGCGTAGGTTTTCCCGGAAGAAGGGTCTTCGCAGATATTGTCGAATCCGCAAGGAGTACCGTTGTATCCGTCCGAAATAATCATTTTGTCTTTTACTATTAGTGCGCCTACTTTGCGTCGCTGGCAATATGAGTTTTCAGCCCATATGCGTGCCATTCTTAGATAACGATTATCTAATACATTTTGTTTCTCAATATTTCCATTCATAGAACTATTCTTTTTTGAATGTTTATTTGGAAAGAGTCCTTTGTGTGGTAAATCTCTTATTAAATGCCTAAATATAGGAATTTCACCTGAGTATATGTCTATATAAATAGTTATTTTTCGGATACTCTTTTCTGAAATTCCGGCAAAGGTATAATTTATTAGAGTTTCAATTAAATAATCTTACTATTTTATATCTGAATATTTTATCTGTCAGATTAAATTTCTTGAATGGTTGTTATGCGGATTTATTGAAATGATATTCTTTCTTTTCTCCAAAGACCATTTGTGAAATCGGGGATATCTACCGGTGTTCCGTTCTGTGAAGCCGAGAGAGCCGATAATTCTACGATGCAGGACCAGGTCGCAGCATCATAAACGTCCAGATCGGCGCTTTTGCCTTCTGTCAGATTTTTGACAAGTCTGTAATCCATCGCATAATCAAGAATGCCTTTTTTGCGTACAGCTTCAATGTCTATTTTCTGAAAGAGGGGGGAGGTTTCAATAATTACAGGATGCATATATTTTTTTAAAAGCTTCTCTTTTTCTTTAGGTGTAATATATTGATGATAATCCGGCTTCAATGCAATTTCTTCGGTCGGATATTTATGAAACATACCATTAGTCCCTACAACAAGATTCTTCCGGTTGTAAGGGCGCGGAGATGCAATGTCAAATTGAAGTTCGATTATTTTACCCGATTCTGTCGTGATAATTGATGAAGAAACATCGCCCAGTTTAAACGCTACATCTTTGCCGAATGTCTCTTTTACGTATTCATTGTATACTCTGGGTTTTGAGCTTACGGAGTTAATTCGTTTTATCCGGTCACCGCGATTTATGTTCATCGCCATTGCTATTGGACCGAATCCGTGAGTAGGATATATATTTCCATTCATACTCATATATGCTTGCGGCATCCATTCTTTGTGAAAATCAGAGTTTGTTCCGATCATTCTTTCGCACAAACGGTGTATATAAGCTCCTTCGCAATGATATATTTCACCGAACAATCCATCCTGGATCATATTTTGTGTAGCCAGAGTGAATTCATCATAGCAGCAGTTTTCAAGAATGCTGCATTGCATACCTGTTTTCTCTGAAACTGAAACCAGCTCTTCGCACTCTGAGATAGTCATGGCGGCCGGAACCTCGATAGCTGTGTGTTTGCCTGCATTCATAGCGTCTATGGCTATTCGGGCGTGAGTATGCCAGGGTGTTGAGATGTAGATAAGGTCGATATCCGGGTCTGTCAGCATTTCTCTGTAGTCATCATAGCATTTTACGCGTTTGTATCCATGGCTGCTGAGTTGTGCGGATATCTTTAAGCATTGAGATGGGTTTATGTCACACAAACCTGATATTCGGGCTTGCGGGATAAAACGGAAACGTGTGATTGCAAATTCGGCCCGGTAACCAAGACCAACAAAGCCGATATTGATCTTTTGTGACGGGCTGGTTCTGTTGTGTATGTTTTGCATTTCTTATATCTGGATATAGGGTTAGTTCGTGATAAAGGATTTACTAATATATGGTATAATTGTTATTTTACAAAAGAACCGGTTAGAAATAAAAAAAATCCCGTATTTGCCTGCTACGAAATACGTATATCTCAGCCATGAAATACGTATATCTCAGTCACGAAGTACGTATTTCTTTCCATCAAAATACGTATTTCCCGGCATACAAATACGTATTTCGTTGAGCAGAAATACGTATTTGTTGTATCGTCCTGAATTTAGTGATCATATCCAGATTCAATTTATTATGCATTGTAAACGGAATCCGTAATTAGTTTCTAAATCTGTCAACCTTTTCAGGGAAAGTAATGGCATGCAAATGCGGATAATTTTTCATACGTATCTCTCTGAGAGTTCATTTAAAAGAACATGCGCGTTCATAAATATATTTTCATTTAAATGATCTTGTACGTTCATAGGGATGAACGCGCACGTTTATAGGGTTGAAAATTCAGACTATCCTTTCGTTTACAAAAAAAACACTACATGAAGTTTTTAGTTTTCATTTGCCATACGCGCTAAAAGGTTATGTAAGGTGTTAATTATCAGTCTTATGTATTATGGCAAATGCTATGGCAATTCATGGCAATTGAATTTGATTTGCCATGTTAATTGCCATGTAGTAACTAATTGATATATAGTTTATTATCTATTAAAATAGACCCCAATGGCAATTGATGGCAATTCAAATAAGAAAACTCTGTGTATCGTTTTTTTTTAGGATCAGCGTATATAGGTGATCGTTTGTAAAGCAACTGACGATAAGATGCTAGCTCCACTAACTGTGTTTGTCCGCTGATACGGGATAAGAGAATGGAGTGTTAAATAGCTGGGATTATTATCTCTTTCTCTTGTTTGTTAATACTAAAAGTATATATTTGTCGTGTTAACCATTTAAAACTAATGAATTATGGAGGCTAAAAAAGTGAAATTTAAAGGCAAAAATTATTCTATTATTGATAAGGTTTGCAGAAGTTGCCGTGAAAGAATTTTTTGTGTAGAGAATCAGCAGACATTATTGGAGCGGTATGCAGTAGCAGGTGAAGAGGGGCTTATGGCTGAAGCGAATGGTGCTGTGAAGTGTCAGAAGCTGGACAGCTGCTTTGCGATGATGAGAAGATGATTATATAAACAAAAAAAAGCTTCAGAAAATCTGAAGCTTTTTTTGTACCCGGAGTGGGACTTGAACCCACACAGCCGTTATGGCCACAGGATTTTAAGTCCTGCGTGTCTACCATTTCACCATCCGGGCAGACCTTGAGCGAAAGACGGGACTCGAACCCGCGACCCTAACCTTGGCAAGGT
>JBOFKD010000029.1:0-8879 GCA_051657165.1 Bacteroidales bacterium | reverse complement strand
CGTCCATTTTAGGAGCGGTTAATCCGATCACACTCTGCTGATCCGATCCGCGTGCCGGTTCTTCCGTTACAATTGTTCCCCCATTCCAGGACCATTTCGTTCCTTTATCAGAAACATTCTGTGTCACCTTTTCCGAACATGCTGCAAAGAAAAGACATTGCAGCAGGATTAATAAACAACTAATTTTTCTCATCGCTCTGATTATTGTTTTTTTACATTGTAGTATTTCTAATCTCCAAAGGCTTTATTGCCTTTGGAGATATCAAGTCTTTAATTCGGATTCTGTGTTAATACACATCCTATACTGTTGTATGCGTTAATCTGATCCTGCGGGATATATTGAACAACACGCGGATGTGTTGCCGGATATTCATCCAATGACCCGTGAGGCCCCGGATAATGACGTGTCAATGTCCCACCGTTCCGATAAACATCATAACTTCTGTCAGCTTCGAAAGCCATTTCCAGCTGACGCTCCTCGTCAATGCGTTGCGGAGCATTCGATGAATTCAAAGATTCATAACCAAATCCCGGAAGAGAACGTTCTCTTACAATATTCAGGTTAGTAAGAGCATTCGCATAATCACCTTTTTTAGCATACGCTTCTGACAGATTCAGATACATCTCTGCCAATCGTGAAATAATCGGAGAATGCAAATGAGACTCTCCATCCTGCAATGAGCATTTAGTTATATAGAACATAGGGAATCCCTGATTCAGAAGCATCAGAAAGTCTTTCTGTCCTACATATTCTTTCTGGTCTGCTTCATAAATGAAGCTGTAAGTTTGATTTTCTTCGTCAACCAAAGAGAACTTCGCTTTTACCTCTTTTTCGCCTTCCTTATATGTGCCGTATAAACCTCCATTCTCTTCGCTTAGTAAAGCCTGAATATATTTATATCCGGTTAAAACTCCCTTATTATAAGTAGGAACTACCACTCTGAAAACAGGAGTTTTCTGACCTTTATCATCTTCACTATATTGTGGAGAGATAAACGCAGAACGGGCATCCTTTCCTCTTCCGTTTTTGTCCAGAAGCGACAGATATTTATAACTGGCATACATCTCACCCCAGCCTACTCCGTCGATATTTGCATACATACCACCAATACCATAATAATGGTCAGATCCTGAGTATTCAGAAGATACACGTTTCACGGCAAAAATGGTCTCTGTCTGAGAAGGAGCATCCGGTGCATATGTATTATATTTCATAAATAACTCCCTTGGTAGAAGTTTGTATTTTCCACTTTCGATCACCTGGTTTGCATAATATATACTTGAATCGGCATACGTTGTATTCGGATTTTCCCACGTTCCGCTCATGTATAAATAAACACGTGAAAGCATTGCCTGAGCGGCCTGCTTTGTAGCATAAGCTGCTGAGCGATCTTCGTTTAATAATGACTCTGCCGAGCGTAAATCATTAATAGCCTGACGGTATGTATGCTCAACCGATGTACGATCAGGCAACTGCATATTATTCAGATCCTCCGGAAGACCATTTACAATCGGAACGCCTAAATTTGTTTGAGGTGATTGAGAATAGGGACGTCCATATGCACGACACAAGTAGAAATAGACCATTCCGCGCAGATAATATGCTTCTCCCAGTTTTTGCTGAATCACAGGATTATCGTCAGCCGGTATCAGCTTCATCAAATCGCTTGTTTGAGATATAACTTTATAACTGTTATTCCAGAATGTATTCAGTCTATAATTATTCGGAGTATGATTATAGGATATGAAAGAGAAAAAAGCATCTGTAGAAGTACCACGAATCATGATATTATCTCCTGCATATTCACCAACCCGGTGCATAACATCAGACCAGTCTCTCAACTGTCCGTAAGAGCCATTCAACAGGACATCCATGGCAGCAACTTTATCGGCCATAATACCATCCTGTGTATACATATTATAAGGAAGTCTTTCCAGATCACATGAAGTCAATGCCGCACCGAGGAAAGCTGTATATAGTAATAATTTCTTTTTCATTTTTCAGGGAATCATAGAGTTAAACTTAAACCAAAGACGAATTTACGTGTCGATGGATAAACATCTGTAGCAACACCGGTAATTACACCTTCCGACAAAGGCACATTAGCATCTAATCTAGGTGGAATTTCAGGATCTACACCTGAGAATTTTGTAATCGTAAATAAATTCTCAGCAGACACAAAGAATCTTAAATTCGGAATATGCCATTTCGGAAGTTCCATATTATAAGATACTGTTACATTTTTCAATTTCAAATAACTTCCGTCTTCTAAAAAGCGGGATGATGCTTTCTGCGAATTGGATTTGTTATTATAGCTTGGTTTTGGATGTGTAGCAATATCTCCGGGCTTTTCCCAGCGCGACCAACTCTTTTGCTGCTTCATCTGATTCCGATCTACATAAGCTCCATCCGAATCAAACTCAGATCTTGCATAGTTGTATATTTCACCACCTACAGAGTAGGTAAAGTTCGCATTCAGATCCAGATTTTTCCAACGGAAGAATGTAGAGAAACCTCCAAAAAAATCAGGGGTATAACTTCCAAGTGCCACAGAGTTTGCTTCGCCATATTTAGTTGTAGTAACTCTATTGCCATTCTCGTCCGTTTTATACCAGAGAGGGCTACCATTTTCAGGATCCACTCCTGCCCATTCTGGTAAATACCATGTGTCAGCAGGTAAGCCAGGTTTTAGTATTTTTTCAGAAGAACCTGCTATAGCTGTACCATCGCCAACAATAATTTCCGATTTACCACCATATAATTCCTTGATTTTATTCCGGTTCAATCCAATATTAGCTTCTACACTCCAGAAAAAATCATTCCTGTTAATAATATCTGCTGATGCTGTGAATTCAAAACCTCTGTTTCTCAGGCTACCCACATTACGCCAGATACTGTTTACTCCTACTATCCCTGGTACAGGAACATTATATAAAAGATCAGTCGTGTTTTTGTCGTACAGGTCAAATGTGAAATTATATCGGTTAAAGATTCTGAAATCAACACCCAGACCTGCTGTCACAGATTTCTCCCAGGTCATATCCGGATTTTGTGGCTGATAAATAATAGCACCCGGCATTTCGTTGTATTTTCCTGATAAACTATAAAGCATATAGTGTCCGTACAATGCATTCGGGCGATTTCCCACAGACCCGTAACTTGCTCTTAACTTCAATTGGTCTACCCAATCTGCTTTAAAAAACTTTTCACGATTAATCACCCAGCCTCCACTCACAGAGAAGAAATTTCCATACTTCACATCATCACCAAAGTTAGAAGCTCCGTCTCGTCTCGCAGAAAATTCAGCCAGATATCTGTTCTCGTAACTATAATTAGCTCTGAAGATAATCGATTGAACAGCCCACTGATTAATCGAACTTCCCACTTTTTCAGGAACAGCAGCTATATCTGCCACTTCGAAACCGGGAGCAAAACCAGTCGCGATACCACGATTTGCTTTAGCCGAATATTCATTCCATTCATAAGCAAGGATAGCACTCACATCATGCTTCCCAAAACTTTGAATATACTGCAACAGTTGATTCGTATAAATACGTGTCATATTTGACTGATAATCATTAATCCGTCCATTTGAGGATTTACCGGCAATAGAACGCGGATCCGTATAATCAACCGAAGAATAGTTCGTATATTTATAGTTATTGATCGACTTAAATGTCAGCCAGTTGGTAAATTTGATATCAAAGTCAAATCCACCCATAAAATCATGAGTTTTCTGCTCCCCGAAATTCCATTGCAAGTCATACATATAGTTGGTACCTGTCGTATTTACCCATCCCGGAGGACGATTGGCAACCAACTCATTGTTTTCATCATACGGAGCATCCCACGGTAAATTGCGGTACATAGCACTCACTGAATGTTCCTTATCCTCTATCTTCTTATAAGAACCACTTACCTGAGGTTTGATTGTCAACCACTTTTTGGGTGTATAGTCAGTTCTGAAACGGAAACTATAACGATTAAAGTCATATCCTTTTACAGCACCTGTTTCATCATAAAGGCCTAAAGAAAAGAAAGTCTTCATATTCTCCACACCACCCATAATTGAGATATTATAATCCTGTGCAATTCCGGTTTTAGTGGCATTATCCCACCAATTGAAATTTGAGTTTCGAAGATCTTCATTCCAGCGTGAGAAGTTTATTTCTGACTGATTATCGAACGTTTTATAGTAATCATAAAGCTCGGCACCATCCATCACCTCAAAGTTACCGGTATTCAGACTCGTCACCGCCAGTTTCGCATCAACCTGAACAGTAGCTTTTCCGGCTACACCTTTTTTTGTAGTTACCAGCACAACACCATTAGCTCCCTGTGAACCATAAATAGCTGTTGAGGAGGCATCTTTCAAAATTGAGATTGATTCAATATCTGCCGGATTCAGTGTGCCTGAATTAGTTCCGACAATAACTCCGTCAACAACCCAAAGAGGAGATGTACTTCCATTAATCGTTGATTTTCCACGTATTAAAATTTGTGCAGCCTCCCCCGGACGTCCCGAACCTGAAGCAACATTAACACCCGGAGCTTTACCGCTTAACATATTCTCCACTGTAGGAGCTGTGATGTCTTTCAGTTTTTTTCCACCAACCACATTCAGTGATCCGGTCAGTGACTCTTTCTTCTGCACACCATAACCCACCACAACGACTTCTTCCAGAGCTTTAGAGTCATCTGCCATCTTTACATTCAAATGCTCTTTGCCCTTTGTATCAACTAACATATCCGACAAGCCGATATAGGAAAACTTCAAAGTCGCATTTTCGGGTACTTCCAGAGTAAAATTCCCGTCATAATCTGTGACCGTACCCGTTGTTGTACCCTGAACAATGACGTTTGCCCCGATAACCGGCTCGCCCGTTCCGTCTTTTACAACACCTGTTATTTTTTTGCTGACACCTGATGCTTTCTCTTCCCCGGCTGTTTTCACTTTAGCCGGAGTCAACACAATCAGATTATCTTTTATTTCCCACGATACTCCGGAATTTGCAAAAAGCTTATCCAGTGCATTTTCGATAGAAACATCTGTCAGGCTGATATTTTTCTTTTGCGTAAGAACCTGAAATTTGGAATTATAGAAAAACTTATACTTACTCTGCTTTTCTATGTTTTTCATAATTTGTTGTACCGTCTGATCGCCCGATTTTAGCGATATCTGAGCATAAAGATCTGGTGTCCATGCCAGGAACATGGATAAAAGAAGAGGAACAGTTTTTAAGGCTCTGCCTCTCAATCGATTTAAATAGATCATAATAATAAATTTTGTAGGTTAATTCATGAAGATGGCCATCTTATACTATGAATATCTGTGTTTAATTATTTCATTACAATATCATAAAACTTACTGGTGCGTTTATTTACCCCCAAATAAATGGTAGAGTCTTTTACCTGATAACTTAACGGAGAAGTCATTGTAAATATCTCTAGTAAACTTTCCAGGCTTGTGTTAGGTATAGTTCCCGTGAAACTATAAGACTCCAGTTGCTGATCCTCAAAAACGAACCGGATATTATAGTGTCTTTCAAGTACTTTTGTTATTGATTTTAAATCCTGCTGATTGAATACAAGCTGATTTGCTCTCCATGCAGAAAAAGATTCAATATCTGCTTCAAACTCCACATCAATACAATCTTTAGTCTTATCATATACTAATCTTTGATTCGGTTTCAGCAGCTGACTCCGGACTGGTGTATTAACCTGTACTTTACCCGAAACCAAAGTTGCTGATACGTCCGGATCATCTTTATAAGCTTTTACATTGAATGCTGTTCCAAGTGCTCTTACACTCATTTGTGAAGTATGAACCACAAACGGTTTCTCTTCATTCTTCGCAACTTCAAAGTAAGCCTCGCCTTCCAGATTTATATTTCTGCTTCGCTGATTAAAACTTGAATTATATGTAATCTTTGAATCTGAGTTAATCCACACCTTAGTTCCATCCGGCAAAATCATATTTGCTTTCTGCCCTTTATCGACATTCACTATCCACTGATTATCATCAGATTCATAAAATCCTTTTCCGGCCAGCAAACTATACGTCAAACCTGCTGTACAAATGAATAAAAGAATGGCCGCAACCTTCCAGAAATGAGTAAAAAACACTCGTCCTGAATTCTTTCTCTCACTTTTTATGACTTCAAAGATTTTCTTTTCAACCCGTGAGTCAATTTCGTCGGATGCACTATCCCACTGTCCTGATATCCATTCGTCGAACTGGTTGGGATTGTCCAGCATTGAATTCAATTCTTTCTTCTCGCCGGTATTACACGATCCGTCCAGAAATTTATTCAATAACTTTATATGCTTGTCTGTTTTCATTATCTCCTTGTTGTTTATAGAATTACCATTATCAATGGAATACACATATACTTTACAGAAAGCATATGCCGCAAAAATGCATTGGCTTTAGTCAGGTGAGATTCAACCGTGTTTTCAGATATTTTCAGAGCACTGGCTATTTCCTTATTACTGCGGTGCTCTCTTCTGCTCATATGGTATACCTGACGTCTTGCGGGTGGTAATTTCTCTATCAATCGTGCGATTTCTTCTTCCAGCATTCTGTACTCAACATCCTTATCAACCAGATAATCACTCTCGCCACAATTACTTTTATAATAATCCTGATAAATTGAATCCTGGACTTTACGTCTCAAAGAATTATAGAACATATTCTTTGACATGGTATAAAGAAGTGTCGAAAAAGACCCCTCTATTACTAAATCATTGCGGAGTTCCCATATTTTAATAAATACATTCTGGACGATTTCCTCTGCCAGATAGAAATCTCCCTGAGATGCATTCATTATAAAATTATAAATCTTGCCTTTGTATTTTCTGAACAGCACTTCAAAGGAGCCGGGATCACCTTTCTTTAATCCCATCAGCAGCTCACTGTCACTTGTTTCAAAAAGTCTTTTCATGTATCAACGGGTTATCTTGGTGTGTAATATTTGATTCTCATCAGTTCTCTACAAGGAACCTTAATGTTACACAAAAATATTCATTTTATATATAGCACACACAACTTCTGTAAATCCATTACCCATCCTTCTTTATTTAACTCATATTAACTATTTAGTTCTTTCTGGACTTCCCGAATAAGAAGAAATAAAAGTAAGTTTGCACACGAACTTAATTAACTCACAGTCATGGAAGAACAATATAAAGCAAACCCGGAAAGATATAATTGCGGCATGCAATATCGGAGATGCGGAAATTCAGGTATCGTACTGCCTGCTATCTCATTAGGATTATGGCATAATTTCGGTAGTGTGGATCGTTTTGATAACGGACGCTCTATCATCCGCGCAGCTTTTGACCGGGGAGTCACACATTTTGACTTAGCCAACAATTACGGTCCTGTTTTTGGTTCTGCCGAGGAAAACTTTGGACAGATAATGGAAAAAGATTTCAAAACGCACAGAAATGAAATGATCATATCCACAAAAGCAGGACATCTGATGTGGCCGGGTCCTTACGGAGACGGAGGATCACGCAAATATCTGATGACAAGTATCGATGACAGTCTGCGCAGAATGAAACTGGATTATGTAGATATTTTTTATATTCACCGTCATACACCTGAAACTCCCCTTGAAGAAACGATGCAGGCTTTGGTCGATATCGTAAAACAAGGAAAAGCACTGTATGTGGGTATTTCAAAATATCCGGTTGATGCTATGGAAGAAGCTTATGCCTATTTAAAAGATCACGATGTACGATGTCTGGTTCAGCAAGATCGTTATAGTATGTATGACCGGAATGTCGAAGGAGGAGTTCTGGATATGGCATCAAACAGCGGTGTCGGATTTGTTGCATTTTCGCCTTTAGCTCAGGGATTACTAACAGACAGATACCTGAATGGCATCCCTGAAGGTTCAAGAGCATCCCGTCCCGAAGCTTATCTAAAAGCTAATCAGATTTCTGAAGAGCTCATTAATAAGTCAAAAGCATTAAATGAGATTGCAGCACGAAGAGGTCAGACTCTTTCGCAAATGGCTATTTCATGGATTCTTCGTCTGCCTGAGATTACAAGTGCAATCATCGGCGCAAGTTCTGTTGAGCAATTAAATACAAACCTGGATGCCTTAAACAATCTTCCGTTTACAGCCGAAGAGTTACAGGCTATCGAAAATATTCTTTAATCAGATTTACAGAGGTTATCCCGACTTTTGGGGATTTATTGAAATCCCGATCAGCTTTTCAAAGGCCGGGATAATCCGTTTCTGTAGCATAATTTTTTATGAAAGTAAAATCGTTTTTTTTAGTAGTATCTCTGGTTCTTATGTCAGCATGCGGAAATAGTGAAACCGTCAGCCGGATTCCGGACGCGTCTGTTAACCTGAGAGCGAATATTGACTACTATGGACTTACCACTCCATACACCTACAAAAGCTTTACATCCAAACAAGGATTACCCGAAACTACATTTCTGGGTTATGGAGGCATCCTTCTGATAGGTGGGATTGATTTTAATGGTGACCATGTGGCCTATTACGCTTTTGACTTGTCCTGTCCTGTTGAAGCCAGACCCGATATTAAAGTCGGAATTAACAAAGAGCTTCTCCAGGCTGAATGTCCGAAATGCAAATCCCGCTATGCCGTTTTTGAAGGAGCCGGATATCCGACCTTTGGTGAGGCTAAAGAGAAAAGCTACTATCTGAGAAGATACACAACCCGGCTATCCGGCAGAGATGTTATCGTAACCAGATAAATTTAGAGTAGTAATGCAGGCATTTATGCTTATTTATTGTCTAAAACAAAGGAGGAATTAAATTTTATATACGGTTGATTTAGTTGCAATATACGGTTGATTTACATTTCCCATGCGCATGGGAAATATATCCGATGCGCA
>JBOFKD010000028.1:0-17559 GCA_051657165.1 Bacteroidales bacterium | reverse complement strand
TTATTAAGTGGAAGTTTATCTGCATCCAGTTCATCATATACATCAGACATAGGGTCACATGATGTCATTGAAAGTGCAGCTAAAGCTATAAGAGAGTATTTAAACTTTTTCATGTTTAAAAAGGAATAGTGTTTTGGTTTTTAAGATTAAGTATCTCCTCCCCGAAAGAAGGAGATACTTATATTAAGTTTAATAGCCGGAGATTAGAAATTTACTTTGATACCAGTTGACCAAGTAGTTCCGAATCCGTAATATACAAGTGCAGTTGCAGCATTGTGTTTGTCACCATCGCGTGCATCAGCAATATATGTTGTGTTCAACAAGTTGTATACATTACCAAAGATAGATGCATCCAGACCAGCAATTTTGAATCTGTAGCTCATACCAGCATCTAAAGTAGAGTAGCTAGGCATTTGCCATGAATCAACAGCATCTTCAGGTTTTGTACGGTTGGTTGGGTCGAAATCAGCAAAGTTTTTACCAAACCATGTCCAGTCTGCGTGAAGACGGAAGTTTTTGAAAGGAGACCAGTTAACACCTAATGCAGCAGTTGCCTGAGCAGAGTTACCAACGTGTACACCTTTGATATATGCTTTGTATTCGCCTACAGGTTGCTGGTTGTCATCGAACATTGTGAAGTTCACATCGTTCATCCATGTCCAGTCACCGAATGAAGCCATTGCAGTGAAATCAAGGTTGTGAAGAGGTTTGTATTTAGCTTCAAGCTCGATACCCCAGTGCTGAGCGTTTACACCCGGAATGTTGGCAGTATACTGACCAAAACGTTTAACAAGACCTTTGTCTCTCCATTGCGTATAGTATCCGTTAAGTGTTACGTCTACTACTTTATTACGGAATTCGTATCCACCTTCAATAGTAGCTACTTTTTCGCTTTTTACACCTTCGTTGATTTCAACTGTATAGTTTTTGAATACGTTGTTGAACATCGGAGCACGTGTAAACCAACCACCATTGATAAATGCATTGTTGTATTTGTTGAAACGGTAGTTGAAACCTCCTTTGATACTGTAAGGCTGGAAGCTCATGAATTTCGATACTTGTTTTCCGTCAACCGGAGCAAGACCTGGTACGTGGTTACGGTCTGTTTGGTTTGTAACCGAAGCCGAGATAAATGCAGAGTATTTATCAGAAGTATATTCAGCCTGTCCGAAAAGACCAGCCCAGATAACTTCACCAGTACTGTCGAAACCTACAAGATCTCCTTTTTTCAATGGAGTTTCTTTAGTTGTTCCGTAAAGTGGATTTGAATCAAGGAAATAATCACCACCTAAAAGGTCAGAGATTTCCTGTGTGTGACGACCTCTGTAGTAACGACCGTCAAAACCTCCTGAAAGATTTAGTTTCTCAAAAAGAGTTTTGTTGTATGTACTCAATACACCAAACCATTTGTGAGAGTTAACTGCATTTGTGAAGATTGCCTGAGAACCATTTTCTGAAGTTTTATTTGCTTCGAAAACTGCTTCGTAGTCAATCAGACCCGCAGGAGTAAGTTTTGTTTCAGCATATGGATGACCTGTTCTGTTGTCAATAGCTACCCAGTTTTTACCGGCACCGTATGACTGACGTCCACCACCTGTTGCGATAGAAGCGTAAGCTACAGTTGACAAAGATGAAGTTTCATCGATATTCCAGAAGTGGTTCAATGAAAGAACCGGTTTGTGATATTCGTTATATCCGTAAGCACCACCAGTGATTTCGCCGTTAAGGATACCATATCCTAAGTTCATGCGACGACCATCCTGATTTGTCCGGAATTGCTCAATTGTGTACATTGTACTACGTTTGTTGTGCCATTGTGGCGCACCGAAAGCAGTAAATGACAGGCGGTGATCCTGACCAATCATTTTAGAAATGTTGGCAAAGTATGTATAAGCTTCAAAGTTGCTTCCTAATACATATCCGTCACCTGTGTTACGGCTTGCTGCTAAAGTTACAGCCCATCCGTTAGACATAAGACCTGTTGAAATATTGAAACCAAATTTCAATTGACCATCGTTACCAATGCTTGTATGAAGGCTTCCACCTTCTTTAGCATCTGTACTTTTTGTTACAATATTCATTGTTCCACCTACAGAAGAGATACCCATTTTAGAAGCACCTAAACCACGCTGGATCTGAATTTGTTGAGTAACATCTGAAAGACCAGACCAGTTAGACCAGTAGAACTTACCATTCTCCATGTCATTCGCCGGCATACCATTGATAAGCATACCAATGTTCTCAGAAGAGAAACCACGAAGAGAGATACGAGATTCTCCGAAACCACCATTACCATTTGTTACATAAACAGATGGAGTAGATTTCATGATTGAAGGAAACTCCTGGTTACCTAATTTATTCTCGATAACGTCTACCTTAATATCCGAAAGAGCAATCGGAGTCATACGATCTTTACGAACGATAGATGCAACAACGTTAACTTCTTTCATACCTACAGATGCAGGGTTAAGGAAGATTTCGCCTAATGCAGTTTTAGCGTTAGTGAAAGAAATTTTTTCTGTGTTGTAACCTACATAACTAATTTGTAGTTCACGGGCAGAAGTGCGTGAGAAATTAAGATTGAAGAATCCATCCATATCGGTAACAGTACCAATATTTGTTCCTTCTAATAGAATCGTAGCACCGATAATCGGTTCTTTTGTCTCTTTGTCAAGAACTTGACCAGATACTATCTCATTAGCCATTGCTGACGCGAATGAGATAAGACTTAGCACTAAAAACAGTAATGCTTTTCTTTTCATACGTGAATAAAATAGATTGATATTTAGTTTGGAAATTAATGCGGGACATGCATCAAAGTTGAGTCGTAGAAGCGGACTCTCTTTAGAAAAAGTAAAAATGCCATAATGGCTGAAATATGATCGAACATTGCCCGTTGAAAACGGAGCTGAAAAAGGTATTAGGTTGAAAGAGCGAAACACGCAACATCGGGCATGAAATAATGCACCGAAAATTCCGAATAGTAAACTTGCCGTGACATAAAAATGGCTACGGAGCAAATTTCCTATCTGAGGAATGTATGTAAAGTCAAAAAAGGCAGACCTTCGTTTTGGCTTCATTTTTTTTAATTTGTGGGTTTCTTTGATTCTCTAATTTCTAATTTCAGAGCATTGCTCTTCTTTTTCGAGTACAAAGATAGGGCGTGTTTTTTCAATATAAAAGAGTGAAATGTATTTGTAATACGAATGTAATGTGCGCAAAAAGTATCAGAAACCCGATTAAAAGCCTTCTGTCTTATGTTTTATAGCATAAAAACGGCCCACTTTTTGTTTTGCGTTTTTGATTAAATAACATTTAATAGGGAAAAACAAGGGCTTTCCGGGCGCTGTTTTAATTGATTTGTAACATCAGAAGATGCGTAAAACCGGATATTCAGACAATGGGCCGGACATTCATCCTGTAAGTGTTTTATAAAGGTTTCAAAGACTCCTAACTATTTTAATATGCAATTTTTAGCAATAAAATTTCAGTGTTTTTTCATTTTTTGTATCTTCGTGCGCTCTATCAGGTATAAAGTGAATGAGTAACTCTGAAGATAGATCAATTTCGAGAACAAAACACTACGATTATAATAATTAATAACTAATAAAATAATGGCAGCATTAGAAACAATCAGAAATAAAGCCGGGCTATTGGTAGGAGCCATTGGTGTCGCTTTATTTGCTTTTGTTATTGGGGATTTACTAACCAACGGAAGCACGTTCTTTAATCAATCGAAAGACAAGGTGGTGGTGGTAAACGGTAAAAAATTCTCTTCTGAAGAATTTATGAACCGTGTGAACGAGCTGACAGAAGTGTATAAACTTCAGCTGGGTCAGCAAACATTACCTGATGAATATAATGTGCAAATCCGTCAGGCGGCATATGAAGGTTTAGTGCGTGAAGAAATTATGAACGAAGAGTTTGCAAAACTTGGTATTCAGGTTTCACCGGAAGAATTGTTTGACCTTATCCAGGGTAAAAATATTTCTCCGATGGTTCAGCAGATTCCTTTCTTTCAAAATCCTCAGACAGGTGCCTTTGATAAATCAATGTTGCTGAATTTCCTGAAAACTGTAAATGCACAGGATCTTACTCAATTTGGTCCTGAAGGAGCAGAACAGGTTAAGGCTTTGAAAAAATACTGGTTGTTCTGGGAAAAAGCAATCAAACAGCAACGTTTGGAAGAAAAATATAATGCAATTATTGCAAAAGCTGTTATAGCTAATAATATTGAAGCAAAAGCTGCTTACGAAGGTTCGAAAGTTAATGCTGACTTTACTTATGTAATGCAACCTTTTACTTCTATTGCTGATTCAACAATTAAAGTAACAGATAAAGATTATCAGAAAGTTTACGATAAATACAAAGATCGTTTTAAACAAGACGAAACTCGCAGTGTGAAATATCTTGCTGTGCCTATTCGTCCAAGTCAGGATGATTTTGCAGAAGTGGAATCTAAAATGGCACAGATTAAAGATGAATTTGTGTTGTCTGAAAACGTAGCTGATATTGTTAATGATAACTCGGATCATCCTTATGTAAATGCATTTGTTGCTGTTCGTGACCTGAATCCTTCTCTTCAGGAGTTTGTTCAGTCATCGAATGTAGGAGATGTGAAATCTCCGGCTTTAGAGAATGATGTTTACACGATGGCTAAAGTAGTGGCTAAAACTTCTGCTCCGGATTCAGCTAAAGTTCGTTTTATTGCTTTGCAAGGAAATGATGCAGTAGCAAAATCATTGGCTGATAGCTTAACAACTGCGATCAAAAATGGTGCTGCATTTGCTGATGTAGCTGCTAAATATTCATCACACCCATCTGCTCAGAATGGTGGCGAAGCAGGATGGATCAATGAAGCTGGTGCTGCTCAGGTAAGTGAAGACTTCAGAAAAGCTGCATTTGAAGCTCCATTAAATACTGTAACAACAATTGATTCTCCTTACGGAATTCAGTTAGTTCAGGTAACTGAAAGAACAGCTCCTGTTTCAAAAGTGAAACTAGCTGTTATTGAAATGGAAGTGACTCCAAGTTCAAGAACAACAAGCAATATCTACAACGAGATTAATGCTTATATTGCAAATAATAAATCATTAGCTGATTTTGAGAAAAATGCAACTGAAAAAGGTTTCAATGTGTTGTCTAATCCTGCTGTAACAGGAAATGATTATACTTTGGGAACTTTGAGAAATGCACGTCAGGCTGTAGCATGGTCTTTCCGTGAAGCGGAAAAAGGTCAGATTTCTCAGATTTTCGAAATTGACAATAACTTCGTAGTAGTGGCTCTTGCTGATGTTACTCCAAAAGGATATACTCCTTTGGCTCAGGTTAAACCATTCATTAAAAATGAAGTGTTGAATGACAAAAAAGCAGAGATTATCATTGCTGATCTGAAAGCTAAAAATCTTACTTCAATGGATGCTTATGCTCAGGCTATGCAAACAAAAGTAGATACTGCGATGATGGTTAACTTTAATACTCAGCGTATCACAGGTATCGGGCAAGAACCTGTACTTTGTGCTTTAGCGCCGATGTCAGCATTGAATAAAGTAACTGCTCCGGTTAAAGGAAATAATGGTGTATATGTACTGGATGTATTCAATAAAGTAGAAAGCCAGAAAGCGTTTGATCTTCAGTCAGAAGTTAAAACAATTGAAGGAACACTAGCTTATCGTTTGATTTACCAGACATTCAACGTATTGCGTAACCAGTCAGATGTTGAAGACTATCGTGTGAATTTCTTCTAATTACACACTATGAGATATTTGAAAACGGGATTTGCTCTTTCTGAGCAGATCCCGTTTTTTTTGTTGATCAGATTGAGTATGAATACTTTTATTGTAACTTTGTCTTTGAATAATCGTTTGTGTTAATTAAAGAAAATACGAAAATACATATATGGAACCGTTATTAGGTAAGACTCTGGATGAGCTTAAAGTTGTTGCAAAAGAAGTGGGTTTGCCTGCATTTGCAGCAAAACAGATGGCTGATTGGATATATAATAAAAGAGTAACATCTGTTGATGAGATGACAAATCTCTCTCTGGCTGCCAGAGAGAGGCTTAAAGAGCATTTTGAAATAGGTGCTTCTGCTCCTTCGGATGAAGCTCGTTCGGTGGATGGAACTGTTAAGTATCTTTTTAAAACCGGAGATGCTAAATTTGTAGAGTCGGTTTATATACCTACAGATGACAGAGCAACACTTTGTGTGTCGTCTCAGGTAGGGTGTAAAATGAACTGTCTTTTTTGTATGACAGGTAAACAAGGTTTTAATGGAAATCTTACAGCTCATCAGATAATGAATCAGATTCAGTCAATACCCGAATCGGATAAACTGACAAATCTCGTGTTTATGGGAATGGGGGAGCCTCTTGATAATTTTGAGGAAGTAAAAAAGGCTTTGCAGATTCTTACATCTCCCTGGGGATATGGCTGGAGTCCGAAGCGTATTACAGTTTCCAGTATTGGGGTTCGTCAGGGATTGATTCGTTTGCTGGATGAAACAGATGTTCATGTTGCGATATCTCTGCACTCACCTTTCCCGTCAGAGCGTCTGGAGATTATGCCTGTAGAAAAAGCTTTTCCTATGTCGGAGTTTCTGGATCTGCTTAAGCAATATGACTTCTCGAAGCAGCGCCGTCTGTCTTTTGAGTATATTGTTTTCAATGGATATAATGATTCTTTGCGCCATGCAGATGAATTAGCCCGTCTACTGAAGGGTATGGATGCTCGTGTGAATCTGATACGTTTTCATGCCATTCCGGATGTAGATCTGAAATCATCGGACGAAAAAACAATGAATATGTTCCGCGACAGACTGAATGCCAAAGGTGTAGTTTGTACAATCCGAAGCTCAAGAGGTGAGGATATATTTGCTGCTTGTGGAATGTTATCGACAGAAAAGAATAAAAAATAAGGAATTATACGGATTGCCTTTCCCTGCTTCGGGGAATGTGAGATAGTGTGTTCTCTAAAAATTAAATGCAGAAACAGTAGAGCTGTTTCTGCATTTGTTTTTTTTAACATGTTGTCCGTGCAGCATTTCATATCCTGTTTATCGTCTATGTGATAAAGAACTCAATTTATCTGTGCACAGAGATAAACAATGTAATTTAATGACTTATGAAGAAAAGCCTGTTAATGTTGTTAATGACAGTTTTTACACTTTCATTTTTTATCTCCTGTGATGATGACGGATATTCTTTGGGAGATTTCCAGATTAGTCCGGGAACTGTTAAAGTTTCAACTCCCGGAACCTATTATTTGTTATTAGATAACGGTAAAAAACTATGGCCTGCGGCTCAGGATTTTCCTTATTTTCCTAAAGAAGATCAGCGTGTCTGGGCGAATTACACACTGTTATCGGATAATCAGGGTGGATTTGACCATTATGTGAAAGTTAATGCCTTGAGTAAGATTCTTACGAAAGATGCTATTAATATAACAAATGCTCAGGAAGATTCTATCGGCAATGATAAAGCCAGAATAACAGATATCTGGTTCGTGGATAAATATATTACGATCGTTTTTGAATGTAATAGTCATCCCGGTGGAATTCATTTTCTGAATCTGGTGCACAATACGGATACAGCTTATCCTGAAGATGGGAAAGTATATCTTGAATTCAGACAAAACAGATTTAACGTGCCGGAAACGACACATATGAACGGATCTGTATCATTTAATGTAAATAAGTATCTGACAGACGATAAGGAGGAAATAACTTTTGTAGTTCTTTCAAACGACTTTGATGGTACAAAAAAATATGAGATAAAAGTCAGAAAAGAGGGCTCTGCGCCTGAGATTTCAATCGATAGATTATCGACTTTTACTGAAAAATTAAAGTAATTGCTATTATTAGACTATAACTAAGGAGGTTAGAAGGTGGCCGTGAGGCTGCCTTTAACTGTTTTTATACCTGTCATTTAACGATAAATAATGGACTTTACCACTCTAACTCTTTCAGATTTAAGACAATTGCATTAACTTTGTGTCGTTAAAGTAAAAATCAAATATTATATATATAAAAAGCATTTATGGCAACTACTGCAGATTTCAGAAACGGTATGTGTATTGAGTTCAATAATGGTCTTTACTTCATTACTGAATTCCTTCACGTGAAACCGGGTAAAGGAGCAGCGTTCGTACGCACAAAATTGAAAAATGTTGAAACAGGACGTGTGATTGAGAATACTTTTAACTCTGGTGTTAAAGTAAACGAAGTACGCGTTGAGAGACGTCCTTATCAATTCTTGTACAAAGATGATATGGGATACAACTTTATGAATAACGAAACATTCGAGCAAATTCCGATCGAAGAAAGCCGTATTAATGGTGTTCGTTTTCTGAAAGAGGGAGATATGGTTGAGGTTGTTATGAATGCTGATACAGAAACAGTTCTTTTTGCTGATCTGCCACAAAACGTAATCCTTTTGGTTACTTATACAGAGCCAGGTCTTAAAGGTGATACTGCAACAAATACATTGAAACCGGCAACTCTTGAAACAGGTACTGAAGTTCGTGTTCCTTTGTTTATTGAAGAAGGTGAAAAAATTAAAATCAATACAGTTGACGGTTCTTACGTTGAAAGAGCTAAATAATTGATTTATTTACAATATAAGAGAAGGCATAGAGTAGAAATACTTTATGCCTTTTTTTGTTTTACCGACGGAATATTTGTAATCTTGCATCATCGAATTATAAAATAATTTAAGAATGTTCTTTTCATTAATTATACCTGTATATAACAGACCTCAGGAGCTGGATGAATTACTTCGCAGTCTGACTTTACAAACGCACAAGAACTTTGAAGTTATTGTGGTGGAGGACGGTTCGTCTGTGCCGGCCGATAAGGTCGTTTCTAAATACAATAACCTGCTGACGGTTCATTACTATACAAAAGCAAATTCCGGTCCGGGGCAGACGCGCAATTACGGTGCTGAGCGTAGTACGGGTGATTATCTGATTGTGCTTGATTCTGATTGCATAATTCCTCCAGCCTACATAGAGTCGGTTGAGAGAGCTTTAAAGACCAATCCGTGTGAAGCTTTCGGTGGTCCTGATAAGGCACATGACTCATTTACGGATGTTCAGAAAGCGATAAATTATTCTATGACTTCTTTTTTTACGACCGGAGGTATAAGAGGAGGTAAAAAGAAACTGGATAAATTCTATCCCCGTAGTTTTAATATGGGGGTGAAAGCGAGTGTTTACAGAGACCTGAATGGCTTTTCGCTAATGCGTTTTGGAGAAGATATTGACTTCAGTATCCGGCTTTATGAAAGCGGAGCACGTGTTTGTTTGTTCCCTGAGGCTTGGGTCTTTCACAAGCGAAGAGTTGATTTTCGCAAATTCTTTAAACAGGTATATAATTTTGGTATTGCACGTATAAATCTGGAAAAGCGTCATCCGGGTTCAATGAAAATTGTGCATCTGCTGCCTGCTGTTTTTACATTAGGTGTGATTTTACTACTATTTTTATCACTGTTTTCATTGTGGTTTTTACTTCCTCTGTTGTTGTATAGTCTGATGATATTTGCTGATGCCGGCATTAAAGAGCATAATATTAAAATCGGGGCTATAGCCGTTGTGGCTTCATATATTCAGCTGATTGGTTATGGTCTTGGATTTCTTACAGCAGTCTGGAAGAGACTGATTAAAGGAGAAGGCGAATTCGGAGCTTATCAGAAGACATTTTATAAATAGCTCTTAAAACTTTAAATCATAATACATGAATAAACTAACAATCAGGCAATGGGCTGAAGAAGACAGGCCTCGCGAGAAGTTGCTGTCGAAAGGTGTTTCAGCTCTTTCTGATGCGGAATTACTGGCTATTCTTATCGGTAGCGGTTCTCCGGGAGAAAGTGCTGTAGATCTCTGTAAAAAGATTCTGTTGCGGGCAAATAATAACTTATTGAATCTGGGAAGGTTTTCAATGGCCGATTTATGTGACTTTAAGGGAATTGGCGAAGCAAAAGCGATCACAGTACAGGCAGCTATGGAACTTGGCCGGCGTTACCGCAAGTCTGAGGTGCAGGAAAAAACGACGATAACCAGTAGTGCTGATGTATTTAATTTTTTCTATCCCCAGATGGGTAGTCTGAATCACGAAGAGTTCTGGATTCTTTTACTGAGTCCGGCTAATAAAATTATGAATCAGGTTAAAGTCAGTCAGGGAGGAGTTGCTGCAACCAGTGTGGATGTGAAGTTAATACTTAAGCCTGCATTGCTGGCTTCGGCTACTTCAGTGATAGCTTGTCATAATCATCCCTCAGGAAATACCACACCCAGTCCGCAGGATAATAAGCTTACTCAGAAGATTGCTGAAGCAGCCCGTTATATGGATATTAAATTGCTCGATCACATTATACTATGTGAGCAATCTTACTATAGTTATGCTGATGAAGGTAAACTATGAGGTCGTTCTGACTTTTGGAGTTGATAAATGCTCAAAAGTAAAGAAGAGCTCTATAAATAATATATGAGAAAATGATAGAACGCATTATACATTTAGAATTAGCTGATCTGGTTGTTTTCTATGGTGTAAACAACAGTAATATTCAGTTATTGAAAAATCTGTTTCCTAAGTTGCGGATTATAGCACGGGGAAATGTGATTAAGGTGATGGGAGATGAGCTTGAAACAGCGTTATTTGAGGAGCGTATTGGTGAGCTTGAGAAATATTGTACCGAATATAATCTGCTGAATGAAGAAATTATTCTGGATATCGTAAAAGGTGGTGCTCCTAAAGAGCAGAAACAGGATAATCTTATTATTCACGGCATTAACGGAAAATCTATTGTTGCCCGTTCTGAGAACCAGCAGAAACTGGTAGATCTGTTTGATGAAAATGATATGGTATTTGCTCTCGGACCTGCTGGTTCGGGAAAAACATATGTAGCCATTGCACTGGCCGTAAGAGCTCTTAAACGAAAAGAGGTGCGTAAGATTATTCTTAGTCGTCCGGCCGTAGAGGCAGGAGAGAAGCTTGGTTTTCTTCCCGGCGATATGAAAGATAAGATTGATCCATATCTGCAACCTCTTTATGATGCATTGCAGGATATGCTTCCGGCTGCTAAGCTTAAAGAGCTGATGGAAGCCAATATTATTCAGATTGCTCCTTTAGCTTTTATGCGCGGGCGTACACTGAGTGATGCTGTAGTTATTCTTGATGAAGCTCAGAATACAACTACGCATCAGATCAAGATGTTTCTTACCCGGTTAGGAATGAACTCTAAGATGATTATTACAGGAGATATAACTCAGATTGATTTACCACCGTCTCAGACATCAGGACTTGTTCAGGCCTTGAAAATATTAAGACGTGTAGCGGGTATTGGAATTGTTGAGTTTAACAAATCCGATATCGTACGTCACAAACTTGTTCAGCGTATTGTGGATGCTTACGATAAGTTTGATCAGCGTAAAAAAGATGTCACTTTTATAGAGAAGGAATCGTAATTCCCTTTTGTGTAATAATCAGATCCATTTTCTCGTCGTGATCTTCTGTGGGTATATCAAAGAATAGCTGGAAGTCAAAAGCAAAACCGATTTTCTTTGCATCTAGTTTTGGCAGGAGACGGTCATAAAAGCCTTTTCCGTATCCCATTCGGTCTCCTTCGCGGGAGAATGCCACACCGGGAACGACGATCAGGTCAATGGTCCGAAGGTCCGGACATAATAACCCGGTTGGTTCCGGCACATTAAAGTGGCCTGTCTGTAAAGACTGTTCTCCTTCGTAAGCTCTGATTTCCAGATCCTCACCAACAACTTTCGGAAGCCAGATGTTTTTGGAAGAAGAGAGCGTGCGTATTAAACCCATTGTCTGAACCTCACGAGGTAGTGCAGCGTATAATAATATGTTATTAGCTGTTTTTAACGAACTAAGCTGAAGAAAAGATTCAGCAATACGTGCAGACATATTTTGGATTTCGGCAGAGGATAATGCTTTCCTTTGTGACGCGATAAGCGAGCGAAGAGTAGTTTTGTTCATGATGTATTAACAATTTGAAACAAAGATATCTTTTTTACCTTACTATCAAGCAATAGAGAAGATAAAAAACTGTAAGGTTGTTGTACTTTTTAGGTGAAGATTTTGGATTTTCGAAAAAAGTAAGTATTTTTGCGGACCGAAAGAATAATGTAGAATTGCTCCATTATTTTCGATTCAATGACTCTGTGTCACGATTATGGAGCCTACATCTGCTCTTTTTACTTAGATACAGATGAAGTAATAATATAAACAAAATATCGCGATGAAAAGAACATTCCAACCTTCAAACAGAAAAAGAAAAAACAAACACGGTTTCCGTGAAAGAATGTCTACAGCTAACGGTCGCCGCGTTCTTGCAGCTCGCCGTGCTCGTGGAAGAAAAAAACTAACTGTATCTGATGAATACAACGGTTTGAAATAAGATACACTTCTTTTTGAAGATAATCCATTTAAAAGTAAAGGTTTCTCGAATGAGAAGCCTTTACTTTTTTTGTTTATACCTATATTTGCAAATAAATAGATGCTATTATTATTTACAGGACTTAAAAATGAAAGTAGATATATATGAAAGAAGATAAGGGATTTAAATTCAGCCTTTGGAATATCTATACTAAAAATATTCTGCTGGCAGGCGGTATTGCTGTATTATTGGTATTCGGTGTTCTGTGGTGGCTGAAGGTATATACGAAGCACAATCAGTCTATTCAGGTTCCTGACGTGAAAGGATTACAGGTCGAGGAGGCTTCGGCAGCTTTGGCTAAAGACCATTTGCGCTTTTCTGTAATTGATTCCGTTTACTCACGTACGACTCCTCCCGGAGCTATTGTAGAGCAATTGCCTGCTGCTGATGCACGTGTGAAGGAGAATCGTATCATCTTCCTTACAATAAATGCCCGTTCTCAGAAAAAGATTGCTGTTCCGGATCTGCGCGATAATTCATACCGTCAGGTAGTAGCTACGCTCGAAGCTCTTGGTTTCAAGATTGTAGATATTGTGCGTAAACCATCGGCGTACAAAGATCTGGTACTGGATGTAACTTATAACGGGAAAAGTCTTTCAAATAATGAAGAACTTCCTTATGGTACAGGTCTGACAATTATTGTTGGAAACGGCGAGCCGGAAGAGATTTCCTCCGATTCAACGATTATAATAGAAGAGAAAGAAGAATCCTGGTTTTAAATCGAACAGATAAGAAGTAATATGATAGAAGAAGTTGAAGAATTAGACGAGATTCAGGAGGAGGATTTACCCCCTGCGGAATCCAATGAAATGTATGAGCATTACTCCGTTACTGTCGATAGAGGTCAGTCGCCTTTGCGTATAGATAAATATCTTACACAAAGACTCCTTAATGCAACCCGTACGCGTATACAGGCGGCAGCTGATAATGGATGTATTCTGGTAAACGACAAACCTGTAAAATCAAATTATAAAATAAAACCGTGCGATGTTGTCCGTATTGTACTGGCAACTCCTCCACGGGAAATGGAGATTATCGCAGAAGATATTCCACTGGATATAGTTTACGAGGACGATGATCTGATGGTTGTTAACAAACAGCCGGGACTAGTTGTACACCCCGGACATGGTAACTACAGAGGAACTCTGGTTAACGGGCTGGCATACCATTTCCAGAAAGATCCGGATTTCGTCGTAGACGATCCGCGTGTCGGTCTTGTTCACCGTATTGATAAAGATACATCAGGGCTTCTTGTGATTGCTAAAACACCAGAAGCGAAGAGTCACCTCGGACTTCAGTTTTTTAATAAGACTACAAAGCGAAAATATGTCGCAATTGTCTGGGGAACCGTAAAAGAAGATGAAGGCCGTATTGAAGGAAATATCGGGCGTAGTCTGAAAGACCGTATGCAAATGGCTGTTTTCCCTGAAGGAGACTATGGTAAGCCTGCTGTAACGCACTATCGTGTGCTGGAGCGTATGGGATATGTTACTGTAGTTGAATGTCAGCTGGAAACAGGACGTACGCATCAGATTCGTGTTCACATGAAGCATATCGGACATACCTTGTTTAACGATGAGCGTTACGGTGGTCATGAGATTCTGAAGGGTACGACATTTACTAAATATAAGCAGTTCGTTCAAAACTGTTTTAAAGTATGTCCGCGTCAGGCATTACATGCGCAGACTCTTGGATTTATCCATCCGCGTACAGGCGAAGAGATGTTCTTCACTACTGATGTTCCGGCCGATATGGTTGAACTGATGGATAAATGGAGAGGTTATGTACAGAATAGAGAAATTATTGAATGAAAATATAGAATGAAAAAGAATATAGCAATCGTAGCAGGTGGCGATTCATCAGAATGGGTCGTTTCGATGAATAGTGCAAAGGGTCTGATGACATTCATTGATCCTGAAGTTTATAATCGTTACACTGTCATTATCCGGAATAAAGAATGGTACGTATCTCTGGAAGATCAAAAATTTCCGGTAGATAAAAATGACTTTTCTTTTGAACTTAACGGTGAAAAAATCAAATTCGATTTTGCTTATATAACCATACACGGAACTCCCGGAGAGAATGGTATTCTTCAGGGATATTTCGAACTGTTGGGTATTCCTTATTCTTCTTGTGGTGTTCTTGCTTCTGCTATAACATTTAATAAATACACCTGTAACCAGTTTTTACGCGACTTCGGAGTGAATGTTGCTGATTCAATCCGCTTGCGTAAAGGGCAATACCTGGAAGCTGAAGACGTGGTTGATATTGCCGGTATTCCATGTTTTGTTAAACCAAATGTCGGAGGATCAAGTTTTGGCGTAACTAAGGTGAAAAACCCGGGTGAGATTTACGAAGCAGTAGACAAAGCTTTTGCCGAAGGCGAAGAAGTTTTGATTGAATCTTGTTTATCGGGAACCGAAATCACTTGTGGTTGTTATAAAACTAAAGAGAAAGAAGTTGTTTTCCCGATAACTGAAGTAGTTAGCAAGAATGAGTTCTTTGATTTCGAAGCGAAATATACGGCATCGAAAGTAGAAGAAATTACACCCGCACGTATTAGTGAGGATCTGGCAGCTGAAGTTCAGGATCTGACTTCTAATATCTATGATATTCTGGATTGTAAAGGCATTATCCGCGTCGATTATATTATCGACGAAAATGAAGATATTTACTTATTAGAGGTAAATACAACACCGGGTATGACTACTACAAGCTTCATCCCTCAGCAAATTGCTGCTGCCGGATTGAAAATTCAGGATGTAATGTGTGATATTATTGAAAACGAATTTCAGTAGACCATGGATAATCAACAAAATTTTGACGACATCCGACCCTTTCACGATGAGGAAGTTCCCGTCGTGCTGGAGAAATTGCTAAACGAATCTTCTTTTGAGTCTGTTGCAAGCAAAGCAATTCCTTTTATTAAGTATGATGAATTAAAGAAGTCACTACTTAACGTTAAGAGTAAGTCTGAGTTTCAGCATAATATTATGTTGAAAATTCTGGATTATATCGAACTGACTACAACGAAAGGGGTAAAAACCGAAGGTCTGGATCAGTTAGATCCTGCACAAGAATATTTATTTATTTCAAACCACCGGGATATCGTTCTGGATTCGGCTCTGTTAAGTGCAGAGCTGGCAAAGGCCGGACGTAAAACATGCGAGATTGCGATTGGTGACAATTTATTGATATTCCCATGGATCGTAGATCTAGTGCGATTAAATAAGAACTTTATTGTGCGCCGTGGTGTCGGAGTTCGTCAAATGCTGGCTGCTTCCAGACAACTATCGTCTTATATTCATTATGCCCGTACCGAGAAGCACGAATCTATCTGGATCGCGCAGCGTGAAGGACGTGCTAAAGATTCGAATGACCGCACACAGGAAGCTTTGATTAAGATGCTTAACCTGGGAGGGGAGTCAGAATCTATTATTGAGAATATAAAAGCTCTTAATATATCTCCGTTATCAATCACATACGAATATGATCCTTGTGATTATCTGAAAGCGAAAGAATTTCAGCTTAAACGGGATAATGATGATTATAAGAAGCCGGAGTCAGAAGATTTGCTAAATATGCAAACCGGTATTATGGGGCAGAAAGGACATGTTTTCTTTCATGCTGCACCAAGTATTAATGCAGAGTTAGATACATTGCCGGATAATCTGGATAAGGCAGATACGATATCGGCTATAGCTTCTATAATTGATGATGCAATACATCGTCATTATCATATATTCCCGCATAATTATGTAGCTTTGGATTATGTAAACAAAGCACGTTCTTATGAAGTAATCCGTTATACGGAAGATGAACGCAATGCTTTTTCTGCTTATGTGGATGGTCAGATCTCAAAGATTGACATTCCGGGAAAAGACGAAAAATATCTGCGTGACCGTATTATGGAAATGTATGCAAATCCATTAAAAAATTATCTGGCAGCACGTAATGTGAAGTAATCCGGATTAATCTAAGATAAAAAAGCCTGTAGAGCAATACGCTTTACAGGCTTTTATTTTTGGTGTATACCACACGGCTAACGCTTAACTTTCCATTCTTTTTACGGCACCCTATCGATTGAAGGTTATAGATAATACATTATATGGAATTGATGGAAACAGGATTTTTAAGATTGATCTGGAGTCCTGAGGGAGTATAAGAACTATATATGATCCATCCTTCTTTCAACTCAACAATGCTGACTGGATATCTTTGATATTTTAATCGTATCTTCTCCCCGAATCAAAGGGGAGAATCTGGAGCGAAGTACCTGTGAATAATTCAGAATAACCCTTTGATTAATTTTTTTCAAAGGATAAATAACTTCAATTGCCCGTATGATTAATTTGTACGACGTACGTCTCCTAAAAAGGAGATGAGGGTGTGTCAAATCAATATGATTTTGACACACCCTTCTTTTTATAACAAAGCTAAGCTGACAGGTTATAATTCCTGAAACTAATGCTATTTAGGGATTCCTTATAACGCACATAAAGTTTCATTTTCAATCAGCACAATCAGCACAATCAGCATTGTTTCATCATTAATATCTAATAATCAAACACATACACTAATGACAAGTGTGCTGATAGGTGTGCTGATTGAAGCTCTTAGTGCTGATTTATTTGAGGTGAATCAGCACACTTATACACCTGTTAATCATCCATTTAATCTAAAAGTGCTGATTGTGTCGATTCAAAACTCAAAACTCTGTGTATAAAATAAAGGGTAAGCGTCTCCGCTATTAGATTTCTTATGCAAATGGTTCATCGGGAAAACATCTGCACACAAATTTTCCTGATTTCAATTGCAACCAATTGTAACCCGATATAATACACTGTTAAACAATATGATACAGGTTGCAATTCAAAAAATTCAATTGCAACCAATCATCATCAATTGCAACCATTTGCAACCTCAATTGCAATCTTTTAAATACCTCACAAACCGCTATATAATAAGTATTTACAAATTCTTCAGCTGTGCGGTTGCAATTGGTTGCAATTCAAATCGCAAAACTCTGTGTATAGTTTTTCCGGAAGAGAGTTAAGAGCTTCCGCAGATTCTCTTAAGTGGTTTTCCATTTTCTCTTAAGAGAATTT
>JBOFKD010000027.1:0-1265 GCA_051657165.1 Bacteroidales bacterium | reverse complement strand
AATATCTGTCATCATATCCATAAGTACCCCTACCTACCAGACCTTGTTTACGGTAAGGAAGTGCAACATCATGCGTTTGTTGCTCACGCTGATTGTACAACAGCATTGCACCTACATCATGTTTTTCATTAAATGTACGTTTATAATTCAACGCAGCATCAATATAGATTTTCTTCGTAGAAGCATTCGTGCTATTTGTCGGATCCTGCAAGTCCGGTTGTCCGGAAACGACCTGATTAAATATCAGTTTGCCATTTTCATCTCTTCCTGTCGCAAAATAACGCGAAGGATTATACGCACGCCTTACAATCATTAATCCATCATAATCATAACTGATGTTTCCTGTTAAGCTCAAACCTTTAGTTATAAATTTTAAATCCTGACGTAAACCAACTTTTGATTGTATTCCTGTTCTGTATTCTTTTGCGTAACCTGAATGCATCAATAAATTATACGGATTACGCATATTCGAACCTCTTTCTTGAGGATATGTCGCTACTGTTCCATCACTATAGATAGCCGGAAACACATAGGAAGGTGTAATAAGCATCGATCTAAAAATAGATGATGTCCCTGTACCCGGGAAATTATTCACCAGATACTGACCAGACAAATCTACAGTCACTCCTGTTGTTTTGGATACCTGCATATCAATATTAGACCGTAAATTAAATCTATTAACACCGATGCTTGAATTATATTTATTATTAGGATTTCCTTTAAAAATTCCGCTCTCATTATAATATGCACCCGAAACAAAATATTTTGCTTTTTCTGTCCCTCCACGTACATTCAATGTATAACGATGATTACTTGTTCTTTTCTTTAATAGTTCACCTATCCAATCTGTATCCGGATACAGATCCTTATCAACACCTAAACGATAATTTTGTATCTGCTCATCGGTAAACATAGGTAATTCTCCATCATTACTCAATGCTTCATTAAATAGCTCCAGATAATCAGCTGCTCCGACAAATTCAGGCAAACGTGTTGGTGTAGATATTGAATGTTCCGTCTTGAATGTTATTTTTGCTTTTTCGTTTTTACCACGTTTTGTCGTAATCAGAATAACACCATTCGCACCCTCTGCCCCATAAACGGCTGTGGCCGAAGCATCTTTCAGTACTGAAAAAGTCTCGATTTCATCTGGTTCTATGTCATTCATTTTTCTTGGCACTCCATCAACCAGTACAAGTGGTTTTGTCCCACCGGCAAAGGTACTTACACCCCTGATCCAGAACTCAGCATCGTCATATCCCGGT
>JBOFKD010000026.1:0-1410 GCA_051657165.1 Bacteroidales bacterium | reverse complement strand
TGCCAACTTATACGTTTGGTGTAAACGTTAGTTTTTAATTCCAAAACGATTAAGTAATGAAATTAATAAAATATATATCAGTAGCATCAATTCTATTAAGTGCTACAGCCTGTAACTATCTGGATATAGTACCTAAAGGTGATTCGATTATTGAGACCGTAGAAGATTATAATGGTTTGATCGAAACGTTTAAACCTAATTACGATGTAAGTGGGTTTATGTATTTGCCGGAAGAAGCGATTCATTATAAAATGGATGAAGTATTGTCATATAAATATCAGCTACCTTCTGCAAGTTTTCTATGGGATGAGAATTTTGATCGTTATAAAATTATTGAATCAGATCAGTTATACAATAATGTATATAAGCGCATAGCTCAATATAATATTTTACTTGATGGGATTGATGATGCGCAAGGTTCGAATGAAATAAGAATTAAAGCCAAAGCGCAGGCACGATTACTTCGTGCGTTTAGTTATTTTCATCTGGTAAATGTTTACGCGAAAGTTTATGATCCGGCTACAGCTGCTTCTGATCGTGCGATTGTTTTGCGTAAGGAGTTTAATATGGAGGATATACCGGGACAGAGTACTGTACAGGAAGTATATGATTTTATTCAGCAAGATATTGAGGCTTCAATCAATGATTTGCCGGTTAAACGCGAGAATGTTTATCGTCCGGGTAAATCTATGGGTTATGCATTGAAAGCAAAGGTGCATTTATTCAAGGGTGAATTGCAGGCAGCTTTAGATGCAGCTCTGAAGGTTATGGATTATGATGTAGCTTTATGGGATCTGGAGTCTTATGCAGATGCGAAATTGCAAAATCCGATGGTGAGTATTGATATGGATATGCCGGAATGTATTTTTCATGCACATGGAATAAGTGAGTTATCTCCTGATATGACACACGTCATTAAAGATGTCGTTGATTTATTTGATGAAAAGGATTTAAGAAAACAGTTGTTTTTACAAACAGCTCGTCCTCATCCTTCTGTAGAGCCGGGATCTTTGTGTTTCGGAACTTATAATAAAGTAAGATGGAATTCGGCAGGAATTCGTTTGTCGGAGGTATATCTGATTATTGCAGAATGTTATGCTCGTATGGGGAATGTTTCAGAGACTGTAAACTGGCTGAATGCACTGAGAGAATACAGATTCCGTGCAGGAGAGATGGTTCCTGTTACAGCGAAAGATGCAGCTGAAGCACGTCAGTTGGTAGTTAATGAAAGACGTATGGAGTTAATACTGACATCCAATACATTCTTTGACGCAAAACGTTATACGGTAATTCCTGAATATCGCCGTACATTAAAGAAAACAATTCGTGATGTAGAATATAAGCTTGAGCCTACTTCTCATTTGTATATTTTACCATTTTCGATTGAGGCAATGGAGAGTAATCCTAATT
>JBOFKD010000025.1:0-1029 GCA_051657165.1 Bacteroidales bacterium | reverse complement strand
AGTTAAATGCGCCCGCCTGATTCGAATAAGTCAGATTCAATTCCCACCCGCGATTACGTATTTTAGCCGCATTCACGTATGGATTTGTAGATACACCAGCCAATGACGGAAGTGGCACCTCTACCAATACATCCGAAGTCTCTTTATTGAAATAGTCAAATACTAAATCAAAATTCTTAAGGAATGAAATATCCAAACCAATATTATATTGCTGAGTTGTTTCCCATTTAATATCTTTATTTGGCACATTTGACTCAAATTTACCCGGACCGATGTTCTCATCCGTTCCGAATACCGGATCATATGTATCCTCTTCAATTGTATTCCCGATCTTACTGTACGTAGGATAGAAATCATAAATATTCTGATTCCCTAACATACCCCAGCTCGCTCTCAATTTCAGATTTTCCACATAATTCAAAGCCGGAGCAAAGAATTTTTCTTCAGAAATTCTCCATGCTCCTGAGAATGAAGGGAAAATACCGTATCTGTTTTCTTTTGCAAATTTAGACGAACCATCGACACGAACATTAGCTGAAAATATATAACGATCTTTCAACGAATAATCCGCACGAGCAAAAAATGATTGCAACGCCCATTCAGCTCTGTCACCAAGAGCATACTGAATACGTCCTGCTGAACTCATATAACGTTGTGATGGATCTTCAGATAAGAAGTCTGTTCCCTTTACTTTTGATTTTTGAATATCATAAGACTCATAAGAGAAACCACCTAACAACTGAAGTTTGCTTGTCTCAAAAGTTTTGTCATAGCGTAATGTTGTCGTATTCAACCATCTCACACTTGTACGTTTATACTCTTCCAGAGCACTGTCTTTAGATGATCTTCCCGGTTCCGGTACTGATGGCTGAAACCATTTATCGAACCAGTTTGTATAGTCATACCCAAAGTCTGTTTTAAGCGTCAGACCTTCAACAATTTGCCATTGAGCATACAGATTCCCGAAAACACGATCACGCGTTTCTTTGCGATCCGAACGATTGATAATCCCTACCGGATTTTGCAAAT
>JBOFKD010000024.1:0-2543 GCA_051657165.1 Bacteroidales bacterium | reverse complement strand
GATCAAACAGATCATCGAATGTTACATTTTTAGGCGTAACGATCATATAAGCAAAGCGTTTTTCGTATGGATTCGCTTCCATATATTCGTTGCGATCACGTACATAAAGTGATAATCGTTTCGAAATAAGTGGCGATTTGCCTGTTTTGAATTCTTGCGCAAGATCAACACCAGCCCAGTGAGCAGGTACACTTTCAGCAATACCATAACGGCTACTTACAAAATGGACCGTAAAAGGAGCATCGTCAAGTGATTTATAATCGACAGCCGTGAACATATCAAAATCTTTCGATGTCGCACCCGGAATCGGATTCCAGTTTTCATCATACTGCTTCGCTTTAAATGGCTCATCCGGATTAAGCTCCAGGTTGTTTTCAAAGTAATCCAATCCTGTACCCGGGAATACTACTTCAAGAGACAAAGTCGTTTTTGTTTTCTCATTTACAAACACAACATTACCTTTCAATGCTTCCGTATCTAAATCAGTAGTCTGAACATGGAACCAGCATTTGATATTTGTATTCAAATTTGCTGCATATTCTTCTGAGTTGTCTTCTTTAGACGGCTGAAGCCATTGCGGACATTCAGTCAGTTTCCACGACGTGTTCGACAATAGGTTAAATGATGCCGTATACTGATTACTAGCTCCCGAAGAGTACTCCAATTGAAGTGAAGTTATTTCCGCGTTATCAGCACCGATTGCTTTCATAATCGTTTCTGCAGTAACATGCACAGCAACATCATAATCTTCATTTCCGTTTTGCCCCAACTGAATTGTAGCATCCATAAGTGTTTGATCAAACTTAGCAGGATTTGCAGAGATAACCAACTGGATATCTGATGCAACACCTTCTTGCGGTTCTTTGTCACCAACTGTCGAATACTCGATCCATGCAGGCATATTCTTAACCGTCCACTTAATGTTTGATTTCACACTGATTGTATCAACAAACTGCCCTTTACCACTGCCGGCAGTAGGTTTAACAACCAGATTTAACTCCTGTTTATCAGCAGTTAGCATCGGAGCATCCGGAAATTGCACTAAACGAATTTTCACAGGATTCTCCCCTTTTACAGCAATCGTTAAATCAGTAACACGCTCTTTAATACTTGCGTTTTTGTCCCACTCAATAATTACTTTCGAGTCACCCGCTTCACCTGCACGAGTCGTCGGATCAATTTTAATCCAAGAGGTTGTGCTTAACGAAGCAGTCCATGTATCTGCTGCAACGAATGAAATCGTTTCTTTACCGGCTTCCAGTGACAAAAGAATATCTTTTGTATCAATTTTTGATGATTCTTTAATCACAGTATCATCTTTACTACAGCCTACTACCATTAATAGTAATGCGAAGAAAGATGCGAAAAATATTTTATTGTAATTCATTGTGTACGTTAGTTTAATGTCAAATATGCATCGTGTATAACCGGAACTCAACGAACCGGTTTATCTGATGCTATTAAAAATCAATGCTTAGGAACGAAATTATATTGATTCATCATCATTGGAGTTCCCGTGTTATTATTGTCTGCATCAACCTGCGACTGCGGAACCCAACGGAACAAATACTGATGAATACCGAACGATCCCACACGAGGAACGAAGACATCCAGATACAACATAAATACGCGTCCTTCACCCAAATAATACGATGGATTTGAAGTTACATCTTTTATAAAAACCTGTCCATAGCTGGCATCCGGAAAAGCAACCTGTTCAAAAATTGAAATCCCGTTCTCAAAAGGATTGATGTTATTTGAATGGAAACGCACTTTCAGATCATAAGCATTATCAAACGGCTCTCTGATAATTAATGTACTATCATCCTGAATCTCCGATTTAACATAAAAGCTGATATATTTATCACTGAATGGGAAAGCTGCAAGCATTTCCAGATTACCAGCAAAATCCTGAATCTTGAAATCCGGACATTTAATCAATGAAACTTTTGCTTCATTTCCGTATAACTCCCACTGCTCTGTCTTAGGTGCTAACAGACGAAGTGCGATTTCCAACGTTTCGCCATAAACAATATTGTCGAAGTGTCCTTTTAACTGAATTGCTCCGCTTAGTTCCCCTGCTTTGATAGTCAGATTACGCGTTACAAAATCGAAATGATATCCTTCGATTGCATTTGTTTTATTTACTACTAATTCTACAGCATAATGGCGATCGTATGAGGCTACATTAGTTGCTGAAACCTCAACATCGAATAAAGAGTCTTCGATCGGACGAACCGGCATATAATCCATAGAATCCGCGAACATGACATAATCCTGTCCGCTATACATTACTTCTTCTTTCGAACAGCTTGAGAAAGCTGCTGAAAGAATGATACCTAATGCAAGGGTAAAGAAGATATTTTTTTTCATCTACTCTTATATTTTATAGAAGCAACTGAGGTTGCTCCGTTCTTATTTATTATTACTTGGATTAGGTTGAACAATACCTCCGGTTGCATCTAATTCATGCTGAGGAATCGGCCATGTAAACTCAACGCGGTCCGGTGACACTTTCAACTGGTTGTTGTTTGGTCCGTCAA
>JBOFKD010000023.1:0-1021 GCA_051657165.1 Bacteroidales bacterium | reverse complement strand
AATACATCGCCATATTGCAGAAACGGATACTGATCTGCTATCTCATCATCTACGACAACCGGCACTGATTTCCCGTAACCTTTAGGCGTCAGACGATCTGCACTCATTCCTGCATCTATCAGATAGTCAACAACACTCTTTGCCCGCCTGTTACTCAAATCCAGGTTATAAACTTCCGAGCCGATAATGTCGGTATGTGATGACAATTCAATTGTAATATTCGGATTCTCTGTCAAAAGCATGATCAGATAATCTAATGCTCCTTTTGATTCCGATCTTAATGTCGCCTGATTAAAATCAAAGAATATATTATCCACACGAATTGTCTTTGCTATAGGCATCAATACAAAATCTTTCCGGTTACTGTAATCTTGATCTTGCTTAGGTACCGTAAAATATTCCGCTACACTCAGATAACCCGTACAAGAAGCCTGAACTGCATACTGCTCTCCTTGTCTTATTTTAAACTGATAGGTTGCATCCTGCCTTACAGGCCGTTTTTCGTAATAACCGCTATCCCCTACTATATGAATTTTTGCTTGATTAAGCAGAGTTTTTCTTTCGCCCCTCACACTCCCTTCGAAAAGACACTTCAATTCCGGGAGTTCAAAGAAATAGAGTTTATCAAACCCACGAGCATTCCCCCTATCCGAACTTAATACTCCCTTCTCTTCCAGGCTATAATAAGTAATTCCGAAATCATCACCTGTCGAATTCAGGGGCATTCCCATATTCTCTACCGTCCACCCTCCTTTTCGGTCAGGTGTTGCCTTAAATATATCCAGTCCTCCCAGACTGGGCCAGCCTCTTGAAGCAAAATACAAGGTCCCGTCTTCTCGGATAAAGGGAACATTTCATCTTCTGCCGTATTAATTTCTTTTCCCATATTTTCGATATGCATCACCTCATCTCCGCCCAGTTTTGCACGCCAGATATCCAATCCGCCTACACCTCCGGGCATATCCGAAACAAAGTAGAGATAACCTCCATCTTCCGAAACCGAAGGATGGGCTACTGCCGT
>JBOFKD010000022.1:0-1082 GCA_051657165.1 Bacteroidales bacterium | reverse complement strand
CCAAAAACAGAATGGTTGACTGGTGTAATCGTTTTGAGATTCCTCATTTGCTGGATAAAAAAGTAGATGAGCTGTCGAAGGGGATGCAGCAGAAAATACAGATTATCTGTACACTGATTCATGAACCTAAATTATTGATCTTTGATGAGCCGTTTAGTGGTTTTGATCCTGTTAATGCGATCTTGCTGAAACGTGAGATACTTCGATTGAGGGATGAGGGCAGCACATTTATTCTTTCCACTCATAATATGAATTCAGTCGAAGAGTTATGTAGTCATTTGACGCTTATTAACAAATCGCAGGTGGTGTTAGAGGGAGAGGTCGATGCTATCCGTCATGCTCATAAGTCTGACATTTTGTCCCTGACGTTGGATCATCGTCCAAAAAATATTGATCCCGAGCTTATTGATATTATCAGTGAAAAGTTGGTGGTAGGTAAGACTGTCTTGAGAATCAAAAAGCGAAAACCTGTTTCAAACCGGGATCTGATAACTGCATTGTCAAGTGAATCGGAGATTTATGGTTTTCAGGAGGAGATTCCGAGTATGGAGGAGATATTTGTACAAACCGTTTCAAAAAAACAGGAGGAAGGCCATGAGTAAAATAGGTTTAGTAATACAGCGCGAGTACACATCTAAAGTAAAGAATAAAACATTCTTGCTGATAACGTTTCTGACTCCGTTCATCATGATCGCGATGATGGCAGTTCCCTTATGGCTTTCGACACTTAAGGATAGTTCGGCGAAGAAAGTAGGATTGGTAGACTATAGTGGTCTTTATAAAGATGTATTGAAAAATACAGATCAGTTTGTGTTTTATAATCTGGAAAACGAAGATATAAAACTGAATGCGGGTGATGAAAAAGCGGAGGGTGCTTATGATGCGTATATCGTGATCAATGCTCCTATCACAAAAGAAAATAATAAAATCTCTTTTATTTCGCTTAAGCAAATTCCTGTAGAACTACGGAGTTATGTGGAAGGAAATCTGGAGGAGTATGTCTACAATCAGAATCTGGCCAACAGTGGGGTAGATAATATCAAGAATATTATAGAGAATGCTCGTGTACGTATAAATGTCGA
>JBOFKD010000021.1:0-1536 GCA_051657165.1 Bacteroidales bacterium | reverse complement strand
ATGATTGATTTATAAGAAGCTGAGCCATAGCGTTTGTAAAGCGATATGAGTGAAGATTCGAAATAAAGCAATCATAGAGCTGTTTGCAAAACAGATCGGCAGATCAACCATAAACTTAATTGAGGTGAGTCGTTTTTTTTAATCTGTGTCAATCTGTGCAATCCTTTTTAATCTGCGTGAACGATGCCTTTTGTTCGTCAAATTCAATTGCCGTACGATTGTGTAATGCGGGCGTTTACCAAACGCCCCTACGGCAAAATCCTCGTCGCACTAAAACGGTAGATCATCGCCTTTATTCGTTTCCGGATCAACCGGTGTGGGTGGTTGATGATTCACTTCGGCAGCCGGTGCAACGGATGGCGGAGGCGCAGCCTCCTGTGTCTGAGCCTCCGCAGCCGTACCGACCTTCGTTATCTGCCAGGCGCGGATGGTCATGTACCAACGTTCGTTGTACTCCCGACTCTCTATGTTTACCTTCGCCTCCACAATATCACCCGGATTCATCGGGACAGCATCCACCCGATCACCCCATAGGGCGAAATGTATTTTTTTCGGGTACTGATCCATCGTTTCCAGAACATATTCCTGTTTTTTCCATGTACTTCCTGTCTGACTGTTTGTGCCTTCAATTACGGGTAAGGCCACCACGATTTTTCCTTTTATTTCCATTGTATATTAGGTGTTTAATTCGATCAAATATATCAATACCAGCGGTGTATATACGGTTAATTCAATCATTCAAATGTCACAAAACCAGCCGTAGGGGCGTTTGGTAAACGCCCGCAGTCCAAAATTGCACGGCAATCGCACAAACCAACAATAAAAAATAATCAAAATCATATGGCTCGAATTCAAAAAATAATATATTTGTGAAAAAATACTATGACGAACAATTTACCTATTAGAAAATCAATCCGCTGGAAAGAGCACGCATATGATGATAATCACTTATATTTTATCACCATATGCTCTTCCAATAAGCAGAAAATTTTTAGCGAGGTCATTAATGAACAAATCGTACTTTCACCAATAGGTGAAGTAATTCAGAAAGAATGGAATCGATCTTTTGATCTTCGCGATGAGCTAACCTGTCCTTTATTTTGTATCATGCCCAATCATATACATGCAATTATATCTATTGAGGGTAATAAAGCAAAACCTGCTGACCAGATACTATTGATACGTCCTAAATCTATATCCAGTTTCGTAATTGGATTTAAATCAGCAGTAACATCCATTCTCAAACAAAGTGGCTTTACACAGCCAGTCTGGCAAAGGAATTATTATGATCGAGTAATTCGTGATTATAATGAATACCGGGAAATCGAAAATTACATTATTCAGAATCCGGCAAAATGGAATTTCAAAGAAGAAATATGACCCAAAGTCCACACCAACATCGTAGATACTATCTTTAATTACAAGAAATTTAGTTGCTTTATATTGTTAATAAAACACAACCATATTATTGGGATATTAGATAGATTTTCTATCTTTGTTGCCACAATTAGGAAGGTCACATGTTTTACACATGAC
>JBOFKD010000020.1:0-9756 GCA_051657165.1 Bacteroidales bacterium | reverse complement strand
AGGGTCCCTAAATCTTGATCATATGATTTGAATTGCATCTTCATATATCTCTGTATTAGATGCATAAAGATAATAAATAAATACTACATGTTCAAATTTTACAATAAAAAAGAGGGTGTGTACTTTTGACACACCCTCTCCGGATTATGTTATGATTTTAACTGATGTGACACATCTGTTTGTTTCAAAAAGAATGCTATATTTTCAGCCATAATCTCAAGTCTGTATTCAAAAGCCTCTTCCGTAGCATATCCGATATGCGGCAAAAGCGTTGAATGATCCGTGCCCAGCAAAGGATTTGTTTCCGGCAACGGAGGTTCCTCAGGATAAACATCTATAGCTGCCCCTGCGATCTTCCCCGTTTCTAACGCATTCACCAATGCCTGCTGATCAATCACTGCACCCCGCGCCGTATTCACCAGAATAGCCGTTGGCTTCATCTTCTGAAAAGCAGAAGCATCTATCATGTTTCTCGTTTCTGCTGTCAGAGGTGTATGAATCGTCAGGATATCTGAAGCCGACAAAAGTTCATCCAACGAAACCTGAGTCACACCTTCCACATGCTTTACCGAACGGTTATATGCGATTACTTTAGCTCCGAAGGCCTGTAGCAACTGAGCTACTCTTATCCCGATTGCTCCCAGTCCTATGATACCTGCCGTCTTTCCGCAAATCTCCTTTCCCAGAAAATTCTTCCGCGAACCACCTCTTCGGGTAACCTGATCAAAGTGCGTAATCCGACGCAGCTGATCAATCATAAGTCCCAGGGCAAGTTCTGCTACAGCTTGCGTTGAGTATCCTGCTGCATTACGCACCTGAATCCCATGTTGATTGCAATATGCCATATCAATATGATCAACACCTGCAAAGGCTACAGATAAATACTTCAATGAAGGTACAGCCTTAAAAAACGAAGCCTTCAAAGGTATATTACTGATTACAGCAATATCAGCTCCTTTTGCCCGCTGAATTAATTCAGCCTCATTCTCCGTTCTGTCAGAATAGATTACCAGATCATGACCTTCATCTTCAAACACACGGCATACGTTCTCTATCTGATCCGTACGCATTCCTATTGGCTCTAAAAATACGATCCTCATACAACTGTTATTTTTTTAACGTTAAAGATACATTATTCTATTTCCATCCGAAAACAATCCACAAAGTTTTGTTTTATCTCCTCCTTTAATACTAACATATCCAGTGGCGTATTGTTTCGCTCTTTACATATAGAAGTGACTCCTTTATCCACAAAACCGCATGGATTAATCCAGTTGAAATAAGATAAGTCCGTATTCACATTCAGAGCCAGCCCGTGCATCGTCACATACTTCGAACATTTTACACCGATTGCACAAATCTTACGTGCCGTCGGCTTATCAGGATCCAGCCACACACCGGTCGCCCCCTTTAAGCGCTCTCCTTTTATATCAAAAGCCTCAATCGTATTGATCACTACCTGCTCCAGGCCGTCCACATAATCTTTAACGCCCAGATCAAAAGCCTGCATATCAATAATCGGGTAAACAACCAGTTGTCCCGGTCCGTGATACGTAATATCTCCGCCCCTGTTTACACGAATACATTCGACATGATCATTCATCATCTTCACCCTGTCTTCCAGCAGATTCTCCTCATGTCCGTTTTTTCCTAACGTAAACACATGAGGATGTTCCACAAACAAAAGGTAATTGCAATACTCCTGACCATTATCTCTCTTACTTATTATTTCATGGAGCAACATCTCCTGCTTCTCCCACACCTCTCTGTAAGAAGCCAGCCCCAAATCCAGAAATTTCGTTTTTCTCATAAGCACATTAGTTTTTACGAACATGACGTTCTGCATGATAACTGGATCTCACAAGAGGTGCACTTTCGATATGCGTAAACCCTTTTTCTTTACCGATAGCCGCATATGCCGAAAACTGATCAGGATGCACATACTCCTCTACTTCTATATTTTTTTCGGATGGCTGAAGATATTGTCCGATAGTCATCACCTCACATCCTATATTTCGCAGATCATCCATTGTCTGAAGAATCTCTTCTTTCGTTTCGCCTATACCAAGCATAATACCCGATTTTGATACGATACCTGAATCTGCAATTCTTTTTATCACCTGCAACGAAGTGTCATAAGTTGCTTTGCAGCGTACTTTGTCCGACAGACGGCGCACTGTCTCCAGATTGTGAGAAATAACATCCGGTTTCTGTTCAATGATTTTGTCCACCAGTTCCGGATTTCCCTGAAAATCGGGAATCAAAACCTCGATTGTCGTATCCGGACATGTTGTTTTTATCTCTTTTATAACGCTTGCCCAGTGCGCAGCTCCGTAGTCGGGCAAATCATCCCGGTCCACCGACGTAATCACGGCATGCTTTAGTTGCAAATGTTTAATAGATTCTGCCACATTGCGTGGTTCTTCCGGATCAAGCGGCAGTGGTTTACCGGTTGTCACATTACAAAACTTACAGGAACGCGTACAGATATTACCAGCTATCATAAATGTAGCCGTACCGCATCCCCAGCATTCAGCCTGATTCGGGCAGCGTCCGCTCGTACAGATTGTATTCAGATGATTGTTGTGAATAATACTTCTTACTTGAAAAGTTGTTTGTCCTTTTGGTATTTTAATCTTAAGCCATTCAGGCTTTCTTCTGCTTTCTATAGCCATAACGTGTGAGTTTTTCAAGGTTGAAAAATAAAGGGTATCTCCGGAAATGAAGATACCCTTATATGTATAAAAATATTTTTGAATTACATCAGGAATCCAAGCAAGATACCGGCAGCTACTGCTGACCCGATTACCCCTGCCACATTTGGACCCATTGCGTGCATCAACAAGTAGTTAGTCGGATCATATTCCAACCCTACGTGGTGAGAAATACGCGCTGAATCCGGCACTGCTGATACACCAGAGTTACCAATCAGAGGATTGATTTTGTTACCTTCTTTCAGGAATATATTGAAGAACTTAACAAACAATACACCTGCTGATGTTGCAATAACGAAAGAAAGAGCACCCAGACCAAAGATCTTGATTGAATCCAGCGTCAGGAATTGAGTTGCTTGCGTTGAAGCTCCTACAGTAACCCCCAGCAACATAGTGATAACATCAATAAGCGGACCGCGGGCTGTTTCAGCCAGACGACGGGTTACACCACTTTCTTTTACAAGGTTACCAAAGAACAACATACCCAGCAAAGGAAGACCTGAAGGAACAAGGAATGTTGTAAGCAACAGACCTGCAATCGGGAAAATAACTTTCTCCGTTTGAGAAACCGCACGTGGAGGTTTCATTCTGATCAGTCTTTCTTTCTTCGTAGTAAGAAGCTTCATAATAGGAGGCTGAATCACCGGAACCAAAGCCATATATGAATAGGCTGATATGGCAATCGCACCCATGAGATTAGGGGCGAGCTTGGAAGACAGGAAGATCGCTGTAGGACCATCCGCACCACCAATAATACCAATCGCACCTGCCTGATTTGGTTCAAATCCCATAGCCAGTGCTATCATGTATGCTCCAAAAATACCGAACTGAGCCGCTGCTCCGATAAGCATTAATTTTGGATTCGAGATCAATGCCGAGAAATCTGTCATTGCCCCGATTCCCAGGAAAATCAAAGGTGGATACCACCCCTGTTGAACCCCCTGATAAAGGATATTCAATACCGAGCCTTCTTCATAAATACCTACTTGCAGACCAGCATCTTTGAAAGGAATATTACCGATCAACATACCAAATCCGATAGGTATCAGAAGCATTGGCTCCCACTCTTTCGTAATTGCAAGGGTGATAAAAATCAACCCCACAAGAATCATTATTCCATTGCCAATCTCGAAGTTGGCAAATCCTGTATACGTAAGAAACTCTGTAAGGTTCTCAGTCAGGAATGAAAAAAAGTTTCCGCCCATAGGTTAACCGATAATTATGATATCTGCACCTTCAAGGACAGAATCGCCTTTATTTACTTTTACCTCTTTTACTTGTCCGGATTTATCAGCATTGATGTTGTTTTCCATTTTCATGGCTTCCAGAACCGCAATTTTCTGACCTACTTTCACTGTATCACCAACTTTCACATTGATATCAAGGATAACTCCCGGAAGTGGCGACTTAACAGCTCCCGGTGTCGATGATGCTGTTTGTCTCTGTACAACAGGTTCTCCGGCAGGTGTTGTTGGAGCAGCAGCCGGACGCGAAATTGGCTTCAATTTCTTAACTATTTTCTCCATTTCTACCGTATAAGGAGTTCCATTTACTTCAACTTGAGCAATGTTGTCCTCTACATTCTCGATAGAAACTTTATATTCGTTACCATTAATGATAAATTTAAACTCTTTCATCTGTACTTTTTTTTTAAGGTTTCAGATGGAAACTCCCCCGATATAGCTTACAAAAGACAATCATTCAGGGAGTCTACACTTTCTTAATTGATTGGATTGTTAGCTTTTTTTGTTATGCAACTGATTTAATCCATAGATTTTTGAACTCCATGGAGAGTAGTTTCGGGTCACACGATTAATTGTTAATACTGTGTTTTCCAAGTCGTGAGCTTCATTATTAAACTCATTCAAAGCCATTGCAATAGCAGCAAATACTTCTCCTGATTCAGCCCCCAGATCCTCTTTAGCCGGAACTCCCTGAACGGATTGTGATTTCATTGCATTACGTTTACTAATACGCATCGCAGATTTTCCAATCTGTTTAAACACTAAGTAAAGTACAATCAAAGCACTGAAAACAACCAGCATCGCAGTAATAGCCATACCAATACCCGACGGGTCATTTTGCTTAAACTTCATCACAGCTTCCTGACCCGTAAGAATAACATTATTCGTATTTGGTGTTACCTTTTCAGCTATAACCCATTCTCCTTTTCCATCCAGCGATCTCGCTAATGTCTGATCCGGACCTAAAGCAGGAATTGTTATACTATCAATTAATGTTTTTCCGTTTGAATCAAATATTGCAATAAAATTGCTGCCTACGCTATCCAATGCAAAGTTCAGGTGAAATGTCCCATGCGAAGGATTATTATCCGCCCAGAAAATAGTATGCTGACGAGGTTTAATTTTTGTCAGGATATCGCCTTTCGGAATCGGATACATCGTAGGGTTGTTCATATCTGTTGTAAGAAAACAACCTCCGATATCTACTGTAGCCGGTGAATTATTATAAATCTCAATCCATGAACTTTGCTTACCGTAATCATCTTGAAAGTTATCCACGTTATTGGGCATGACCTCGTTCAGACGAAGATATATAGCCTGTTGTGCAGATAAGCTACAAGAGAAAAGCAGCGACAGTGCAGCCAGTTTTAAGCCTTTACTAAATCTGTTTCTCATTGTTTCAAAAGATTAAAGTGGCAAGTTATCGTGTTTCTTAGCCGGATTTACTAATTTTTTAGTCTGAAGCTGCTGCAATGCACGGATAATACGGAAACGAGTATTTCTTGGCTCGATTACATCATCAATATATCCATATTTAGCAGCATTAAACGGATTAGCAAATGCCTCTCTGTATTCTTCTTCCTTAATCGCAGCCATTTCAGCCGGATTTTCAGCTCCGCTAACCTCTTTAGCAAAGATAATCTCAACAGCTCCCGAAGGACCCATTACAGCGATCTCTGCTGTTGGCCATGCATAGTTCATATCACCACGCAGATGTTTAGAACTCATCACACAATATGCACCACCATAAGATTTACGCAACGTTACAGTTACTTTCGGAACTGTAGCCTCGCCATAAGCATAAAGCAATTTTGCTCCGTGAAGAATTACTCCGCCATACTCTTGTGCTGTACCCGGCAAGAATCCCGGCACATCCACCAATGTAACGATAGGAATATTAAATGCGTCACAGAAACGAACAAAACGGGCTGCCTTTCTGGATGCGTTAATATCCAACACTCCTGCCATTACTTTTGGCTGATTTGCTACAACACCAACAGATTGTCCGTTGAAGCGTGCGAAACCAACAATAATATTCTGAGCATAATCTTTATGTACTTCAAGGAATTCACCGTTATCGATAATTGCGCCAATTACTTCATACATATCGTATGGTTTATTCGGGCTATCCGGAATGATATCATTCAAACCGTCCTCTAGTCTGTCAATCGGATCATTTGTTTCTACGATAGGAGCTTCTTCAAGGTTATTCTGTGGAAGGAATCCAATGAGTTTTCGTATTAGTTTCAGTCCTTCTTCTTCCGTATCAACGGCAAAGTGAGCAACACCCGATTTCGTTGCGTGAACGCTGGCTCCACCTAATTGTTCCTGAGTTACATCTTCTCCGGTTACTGTTTTTACCACTTTCGGACCAGTAAGGAACATATAACTCGTTCCTTTTGTCATGATATTAAAGTCTGTAAGTGCCGGAGAATATACTGCTCCACCTGCACAAGGCCCGAAAATACCGGAAATCTGAGGAACAACACCTGAAGCCAGGATATTACGCTGGAAGATTTCAGCATAACCCGCTAACGCATTAACGCCTTCCTGGATACGTGCACCACCCGAGTCATTAATACCGATTACCGGCGCTCCCATTTTCATAGCCTGATCCATTACTTTACAGATCTTAAGTGCTAATGCTTCCGAAAGAGAGCCTCCGAATACAGTAAAATCTTGAGCATAAATATATACTAAGCGTCCGTCAATTGTACCATAACCTGTTACAATACCGTCACCTAAATAACTTTCTTTTTCAATACCAAAGTTAACACAACGATGAGTTACAAACATATCAAACTCTTCGAAGCTTCCTTCGTCAAGCAGCATATCGATACGCTCACGTGCTGTATATTTACCTTTTTTGTGTTGGGATTCGATTCTCTTTTCTCCCCCACCCAAACGAGCTTTTTCTCTTAGTTGAATCAGCTCTTTCACTTTCTCAAGTTGATGACTCATTTTTTATTAGATTTATGAGGTTTGTGTTTTTTATTTTTTAGGATCTTCACAAAGTTCTGTAAGAACTCCCATTGTTGATTTTGGATGCAGGAACGCGATGTTTAATCCTTCAGCACCTTTACGAGGAGCTTTATCAATTAATTGAACGCCATTTTCTGCACACTCTGCCAAATCACCAACAAGGTTATCAGATGCAAAAGCAATGTGATGTACCCCTTCTCCTTTTTTCTCAATAAATTTAGCAATTGGACTCTCCTCACTTGTAGCTTCCAATAATTCAATTTTTGTTTGACCTATTTTAAAAAATGCTGTCTTTACCTTTTGATCAGCAACTTCCTCTACAGCGTAGCATTTTAAGCCTAACACTTTTTCATAATAAGGGATCGCTGCTTCTAAGCTCTTCACTGCAATTCCTAAATGTTCAATATGAGTTAAATTCATAGCAATAAAAAAATTTATATGATTTTGTGTGTTGTGTTCGTTACATATCGCAAATGTATTTGTTTTCATTTGAAAAGGAAATTTTTTTATAAAAAAAGAGCATAGTTTTTTCAAATAAATTATACAACAGAAAAACCGCCAATCTTACATAATTCAACAATCACACTCATAATTCAATCTTTTAGTCACACTTACCTCCTAAACAAACTTAAAATAAACCACATAGCTATCTTTTTGATAGCATAAAGACTACTATTATAACTATTAAAAAAATAAATCTTTTACTATACAAAATGCTGAATTGATACAAATTCTCTAAAAATCTCTGCCTCGTTTCACAGAAATCTCATAAAATTCTCCTGCAATTCTTTTTCTATATACTTATATATAGATAAAACCAATATTCCTTCAGTCTCAGTTCTTTCTTTTATAGCCTGCCGGACCCAATTCTTTTTTTGATAATCTATATTGACTTCAATTCTCATATTTTTATTAATTTCGCGACTCAAATACTGAAAAGTTAGAACTAACAACTATTTTTATACATTGATTGCATTCATGCAGTTCACAATCACTTATATATATGGCCAATACGGATGTGCAAATTCCTAAAATAATTCATTTCTGCTGGTTTAGTAATGATCCATTCCCTGTTGAAGTAAAGGAATGTATGGATTCATGGAAGAAAATACTTCCGGACTACACAATCCGGCACTGGACGTATGACGACGCTAAAAGTCTGAACATTAAATATATTGATGATGCTCTCCGGGCCCGCAAATGGGCTTTTGCATCAGATGTGGTTCGCCTGCATGCCATCTATTCAGAAGGAGGCATATATATGGATACAGATATACTTCTGATGAAACGCTTCGACCAATTCCTTACCAATCGTTTTGTTTCATTCCACGAATGCTATCACGATCAGAATCATCAGCCCGCTGAAGAGGATTTCAATATGGGTATCCAGGCTGCTTTTCTGATAGGCCAGAAAGGAAACCTCTTCTGTAAAAGTCTTATCGGCAAATACCGCACGCTGGAATTTACCACAGACACGATTGCTCCTCACATCTATGCTAAAGGAGCAATTCCCTTTGGATATAAATATTTGAATATCCGCCAGGATCTCCAAAAAGAGATCACCATCTATCCGTCCAGCTATATGGCTCCCCGCAGACGTGCCATAACTTCTGAAAGCTTTGCCGTTCACAGATGCGAACATAGCTGGTACGACTTCTCCCTGAAACAACGAATCGGACGAAAAGTGAGACGCTTCTTCAAAGGTGTCCTGTTTTACTCCAAAAAAATAACAAACTAACACACAAAGGGCTGTCCGGATATCTCCAGACAGCCCTTTATACATTCAAAACCCATCCTCCCCGAACCTTATATTCTATATCTCAGGATACAAACCAACAAAAAGACCGCGAGCACCATCACCCACGGTCTCCACGGACGGCCGCCAGCCGTCCCTGCGGTATCCAGATCCATATACTCGTGGCTGCAAACCGTATCACCCCTGATCCGCACCGTATCTCTCCGGCTCTCAATCTCAATCAGTCCGTCCACCCGCTTTTTTACGGTCAGTCCCCCGGCATTCTCTTTCGGAGCTATCAGCGCAGAAGCCGGAGCCAGGTTATCCAAAGCAGACAGATCCACAATCAGCCGTTCCGACTCAGGCAGCAGGATCACCTCTTGCCGCAGCCGTTCGGTCTGTATCATTCGTTCCGACGTTTCCGTCCTTTTCATCGACTGGCAACCCATGAAGCAAAGGGCAATGCCTGCGATAAGGACAGCGGTTAATATCCTCAAAAGCCTTTTCAAGCCGGAACACCTTATTTCGTAATTTCGCATAATCCGCATTTTGTTTTTTGATTAATACTCTCAAATCCTCATAAAGCTCCCGGTAAACCGTATGCTCTTCTTTTATATCCTTCAGCCTCTCCCGCCTCCGGTTCACAAGCCAGGTTAGCAGCGAGGCTATAAAGCCCGAAGGCAGCAAATACATCCAGATATCTTTCATAAAATTCAAATTTTAAAAAGGTAATGCCGAAAAGGCAGTGACGACATGGAGGACGATGAGGACATGGACGACCATGGGGACGGCATTAAAAAGGCAGAAAGGCAAAGAAAAACAGCGTCGCTGTTATCCTCCATGCATTTGGCGCTGTCCTCATCGTCCTCATCGTCCTCCACGTCGTCCACGTCCCCATCCCAGCGCCCTCTTTTATTCTGGTGCAAGGTTGTACCTTGTACCTCATATTCGGTGGTTTTCAACCACCAGTTGTTTGAAAAACAACCTCTTACGCTCACAAAGAGGCTTTCTTGCAGAAAGCTGTCAGGTACAACCTGACGAATAGTAGATCCAAGGCAAAGCCTTGAACCAGAAACAGCGT
>JBOFKD010000019.1:0-1420 GCA_051657165.1 Bacteroidales bacterium | reverse complement strand
CCAGCGATTGCTGATAGTCGGCTTTTGTCGTAATGACTTTACCTTTCGCATTTGCCAGACGATTCTCTGCTTCTTCCAGCGAAGCAGGAGTGGAGGCTTTCTGATCATATAATGATTTGGTACGTTCGTAACTAAGTTTGGCAAGTTTCAGATCACTTTCGGCATTCTCATACGAAGCCTTTGCCTGACGGACACGCTCACTAAGTGTTGCTTTATCCAGTTCGGCTAATAATTGCCCTTCTTTGACCTGAGAGTTGAAATCCACAAAGATCCGGGTTACGATTCCTGAAACCTGAGTACCGACTTCTACTTTCGTTACAGGCTGTATATTTCCGCTTGCAGTGACACTTAATTCAAGTTCGCCCTCCTGTGGATTTGTCGTCCGTAGCATATACATATCTTTCGGTTTTCCGAATGCGAAAAACCAGACGCAGGCTACACCCGCTAATAGTATTGAGCTGATCAGGATGATATTCTTTTTCTTCATAGTTGTCAATTATTTATTTCATTGCCCATATAAACATCAATCATTTTGCGGTTGAACCAATAATTGTATTTACTCTGGATATAGTTGTTTAATGCATTCAAATAGGAGTTTTGTTGTTGCAGCAGATCTGTTGTTGAGACAGCTCCTTTGTCAAACTTAGTCGTAAAAACACGGAAGTTCTCGGCATAAGCGTCATTGCTTATTTGTGCAGCCTGATACTTTTCGCGAAGTGAAGTGACATTCAAATATTCTTTTTCGAGTGAAGTCACCAGATTCAGTTCCGTCTGAGCATCTTCAAGTTGAGCCTGCTGAAGGCGGAAATTTGCCTGTTTTACATTGGATCGGGTCTTTCCTTTGTTCCAGAGCGGGACACTGATCGACACAGAAACCTGTTGCATCTGATTATCGTTGAACTGACTGCTCCAGCTGCCGTTTCCTGTTCCGTTATAATTAGTACCTATAGAACCGTTTAAAGAAAGAGTAGGTGAATACCCTCCTTTGGCAATCTTAACATCCAGCTCCGCCAAATCAATATTGCGTGACGTGATTTGTAGGTCAGGCAGCCAGGCCAGCGTTTGTTCGATAACCGTATTTAAAGGCGGGAGCGCCAGAGCTTCCAGTGAGAAGAATTGAGGATGCTCTACTTTTACAGGCGTATCCGGATTTATACATAATAGCTTTTTCAGATCCAGTAAAGCGTTGTCCCGATTAATTTCGCTGTTCGTCAGTGCATAAGAATCAGAAGTGTACTGAGCCCGGAGAAGCAGGTAATCACTCTCAAGAATTTCTCCGGCTTTATAACGGATCTGACCCTGATTCATCATTTCTTTACTGATGTCCGCAACCGACTTTTGGTATTCAAGCAGTTCTTCATTCATAATTACGGAAAGATATGCCTGTATAATGTCTATCATCAGGTTATTCTGAGCTTGG
>JBOFKD010000018.1:0-11932 GCA_051657165.1 Bacteroidales bacterium | reverse complement strand
ATATGCAAAACAAATATTTCAGAATAGAGGAAAATCCTGACAGAAGCGAAGATCTTATCTGCACATTATGTTCTGTCTGGGAAAGATCTGTAAAAGCAAGCCATCACTTTCTGACTCAAGATGACATAAAAAAGCTCGTTCCCTTTGTCAAAGAGGGATTATCACACATTCAGATTCTGCTGATTGCATATTCGGAGGATACTCCTGTTGCATTTATGGGGATTGAACAGAATAAGATTGAAATGCTTTTTGCAGAACCTCAGTTCTTCGGAAAGGGTATAGGCAAACAACTTGTAACCCTGAGCATTAAGAAGTATCACATATCAGAAGTCGATGTCAACGAACAAAATCCCAAAGCCTTACAGTTTTATCTTCATATGGGATTCGAGATCACGGAACGAACCGACAAAGATGAACAAGGCAACCCCTTCCCTATTTTAAAAATGAAACTGGCTAAATCCCGCATCCTCAAAGCTGAGATTTCAGATACAGAAGAACTAAAACAATTATTTTGCAATACGATACTTCACGTAAACAGAAAGGATTATTCTGAAGAGCAAGTTTTGGACTGGGCTTCATGCGGTAACAATTCAAACAGATGGATAGAATTAATATCAACCGACATATGCCTTATTGCTGTAAACCAACAACAAAATATAACCGGATTTTCAATTCTCAGTTACAATGGATATCTTAATTCTATGTTTGTCCACAAAGATTATCAGCATCAGGGTATAGCATCATTATTACTCAGACATATTGAAGAAATGGCTAAACTAAATCATATAACTGAAATAACCTCTGAAGTTAGTATAACCGCACTTCCATTCTTCATAAAAAATGGATATAAAATAATTTCCGAGCAGTTATATAAAGCAAATAAACTTTATATCAAGAATTATTTACTGAGAAAAAGGTTATAAATTCTTGCTGAGTATATAGCATACGAACCATAAAATTTATTTCTTTTGTGCTACTATGTTATAAAACCATGCATTCTTATGCACAAAAGTCAAAATTAAATGATGCAAGAAAATCCTCAGCTACAACCCAAAAAAGATTATCACGAGCCTATGCATACGGCAGAACACATTCTGAACCAAACAATGGACCGGATGTTTAAATGTGGTAGAGCCGTAAGCGCCCATATAGAGCGTAAGAAATCGAAATGCGATTATATATTGACAAACGCTCCTACTGCCGCACAAATGCAGGAAGTAGAAGATCAGGTCAACCGCATTATAGACATGAGGCTAGATGTAACCAGTGAGCTGATGCCCGTAGAAGATGCCTGTAATCAGTTTGATCTAAAACGTTTACCCGATGATGCCGGCGAGACGCTTCGAATCGTGAGAATAGGCGATTATGATGCATGCCCCTGCATAGGTATGCATGTAGGAAACACCTCTGAAATAGGACATTTTATAATTAATAATTACGACTTTAACGAAGGAAGGCTACGTATCCGCTATAAACTTCAGTAGTTGGAATGGTTATAAAAAAGGGGTATAAGATAATATTTTCACCCATAATACAATGAAGAAGAGAAACTTTAATGTATCTTTGCGCGAATTTGAAGATGTAAAGAAAATAATATAAGAAGATTTATATGTTGAATCCAATTACAAAAACGATTGACCTGGGTGACGGTAGAACCATTACCCTGGAAACCGGAAAGCTAGCTAAACAAGCAGACGGAGCAGTGATGCTACGCATGAACAACACGATGTTGTTGGCTACTGTTTGTTCTGCTAAAGACGCAGTACCGGGAACTGACTTCATGCCGTTGTCAGTAGATTACAAAGAAAAATTTGCGTCAAACGGACGTTTCCCTGGTGGCTTTACTAAACGTGAAGGAAAACCATCTGACTACGAAGTTTTGACATCCCGTTTAGTGGACCGTGCTCTACGCCCGCTTTTCCCTGATGATTATCACGCTGACACATTTGTTCAGATCACATTATATTCAGCTGATGGTGTGGATATGCCTGATGCTTTAGCTGGTTTGGCTGCATCTGCTGCCTTAGCAGTTTCAAATATCCCTTTCAACGGACCTATTTCAGAAGTACGTGTTGCACGTATCAACGGAGAATTCAAATTAAACCCTACTTTTGCTGAACTTGAGCAAGCAGATATGGATGTTGTAGTTGCTGCAACTATGGATAACATCATGATGGTTGAGGGTGAAATGAAAGAGGTTTCTGAAATGGACCTTCTGAATGCAATGAAATTTGCTCACGATGCAATCAAAGTTCACTGTCAGGCACAGATTGAATTTGCTGAAATGGTAGGTTCAACTGTTAAACGTGAATATTGTCACGAAGAAAACGATGAAGAGCTTCGCAAAGACATCTGGGCTAAATGTTATGATAAAGCTTATGTTGTTGCTACATCATGTAACAATGACAAACATGCTCGCGGTGAAGCTTTCGAAGCTGTACTTGAAGAGTATAAAGCAAATTTGACAGAAGAAGAGCTTGCTGAGAAAAAAGCACTTATCGGACGTTACTACCATGATGTAGAAAAAGAAGCTATGCGTCGTTCTATCCTGGATGAAGGAAAACGTCTGGATGGTCGTTCTACAACAGAGATCCGCCCTATCTGGTGCGAGGTAGACTATCTTCCGGGACCTCACGGTTCGGCAGTATTTACCCGTGGAGAAACTCAGTCTTTGACAACTGTTACTCTGGGTAATAAACTAGATGAGAAGATTATCGACGAAGCTCTTACAAAAGGTAAAGACAGATTCTTACTTCACTATAATTTCCCTCCGTTCTCTACAGGAGAAGCTCGCCCGACACGTGGTATTGGTCGTCGCGAAATCGGACACGGAAATCTGGCACTTCGTGCATTAAAACCAATGATTCCGGCAAATTGTCCTTATACAATCCGTGTTGTTTCAGATATTCTTGAGTCAAACGGATCGTCATCTATGGCAACAGTATGTGCAGGAACATTAGCTTTAATGGATGCAGGTGTTAAAATCCCGAAACCGGTATCAGGTATCGCAATGGGACTAATCACAGATAAAGGAAATACAAAATTTGCTGTACTTTCTGATATCTTAGGTGATGAAGACCACTTAGGTGATATGGACTTTAAAGTAACAGGTACTAAAGACGGTATCACTGCTACTCAAATGGACATTAAAGTTGACGGTTTGTCATACGAAATTCTGGAAACAGCATTGAAACAAGCTCGTGAAGGCCGTATGCATATCCTTGACAAAATCACTGATTGTATTGCTGAACCTCGTACAGAACTTAAACCTCACGCTCCACGCGTTGAAGTTATTGCAATTCCAAAAGAATTGATTGGTGCTGTAATCGGTCCTGGTGGTAAAATTATTCAGGGAATTCAGGAAGAATCCGGAGCAATCGTTACAATTGAAGAAGTTGACGGTATGGGTCGTTGCGAAGTTTCTGCAACAAGCGCACAATCTATGCATATTGCAGTTTCTAAAATTAAAGCTATCGTAGCTCAGCCTGAGATCGGTGAAACTTACGACGGTATAGTGAAATCAATTAAAGATTTCGGTGCATTCGTTGAATTTATGCCGGGTAAAGAAGGATTACTTCACATTTCTGAAATTACATGGGAACGTTTAGAGTCTATGGAAAATTCAGGATTAAAAGAAGGCGATCCAATCCAGGTTAAACTATTGGATGTTGATAAGAAAACAGGTAAGTTCAAACTTTCAAGAAAAGTATTACTACCCCGCCCTCCTCGTCCGGAAAAGAAAGCATAATTTCTGAGAAAGAAAAAGCCAAATTTATATAGAAAAGGAGTCTCTTAAGGAGACTCCTTTTTTTTGTGTCCGTCCGGATATTAATACCAGAAAGAATAATGATTCAGTCACCCCGGCAACAGATTCCCGTTGCATTATTTAACACGAATAGTCAAACATAAAGGTCGGTTTATTGTTTTTAAAACATATAAACATATATATATCGGGGATTTAGATCTCAAATATAAACTAACCGGTTTCACTAACTCTTAACTTATATGCGATACAGCTCAATCAAAACCAAAGGTATTTTTGACACATATAATAATGTGAAAGATCAGCATATAAAGAATAATATCTTCTATACAAGATCGTTATTCCAAAGAAAGGACAATATACTTCATATTGTAGCTCAAATCGGCCAGATACTTCTGAGCGAAAACGATATTAATATCAATATCAATGAATCACTAAGTCTGTTGGGTAATACAATCAATCAGGACCGCATATATGTATTTGAAATGAAGCCTGACACTGACAGCGGATATCTTATCAGTCAGAGGTACGAATGGACAAGCTCCGGGATAAGCGTACAGATAGACAATCCCGATTTACAGAATGTAAAAGCAGAACCTGACTTCACCCGATGGATTAATCTATTTCTTTCTCAAAAGTATATAAGAGGAAATGTTGCTGATTTTCCGCCGGAAGAGCAGCCATTATTACAAGAGCAGGATATTGTATCAATACTGGTGATCCCAATATTTATAGAAAATGTCTGCTGGGGATTTGCCGGATTTGACGATTGCAGAAAAGAGGATAACTGGAGCGATGCAGAAATTGCCATACTAAGTACACTGGCCTCTTCAATCGGGATGGCTATTGTTAAATGGAGAAGAAAAACTGAACTGATAGAAGCGAAAGAAAAAGCTGAAGAAAGTGAAAAGTTAAAGATGGCTTTCTTACAAAATATCAGTCATGAGATCAGAACTCCGCTTAATAGTATTAGTGGTTTTATTGACTTATTGAATGACAATGATTATCCGAAAGAGGTACAAAAGGAGTATTTAGCAATCATGAAAAGTAACAGTCAGAGGTTACTTAACACACTCAACGAAATCATTGACATGGCTAAAATAGAAGCCGGTACGTCAAAGAGTCATTATTCAACAATTAACGTTGCTGAGATCATAGAGGATATACATAGCTTTTTTCAACCCGAAGCCAGTAAGAAAGGTCTACAACTTATCACTGATTATCAGGAAAAAGATATTACAATTCAAACCGATGAGGAAAAATTTTATTCTATCCTTACGAATCTGATAAAGAATGCGATTAAATATTCAGAAAAAGGATGTATTACTATTGGATTCACAAAGGGTATAAGCGAGGTTGTTATCTATATTAAAGATGAAGGAATCGGTATTCCGGCAGATCAGTTTGAGGAAATATTTAAACGGTTCAGACAGGTTGATAACAGCTCTTCCCGTTCGCATGAGGGCGCAGGGCTGGGATTGTCTATTGTCAAATCATATATCGATCAGCTTGGAGGGAAAATATGGCTAGACAGTGAAATGGATAAAGGTTCTACGTTTTATTTCTCGCTTCCTGTCTAATTCTAATGCATAGTACACCATGGTCAAAATTTCAGTCATCATACCAGTATTTAATACCGGATCCTATTTATCTGAGACTCTGAATTCGATTATTAATCAGACAATACGGGAAATTGAGATCATCATTATAAATGATGGGTCAACAGATAATAGTGGCGAGATAATAGAGCAATACAGGAATTCTGATACCAGAATCATTTCTGTCCGGCAGGACAATGCCGGACAGGCAACAGCACGCAATCACGGAATGGCTCTTGCTTCAGGAGAGTATATCTACTTTATGGACAGTGATGACATGCTAAACCCGGAGGCTCTGGAGGAATGTTACCAAAAAGCGTATCCGGATAATCTTGATATTGTATTCTTCGATGCTGTATCATTCTCCACTGATGGATACAATACGGATTCGTTTAACTATCTGCGATGTGGTGAGTTAGAAGACAGAATATATAGCGGTCCGGAAATATCGGATATATTATTAAGAAACAACGGATTCAGAGTTGCGCCATGGTTACAAATATACAGACGAAAATTTCTGGAAGACAAGAAGCTGCTTTATCAAAAAACTACCCATGAAGATGAGTTATTTACAACTCTTGCATTTCTTCAGGCTGAGCGGACAGGATTCATTAATAAAGCATACTTCAACAGGCGTTTAAGAGATTCGTCAGTTGTTACATCACCATTCAAAATGAAAAATCTGTATGCATACAGTTATATCATGTCTGAAATAAAAGCTTTCTCTGAAGGAAAGGATAAGGTTATTCAGAATTTATGTCAGAGATTTATCAGACGAATAAGCAACGGACTGATTACAAAGATGGCAGCTCTCAATTATCATGAACGACTGAATGGTTTGATCAGATTACATAAAAACGGTCAGCTATTCTACTCCGCCAATATCATTAAACTTATCATACCTAGAAGGAAATGAGTAATACGATCACCGGAAAACTGTTTAATGGATTATTCTATATTACAATCGGAAAATACACCGGTTTTGTGCTTTCTCTTGTCATTGCGGGAATCCTCTCACGCATATTGCATCCTTCTGATTTCGGTGTGATGTCACTTGCAACTATATGCATTGGATTTTTTTCTATTTTCAGTGACCTGGGAATTGGTGTAGCAATAATCCAGAACAAAGAACTGAATGATAGAAATTACAGCGAGCTTTTTTCATTTTTAGTTATAACAGGTATACTCCTTTCCTTAGGTGTTGTAGGATTTTCCTATATCTACGGACATTTCTACCATTCAGATGAATTGATTTCATTGTGTAAATGGCTGTCTGTTTCATTGTTTTTCAATGCGATCAACACAATCCCAAACGGACTTTTATACAAAGAAAAAGAATTTAAATTTCTGGCTATACGGAATATCGGGATACAATTAGCCGGTGGTGCACTGGGTATAGCTGCGGCATACTACGGACTAGGAGTCTATGCTCTTGCGGTACAGCCAGTCTTCACTTCTGTTGCCTCATTCATACTCTGTTATGCACGAAAACCCATTAAGCCATCGTATAGATTTACGCGCGATACGTTTCAACGGATTTTCACCTATTCGTTTTTCCAGTTACTGTTTAATATCATAAACTTCGTATCAAGAAATGTAGATAACCTTCTTACAGGTAAATACCTTGGTCTTAAAGAGCTGGGATATTATGACAAGTCCTATCGCCTGATGATGCTCCCTTTAGAAAATGTGTCCAGTCTGTTATCCTCTGTCATACATCCTGTATTTTCAGATTATCAGGACCAAAAAGAAATGCAGATACTTTATTACGAAAAGATAGTAAAGCTTTTAGCATTCATCGGATTTCCGCTATCAATATTTTTATATTTCGCAGCGGATGATCTTATAATCACGATATTTGGTCCCCAATGGGAACCTTCAGTCCCAATATTTCGGATTCTGTCTATCATAGTCGGCCTGCAAATGGTGCTTTCTTCCAGCGGATCAATATTCCAGGCTACGAACGAAACACGGATCTTATTTATCAGTGGTCTGATATCAACGATCTGCAATGTAACAGCAATTTCAATTGGTGTATTTTATTTCAAAAGCCTGACAGCTTTAGCATGGGGATTGGTTATATCCATCTCTATCAACTTTATACAATGTTATTTGTTATTATACATATATAACTTTAAACGCAAAATTATATTTTTCATCAGACAGCTGAAGATGCCGGCCGAATTGAGTATCTATGTCTTATTAACCCTCTTTCTTATCAATAAGACAATCCATTCGGAAATACATCTTCTGAATCTCTTTCTTTACTTATTTGCGACTATAATTATTCTGGCAATATATATATTATTCCGGAAACCAATTGACCTGAACAACTTAAAGAAATCACTTAAAAGCAATGATAAATAAGTCAGGCTTATACATCGTATTTCATGGTTTTGCTCCTCACAGTGGCATTACACAGAAAATTCACTCTCAGCTGAATGCATTTCATGAGAATGGAATAAAGATGCGCCTCTGTCTTATTGATGTTTCTGCTGAAAATGACGATATTATAACCATTAACAATGAGGTTATTCATAACTTCGGACATGGCTTTACGGGAAAAATCCGTAAAAGATTCGACTTTAACCCACTTCTAGAGCATATCTCGGATAACTTCTATGACTTCATATATATACGGTATTATGGAAATGCGAGCCCGTTTTTCACTTCATTCATAAAATCAGTGAAAACGAGGGGTAAGAAAGTGTTGATTGAGATCCCTACTTATCCTTATGATGAAGAATATAAAGAGGCATGTATCTCAGACAAGATAAAACACTGGATTGATATCCATTCCAGAGATTCTCTTTTCAAACAAACAGACTATGTTGTAACCTATAGTGATGATAACTATATATTCGGATGTAAAACAATAAGAATATCAAACGGGATTGATTTTAACAGACTTCCGCTCCGGAAGCCACAGCAATCAACATCCGGTATTATTAATCTGATTATCGTAGGAGAATTGCACTACTGGCATGGTATAGACCGCATAATCGAAGGTTTAGCTGAGTATAACAGCCAGAACCCTCCTATTTCAGTTAAACTAAACATTGTAGGTCAGCCATCAACCCCTGCCGGATACAAGCTAAAAGAGCAGGTCGAAAAATCAGGCCTGACAGACAATGTATACTTTCACGGTCCATTATATGGAAAGTCTCTGGATGATTTGTTTGACCAGATGGATCTGGCAATTGGCAGTCTGGGCAGACACCGAAGCGGCATTTCACAATTAAAATCCCTGAAGAACCGAGAGTATGCTGCCCGCGGCATTCCGTTTGTCTATTCCGAAACGGATCCCGACTTTGACGGAAGAACTTACACGATGCATATACCGGCCGATGAAACGCCTCTGGATATCAAAGCCTGCCTTAACTTTTTATCGGCTCTTCAACTTAGTGCTGAACAGATAAGAAATAGCGTTTATCCGCAGCTGTCATGGAATAGTCAGATCGGTATAATCATTAATAACATATATAAATAAGCATATGATTGCAGTTTTTATTGTATTAATATGTATCGTTTTCTATACATATATCGGATATGGAATTTTATTGTATTTTCTGGTGAAGCTAAAAGAATCATTCAGCGGGAGAACTGTAAACAAAACTCCGGAACAATGGCCGGAGGTAACGTTGTTAATCGCGGCCTACAATGAAGAAGATATTATTGATGCGAAGATGAGTAACTGTTACTCATTAGACTATCCCGCAGAAAAACTACATATAACATGGGTGACTGACGGAAGCACAGACAAGACGAACAGTATGCTGGCTAATTACAAGAACGTTACTGTATTATTTATGCCGGAAAGAAAGGGTAAAACAGCTGCGATAAACAGAGCGATGGATTTTGTAAATACTCCTGTTACCATTTTTACGGATGCCAATACCATGTTAAATAAAGATTCCATACGGGAAATAGTTTTACAGTTTGAAGATGAAACGGTCGGATGTGTTGCCGGTGAAAAACGTGTCATTACAGATAATAATTCAGATCTGGCTTCAGTAGGTGAAGGATTGTACTGGAAATATGAATCTTTTCTGAAGGAGCTTGATTCGCGGCTATACTCTGTTGTTGGAGCTGCTGGTGAGTTGTTTGCTGTGAGAACAATATATTATCACAAAATGCCGGTTGATACTCTTTTGGATGATTTTGTTATGTCGCTGCAAATAGCAATGAACGGATACAGAACCTCTTATTGCAAAAAAGCATACGCTTCTGAAAGCGGATCCGCAAACATAGCAGAAGAGAAAAAAAGAAAAGTCCGGATTGCGGCCGGCGGACTTCAGGCTATATACAGATTATATCCATTACTAAACATATTCAGATACGGGATACTTAGCTTTCAGTATATATCACATCGTGTGCTGAGATGGACCATAACGCCATTAGCTCTTGCAGCAATGATTCCGGTCAATCTATATTTATGCTTCACCTCTGATCTCATTGTGTTTCCGATACTGATGTTTCTACAATGCGTATTTTACTTATGTGCTCTGACAGGATATATATATGCCCGAAAAGGATTATCATCCAGTATATTTTATGCTGCATTCTATTTTGTATTTATGAATCTGAATGTATTTCAGGGATATAAATATTTGTATAAGCGGAAAGGAAACGGAGCCTGGGATAAGTCTAAAAGAAGTCAAAAACAATAATAAATTTAGTATTATGAAAATTGTAATTATCGGAACCGGATATGTTGGTCTCGTTACAGGTGCATGCTTCTCGGAAATGGGAGCTAAAGTTGTATGTATGGATATCAACTCAGAAAAAATCGAGTCATTGAAAAAAGGGAACATCCCTATCTATGAACCCGGTCTTGAAGAATTAGTAAAGAAAAATATAAAAGATAACCGACTATCTTTTACTACACACTTATCTTCGGCATTAACGAATGCTTCGCTTGTTTTCTGTACTGTAGGCACACCTCAGGATAAAGATGGCAATGCAGATCTGACTTATGTAAAAAGTACTGCTGAAGCAGTCGGACAAAACATGAAAGATTATCTTGTATTTATTACTAAAAGTACGGTTCCGATAGGTACGTCTAAACTTGTAAAAGAGATAATCCAGCAAGAATTAGACAAACGCGGCGCACATATTCCGTTTGATGTAGCTTCTAATCCGGAATTTCTTAAAGAAGGAGATGCTATTAAAGATTTTCTGACACCTGAGCGTGTAGTTATCGGGACAGATTCGCCCAAAGCTCAGAAGCTTCTGTCTAAATTATACAAACCTTTCGTTATGAATGGATATCCTATAATATTTATGGATATCGCATCAGCTGAAATGACTAAATATGCAGCAAATGCAATGTTGGCTACACGTATAAGTTTTATGAATGACATAGCCAATCTCTGTGAAATTGTAGGTGCAGATGTAGACCTTGTACGCAAAGGAATAGGTACCGACAGCAGAATCGGTAAATCATTTTTATATCCCGGCTGCGGATATGGAGGTTCCTGTTTCCCGAAAGACGTTAAAGCACTTATTAGTGTTGCCAATAACAACAATTATAATCTCCGGATTCTTAAGGCAACTGAAGAAATCAATAAGGATCAAAAGCATGTGCTGATTCACAAGCTCAAACATCATATAGGCGATGTCAAAGGTAAAACTATCGCTATCTGGGGACTTGCTTTCAAACCCGAAACAGATGATATGCGTGAAGCTTCTTCTATAGTAATCATTGATGAGATTCTAAAACAAGGCGGCATTGTGAAAGCATATGATCCGGTAGCTATGCCTGAAGCACGTAAGATATGGAACTCAAAAATCAACACATGCGAAGACATGTATGATGTAACCTCGGATGCGGATGCTTTGCTTATTGTGACTGAATGGAAACAATTCAGACTTCCAAACTGGAAATTAGTATCTGAAAAGATGAATGGAAATCTTGTCATTGACGGCCGGAATATCTATGATGAGAGCGACATAAACAAAGAAGGTTTAAAATATTATCGAATTGGTAAAAGATCTGAAGTATGAAAAGAATATTAGTTACAGGTGGAGCTGGTTTTATCGGGTCTCATTTATGTACCAGACTGGTAAATGAGGGAAATGATGTTATTTGCCTTGATAACTTCTTTACAGGCTCGAAAAGAAATATCATTCATCTTATTGGTAATCCATTATTTGAGGTAGCCCGGCAGGATGTAATACAACCTTACTATGCCGAGGTTGACGAAATATATAATCTGGCTTGTCCGGCCTCTCCTATCCACTATCAGTATAACCGGATTAAAACGATTAAAACGTCTGTGATGGGTGCTATAAATATGCTCGGCTTAGCCAGACGGACAAAGGCTAAGATACTCCAGGCTTCAACAAGTGAAGTTTACGGTGATCCTTCTGTCCATCCTCAGCCAGAATCATATTGGGGAAATGTAAATCCAATAGGTGCCAGATCTTGTTATGACGAAGGTAAACGTTGTGCAGAAACTCTCTTTATGGACTATCACTATCAGAATAATATCCGGATAAAGATCGTAAGAATATTCAACACTTACGGTCCACGTATGAGTGAAGATGATGGACGGGTTGTTTCCAACTT
>JBOFKD010000017.1:0-1071 GCA_051657165.1 Bacteroidales bacterium | reverse complement strand
CCAATCCATAATGATAACATTGGCTCCTTCTTTCACAGCTCTCGAAGCAGTGTATTTCCCAATACCCCTGGCTCCTCCGGTTACCAGAATCGTTTTTCCCTTAAATCGATTCGGAGTGTAAAAATCTTCACTTAGACGGGTGACATCTCTCGGTTTAGGAGATTTCTTTTCTGTTTCATTTTGAGCAAATGAAATAGCAGGAAATAACATTACGCATGCAGTAATGCAAGTTATTAATTTGTTCGTTTTCATGTAAGAAGTTTATTAGTGGTTATTTGATATTTAAACATGTGTACCTGTTTAAAGTTCAATGGTTTAAATTTTTGTTTTACTTATGTAAAGAATAAGAATGATACATATATAAGGAATACATACAAAAACATCCTGCCCGTTCTTTTATAAAGACTCGGCAGGATGCAAAGTTTATAGATATAAACAAACTTAATCACTCGTGTACAAATAACGTTTGATTTTATGTGTCGGCGTTTTCTCAAACGGATGTGTGACGATTTTTAATTCTGAAACATGAGAGAAACGGTTCAGGTTGTTATTTAGCTTCTGTTTCATTTGTTGCAGATAACCATTTAGTTGCTGCTGAATCTCGGCATGTTTCTCACTGGCTGCCTGTTTAAAGAACTCGTATTTTTTAGCCAGTTCTTCCTGATTCATATAGACTTTAGCTATGATTTTACCCTTTTTCTCATAAACCATAGACTCCATCACACCTTCCATATTATTTAAGACATATTCGATCTCTTCCGGATAGATATTTTCTCCACTCGGTCCGAGGATCATGTTTTTCGATCTTCCCCGAATGTATAAATTCCCATTTTCGAATGAGCCTAAGTCACCGGTATGAAACCATCCGTCCCTAAGAACTGATTGAGTCATTTCCTCTTCTTTATAATAGCCCATCATTACACTTGGACCCTTCACGACAATTTCACCTTCGCTTCCGTGGTCTGCCTCTACTTTACACTCCAAGCCGTTCAATACCGGTCCTACAGAGCGATAATGTACATGATTTACTTTCGATCCGGCAACCAGCGATGCGGTCTCTGTGAGTCCATA
>JBOFKD010000016.1:0-1745 GCA_051657165.1 Bacteroidales bacterium | reverse complement strand
TCGCTAATTCAATCTGACGTTCTCTTTGAATTGCCGAACGTTGCAAATCTTTATCCCCTTTCAATGCCGGATTAAGCTCTTCTATTGCCGGTAATCCTGCTCTTTCTCTAACCATATTTAAATAGGTAAGAACGCGTGGGTCATTCGGATTCACTTCATTGGCTACTTCAGCATAGTATAAATAAAAGTCAGCTAATCTGAATATTATCGAAGGTCTGAATTTACTTGCTACACCCGGACTTCTTTTACTTACAGTTCTGTTAAATCTTTTGTAAAGCATGTAGCCTGTTCGAGTAGCCTGTCCTTCCTGTACACCTGAATTTCCACCATTATAAAACAATACTACATTATTTGTAATATGCCATTTACGACGATTAAAAAACACCGTATTATAGAATCTTGGTTCACGATTTATATACATATTACTTACATCTTGTCCTTCATATTTTGTAAACCCTTCTTCAGAATACTCTTCTGACACATTTGGTAAATAATCTGTAGCCTTAACGGGCGCACCGTTTTTCATATAAAATGCATCTACTAACTCTTGTGTGACACCAGTTGACCCCATTCCATTCGGTTCACAGCGTGGAGCTACGCGTCTGTCGAAAGCATCTCCATCCATACCTCCCCAGTCATTATTGGCTGTTGCCCAAATAATTTCTTTCGTATAGTTTTGAAACAAATTATAAACTGATTTATCCGGATCTAAATCTCCACTTGTTTTATACTCTTTATACAATTCATAGTTTGAGTCTGCAAAGCTCATGAAATCTTCAAGAGCTTTTAATGCCTTATTCCATTTCGATTCATCGTAATCAGGGAATAGTCTTTTTCCATCCGGATTAGTCACATTCAATGCCTCCTTAAAACCTCCGTTTAATAAAGGACTTGCTGCATATATCCAAACTTTAGCCCGCACGGCTAGTGCAGCACCTTTTGTTGGCCACCCCCGATAATCTTTGTTATCAATTATTGCAGAATCAGTAAGTTGTTCCGATACAGCCAATAATTCCTGATCCAAATAGTCAACAACCTCATCAACGGTATTTCGAGGTAAATCCTGATCATCTGATGCTTCAAAAATACGATCCTTTACTAAGATTATCGGTCCATATTGTTCGAATAAAAGATAATGATAAAACGCCCGCATAAAACGCACATTTGCTCGCATTTTATTTAATTCCTCTTCATTTAACTCATCAGCCTGTGTTCCATCTGAATTGATTGGATGTGCCTTTTCCAGAAATATATTAGCTTGTCTGATCATCTTATAACAATCTCCATATCGGTGGAAACCCATAGATGCAGCATTCTTATCAGACATATTATACATAGATGCTTTCCCGTATCCCACTACCAATTCATCACACATGGCAGCCCATGGATTCTTAAAAGCATGAACATTTTCACTATTCATCCCTGAATAATCAGGTATCAACGAAAAAATATTCGCATACCATCGTTTCGTATAAGCAACATTTTTAAATATATCGTCTGTTGTTTGTAATCCACCTGACAGTTCATCCGAAACATTCAGATAAGTACATGAAGATAACAGTACTAAAAAAGCGATTAATAAATTATATATCTTTTTCATATGAAATTCTTGTTATTAGAAAGTGAAATCTAAACCTATCGTAAATGTTCTTGGCAATGGATAATTCATCCCTGCATTTGCATTTCCCGCTTCCGGATCAAAGAATTTAATATGATCCCAAACGGCTACATTGTAACCCATTAAA
>JBOFKD010000015.1:0-1378 GCA_051657165.1 Bacteroidales bacterium | reverse complement strand
TCAAGAAGTACCATCCCGATATCTTCTATCGGGATGGTACGGGTAGGTTTATCTGTTTCTTTCAGTTCAATTGTCAATTGGTTATTCCTGACTGACAAATAGGCCGGATTTCCGAAGTAAAGCGTTTTCTTTATCATGGTTGTTATGATAGTCATTACCCAAACTGAAATTACCTAATCGATCGATAGTCAGTTTAAAGCAATGTTGTTTTATCATTATTCCATCCCATGCTTTTTCGGCTTTATTATTGGCTCCTAACTCAGTGGTTGCAACGATAGGTTTTGCAATATTAACAGGAACAAAAAAGGCATAATTGGTCGTACAACTAACTAATTTATAAATCCTTTCGGGTTTACAGGTCATATTCTGAAATGTTACCGGTGATTGATTTTCAATTTCATCTTCAGTCGGAACATAAACCAGATCATTAGGTGAAAGATAAAATAACAGGCGGTTTCCTTTGTCGTTCTTGAGCGGAACGGGAGACAATTGTTGTTTCATTCTTTCTACGACTTCGGCAAACGGGATGGTTGAGAATGATCTATTACCTTCATTATCAACATATATACCGAAGAAAAGGTTTGTTCCTTTGGCTGCTTCTACCCATTTATCTTTTTTTGCACCGACTGTTCCGACCGGAAATTTCAGTCCGACCGGTTCGCTGATACGAACTTTGTAAACAGGCTTATGGGGAGTTCCTCCATTGAGTGCCTGTATGTTTGCATTCATTTCTTCGAGACCGTCAGGAGAAAGTGCCAGTGCATAGTTCCCTTGGTACTTTTCGCCATTGACATGTCTGTCTATGATGGTACGGATACCCGAATCGGTGATGCTTGCTACTTTTTTATCTGTAAAGTCTTCTGATATTTCTGTACGCGTAGCTGCACAATCTTCATTAAACACATAGATTTCGACCCGTTTTATGTCTCTTCCTTCCCAAGTATTTTCGCGATCTTTAAAGTATTTGAGAATGGCTTTTTCTGTGTATTGGAGTCGGATTAACTCAGCTATACACTTTTTGAGCGATTTATCAACCAGAGATTTATATACACTAAGTGCTTCGGCCAGTCGTACCATCTTTTTCTCACGTAAGGTTACACGTCCGGAAACGGTTTCTTTATGCAATGGTTTACGGATAGCCCAATGGTCGCCCGAAGTTTGTGTAAAGAAGCGTTTTTCAACCGTCCCATCGGCATGGATCTGCCATTTCTGATAGTGATTGGTTGCTTTGTTGATCACGCGGTTGTTGCCCTTGACACTTGCTACAATATCGGATAAACAAATCGACACAGCATTCGGAAATTCGGACCATGGCGTCTTCATTTTCCATCCGGTTGATGAAGAAGTCTTGTCTTTATAGCACAGCAAACTGCGCAGA
>JBOFKD010000014.1:0-10491 GCA_051657165.1 Bacteroidales bacterium | reverse complement strand
CTCCCTTTTTGCTTATTAATCAAAACAGTAGCATACGCAGAAATACCTTCTTCCCGGCCAGTAAATCCGAGTTTTTCCGTTGTTGTTGCTTTTATTGATATATCATCAATATCAACATCCATAACCTCAGCAAGCGTTTGCTGCATAGAGGGGATGTGCAACTTTAGTTTTGGTCGTTCAGCACATATTGTGGCATCAATATTTCCCAGTTCATATCCTTTATCGCGAATAAGCTGCATTGTTTGTTTCAGCAGAATTTTACTGTCGATATTCTTGAATTCACTGCCTGTATCAGGAAAATGATATCCGATATCGCGCATATTTGCTGCTCCGAGTAAAGCATCACATATGGCATGGATTAACACATCTGCATCAGAATGCCCTAACAATCCATGGGTATGCTCCAGCTTTATACCTCCTAACCAAAGATCCCGGCCTTCTACTAATTGATGTACATCAAATCCGAATCCAACACGTATTTTCATAGCTTAATACCTTTCATGTTTTATGTATTCAAAAAAAAGCGTATCACAGATTTTCTGTGATACGCTTCAAAGATATAAATTAAATTGATTATCTCATTAACCCTCTGATTCCACCAAGGTTTAGAGCCAGAGAAATACGGAATGTCTGATCCAGTGCATTAGATTGTGATGCTACAAGATAAGAAGCATCAATCTGGAAGATGTTTAACTTAACACCCGCACCGAACGAGAAGAAACTACGGTTACCCATACGTGCATTTTCGTAATGATAACCCATGCGACCGAAAAATTGATCGTTATAAGCATATTCAGCACCAATACCCATTGTAATCTCTTTCAACTGATCAGAGAAACTTGCATCTCCGAATGATTTGAAGATACCTGAGATCGGAGACATATCATTATACTTCTGAACACGTTTGTCGAAATCTTCCTGAGACTCACCATCTTTCAGAGTCGGATAAGCAGGTACCATAAGTTTGTTCAGGTCAAGACCAACTGTTAGTTTGTTGTAGTCATTGAAAGGATACGCAAATGCAGCTCCCACTTTCAGATTTGTAGGGATGAATGATGAATAATCACCTCCGCTATATGAAAGTTTTGTACCGATATTTGACAGGTTATATCCCCATGAGAACTCAGCATCCTGACCGTTACGCAGATATACCGGTGTACGGAAATAACCCGAAATGTCTGCACTGAATCCATTTGCAGAAGATGCCTCTTCTACATCCAGACTAGAGTGGAAATAACGCAGTGTGATTGCCATAGCATATTTCGATGAAAGTTGTCTGGAGTAAGCTACGTCAAAAGCAAATTCATTTGGTTTTGCATTATTAATGATATTTCCGGATTCATCCGTAATATTGATTGATCCCAATGAGAAGTAACGGAATGAACCACTGATAGACTGAATATCATCAAATTTGTAATAACCTGAAAGATATGAAAGTCCGATATCCGAAACCAGTTTGCTTAACCATGGTGTATAAGAGAATCCGATTCCCGAAGGACTTTCTATAAACGCATATTTTGAAGCATTCCAGTACTGAGAGTAGATGTCTCCCGATGTGGCTGCTCCCAGATCCCCCATTGCTGCTCCGCGTGCATCCGGTGCAATATCCAGAAATGAAGCAGAGTATAATCTGTTACTCAACTCGTCTGTTTGTGCAAACGAAGTAAATGTAGTCGCAGAAAGCAAAGCAGCGACACTAAATAGTTTGGCTATTTTATTCATCTTTTATTGGTTATATAGTTTTTAGCTTTTTATTGATTCAAATATACGAGGCCCTGATATGCGGCTTCGGTATCAGTGTGTTATAATTAACGCTGATTCTATCTTTTTATTGTGACACAATCACCATTTTTTTTGCTTCTGATGCATGTTTACTGTTTGGCGTGGACACAATTACCTGATATAAATAATGTCCGGGACGTACAGTCAGTCCGTCGTTGCCGGTCAGATTCCATGATACCGGGAATGATGTCTGCTGCTCAGATAATCCCAGCTTGAATGTGTTCCAGATCAGTTTTCCTGCTAAATCGTAAACACGAATCTCAATATTTAATTTATTCTCAGGTCGGTCATGCTTAATGAAGAAATCGATATCACCACCCCCGACAGTCGGAAGGTTGGTAGGCGTATAAGCTCTGTAGTAAATAGAATAAATTTCGGGTTTACTACCTCGTTTTACTTCAAATGAAGCAGACGCTACGGATGAATTATTGAATACATCCCATACTCTTAATTTTAAAGTATGAGATCCGTCAATCATGTCCGGCACAGGGAAACGTATAATTCCTTTTTTAGAATCACCTGAAGCAGGAGTGAAGAAATTGTTTACGATATATGTCCGGTTTGGATCATTATCAACAATAACCTGCATCTCATGTCCGATTGCAGCTTGCGATATATTTAATCCGGTTTCATCTTCAATTTCAGCGTATAGCATAGGAGATTCATTTACTATATCGCCTGACTTAAAGAATGGTGTATTCAGATACATAACCTTAATCGCAGGTCCGTTTTCTTCGTAAGCCACTTCTTCAGAAGTACCGTTTATAACAAGTTTGTCATGATAGCCCTGTGCTTCATTTGCGTTTCCGTCCGAAGCATATAAACTGATACGGGCCAGGTCATCCTTGTATGATATATCTTTTGACAGGACAAAATTCATCTTGAATTCTCCCTCTGTCACTTTATCCTTGCATTTAAAAATCACTTTTGACCGATCATAAAAAACAAAAGATGTTCCATCATTCTCGTTATCCAGCGTTGTGATTTTCTCAGCTGCATCATAAATTGTCAGCTCTGTATTCCCATTGAACCAAAGAGCTTTCTCTCCGTTGTGATCCAGAATCTCTCCTTCAATCAACACGTTACTCAAAGCCTTCAGTGTATCACAATCAACGGCATCGATATGCCGGCCGTTTATACGGGTAATCCGCATCTTATATTCCGGATATGCTAATTTTAAGGCCGGGTCGCCAAAAAGGAAAAACTTTAATTTGTTATTATCACCTATATTAGGGTTGTCAGACTCAAACTTCATCGCACGTTTGGATTCTTTTAAGACTTCACCCAAAGTAAAACGCGTGCCGTCTTCTCTCTTTCCGAATATGTTTTTACAGAAGAAGCTGTTTAACCGGAAGTTAGGTGCTGAGTATACAACACGGCTGGTTGAGAAAAGAGCGATTCCTCCGCCTTCAGGGTGAAATAATATTTGCTCTCCTGCTGAAGTAGAATTGTCATCGAAACGGCTAAAGTCGCAGGTTGCAGTCACCCATAGCGGAACTCTTTTGAAATACATATTCGAGATATCATTCAGGTTGATCATATCTTCACCTGTCCAGGAAGTGGAATTCCCGTGACCAATGAGATTAACCATCAGCACACCCTGTTTAAGAATATCGTACATCTTCTTTTTAGCTTCGGGATAAGTCCCGCCACTAGTCGTTTTATGCAGTTTAAATGCATCCAGATATACTTTCTCGACATTGAATTCTTTATGCGTATTTTCGATATACTGAGCCAGACGGTCAGCATCTCTCATATGAAGATCAGAATCGCCATCATCAGCAACAAAAAGCACGTTATTCTTCCATGAAGAACGGTCTTTATTTTCTATATAATTTTCAATCTTCTGTACGGCTGTTTTTGCTTCATATTTTGATCGGGCAGGAATACGTCCGATGCCGGCATCAATATCATCAACACCCGGATTCTTCCCTTCATGATCGTCCAGCATAACGATGTAATCATCCGTTACATAAGAGGATGTTTCGCTGACAGAATTTTCAGACTGAAACGTTAATATCCGGTTCGCTTTAGATGCATTTGTCGATGACAATATGCTACGGTTATCAAAGATTCCGTCTCCGAATAATAAAATATTCTTCGGCTTCTCGGTTTCATGTTCCGCTTTGTCGTACAGCATTTTCAAAAACCATCTGTAAGCAGATACATCAGGCGTTCCGGATGAAAATTCATTGTATATTAATTCGGGAGTCGTAATCGCAATAATTACATCATCTTTTTTAGCATGTAAGTCAGCCAGAGCTCTGGCTTCTGTCATAAATTCAGGATCTGTAATGATGATATAGTCTGCAAAAGCCATCCCATGCAGATTCTGATTTGCGATCTGTCCGACTATAGACGGACGTTCGTAGTCTGCTTTAGGGTTGATTAGAAGATACTCCTTCGAAGGAGAGATGTTTGTGTGGAATGATAAATCATTTCCGCTTAAAGAACCTTTCAGATGTAAGGGAGTGGTGGCATCCGTTACGTCCCATACCTGAAGATTGCTGTTACTCTCTTTTATGGTGAAGTTGACCGTTTGATTACGGTATTTCTTATTACGGAAGAAAAGCGCATTATTATACGGCTTTAATTCACGATTAGCCAGAATGCGGATATAATTGAGGTGCGCATTCTTTGTATTCTTATAATTCAGAGAAAGTCCGACTTTATAGTTTCCGCTGTTATCGGGTGTGAAACTATAAGTAGCATTAACCTGTTCTGCTTTTTCGTATGTACCTGTGTTGGCTTTAATATACATTGAACCAACTATTTTATCATTCACTCCGACTTTAAGTGTACGGCCGTTATCGGACTTAGCAATGAAGTCTACAGTGATTGTAGCCTGATTTATTCCCGGGATAGAAAATTTAAAATCCTGGTCAGTTGTGTATCCGAAGTCCTCACCAAAGAATTCCCGTCCTGTAGAACTGATATTTGTTAGCTCTTTCTCATGCACAATGATATCATCAAATGTTGTCAGAGTTTCTTTATCAGGGAGAGGTACGGCATCAGTTGGCTGAATATATTTTGCTTCTTCATCGATGTCCGAAAGAAAATAGTATCCCGAAAATGAATACGGATTATTTTGATGTGTGTACTTATCAGAGTAGTCATCGTACATATATTTAACCGGCCCCTTTCCTACAAAGAGGATATAATCTCCTTTGTCAAAAACACCATTACTCCCCTTGTCTTTATAAACTCCAACTTGGGGAAGATCATCCTTTTTATCTGTATTGAATGTCTCGGGAAGCATGGCTCCTCCGTATCCGTATAGCTTAACTTTATCCGGATCCGGGAATCCGGCTTTTACGATATCGTCATAAGTTAATTTAAAGACGCCAGTGTAATTTACCTTGATCTTTACCCATTTACCTGAGCTTAATCTGGATTCTTTACTATAAAAAGCCGGGGGCAATGCAAAAAGCATTGTCCCGAGACAAAGAAATAAACTGGATACGATTTTTCTATATGACATATTTCCTTTTTGTGTAATGCAAAGAGATTGTATGGAATTATACAAAAAAATGATTCTCTGAAATGTGATTCTCCGTAAATTTTGAATCTGTATTATTTAACCCGAAAATCAAGAAGCTTTGTGTTGTCGATATATCCCTCAATATGATCATCTATTTTTACCGGACCAACACCTGAAGGAGTGCCGGTGAAAATAAGATCACCTTTTTTCAATGTAAAGAACTGGCTGGCATATGATATAATCTTGTTAATCCGAAAAATCATATCATTCGTGCATCCTGTTTGCTTATTCTCTCCATTAAGATTCATACTGAAGTGAATATTATCCATGTCTAAACCTTCAGCAGGAATAAATTCGCCGATAACAGCTGAGTTGTCAAAGGCTTTAGATATTTCCCAGGGTTGTCCTTTTTCTCTGAGAGAAGCCTGAAGGTCGCGGGCTGTAAAGTCAATACCTACAGTAACGGCATCGTAGTAGCGGGAAGCAAACTTCTCGGAAATGTTTTTACCAACGCGGTCTATACGGATGACAATTTCGGTCTCATACTCAATACGGTCAGAGAAATCCGGAATGAAAAAAGGTTTACCATCTTTAAGCAAAGAGGTATCCGGCTTCATAAATAATGTCGGGTTAGACGGTAAATCTTTGCGATCCATCTCTTTGTTGTGGTCCGGATAGTTCCAGCCTACGCATATTATTTTCATCTGAATATTCTGTTTTGATTAAAGGATACGGGTTGTTAAACTACTGGTTGCAGGAGCTTTATCCCCGTTTGTCTTTTTCTGAATGTCTTATCATGCAAATATATAAATTTTATTTAGTAGCGAATGTGCACAAATGAAAATAAATAGGGGTAAAGCTCTCTTTTAGACGATATGTGATTCCTTTTCGGGAGCATAAGCCTGCGGATAATATTTATATAATCCAAATAACCTCTTATATTTGCAAAACAACAAAGCGTTTTGTTTTCAATAAATAATAAAAAAGATGGCACAGGAAAAGGAACTATATATCTACGAACTATGTTTTAAAGTAAGAGATTATGAGTGTGATATGCAGGGTATCGTTAATAATGCTGTTTATCAGAATTATTTTGAGCACACGCGTCACGAATTTCTTGCGGAACAGAATATTTCATTTGCCGGATTACATCAAAAAGGGATTGATCCTGTTGTAGCACGTATAAGTATAGATTTTAAGAATTCTCTCCGAAGCGGAGACGAGTTTGTATCGAAGCTTTATATGGAAAAGGATGGTATTAAGTTTGTTTTTCATCAGGCAATCTACCGTAAAACAGACAATAAACTTTGTGTGAAAGCGAAAGTTGATACAGTATGTACGGTAAATGGCCGTTTGACAAAAGGAGAGATCTTTGATGAGATCTTTCGCAAGTTTATAGAGAATAACTAATTCGCTGAAATCTTACTGAAAACCATGAATGACGACCTGTATTATCAGATAGCCCTGACTCAAGTAAAAGGCATAGGGGTTAGTCTCGCTAAGAGTTTGGATGCACATTGCGGATCTGCGCGGAAGGTATTTGAAGCCTCCGATCAATATCTGCTGGAAGTAAATGGTGTAGGGGAGCAGCTTTTGTCTGCCTTAAAGGATAAATCTGTTTTTGAAAAGGCCGAAAAAGAGATGGAATTTATAAGCAGGCACGCTATAACCGGACTTCACTTTCGGGCTGATTGTTATCCCACACTACTGAAATCCTGCACTGATGCTCCTTATCTCATGTTTTATAAAGGCAATACGGGAGCTTTACGTAAACCGATGATTGCTGTAATCGGTACAAGAAAATCAACGCATTACGGGAAGGATTTGTGTGAATCCCTGGCAAAGGATTTATCGCTGATTGCTCCTAATGTAAATATAGTTAGCGGATTGGCTTACGGAATTGATATTGCAATGCATCGCTCTGCACTTGATGCGGGATTGGCTACCGTAGGTGTCCTCGCACATGGCTTAGACCGGATTTATCCTGACCAGCACAGACAGACAGCTGTGGGTATGCTGAAAAATGGAGGACTACTTACCGAGTTTCTGACCGAAACAAGGCCGGATAAGCAAAATTTCGTATTGCGTAACCGGATTGTGGCCGGTATGTCTGCCGCTACTATTGTGGTCGAATCAGCATCCAGCGGAGGAGCTCTTATAACAGCCGGTATGGCCGGAAGATATAAAAGACAACTGTTTGCATTTCCCGGAAAAGTAGGTGATGCTCAGTCAGAAGGTTGTCTGCAATTAATAAAGAGCAAGAAAGCAGGAATGATAACATCAGCTGCGGATCTTGTAGAGCAGATGGGATGGATAACGTCTGTTCCTGATTCGGGTATTCAACGAAAATTGTTTCCTGAATTCTCAAAAGAAGAAGCTCCGGTAATGGATCTGCTGGCATCCTCTCCATGCCGGATTGACGATATGGCTGCCATAATTGATATGCCGGTACACAAATTGTCAGCAATGCTCTTCGAATTGGAGCTCAGAGGAATCGTGAGAGCATGTCCGGGAGGAATATATAAGAGAATGGTATGATTTTTGATGAGCACTAAATCAGATTAATCGGAAGAATAATTATGAATACAAACCTTACTACAGAAGATATAGAAAATAAACATGCTGTCATCAGATATCATGTTATAGCGCAACATATAAAATTAGCATTGAAAAATCTATATGATTTTGCTTTGGAAAGCAAACATGCCGATGCTATGGTTGCAGTTGAAGAAATGGATACTAATTATTCCTATATGCTGCGCTATTTGGTTGACGGGTATTCAGATGATGAGCGCGAAAAGCATTATCTGCATATTGTTCAGTCGATCTTGTACTGGAATGATATCGTGGCAAATGATATGCTCAAAGGGGTGTCGCGTAATTATTTTTATGTCCGTAACCGCTACCTGAAAGATAATTTCCACCGTTTGACCGGATTAGAGTTTTCTTCCTTCTATGACTATACACTGGATAGTATCTCTTCTCATCTCAAGCAGATAGATGTGTTAGTGAATCAGGAAAACAGAACTGATGGTCAGGGAAATGCTCTGATCTCTCTCAAACAGATGTATGAAGAAGAACTGGCTCAGCTATTTGAGGCAATCTGGACTTCTGTACACGATAAGAAAGAAAAATGGCAGTATGATCTGATTTTTTCAGAAGACTTTTTGCCGGATGTTGCCCGCGCTACTCTGGTGTCTGCATTTATGCTCTCGTTTCAGTCTTTCTTTAATGAAGAGAAAGCCCAGGTTATTATTAAATTATGCAGAGAACAGAATCCGCTTATCAGAGAAAGAGCCCTGGTTGCTTTTCTGATAATGCTGAATCAGCATAGTTCTTTGCTGAAGTTTTATCCTGCCGTAGATAAATCTGTACGCTTGTTGCTGGAAGATGAACGGGTTCAGAAAGAACTTCAGAATATTATACTGGATTTTTATCGTACGCGTGAAACGGAAGCGATAAATAGAAAAATGACAGAAGAAATTTTGCCTGAAATGATGAAAATGGCTAAATCAGGTCAGGATAAATCATTGAATGCAGAAGATGAACTGGACGAGCATAATCCTGAGTGGGATATGTCTTCCAAATCAAATATATCAAAGAAGCTTGAAGAGTTATCTGAGCTTCAGCAAGAGGGTGCAGATGTTTTTCTGTCTACATTCTCAGGATTAAAAACGTATCCGTTCTTTTTCAGTATATCAAACTGGTTTTTGCCATTCTCTGCTACGCATAGTATGATTAACCGGATTTTTCCGAACGATAAGGAGCTGGGTGGGGGAGTATTAAATATAATGCTTCGTTCTACTTCGCTGTGTAATTCCGACAAATTTTCGTTTTGTCTGAGTATTGAGCAAATGCCTGCAGCACAGCGCTCAATTCTGGCAGAGCAATTCTCGGGTGCAGCATCAGAGATTTCTCAGGATGAACTTAAAGAGACTTTGATGAAACATGCGCAGGAGCCGCAAACGCTCTCTCGTCATTTTATTCAGGACTTATTTCGCTTCTTTACAATTCATAATCAGCGGATGAGTTTCAAATCAGTGTTCGATAAACCATTGATGTTTTTCGATATTGATTATTTGTATCCGATCACGCGCTCGCAGGAAATGATGAACCGGATTGTGGCTTATCATTTCAAAAAGAACTTTTATGAAGATGCCAGAGTTGTGCTTATGGATTATCTGACGCGTTATAAACCTAATGGCGAAATTTACCAGCAGATAGGTTATTGCTATGAACAGACTGATAATTGGGATGAAGCTCTGAAATCTTATTTGAAGGCCGAGTTCTTTACTCCGGACAGTGTTTGGAATTTACGGCGTATTGCTTATATATACGAGAAACGTCAGCAGTTTGAACGGGCAGCTGAATATTACAGAAGAGCTTTAAGTCTGAAACCGGATAATATAAGTCTGACTTTGCACCTGGCTCAATGTTTATATGAGTTGAAAGACTATGAAGAGTCGTTGAAGTTATATTTTAAGATAGATTATCTGAAAGAAGGAGATGTGAGAGCCCTGAGGGGAATATTCTGGAATTCTCTTATGTTGGGGAAATATGCGCAGGCTGAAAAAGCACAACTGAAGATTCTTTCTGATAATGCAACTTCCCAGGAATATGATTTACTGAATCTGGGACATCTTTATCTGGCGCAAAACCAGCTGAAGAAAGCAGTTGAGATATATGTTAAGTTTATGAAATCTGATAGTTTCGATTTTACACCAGAAGATGATTATGATCATTTCGCTGATTTGATCGATATAGAGAAATTTATGTTGAAAGATTTGGGTATAGCTGACGAAATAATCGATAAACTGGCAGATATAGTTTACTCATTTTACAGTGAGGAAATAAAGAAATAATTGATTTGTCTTTTTTTAACACTGTTCGCTATGTATTAGTTGTGAGTGTTTTAAAAGATAACACCGGGAGAATAGCCTGACCGATGATGCTCTGCAATTTGTATATATAAAAAAATAGACTACCTTTGTATCGTTATCAGAAATGAAACACGGTTCCGTAGCTCAACTGAATAGAGCATCTGACTACGGATCAGAAGGTTACAGGTTTGAATCCTGTCGGGATCACGAAAGCCACATCGAAAGATGTGGCTTTTTTTGTTTTATACCGTTCCTGATCCTAAAAAACTTCGTGTAGTGTGTTTATTGTAAACGAAAGGATAGTCTGAATTTTCAACCGTATAAACGTGCGCGTTCATTCCTATGAAC
>JBOFKD010000013.1:0-1834 GCA_051657165.1 Bacteroidales bacterium | reverse complement strand
ATTTATAGAAGGTTTTCTGATAAGCCTGAAATTCATCTTGTTTCAGTATGATCCGTTTGAAGAATGCTGTCAGAAAACCGCAGCCGTAGCCTAAGAGCTGGATGTAAGATGCGAAAATGGCAATCAATCCGATCTTTATGCTTTTTTCGCGTACTGAAGCATCAACAAAAATGATAAGTGCATACAGAACGAGGGGTAGAAGCGCCCAGGGTGTAACAAGACAGGCCATTAGTAATAGAAATACGACACCGAGTGTAAAAACAGCAGGCAGGAGGTGTACGATCTTCATTGTGCCCGGATGTTTTTTCTCAAGATTGATTCGTGCAATCCCGAAATTATAGACCTGCTTAAAGAATTTCTTAAAATCAACACGACGTTTATGATAGACCCAGGCATCAGGCAAAAGCCGGACTGTATATCCATTTTCAAATAAACGAATGCTGAAATCGATGTCTTCACCAAAACGCATAGGAGAGAATCCTTTAAGATCTTTATAGACGTTTGTTTTTACTCCCATATTGAAACTACGGGGATAGAATTTATCAAGTTTCTTTTTTCCGCCCCGTATTCCTCCGGTCGTGAAGAATGAAGTCATGGCATAGTTGATTGCTTTCTGTACGTCAGAAAAAGAATCATGCGCTTTATCCGGACCACCAAATGCATCACACGGGGCATCGGTTAATTCTTTATCGACAGCAGCAATATATCCCGGAGGTATAATGCAGTCTGAGTCAAGCACAATAAGATAGTCTCCATTGCTTCTTTCTGCACCATAATTACGAGTTTGCCCCGGTCCGGAGTTTGGTTTGAAAAAGTATGAAATCCGCATTTCGGCTTCGTACTTACGTACTACGTCTTCACATGGAATTGATGAGCCGTCTTCAACAACGATTACTTCAAAGTTATTTTGAGTTTGTTGTGTGAGGCTTTCTAATAATTCGTCTATTTCATTCGGTCTGTTGAAAACCGGTATAATCAGCGAGAATAGCATGCTGTATATTCTGATTTTTTTTGTTTTCTGCAAGATTACGAATATTCTTGATTTAAAACAAAAAAAAGCGCGGAGAACAAAGTCTCTGCGCTTTTTTTTGTACGTTGTACGTGAAAATTATTTCGCTCTTTCTACGTATGAACCATCAACAGTGTTCACTTTAATTTTTTCACCTTCTTCGATGAATAAAGGAACACGGATTTCAGCACCTGTTTCAAGTTTAGCAGGTTTCAAAGTGTTTGTAGCTGTATCACCTTTCAAGCCAGGCTCAGTATAAACAACTTCCAAAATAACGTTTGTTGGAAGATCTGCGAATAATACAGTTTCAGTATCTGCATTCATAACAACTTCAACCATATCTCCTTCTTTAAGGAAACGCACACCGTTAATGCGGCTTTCTTCGATAGGAATTTGTTCGTAAGTTTCGTTATTCATGAAGTTGTAACCCATATCATCTTTGAAAAGGAATTGGTATGGACGTCTTTCAACGCGAACTTCGTTTACTTTAACACCAGAGTTGAATGTGTTTTCGATCACACGACCTGTTTCAACGTTTTTAAGTTTAGTACGTACGAAAGCAGCACCTTTACCTGGTTTAACGTGTAGGAACTCAATGATAAAATAAAGACCGTTGTTGTACTCAATGCACATACCGTTTCTAAAATCTGCAGTAGTTGCCATAAATGCTATTTATATATGTATTGTTAGATTTTTATTTAACGACACAAAGTTAATGTAATTGACTTAAATTTGAAAGAGTTAGGCAAGTAAAGACCCTTATTTATAGTTAAAGGCGACCTCACGGCCGCCTTCTCCCCCCTTTACGTGTTATAGTCTAATAAT
>JBOFKD010000012.1:0-1687 GCA_051657165.1 Bacteroidales bacterium | reverse complement strand
CCACAAACTAAAATAATCTGTCGGTCACGACGGCCGAATTTAAACCAGCGCGTAAATTGATCTGCTATAGCTCCACCCATTTGTACTGCTGTTCCCTCACGTCCGGCTGAACCACCAAAGAAATGTGTAATCAGTGTGCCCAGTAAAACTAAAGGTGCCATCTTAAACGGGATAATCTTTTTAGGCGAATGAAATTCTTCCAATAACTGATTATTTCCTTTTACGACTTCACTACCCCAGTAGTAATACATAAGTCCGATTGCCAGCCCGCCTAACGGAAGCAGTGCAATAATCCATAAGTGAGATTCGCGCCATACTGTAGTCCAGTTCAGACCTTTAAGAAATAAAGCAGAAGCTGAACCTACAAGAGCACCGACCATAATGCATACCACCAACCATTTACCAACATAGAGCAATAGTTGCCATTGCAGCGTATTATATAATTTTTCTTTCATCAAAAAAGTGATCTATTCTGTTTAACTGCAAAGATACGGACTCTGCCGAATAATATATTAATATCCTCTGCGAATATACGGAATCAAAGAATAAATCAGGCTGTTAGTACCTCATTAAGGTATTCACTCAAAGTCATTTATTTACTTTCTTACCACGGCGTAATATCCTTATTCAATGTAAATACTTATATTAAGCGTACTTTCATAAACCCACTTATTAATCATACAAACAGATCTATGCTTTAAATGATTGTGGGAATATTCACCTCTAACAGAATTTGAGATTTTATCTGCAACATCTGCAACACCCATACAAACATCTATACTATAAGCAATTACGCGTTGCAGATCAAATTTCATCTGCAACCATCTGCAACCATCTGCAACAGCAGAAATCCCGATCCACAAAGGGTTTCGGAAGGATGTTGCAGATGTTGCAGATAAAACGCAAAAAAATCTTTTATAGTGAGCGTATAAAGAGAATCCGGACATTGTCAAATTTGCACGGTGTATCTCTGAAAAGATACGCCGTTTCTTTTAAAAGATACACCGTATCGTTGCGAAGATATACCGTATCTTTTCAGAGATATACTGTATTGTTACGAGCTATTTTCCGAATTATCTTATCTAATCAAATTTACATACGTATGTAAATTATTTTTGGTACGTATCTAAAAAACTTTTAATACGTATGTAAATTATTTTTCATACGTATCAAAATTCCTCACTAAAGAAATATTTTACGATTTTATCCTACACATCCTACACACCGATCATAAGAGACATAAAATCAGACATCTAATACATTAAACAGCTCTTTGGATCCTACACTATCTTACACCATTCTACACACTTTATTAACTATAAGTGAACGTCTTAAATCCAATGTGTAGAATAAAATTTTATAAGCTTCAACCGGTATATCTCTGAAAAGAGAGTGTACATCTTTCTGATATTCAACAAAGTTTGTTGGATAGAAAAAAGCAAAGGCTGCCCGATAAGTTTTGACTTATCAAACAGCCTTTGTGGAAAATTATTAGATAACGTTCGGAAAAATCATCCTCCGAAATCGTCAAACATAAGCATTTCACGAGGTACACCCAAATCCCAAAGCATTTTTTCAACTGCTTTAGCCATCGGACCAGGACCACACATGTAGTACTCGATATCTTCCGGAGCTTCGTGGTTAACCAAATATTCATCGTGAATAACCTGGTGAATAAATCCAACAT
>JBOFKD010000011.1:0-4699 GCA_051657165.1 Bacteroidales bacterium | reverse complement strand
GTTTGCAAAACAACCTCTTACGCTCACAAAGAGGCTTTCTTGCAGAAAGCTGTCAGGTACAACCTGACGAATAGTAGATCCAAGGCAAAGCCTTGAACCAGAAACAGCATCGCTGTTGTCCTCCATGCATTTGGCGCTGTCCTCCATCGTCCTCATGGTCATCCATGTCCCCATCGTCCTCATCCCAGCGCCTCTTCCGCCTCTTTCGCCTTTTCACGGCTCTCCGAAATGGTAAAAGATGCGGTTGACCATGCGGGGAGTAAACAGGCGCTGACCTGTTTTAAAGCCGAGAGATTTGAGTTCTGCGGAGAGATCCGGACATCGTTTGATCCACCGGGATAAACTGTTGGTGGCAGATTTCTTTTTCTGGAGAGGAAAATAGAGTTTAGCTATTTCCATAAAGCTTATGAATGCCATGTTTTACGTTTTTGGTATAAAAGATTTGATCGGTTTTGCGCACAACCTGTTGCTTGAGTAACAAATACGTATTTCTTTGCAACGAAATGCGTATTTAAAATTTTTCATATACGTGTTTCCTGACACGCAAATGCGTATTTGTTTTTTAAGAAATACGTATTTGTTTTTCTCCGGGAGAGATTATCCCGAAAGAAAAGAAAATAAAGGCTGCTTTCCGGAGAAAGCAGTCCTGGCTGAATAATAAAGAATCCTGCTCATTCATTCGTTAATAATAGATTTTTCGAGGATTATCCCTCTGAATTGTTGCTTAAAAATAGTAAATTAATCCGACATATGCAACTGTAGTAATGCCGTATTTGTCTGTATAATACCTTTTTGCGTGATTCTTGTCTGTAGAAGACCTTTTTTACGTTCTGTTAACACTATTCTCCTGATAAGCCATAATCAGTTTGCGCAGTACACTCAACTTTTGTTTTGAAAGTTTTAAATCCAGCAAAGCCAGTTTGGCGGACAATGCCTTATAAGACAGGTCAGCATAATTGGATGAAACAAAAAAAGACAGTGAAAGTATAAAGGATTTATGGAAGAAAAACTGATCTGCATATCCGAATGTTTCAATCGCATCGGCAAATGATTCCACCGGTTCATTGTACTGATCTGTGACAGTCTGATCGGGAGCGAGAATGCAGGTTTTCCGGTCTCTGACACAGATGCATAATATCTTATTCAGACAGAAGCGTAACGGTTTCGCGTTGATGCAGACTTCAAAACAGGCATCCGTACAGCATTCTCTGTCCATTTGCTGCTTCTCTTTCCGCGACATTATTTCTTTGATTTCGGAAACATTCAGGGATTCGAATGTTTCAATTGCGTCCAGTATACGGAGCGCTTTTTCTACCTTACGATGGTTAATCGTCTCTTTCTTTTTTATTTCGGTCATATTAATGTTCTGTTTTCATGAGCAGGATTCAATCTTTTCTCATGCTACAAGCAGACCATATATGTTGAAATCATTTTTTAATCATTCATTCTGTGTGTGTGTTTGGTACAGCTAAGGTAGTGAAATATGATATGTTTTTTTTAAGGAAATATTGTTCAACTGGTGTATTTATGTATTTTTGTAAAATATATAAAAATATATATTGCCTTAAAATATCACTTATTATAGGATATAACCAACAATCGTGGCGAACAAACTATAAATTATGAAAAAAACTTTACTATCTATTCTCGGACTGCTCTGCTTTATGGTCATGCAGGCCCAGGTTGCCAAAACAGTGAATATGACTCAGGCGGGCACGCTTGATGGCTTGTTAACAGCTAATGAGAAAAACACAATTACGGATCTAATCCTGACAGGACCCATTGATGCGCGCGACTTCAAAACCATGCGTGAACAGATATACAGGCTTGCCGTGCTGGATATGGAGGGGGCGAATATTGAAGAGTATAGTGGAAATAACGGAACGGATAAATATACGAGTAGTTATCCGGCTAATGAAATACCAACGTATGCTTTTTCTTTCAACTACAATTTTATGAAGGATCTCACAACAGTAAAGTTCCCTGCAGGGGTTACATCAATTGGGAATTATGCATTTTCTGGTTGTATGGAGTTGAGGGATGAATTGAAATTCCCGGCCGGCCTCACAAAAATCGGAGAATGTGCATTTAAGGATTGCTTCGGATTGAGAGGTGCATTAAAACTACCTGCCGGAGTTACGTCAATCGGGAGTCAGGCGTTTCAGAATTGCCATGGTTTGAAAGGCGAATTAATTATTCCCGACGGAGTTACGTCAATCGGGAGTTCAGTATTTTCAGGTTGCAATGGTTTTGAAGGTGCATTAAAACTACCTGCCAGTCTTATAACAATCGGAGAGTGTGCATTTGAAAATTGTTTTGGTTTGAAAGGCGAATTAATTATTCCCGACGGAGTTACGTCAATTGGAAGTCAGGCGTTTAGTCGTTGTACGGGTTTGACAAATATCCGTTCTTATGCGCAAACACCACCAGTAATTGCATATAATACATTTGAGAATACTGGTATTAAAATAGCTTTTGTTCCCACCGGGAGTAAGGCTGCTTATAAGTCAGCAAACTATTGGAATAGCTTAATGATTATTGATGAAGAAACTCATCATACATTGCATATATCTACACCCGGTACACTTTGTGAGACCATTGAAAGTGCAGGTGGTGATCCAAATTGTGTAGGAAATCTGACTTTGACAGGCGAACTGAATAGGAGTGATTTTGAGATGATGAATAAAATGCCAATACTCCATACCTTAAATATGGAAGGGTTATCGAATGTTTCTATCCCGGCTGCAGCATTTTATCATAATAGTACGTTATCAAATGTAATATTACCATCTGGTCTAACTTCAATCGAAGATTATGCATTTTATTTCTGCAACCTGACGGGTGAGTTAAAACTTCCAGCTACTCTTACTTCAATTGGAAATTATGCATTTTTATATTGTTACAATGTTACTAAAATAACATGTGAAGCAGTTACTCCGCCAAGTCTTGAAGCGGACGTTTTTCAAGGTATAGATACCAAAACCTGTGAGTTGCATGTGCCGCAAGGAAGTGTAGCGGAATATCAAAGTGCTCCGCAATGGAATTTATTTAGTAATATCATTGAAATGGATAATCCTACGGGAATAATCACTCCGGACAAATCGATCCGTACGTGGAGAGCTAACGGACAGTTGTTTGTGGAAAGCACTGAAGAGATGATGGCTGCGGAAGTGGTGGATATGAGTGGCCGTAGGGTATGCTCCGTCTCGAAAACAGCTTACGCTTACGTACTGAATATGCAGAAAAAAGGTGTTTACGTGGTTCGTATTCGTACTGTAAACGGTGAAGTAAAAACCATGAAAGTAGCGATGTAGGAGGAATGAGATAAAATAACGGAACGTGTTTCCGATAAGATAAATCCTTTGTGTTTCGGTTTACGCAGAGGATATAACTCAATAAAACTTTAGATTCAACAGAAGAAGGCTGGTGCGTGAGCATCGGCCTTTTTTAATGCCAACATACGTTAAATATCAAGCGTTTAGCATCATTCGCCATTGACGGGCATCACTTTCCATCTACGCACTTTGGCACTGCCGTATCTTTGTTTCATCAAGTTGATCAACTGATATTTACTATGAATTATTAAACATTAAAACAAAGAATTATGGCTATTCAGTATTGTATTGTTGAGCGTGAGAATCCACAGGATCGTACGGCTCCCAAGAAATTTTATGCAAGTGCAATGAAACGCGGCTCGATGGGGATTGACGGACTTGCTGAGCGCATTGCGGATGCTACGACTGCTTCTCGTGCAGACACGCTGCTTGTTCTGACTGCCCTCTGTACGCAGCTGGATCAATTGCTGTCGGAAGGGTATTCGGTGAAGTTGCAGGGACTAGGGACTTTCCGTGTGACGCTGAACGGTATCGGTGCAGATACAATGGAGGAGTTCGGTCCGCATCTGATCCGTAAACCATCTATCCGCTTTCTGCCGGAGGTGGCGCTGAAGGAGAGGGTGAAACGTGCTTCCCTGGAAAAGGTTTCGCGTCCGAAGGTTGATGCCGGAGGCGGTGGTACGTCTCCGGAACCGGGACCGGGAGAATCGTAAAAGGCAGAAGAGGCGCCGGGATGGGGACATGGACGACGATGCTTTTTTAATGTAGGGCGCGGACCCGTGTGTCCGCCCGTGCATTAAGAGGTTGTTTTTCAAACAACTGGTGGTTGAAAACCACCGAATATGAGGTACAAGGTACAACCTTGCACCAGAATAAAAGAGGGCGCTGGAATGAGGACGTAGACGACGTGGAGGACCATGAGGACGATGAGGACAGCGCCAAATGCATGGAGGACAACAGCGACGCTGTTTTTCTTTGCCTTTCTGCCTTTTAATGCCGTCCTCATGGTCCTCCATGTCCCCATCGTCCTCCATGTCCTCACTGCCTTTGAGGCATTGAATTTAAAAAAACTATGATGAAAGTATCGGAAAAGGGTCTGGAGCTGATCCGCTCGTTCGAGGGTTGCCGCCTTACGGCTTATAAATGTCAGGCAGGACGATGGACGATTGGCTACGGACATACAGGGAAAGAGGTGGTGGAGGGTTTGCAGATTACGCAAGCCCGCGCCACTGATTTTTTATTGCTGGATGTGAATCAGGTGCTGAAGATGCTGCGCACGGAACTAAGGGTTCCGGTTCGGCAGTGTCAGCTGGATGCACTGGTTTCACTGGGTTTTAATATCGGGGTGGATGCACTGCGTAAAT
>JBOFKD010000010.1:0-1530 GCA_051657165.1 Bacteroidales bacterium | reverse complement strand
GTTTAGCGAAGAAGCATGATGGGCTTAAAAGACGTGATGTGGTATTCTGCTCGTTGGTTTTAGCAGGACTACAGACTAAGGAAATTGCAGAAATACTTTGTATTACCTCAGAATCGGCTTATAAATTCAGAAAAAGATTGAGAAAGAAAATGGATCTGACGGCCAAAGATGATCTGTTCGAGTACCTGAAAACGATTATTGTGGAGAATCAGTTATAGATTCTCCCGTTCTAAATGCATGCCACAATTTTTGCAATAGTTGGCATCGTTATCATCAATATCCTTGCCACAGCCCGGACAGGCTGCACCGCTGATTTTCTTTTTGGCATTACGACTGAACTCGGCTGAAATGATACCTGTCGGTACAGCAATGATTGCGTAACCCAGTAACATGATGATCATGGATATAAATTGCCCCAGATAGGTAATAGGGGTTATGTCGCCATATCCGACCGTTGTGAGTGTTACGATAGCCCAATAGATACATCGGGGAATGTTATTCATACTGGGGTTGACAGTCCCTTCTACAACATACATCACGGAGCCCAGAATAATGACAAGGATAGTTACAAAGAACATGAAGACAAAAATCTTAGGGAAACTTCGCTGCACTGCACTTAAGATAGTGGATCCTTCCGATAGATACTCTGTGAGCTTGAGTATCCTGAAAATACGTAAGAGGCGGAGCGCACGTATGACTATTAAATAGTGCGTTCCGACAATAAACAGACTCAAGTAGGTCGGTAGTATGGATAAAAGATCGACAATCCCAAAGAAGGAGGTAGCGTATTTGCGCTTATTGCGGACACAGTACAAGCGAAGAATATACTCAATGGTGAAAGCGATCGTGATGATCCATTCGGTTATACGTATATATTTCAGGTATTGCTGATGAAAAGAAGCTACGCTATCTAATAAGGCTAAAGCAACACTTAGAACAATAAACACGAGGAGTACAATATCAAATGCTTTGCCTGCTTTGGTATTGGACTCAAAAATGATTTCATGCAATTCTTCCTTAATGTCCTGGTTCTTCATATTGTCAATTGGCATAATCCGAAATGTAATGTTTTGGTTATCTGTTTAGTGTTTATTGTACTTACAATTCTCAGGCTTGAATAAGACAGTACATATGATAAATCTGCATATCATAGTTTAGAATTTAGAAGTAAATACTTTTCTGATATAACAACTGAGCACGAAACTGGTTTTTAGGTAATCGTACGTTCAGCTTTCTGCTTTCTAATCGATAACCATTCATTAAAGGCTATACCTGTCACAATCAGAAATAAACCAATATAGGTTGTCGGATAGATATGTTCACCTAAAAACAGATGTATCAGAAAGAGCGAGAGAAACGGAGACAAATAACAAAGCTGATTCACTAATGCAGGATTGCTGGTCTTTCGTATGGCAAGACCGAAGAAAATAAACGGAATTCCCATTTCGAACATACCGACATACATACTGGATAAGAATCCTTTAACCGAATAAAGAGATACAGGTATAAAGCATGCAGCCACACATAAAT
>JBOFKD010000009.1:0-26493 GCA_051657165.1 Bacteroidales bacterium | reverse complement strand
CGTCCCCTTGGTCCTCCACGTCCTCCATGTCCCCATCCCAGCGCCCTCTTTTGCCTTTCAGCTTACGACTCTCCCGGCCCCGGTTCCGGATCAGGAACTCCACCTCCATCGGCTGATTTACCTCTCGGCGAAACCCTCTCCATGGAAGTGCGGTTCAGCTTGTCCATCAAATCTCCTTCGGGAAGGAAACATACCCTTGGACCACGGATCAGATTGACAGTAAACTCTTCCGGTGAGTCTGATCCGATACCGTTCAGCGTAACCCGGAAATGCCCCAATCCCGGCACTTTCACCGAATAACCCTGCACAAGCGCCATTCTCAACTGGGTCGAAAGCTCCTTAAGCACCAGCAGAATATCCCCTTCCGAAGCGGTACTGGATTTAGAGATTCGTTCGGCCAGATCTTCCAGTCCCATAGATCCGCGTTTTACCGAAGTTGCATAAAATTTACCGGGAGCAGTACGATCCAACGGATTCACTCGCTCAACTAAAATGTACTGAATTGCCATAACTTCATTTTTTAGGCGTTAAACATTCGTCTCACTCAGCAGACACTTTGCCTGACTGATGATACAAAGATATCTATCGCCCGAACCGGGGAGTCAACGAATAAATGGAAGAGAAAGCAAATGCACGCTAAAAGATATATTTAACATTAACCTACAGTATTTTACGTATAATCAACGAGAAAGGATTCCTTATTTATCTTTATACACGCAAGAAATTAATTCCATTTAGATTATTTATTCTAAAATATTTTTACTTATTTTACATAATAGCTCTCTGAAGTCATAATAGCGAACTAGTATGACACAACATCCGGATATAAAAAATATATCAAAAAGACTCATGATATATTTTCGCAATGAAAAGAATCCTTTCATCATAACTCAAGGAGTATATCTGTCTGACCTTATAGGCATAAAAGTAGAACAAAAAATAGTCTACTTATATCTCACTAATATTCCTTATCCAATACGGATTTATAAACGCATGAACGAAGTGAGTGAACTCATCGGCAAACAACAGCTGAGTGTACATTTCTGCTCATGCAGATCTGTCACTCTCTCGTTATATTACTACGACAAACTAAGCAGATCAGGCAAGAAAGCCAGCTTTTTTAATCACCTGGATGGGTTTTTCCACTGGAAAATCAGCCGGTATGTCCGCTCTGCATTCTATAAAGAATTAAAAAATTACAAGTCAATAAGTTAACTTTTGTCTTTTAATGCTTGATTCGGTAGTTAATTTTTATATAAATGCTTGATTCGGTAAAACCATCTTTTCGGGCTATTGACTTACATCATAGGATAGCATATCTTTGTGAAAAATAGTAAAAACAATCAGTAGTATAAATAATTACAGAACAAGACTTCAGAGAGGCAAAAAAGAAGTCTTATTTATTCTTGAGTAATCAATAAATGCAATAACAAACAATACAGTACATATGAAAAATCAGAAAAAACTGTCCATTTTTTTCTCTTAAGAGAATTTCGAAATTCTCTTAAGAGAAATTGAAACATCACTTAAGAGAAAATTTCACGTCATCTAAGAGGCTCATATAAATGGGTCTAATGAAGAACAGGAAATAAATTATTAACTCATGAAAAAATTCTACGAAATCGCCTTACTCTATTTTCCGGGCAAAAAGAGAGACAGCTCTGTACAGATGCTCTCTCGCTGGATCAGGCGCTGCTCCGGTCTTCAGGAGGACCTCCGGAAAGCCGGCTATCGCCCCGGTCAGAAATACCTGTCCCGCATCCAGATCGAACGGATATATTATCACCTGGGGGAACCGTAACGGTACAGACGATAAAAATATCGTCTGTACCGGAGGAACCGGTTTCTGAATAACGCATTACTCAACTCTAAAAAACAATAATCAAAAAACATATGGCGTATTTATCTGTATCGAGAGAGCTGTTAAACGGCTCTTTCTGGGAGAGTCTTGCCTCTTTCGAAAAGGGAATTATTATGGATTTAATAGCGATGGTACCTATGAGAGCATACACCGTGAATCTGTACGGTATGCAAATAAATCTGGAAGCGTATGAAATCTGCTTCTTTGCCAAAACAATGGCTAAGAAGTTTGATATATCAATACACGTATTCCGGAGTCTGATCAACAAACTCTCTCAAAATAATATTGTGGTGAAAAAACGCAGACAAATCACTCACACCGAAACCGACACCGAAACCAACACCGGAAGGAGCAAAAACAACAATTCGTTTTTCACCTCCTTAACCTTCTGCCCGTCGGTATTCGGGATTGATACGGAGACTCGCGAAAGGTCCGGTAAAAACAGTCATAAAACGACACCAAAACCGACACCAAAACCAACACATAATCAAGAAGTAACAGATCTAAAAGAAGAAGAAGTATTTAAAACAGCGCGTGAAAAAAATTTCATAGAATACAGCAATCCTCTGATTCTTCTCAGAAACGATCCGGCGCTGAACGATGTGATAACCGAAAATGCCATTGCCTATTTCAGGCAGAGTTTCGAATGCCGCACGGAGGATCTGGAAAATATGTTCCGCCTTTTCCTGAAACGCGAAGAAGCTTCGGGCATCGAATTTCTGAAGCTCAAAGAGATGCAGCGTCGCTTTGCTCTTTTTCTGGAGAGGTCTTACAAAACAAAATTAACTCACGATAAAAAATCAAAACACGATGGAAACATGCAACAACAACCCGAAAGCAAACGCGAAAAGTCCGATGATGAGAAACGCAGAGAATCCGAAGAGGCAGCTGTCCTTGCCCGCCTGCCCCGATTTGGAGGAAGCGGTGCTCGGAGCAATGCTGAACGAAAGAAAAAGCGCCGACACGGGACTGAGGGAGCTGACTGATGAAATGTTTGTTTTGCACCACGGCCACATGCCATCTAGCCCTACAAAAGGCATTTCCAAGAGATTTTCACAAAGAGTTCTGGAGTTAAAGGAGTAAGAGAATAATCCTTCGAACGAGCGTATGAGCTCCAAATCTTTTTCTGATACTTTCATCTGTTGAAATTATTAATGCAAGCAACCTATATTATTTTCAATCGGATTTTATGTTACAAATGAATGATGAACAGAACTACTATTATATACTAATAAAACAATCTATAAGTTATGTACAAAAAAGAATTAATTGAGTGTGCATCGATAAAGGCTGATTTACCACGAAACATCACGGAAAAAGCACTAACAGCCATTCTGGAAACAATCAGTGAGTCCATGGAGAAAGAAGAACCAGTCGTCCTGATCGGATTTGGAAAGTTCTTTGTCAGCGAAAGAAAAGCCCGCAAAGCAATCAATCCAATGACAAAACAAGTTATGGAGATCCCGGCATCTAAAAAGATAAAATTCAAAGCATCTAAGAAAAAATAACTTTCTATGCGTTTCATTTAATCAAGGATAAGAAATCCCTTTATTAACTTTTATACCGTAAGTAGAATCTCATAATTACCACTATTCAGATATGAACCGAAAGAAATATCTATTTTTATTTATTCTGTTTGTAATATATGCTGTAATAACAGCTACGCTTATTACCTTTTACAGAATTGAATCATAATATATTGATATAAATGCCCTATCTGGCAGATAAATCATCTGCCAATCAGAGAAACAGTTATCTATCATTCAAAAAACAGAACGATATGACAAAAAAACTATTAACAATCTTCACAGCTCTGATGCTATTTTACAGTTTATTGCTTCTTGCCTGTCTGATCCTTTTGAGATCAGGCGCTTTCCGGTAACCGGAGTGATCAATATTCCTTTATCTTATATTTTCGTTCCAGTCCGGCTGCATTCATGTAACGGATCATTCCAAATACAGGGCGGTCGGTCCAGGGGCGGTCATGCAGCCCAAAACACCAGCCGACACCAACGTATGAATTCGCATCACGTCCATCCAGAAAATATTTATTATTGAGACGGAGAGCTGTGTAATAGGCTTCTTCGGGAGAGGGCGACCACTCCAGTATCTTTTTACCCCAGTACATACGCATGGTGTTCTCCATACTTCCGGTCTGAATCATTTCGGCCATGGCACGGTTCCAGTAAGGATCATGTGTTTGTGCACTTTCGAGCTCATCGGGTGAATACAGGTATTCGCGTTCGTCTCTCTGATGAGATCCGAGTGTGTCTCTACACCATTGAGGAAGACCGTTGTAATGATCGTAATCGGGATTAAACCAGACATAGTTGTGAGCCAACTCGCGTCTGACAATAAGTTGCTCTATCAAAACATCTCTTGACTCCTCATATAAATGAGCATCAGCCCGGTCCTGAAGAAAATCATACATGGCCCGGAGCATGCCTGACGATGAGATCTGACCGAAATGAAGATAGGGACTGATTCCGGATGTGGCATGCAGTGAGGGATCATTGCGATCGGACGCATAATGAAGAAACTTTTCATTCAAAAAAAGGGACCAGCATTTCAATGCCTCCTCTTCCCCCCCGCGACGGTTAAGCAAAGGCATCGTCCCGGGGGTTAACTTTTGAAGGAAGTAATTCAGTTTATCTTCGATCTTCGCAAACGTGAAAGCAGAGAAAAGATGTTGATTCAAAGGTGCAGGTCTGTCAAAAACCATGTCGCTCAGGAAATAAAGATAATGCTTCATGATCTTCGGGCGTATGGTTCGTGCAGCCCATTCCTGTTTGTTAGTACAGGCAGACACGGGTACAAGAAGATTGTCTTCAATCATAACAACCGTAGCAGGCGAATACTGAATAATGAAATCGGCCCACTGGCGCTGAATACGCAGATACCCCTTATCAAGTATCACCAGATCTGCATGATGGAGATAGTGCCTGATACGGTCATCGTCCGGATCAGTCTCAACAATCAGGTCATAACCCAGATGAATAGCTTTGGCGGCAAAATCAAAAAGCCCCTGACAAAGGAACAAATAATGTCTGTAGTTGGCATCGGGAAAGCCGGAATGGAGTGTGAAAAGTATTTTTAGCGGCAAATCACGCTTATTTGCTTCTTCGACAGCATAATTCAATGCCAGATTATGATTATATCTGACTGATGCCTGCATACGATAAAGCACGTATTTTCCTTTTCCGCCTTCTTTTTCCCATATGTGAATCCGCTCGTCTAACATGGTGTATAAGCTTTTAAGCATTGTTGAATTAAAAAACTCCATCTGTCCGGAAACAGATGGAGTCTCATTATCTCCGTGGAAATAGTATACTGTTCATTCAGGACCGTGGTCCTTGTCTATTCATTTGCAACACCGAAGAACATATCCAGTATTTCTTCCGTATACACAAAATACAACAACAGACAAATGAAAATTACGGCAAGTACAACCAAAACCCATGTTCTTGCAAAAAAGGGCTTTTGAGAATGGTGATGCCGGGGTTTGTGTTGTTCGTGTTCTGCACTCATTGTAATTAATAATTTATGCGTTAGTAAACTTAGTTACATGAAGAACAACCTATAGTATGTTTTAGTTTAGCATAAGGAATCAAAAAAACATCATTTCGTTGACATAATTCATAAAATGCCCTACAAAGAATGACATTATCAGGAAATAAATCAGTACAAAAACCAGTGCAGCCTTTGCAAAATTCGCTTTATTGGGATTGGCTCCGCCACCGAATGCCCAAATCAGAAGCATGATGATATTTACCAAAGGAATTAAGCAAATCAAAATGGTCAGAAACCAGTCGCCCAGTGATACAACCGGTTCATTCTGGTTGTCCAGATATTTGTTTGTATTCATTTCGTCTTCCATAGTTTATTAATTTATTCGGGTTGAGTAAAATTCTTGTCGTAAAACTCTTTTGGAGACATCCCCATAACCAACTGGAAAGAAGACTGAAAGTCATCTTTGGAGTCGAAACCAAGGGCTTCGATCTGATCGGGAGAAAGATTCGGATTTCTGGTTTGCTTGATCATATTGACGGCAATATTTATTTTATCAATCAAATCTTCATCTATTGAATCAGGGTTGTCCTGCATTTTCTGCATCTTTCTTTTCTTGCGTAAATGGCGCAGTTTGCTTTCCCGGTTCAACACGATGTATGCGGCTGCAAGTCCGATGAACAGGAAAAAAAGAAGGTTACTACGTTTCTGCTTATTCAGCAATACACTCTGAAGTTCATAAATACGGAACTGATGCTGTTCGTTCATCTCCTTTTGTATTTTCACCTGACGGTCAAAATCCTGAGCTGCCAGAAGCATGTATTTATTGGCGTTTACTTTATTATCCAACCGGTCGTTCAATATCGCCATAACCATATAGAACTTACCTTTGGGTCTGTTGTATTCGATAAGCATATCCTCTACTTTGTATAACATCGTCAGCATGGAGCTTATCTGACCCGGGGTGTTTAATCTGCCACACAAACGGATAAGTTCGGGATAATTCTCCCGCGGATAAAAATATCTTTCCCATATTACAGGAGTCTCATCATCTGTGACGACAGGAAGATCCTTTGCTTCTGCCGGAGGAGCAACTTCTTTCAGACAAAGTGAGTCAACAGCCTTTACATGGGGAACTGCTTGTCCATAAACGGATAAAAGCAGGTATAAATTTACTAATAACAGAGCCAACCTTTTTTTCATAATACACTGAGATACTTATATATATAGATGCAACTATCTGATTTCATTTAAATACGTTGCAAATATAACATTCTTTCTATCTCTCTATCTTTTTTTATCTTATTTTATTCAACAATCAACACTGAAAATAATTAAAATGTTCGATAGAAAACAGAAAGTGGTCATGTAAAGCTTCTTAAAACAGCGAATTCCGGATAAAAACAGCTACTTTTACCCGTCATTTTTGAATTCAATCTGTGCAAATTATGAAAGAACGGATACTATATCTGATTAAACAACGACTATTCTTTATTCTTCTTTTCGTTGTGTTCAAAATACTTTTTCTTATTTATCACGGCAATGGCATCGCGCTCAAAGACTATGCAGATGTGATCCTTCACGGATTAGCGATGGATAATACGGTTGCAGCTTATTTCTGTGTGATCCCGACGATACTGACTTTTATTTCGGTATTCCGGAACGGTCCGGCTCTCTACAAAATATGGAGGATATATACAGGATTTGCCATACTGATGTGTACAGCAATGATTCTGCCGGATATGGAGCTCTACAAATACTGGGGATTCCGGATAGACAGCAGTGTGCTGATGTATCTGCAATATCCGAAAGAAGCATTTGCCAGTGTGCCGCTATGGCAACCACTGCTGGGAATAGTAATCTGGCTGGGAGTGGCACATTACCTGAACGTCTTCTTCTTCCGTTTTATTCTTCATAAAGAATTTAAACCAGTACGAAACAAGAAGGTTCTATCTGCCGTAACGTTGTTTTTATTTATCCCGGTTATGTTTCTTTCAATACGGGGAAGTGTGAGTGCTTCGACAATGAATGTGGGAAGAGCCTATTACAGCGAAAATATGTTTTTGAATCATGCGGCCGTCAATCCGGCATTCAGTTTTCTGTCATCGGTGTTTGATCAGGACAAAAGATCCGGATTCAGGAGCTTTACGGAAGAGGAATTTGAACATCTGTTTAATCCGATGAAGGACCGGGAGCATGGCAATACAGAGTCTGTGGTAAAACCAAACAGCAATCTTGTATTCGTTGTACTGGAAGGTTTTTCTTCAAGTATGATCGGAGCTCTGGACTCTGTTTATCCGTCTACGCCTGAAATTGACAGTATTGCAGCGGAAGGTCTGTTATTTACTAACTTTTACGGAAACAGTTACCGGACTGACCGCGGACTGACCAGTATAATGAGTGCAATGCCTGCCCTGCCTGATGTGTCGTGGATGAAATACCCATCAAAGTTGTCAAGACTTCCATCCTGGATAAAAAGTTTTGAACAGGAGGGATATGACACAGAGATGGTTTACGGAGGTGATATTGATTTCACCAATATGAGGTTGTACTTCAACTCTCTGGGATTTAAGAAAATCACTTCACAAGAGCAGTTTCCGAAGGAGTTGCGTACTGCCAGCTGGGGTGTACATGACGAGTATACGTTTGATTACTTGCTTGAAAGCATCAGGAAGGACGGAGATAAACCGTTTGTGAAAATGTTGCTGACTTTGAGCAGTCATGAACCATACGATGTTCCGTACAGCAAATCAGACGACAGAGTGCTAAACAGTATGCTGTATACAGACAGTTGCATCGGTCATTTCATCCGCGAGTTGAGGAAAACACCGCAATGGGAGAATACGTTAGTTGTTTTTGTGGCTGATCACGCAACGCGCTATCCGGGGGATATGCAAAACTATGATATCCAGCGTTACCGGATTCCGTTTCTATGGACAGGCGGAGCTTTACAGCAACAAGGAAAAGTCAGTACAATCGGTTCGCAAACAGACATTGCAAAAACAATGCTATGCCAGTTCGGACTTCCGAGCGAATATGATTTTCCGCTGAGCAAAAACTTGTTTGATCAAGAGTCTCCTAAATTCGGATTTTTCATTTATAAAAACGGATATGGTGTTGTCCGTGATTCATCGGGAGTTGCTCATGATTTCGATCTGAAGGAAACTATCGTGAAAAAAGGACCAGGAACAGACTCGCTTTTAACACAGGGAAAAGTGATTCTTCAATATCTGGAAAATGAACTGGAAAGCAGATAGCAAGTTGAAAAAATATACAAAGTGCGCCCTTCCCGTATCAACGGAAAGGGCGCACTTTGTATATAAACATCAATAGAAATCACCTTTGATCATAACCTGATCTATCAGATCCGATGTATAGGCATAAGGGAAATATTCCAGTGAAGGAATAGGCTTTGTGATAAACAAATTAGCCAGTTTCCCTTTGGCTATAGACCCATGTTCGTAACTGACTCCCATCGCATAAGCACTGTTGATGGTAGCTGCATTAATAGCTTCTACCGGTGTCATCTTCATTTTAATACAAGCGAGTGACAGGATAAACTTCATATTGCCCGACGGGGAAGAACCCGGATTGTAGTCGGAGGCTAAAGCCACCGGTAATCCGGCATCAATCATTTTACGGGCCGGCGGATATTCCATTCCAAGAAAAAAAGCAGCTCCGGGCAACAAAGTAGGCATTGTTATGGAATCCTGAAGAATCTCTATCTCGGGATCGCCTGTGAACTCAAGATGATCGACAGATAAAGCTCTGTTGGCTACTCCTACCTGAATACCTCCGGAACAAGCCAGTTCATTGGCATGTATTTTAGGCTCGATATCATATCTGGCAGCAGCCTTGAGCATCCGGTCAGTCTCTTCAACAGTAAAGAATCCTTCATCGCAGAAGACATCTATAAAATCGGCTAAGCCTTCTTTGGCTATCGCCGGGATCATATCATTTATAATATGATCTACATATTCAGACTGACGGCCTTTGTAAGCCAGAGGAACGGCATGTGCACCAAGGAATGTAGCTTTAATGGTAGCCGGAGTAGTATTCTTAATCCGATGAATCACTCTGAGCATTTTAAGCTCATCTTCGAGAGAAAGACCATAACCACTTTTGATCTCAATTGCTCCGGTCCCGAAACGAATCATTTCATCCACCCGGCACATAGCCTGCTCAAAAAGCTGATCTTCTGTTGAGTGATGAAGCCGTTCGGCTGAGTTAAGAATACCTCCGCCGCGCTTTGCTATTTCGACATAGGACATGCCTTTCAGCTTGTCCACAAACTCCTGTTCGCGACTGCCTGCATATACTATGTGAGTGTGAGAGTCGCAAAAGCAAGGGAATACCATCTTGCCGGTAGCATCGACCATCTGATCATAATTAAACGGACAATTATCCTTCATGGATCCAAAAGAATGAATGGTCTGATCTTCAACTAACAGCCAGGCATGATCAATACAATGCATAGAGTCCATGTGCTCACCCCAGAGATAGGGATGAGGCAGGACTTCTACTCCCACGAGTTTCTTTATATTTTTTATTAATGTACGCATTTCTTCCACTCTTCTCTTAAAAACTGCACAGATGATTCAATATGCTTATACATCACCTCATCTGTTTCGATAAACGGAACTGTCCGGCGGTACCGGGCTACTAGCTCCTCCAGAATTGGTGAAGTTTTCAGCGGACGTCTGAACTGCAAAGCCTGAGCAGCATTGAATAATTCGACGGCGAGAACCCTCTCTGTGTTTTGAACTACTTTGTATAACTTAGTGGCAGCATTTGCTCCCATACTTACATGATCTTCCTGTCCCTGGGAAGATTCTATCGAATCAACCGAAGCAGGAGTACACAGCTGCTTACTCTGACTGACAATAGATGCGACAGTGTACTGAGGAATCATAAATCCACTATTGAGTCCCGGTAATGCTACGAGAAATTTAGGTAATTCGCGACAGCCCTTGATCAGCTGATAGGTACGCTGCCCGGATATACTGCCCAGTTCGGCTATAGCAATCGCCAGAAAATCCATTGTTATGGCTAATGGCTGTCCGTGGAAATTACCGGCTGAAATAATGAGATCTTTATCCGGAATGACTGTAGGATTGTCCGTTGCACTATTAATTTCGGTATCAAAAACAGATTTCACATAACGGATAGCATCTTTGGAAGCTCCATGTACCTGAGGCATACACCTGAATGAGTAAGGATCCTGCACGTGTCCTTTCTTACGGGATATAATCTCACTTCCTTTGAGTATAGCAGACACGGCTTCTGCTGTTTCGAGTTGTCCGCGATGAGGACGTACCAGATGAACTTCTTTGTTAAATGGTTCAATACGTCCATCGAAAGCATCCAGAGAAAGCGCCCCTATCAGATCGGCCCATTCAGATAGTTCGCGGGCCTTTATCAGAGCCCAGACCCCGTAGGCACTCATAAGTTGTGTTCCGTTAAGCAAGGAAAGCCCTTCTTTTGATTTTAATTCAACGGGAGACCAATGCAGTACACGCATTAACTCTTCGCCACTGATTCTTTTGCCCTGATATTCGACTTCACCCATCCCCAGTAAAGGTAAAGATAAGTGAGCCAGAGGTGATAAATCTCCGGATGCTCCTAATGAACCCTGCTGATAAATTACAGGCAGAATATCGTGATTAAAAAAGTATACAAGTCTGTCAACTGTCAGAAGCTGAACGCCGGAATAGCCATATGATAAAGACTGAATTTTCAATAAAAGAATAATTTTCACTATATCACGCGGCAGCTCATCGCCTGTTCCGCAAGCATGAGACATCACCAGATTGCGCTGCAAGTCCGACAGTTCGTCTTCACTTACACTGATATTACAAAGCGAGCCAAATCCGGTTGTTATCCCATAGATCGGTTCTTTCTGGTTTTTCATTTTTTCGTCCAGATAAGTCCGGCATTTGACAATCCTCCGGATAGCCTCCTCTGATAATTCCAGTTTCTTTTTCTCACAAATAATATCCCGTACAGACTCAATAGTCAGATGTTCGGGAGAAATATAATGTATTGTTTCGTTTTTCATTTTACAGGGTCTTAGGAGGCTCTCCCGGATTTCGGTTAGCTGACCGGGAGGGCCTCAGGGTATTATTTTATTTTGCCTGACCGGCAAGTGTATTCATGATCATAATTTCGTCTGCAATATTAGGGATGGTCACTACCAGATTAGGAGTTGCTTCCATCTGTCTCTTTATTGCAAATATAGCCCCCTTGTTGCGGGCCCAGCTTCTTCTGGCAATTCCATTATTTACATCCCAGTGGAGCATTTGTTCGATGCGGTTGTCGGCTTCTTTACTTCCGTCAATAACCATACCGAAACCGCCATTGATAACTTCGCCCCAACCTACTCCGCCTCCGTTATGAACTGACACCCAGGTAGCTCCCCGGAAAGAGTCGCCGATCACATTATGTATGGCCATATCAGCAGTGAAGGAAGATCCGTCATAGATATTGGAGGTTTCGCGATACGGAGAATCTGTCCCGGACACGTCATGATGATCGCGTCCTAAAACAATCGGTGCTGAGATAATTCCTTTACGGATAGCCTCATTAAAAGCTTTGGCTATTTTCATACGGCCTTCGGCATCGGCATAAAGAATACGCGCCTGAGAACCGACTACCAGCTGATTACGCTGTGCTTCTTTAATCCAGTGAATGTTATCATCCAGTTGGGAAGCAATCTCTTCAGGAGCTGTTTTACGAATTTCCTCCAGAACACCGGCAGCGATTTTATCTGTCAGCTCTAAGTCTTTCGGATCGCAGGATGTGCACACCCAACGGAACGGACCAAAGCCATAATCAAAAAAGAACGGCCCCATAATATCCTGCACGTAAGAAGGATATCTGAATTTACCCGGTGCATTGCCCAATATATCAGCTTCGGCACGGGAGGCTTCCAGCAGAAATGCATTCCCGTAATCAAAGAAATACATTCCGTCAGCAGTAAGTTTATTGATCGCTTTCACCTGTCTTCTCAATGATTCGCGCACCCGCTCTCTGAATAAATCAGGAGCTTCAGCCATCATTTGATTTGCTTCTTCATAAGTCAGACCTGCCGGATAGTATCCTCCGGCCCATGGATTATGCAAGGAAGTCTGGTCTGAACCAATATCCACTTTCACTCCTCTCTCAGCCAGTGCTTCCCATAAATCGACCACATTTCCCTGATAAGCCAGAGAAACAGCCTCTTTATTTTTTACCGCTTCCTGAGCACGATTGATTACAGACGGTATATCAAAATAGACCTCATCAACCCAACCCTGTTCGTGGCGGGTTTGTACGGCTTTCGGATTTACTTCAGCCACAATACTTACCACACCTGAGATAACAGCTGCTTTAGGTTGTGCTCCGGACATACCGCCAAGCCCTGACGAAATAAATAGTTTTCCGCCAAGATCTGTTTCACCGGGCTTTAAATGCATACGACAGGCATTCATGATTGTTATAGTCGTACCATGAACAATGCCCTGAGGTCCTATATACATGAATGATCCGGCTGTCATTTGGCCATACTGCGATACTCCCAGTGCATTGAAACGCTCCCAATCATCGGGTTTTGAGTAATTAGGTATTACCATACCGTTTGTGACAACCACACGGGGAGCTTCGGGATGAGAGGGGAACAGCCCGAGCGGATGTCCCGAGTAAAGAACCAGAGTCTGTCGATCAGACATCTGCGACAAATATTTCATCGTCAGACGATACTGCGCCCAATTCTGAAAAACAGCGCCGTTTCCTCCATAAGTAATCAGTTCATGAGGATGCTGAGCTACAGCTTTATCCAGATTATTCTGAATCATCATCATAATAGCAGCAGCCTGTATTGACTTATAGGGGTATTCACTTATAGGACGAGCCTTCATCACTTCTGCCGGACGAAGCCTCTGCATGTAAATGCGACCATATTTTTCCAGTTCTTCGGCAAATTCTTTTGCCAGAACAGTATGATGCTTCTCCGGGAAATAACGGAGAGCGTTCTGAAGCGCCAGCACTTTTTCGTCAGGTGTCAGTATATCTTTTCGTTTAGGTGCATGATTAATCGCAGGATCAAAGCCCGGGTGTTCCGGAAGAATATCCGGAATGCCCATAGTTATTTCATGTTCGAATGTCGTTTGATTCATGGTTGTATGTTTCTTTTTTAGCCAATTACTTTTCTAACTTTTTCCAAAAGTGCTTTTTCTTTACTTTCAGTTGTTTCGACCAAAGCATCACTCTCATTGATTAACGCAGCAGCAATGTTTTTGTCTTTCAGTCCGGCAGCATTAATGCGAACATTAAGATGTGCCCCTAAAACAGCAGCACGAACAGCCAGTGCGCCTACACCTGCATCAGAAACCGAATTAGGATTGCCATGCTCAACCATTGCCTCCAACAGATCAAAGACTTTCACGGCAACTTTCATCGTTTTCAAAGGAACTTCCGTTGCATATAAGGTAGCCAGTTCGAGCGCTTCAGCTCTGCGAAGCTTCTCCTCTTCTGTTTTTTTAGGCATTGACAAAGCATCCATAATCCGATTAAATGCATTTGTATCTTCATCCACCAAATGTAGAAGCTCAGCCATTGCTTTCTGTCCTTGCTCTGCATATCCGGAGAAGAATTCCCATTTATCATCCCAACCGGCCTTATGAGCTGAAAGATTTGCAACCATTGTTCCAAGAGCAGCCCCCAGCGCACCCATATAAGCTGAGATTGAACCTCCGCCCGGAGCGGGTGATTCACTGGCTGTCTCCCCGGCAAAGGCGACACAAGTCATATCAATAAGACGTTTGGGCTGGTCTTCATCCAGAAGATACTCGATTACTTTTTCTTCAGGATTGAATGGTTTCAGATCATCAAGCCCCATAGACTTCACGGCTATCTTTATGATCTCATCTTCAGAAATACCACATGAGCGCTGCTGTTTTGCCAAAAAATACTTTCCTGCCTCCAGAAGCGTTCTTTTAGGAACAAGTCCTACAATTTCTGCTCCTGTCACTCTGATACCTCTTTCGTTTGCTTTTTTACAAACTTCATCAAAAGCAATATGTAATGGCGTCACTGAAATATCAGTCAGATTCATAGACACCTGAGCTATTTTGTATTCATCGATAAACCAACCTATCGCTTTGCAGGCCTTTAATGATCCGGGTACAGTAACCGGATTTCCGTTTGCATCTTTTACAGGTTTACCGGTAACGGGATTGCCTTCGCGAAGAGGTCTTCCCTTCTCTCTCACATCAAAAGCGATAGCATTTGCACGACGCGTAGAGGTTGTATTCAGGTTGTAGTTTACTGCAATCAGGAAGTCACGTGCACCCACTGCTGTAGCACCTGTTTTAGCGATATGATCATCGTATGGAGCTTTTCCAAAATCAGGAGCATCTGAATCCGAATTGACACGTTTAGACAGTCCTTCATATTCTCCCTGACGGCAAACAGCCAGATTCTTTCTTGCAGGAGTAAAGGCCGCGGCTTCATAAGAATAAACAGGAATGTGTAGTTCATCGGCAATCCGTTTACCTAATTTTCTGGCCAGAGCGGCGCATTCTTCTAATGTAATACCGGAAATAGGAATAAGTGGTAATACATCCGTTGCACCCATACGGGGATGAGCCCCCTTATGATGTCTCATATCTATAAGTTCGGATGCTTTTTTAACAGCCAGAAAAGCGGCTTCCAGCACAGCTTCGGGTTCTCCGACAAATGTTACAACTGTACGGTTGGTTGCTGCACCCGGATCAACATCTAAAAGACGTATACCTTCAACTGATTCAATCTGGTCTGTGATTGATTTGATTACGGATAAGTTGCGTCCCTCGCTAAAGTTCGGAACACATTCGATTAATCTTCTCATTGATTCATAGTTTATTTAAGGATTACCAATAAATATATTCTGGTTTAAGCTTATTTTTATCGGTACTCATAAGGTTAATGTTTTAAACAGTATAAAGCAGGAGGATGATCTTCAACAGAGAGCAACTCCATATTTTCGCCTAAAATAAAAAAATGTTTCTTATTTATTACCTATAAATAAGAAACATTTTCAAATACTTTATCAATCAGCAATATCAGCTAAATGACCTTTTGTTACGATTAGAAGATCCGCAGGAACAATTTTCAACTGCAATCCTCTTACTCCCGCACTTATATATATAAAAGGCTGACTATTTGCAGTAATATGTAAAAAGGTAGGGAAGTGCTTTTTCATTCCCAAAGGAGAACATCCGCCACGGATATATCCAGTAACAGTCAAAAGATCTTTCATAGGAATCATCTCTACACTTTTATTACCTGACACCTTAGCTGCCTTTTTCAGATTCACTTCATGCCCTCCGGGTATAACACAAACCAAATAGCCGGTTTTATCACCTTTCAATACCAGAGTCTTGAAAACCTGTTCCAGACTCTGACCTAATTGTTCTGCAACGTGCCCGACAGCCAGATCCGACTCATCCACTTCATAAGGAATCAGTTCGTATGGAATTTTATCCTTATCTAATAAACGCGCAGCATTTGTCTTTTGAATTTTCATATTATATAAGGTTTAACCTGACTTTATCTCCGTGTTTTAATCATCAGAATATGAGTTGTAACACCAATTGAGATGGCAAGCAACAAAAGATCTATCCACAAATTGTCTACAAAGCAGAAGATATTCAGAAGCATCGTAGACCAGAGTAAAGCCAGAATCACTATTTTCTTTTTTAGGCGAATTGATTTATGCACTTTATAGTCTTCAAGTACCGGTCCGGTCCATTTATTCGCAAGTAAACGATCATGCCATTCCGGAGAACCATGCATAAACAGGAAGGCCGTAAGAAGCAAAAAAGGAGTAGTAGGCAAGACTGGCAGGAACATGCCAATAATACCAAGAACAAGAGATATTGTCCCTAAAGTAAGCAGTAATATTTTAAGAAGCTTCTTTGACATTCCGGTCTGATCCTTTCCTTTTTAAATGAAGACACAAAGATAAGTAATATCAAGAATTTACTGGGGCATTTTAAATATGTATTAACCTCTGAATTCAGGATAAATTTATCTCTCTTGAGCATAAACAGATGCGAATGTCACTAAAAAACTGTCACTTCTGATGGACAAAACAAACATATTCAACTAATATACTGACAGATACAAGAACAACAATCTGTCACATCAAAAACAGAAAAAACAGACACAAACCGCCTATTTTTGCATCAGGATAACAAAGATATCCCGGACTTTCTTAAATCTATCAATAAAAATATTTCAGGATTACGTTATTTTAGATTTATACGGAACAATACAAATAGAAAGATGGATTTACAATATACTAAATAAAATTACACGGTATTAACCGACATGAAAAAACGACTTTTATTATTGTTGATTTTGACTGTTTAATACCATGATTTCTCGTTTATCTATGCTAAGATGGATCTATGATCCAAGTTAATCTAGGCCAAAACTAAAAGAGGGTGTCTTAAATAAGACACCCTTCTTAGTTTAAAAAACACGGATAAAGTCATCCAGTGACTTATCCCGTATATTCATTTTATCCTTCATCCTACCTTTCTTCTTTGAGATACTATTCTTTTCCACATGGTAAACAGAAGCGAGTAGATCAAGAGAAAGCTCCATTTTTATCAGACAAAGAAAACAGATATCATCCTCTGATAATACAGGAAAAGTATCAGCCAGTCTGTCTGTAAAATTCTCAAAGCAGGCATTTGTATTATTCTTGATCGTAGCCCATTCTTTTTTACCCAGAAAGATAAATCCTTTATTATCCTTACGCGCTGAGAGAATAGGAATAGATATCATATTCAGACGTTTGTAGTATTCCGCCTTTATTACCATATCCCTTGCTAACAAAATCTCTTTTTCATTTTTCTCTTTAAGCAACAGATTCTCGGCATCTTTGCGATAAAGATCAGCTGCAAGAGATTTTAGTCGTTCATTTTCTTTTTCAGCCTGTTCTTTAAGCAACTGATTCTCGATTTCTCTTTTCTGAAGCTCGATTTCTATCAGTTTAGACTGTTCTTCTTTCACAGAAGTCTCCAGTTTCACTTTCCGGTTACGATATATTACAACAGTAAGCAACAACAATAATGTAATTATCAGAAAAGCAATAAGAATGTATGCCAATTGTGACTTATGCTGAGACATTTCAATTTTATTTTCAATGAATGATCGTCTCTGTTTCTTATAAGACTGAATAGACTTAAGACTCACAAGAGATTCATTTACATAATCCTTACTGGCAGAATCCTGTAAAAGTACCAAAGCATCTGCAAAATAGTAGGAGCTGTCAATCTGATTCCGCTTACGATAAATATGATAAAGACCGAAATAAGATTTCAGGCGCTCAGTCCTGTTCTTACTCTTCATGGATAATCTCAGATAACCGCGGGATTCATTTTCGCGTTTATCCATATAAAGCAATTCACCCTTAATCATATAAAGCGTCCGGATATCCGCCGAATCCTTTGCCTCTTCCAATATACGATCAACATACTTAAGCCCCTCGGATAACTGTATCTTGAACTCCGCTTTATCTTTAAGTGAGCGTATTAACTGAGGTATACCTTCAGCATTAATATCCTGGTTAGAATAAATCAACTGAAGTACATCCCTAATCAAAGAATCAGAGTTAATGTGAATTCGTGTATACGATTTAGCCAGATTAATCAGAGAGTTATTAATTTTTGAAGTATCATTTAGTGCCAGAGCATAAGAGTAAGCTTTCTCTCTTTCGGCAACCTCCTCTGTGAATAATCTGTTCTGATTATATACATCAGCCAGTGTTGAATGTATATCATAACGAAGTTTATCCCGGGTTATTACAGGGAAATATTCTATCGCATAGTTCAGGCTGCTGGCAGCCTCCAATATATAACCTTCATTGAACAAGCATTTTCCGCGAAGATAAAAGGAATGAGCTATTTTAATTGAATCATCAGTTCCGAGAAAAGTTATCATTGATTTCAGTAACAATGTATCATTCTGAGATAAGTTACCTAAATCTATCTGTGCCTGTTTTTTTATAATTGTATAAAAAGCTTTTTCCTGATCATTCAAAAGCCGGTACTTGATTTTACCGAGTTCGTCAAGTGCCAGCTGCGGATTTTTGACAGCAATTGAGTCTATATTCTGAAGTTTACCATCTATTCTGTATTTATTTATCCGGGTAACAGAGATACTAATATACAAGAGGGCTATAGATATAACTGTAAGTATAATGATTTTTCTGCGCTTCATTTTCACTGAATATCTGAAGAATAGAAATAAAAAAACAGATTTGCCTGAATTCACAGAAACGGGAATCCAGTGCAAATCTGCTATTATTATATGATTATAAGATTATGACAAATACATAGAGTTCTGAAGTCTGAATCCCCTTAAAAACTCATCTATCTCCATGCGTCTTTTACCGGCTATCTGCAAAGAAAGGATGGACAAAAAACCATCTTTAACAGCTACCTTAAGGTAAGTTTTACCGTCACTAAACAAGGTTCCCGGCTTATGATCATGCTGTATGTATTCCTTTGATGTTTCATAGATTTTCAGCATAGAAGCTTTATCCCCGTCCATTAACTCTGTCCATGCAGCAGGATATGGAGCCAGACCTCTTATAAAATTATAAATTGTCTCAGCTGAACCTTCCCAGTTAATCCGGCAAGTATCCTTAAATATCTTCGGTGCAGGTCTTAATGAAGACTCATCGGCCATTTCATTTTGAGGTGTAGCTTTCAAATTTCCGGATAATACCTGATCCACCGTTTCGACAACCAGTTTAGCACCCAGGTGCATTAGTTTGTCGTGAACAATACCTGCATTATCTGTTTCTTCAATCGTTACTTTCTCCTGGCGAATGACATTTCCCGTATCAATCTGATGTTCCAGAAAGAATGTGGTGATTCCTGTCTCTTTATCTCCGTTTATTACAGCCCAGTTTATAGGAGCAGCTCCACGATACTGAGGTAATAAAGAAGCATGTAAGTTAAAAGTGCCATATTCAGGCATATCCCATACCACTTCCGGAAGCATACGAAAAGCAACTACAATTTGCAGATTGGCATTCCATTCCTTCAGAGCTGCCAGAAACTCTTCATTCTTGAGTTTCTCAGGTTGCAACAGAGGTAGCCCAGCTTCCAGGGCATATTGTTTAACTGCTGAATACTGAAGTTTCATACCTCTTCCGGCAGGTTTGTCCGGCATAGTAATAACTCCTACTACATTATATCCGCCTTCAACAAGCGCCTTTAAACTCTCGACAGCAAAGTCGGGAGTACCCATATATACGATACGTAAATCCTTCTTTTTCATTTTCATTCATCAATCTTCTGAATATTCCATCAAAACTTCGCGATAAGCTGTAAATATTTTCGACTTCGATACAAAACCGACATATTTACCTTTGTCCACGACAGGCAGATTCCATAGATTCTGCTCATCAAAAGCCTTCATTACTTTATCCATCGTATCGGAAACATCCAGTACTTCCGGATAAGTAATCATCAATTTACCAACCTGGAAACGGTTATACAGCTCCGGACGGAACATGATATTCCGTATATCATCCATCATAACTGCACCTAACAAAACATTATTATCGTCCACAACCGGGAAGATATTACGTTTAGCCTGTGCGATTACCTTCACCAAATCTCCTAAATACATTTCAGGTGTAACAACAGGCAGATCCTTCTCAATTACACTTTCGGTATTCAACAAAGTCAGTACTGCCTTGTCTTTGTGGTGAGTCAGCAACTCTCCTTTCTGAGCCAGACGAATCGCATAGATATTATTTGGTTCAAATATTTTAATGGTTGCATAAGCACTGATTGAAACGACCATCAAAGGAAGGAATAAACTATATCCTCCTGTCAGTTCGGCAATCAGAAAGATACCAGTCAGAGGAGCATGCATTACTCCTGACATTATACCGGCCATCCCCATCAATGCAAAGTTTTTTTCGGAAGCAGAAACTTCCGGAAAAAAGTAATTAATAATCGTTGAATAGACGTATCCTGTCAGACATCCCAGGAAGAGACTCGGTGCAAATATACCTCCACATCCGCCTCCACCATTCGTTGCCGTACTCGCAAATACCTTAAACATAGTAATAGCCAGCACAAACAGTGTAAACATCCAGAAACTACTCTGAGCCTGGTAAAACGGACTACCGTCAAGCAACTTTAACGGATCACCATTAATAATAGCATCAATAGACTCATATCCCTCACCAAATAACGGAGGAAACAAGAATATCAGAATACTCAGAATTACCCCTCCCAGAGCTAACTTCTGATAGGGATTCTTCAGTTTATTAAAAACGCCCTCAAGCCAGCTCATTGACTTCGTAAAATACAGAGACATCAACCCACAAACGATTCCCAGAATAAACACATAAGGAATACGATGGATAAAGAATGGTTCTGTATAATTAAAAGCAAAAGTAGCCTGCGAACCATAAATGATATAAGAGACCGTAGCCGCTGTAACGGAAGAGATCAGCAAAGGCAATACCGAGGTCATGGTGAGATCAATCATTAATACCTCAAGTACGAACACTAATCCTGCTATAGGAGCCTTAAATACCCCTGCTACAGCACCTGCGGCACCACATCCGATGAGCAGCAACAAGCGGCGGGGACCGAGGCGAAAGAAATTCCCTATATTAGAACCAATCGCAGCCCCCGTATACACAATCGGAGATTCCGCACCGACCGATCCCCCGAAACCAATTGTTATGGCACTGGCTACAACCGATGAGTATGTATTATGAAATTTAATCCGGTTATTCCCACGGGCAATTGCATACAGAATACGCGTAACACCATGAGACACATTATCCCGGATAATATAACGAATAAACAAGCCTGTGAGAAAAATACCAATGATCGGATAAATCAGATAAAGGTAATTCGCTCCTTCAACCGAAAAGTGATCTGTCAGTAACTTTTGAATAAAGTGGATAATTGTTTTCAGGACAACACCTGCAAAAGCACAAAGAATACCGATTACAAAACTGATCAAAAGCAGGAATTGCTTTTCACTGATATTTCTTTGTCGCCAAAGAAGCATCCTTAAATACCACGAACTTTCTTTTATCATATTATTCTCTGATCACTTTCACTTCGCAGTTCTTACCTAGTTTTATTATTCCGGAAGGTTTAGATTTAGACAAATCGTTCTGTCTGTAATCAACAATATAGTCAACCATACCTTTCACTTCGTCCGAAATCTCGTCAAAGTTGGCCGGAGAAGGCTGTCCGCTAATATTAGCAGAGGTAGATACGATCGCCTTTTTAAATCTCTCACACAATTTTGAAGAGAACTCCTCTTTTGTAATACGAATACCAATACTACCGTCCTCTGCCATCAGATTCGAAGCCAGATTACGCGCACCATCGTATATGATTGTAAGCGGTTTGTCTGAATATTCAATCAGATCATATGCAATTTCAGGAACTTCATCCACGTAAAATTGCAACTTAACATCACGATCAATCAAAACGATCAAAGCTTTACTGTCAATACGCTTTTTAATTTCATACACACGCTTGACCGCCTCTTCGTTTGTAGCATCACAACCTAATCCCCAGATTGTATCAGTAGGATAAAGAATAACACCACCTGCCTGCATTACCTCACAAGCTTTTTTAATCTCTTCGTTCATCATTTTCGATTCATTATTTAGATGTCGCAACAAATATAAACTCAAATTCCCAAAAACAAATTACGAGCTGCAAATTTGTTTCTTATTCTCCATAAGAGAAATACAAATCTGCAACTCGCAACAAAGTTATTACTTTATTTCAAATTCTTCTTTTAAGTCGATTTCTTGTTTTTCGGAATCGACAAATTTATATTGCAATAAAGCCAGGCTTTCATCAGGGATTACTTTAATTCCCATCCCAAAGCTAAATCTCCACTTCCACTTCAAAGACATAAACCCTTGGTTTATATAAGAAGCGACGAACGGATGTACATATAAAGTAAACTTCTTCACTTTTAGTTTATTCACCAGATAGTCAATTTTACTCTCCAACTGGTCTGTCAATAAGATTGACGGCTGCATTTTCCCTTTACCAAAGCAAACCGGACAGTCTTCCAACGTATTAATATCCATCGCCGGACGAACACGTTGTCTAGTTATCTGCATTAAACCAAATTTACTCAACTGAAGGATATTATGTCTGGCACGGTCGTGCGACATAGCCTCTTTCATTTTATCATAAATTTGCTGACGGTGAGACTGCTCCTGCATATCAATGAAGTCAATCACAATAATCCCACCCATATCTCTCAGTCTCAATTGACGAGCAATTTCTTCTGCTGCAGCCAGATTTACCTCCAGCGCATTATCTTCTTGTGAATTGGTGGACTTAGAACGATTACCGCTGTTTACATCAATAACATGTAAAGCTTCAGTGTGTTCGATAATCAGATAAGCACCACGCTTGAATGTTACTGCCTTACCAAATAAGGACTTAATTTGTTTGGTGATTCCAAAGTTATCAAAAATAGGCAGAGTCCCTTTGTAGTGTTTTACAATCTCAACTTTATCAGGAGCGATCAGTGACACATACTCTTTAACCTGTTTAAAGACCGTTTCATCATTAACATAGATATTCTCGAAGGAAGGATTGAAAATATCTCTCAGGATAGCAACGGTACGTCCTGTTTCCTCAAAAACTAAGGAAGGAACTTTTGCTTTCTGTAATTTAGCCATAGCCTCTTCAAATCTCCGGATAAGGAGTTTCAATTCCATATCCAGCTCAGCTACTTTCTTACCTTCGGCAACAGTTCTGACGATAACACCAAAATTCTTTGGTTTAATGCTTTGTATCAATTGTTTTAAACGAGCACGTTCTTCGCTCGATTTAATTTTTTGGGATACAGAAACCTTATCGGAGAATGGCATCAAAACAAGAAAACGTCCGGCAAAAGAAACTTCCGCAGTCAATCGTGGTCCCTTCGTAGAGATAGGCTCTTTGGTGATCTGAACCAAGACTTCCTGCCCTTGTTTCAACACATCTGGCAATGTACCTTCTTTAGGGATATCCGGTAAAAGCTGAAACTTAGGGAGCGACGGTAAATTCTTTCTGTCCGAAATTACTTGTCTGACAAATTTGTTGGTGGAGTTGAACTGTGAGCCCAAATCCAGATAGTGAAGAAAAGCATCTTTATCGTATCCGACGTCTACAAATGCCGCATTTAGTCCGGGCATCATTTTTTTAACTCTTCCAAGATAAATATCGCCCACAGAGAATGAAACGTTGCGTGACTCTTTTTGAAGCTCCACTACGTTTTTATCTTCCAGAATGGCAATAGATATCTCTTTCTGAGATACGTCAATAACGAGTTCGCTTACCACTTTTCAATTTATTAGAGTGTTATAAATACACAAAGAACAAACTTAATAAAGTCATTAAGTTTGTTCTTTATTACTTCTTCAAATGACTTTGTGAAGTCACAGACTATTTATTTTTTCTTTTTATGTCTGTTTTTTCTTAGTCTCTTCTTGCGCTTGTGCGTAGACATTTTATGTCTTTTTCTTTTTTTTCCGCTTGGCATTGTTGTAATTTTTTTTAGTTAAACTTTATAGTAAATTATTCATTCATACCTGAAATATCGTTCATAAAAGTCTTAGCTGGCTTGAATGAAGGAATATTATGTTCAGGAATAATAATTGTTGTATTTTTAGAGATGTTACGAGCCGTTTTTTGTGCTCTCTTCTTAATTACGAAGCTACCGAACCCTCTAAGGTAAACATTTTCCCCGTTAGACATAGAGTCTTTCACTACACCCATAAAAGCTTCTACTGTTGTCAAAACAGTCGCTTTATCAATCCCTGTACTCTTTGCAATCTCGTTAACAATATCTGCTTTAGTCATAATTATATGAATTATTTTCTGTTCTCTTAATTTGCTTACTCAAAACGGATTGCAAATATATAGCATTTTAGTTTCAGAAAAAAGAACTCCTTTGTTTTTTTCTGTGCCAAAAAAAAGGGAGTCACCTGTTTTTTAACTTTTAACCTAAATAACTCAATAAAAAACCGACATTTTTAAGTTATCACAACCCAATTTAATAATCTCCAATCCGAACAGGAAGTGATTCGCTCATCCTGTTTTCGATTTCTACGGTATATTTTTTCAGATAATCGAGGTTTTCTTCAGATGCAACTGAAGAAAAATTCTTCGCATTTCGAAGCCAAAAATGGGTCTGCGACAACATATTTTGTGTTTCATAAAAGTAGGCAAGATTCATCGCACAGTAAAAGCGCTCAGTTTCTTTTTTACTATTATCATAGAGATATTGCCAGATTATAGATGCATCATTCAGATTATGGCGTTTGGCATAACGCAACGCATCTTTCATATTCAAATTTGTATTGCAATAAAGTATACGATCGCTTGTTATAATATACGGAAATAATGCTTTCATTATCTGGTCCAGTTTAGACATCAGGACTTCTTCCCGCAAATTATTAAACTGAAACACCTGCAAAACATTATCTACCGACCAGTCAATATGTTCCCATCCATGGGCTGATCTTTTGTTTAGTTCTATCAAATCCGTTTGTTTATGCGGATCGTAAAAACGAAAATCGGTTTGATAAGCCAGATCATATTTTACAAAAAAAGCATTTGACGACTCCATTCCTGCCAATGACAGAGACGAAGTTGTAAGACCTCTGTCCAGAAACAAAATAAGATCCGGAGAGTCTCCTTTAAGAATCTGAGCTATCTTATTCTTATTCACGACAGATTTACTCAGATAATTAGAATCCGTACGGATACTTTCCTGAATCAGACGAGTCTTAATTCCCATTGATTCAAAAGCCCGGCTTAGCTCCATCAACAGGTTTTTACTCAAACTATCTGTCTCCTGATATAAGCGCTGTACCTTATTCCCATACGATATTGTATGTCCTTCATAAGGAGATTGATTTACGCTGTTATCAACAATAGTAATAGAACGAACTCCCGGAGAGATATACATCTCGGGAGCTTTCTGCACCTCCAATTGTATGACATACGGTGACGCACAAGAGGATAACAGCAATAAAACTATCAGATTATATAAGAAAATTCTCATTCTTCGTGATTAATTAACTTCACAAAGATAATTAATTACACGAAAGGTCAAATGGAATACATCTATATCTTATTGAGATGATCACTTTATATAACAAAGTATACGGCTTTAGTGTTGAATAAAAAAGCATTATCTTTGTATGAAACTTATTTAACCCCCAACAGCAATGAAAATCAAGTCTATACTGATTGCTTCCGGCATATTACTGATTCTTATATGCCTGCTAGGCTATATATCGGCTCCTTCTACAGCAACTTTCGAATGGGCATCATTAAACCCGCTCGCATTCTTGTCGGGATTAGCCTTTCTTTTCTCTTTCGGATTCGGATTTCCTGTTTCCGTCTCAATATTAATGGTCATCCTTTTATTAATTGCATCCGTCTTCCTGCTTGAAAAAGCTGTCAACAGATTCTTTAAAGACAAGTAGTTATGATAAAGATTATACTAATCCTTTTCTCAGGCATTCTGGCAGGATACATACTTCGGAACAAAAAACTGAAATTCATCCATAAGTTGATTACTGTTTTCATATGGGCCCTTTTATTCTCCCTGGGAATCTCAGTCGGCATGAATGATACTTTACTCACCAACCTCCCTACATTAGGACTCGATGCCCTGATTATCACGTTTGGAGGACTTGCCGGGAGTCTCATTATGGCATGGTTCATTTACACCCGATGGTTCACCCGTTGAATCATCACCGGGTAATTATTCCGGAGCAGATCCGGTATAGAATAAAATTCTCTTAAGTCCTGCTGAAAATTCTCTTAACCCAACTTTGCCCCTAAAAATTATTTTCAATTATTTTCAGGGGCATTTTTACGATTATACGTGAGTGTGTTTTACTTAATACACTGATAATGAAGATAGCCTTTCTGATCAATTTCTTGAAAGCCGAATTGTAGTACACAGAACTTATTTTTGTTATGCTTACCTTTGCCTCGTTATGCACTTTATATCACAAATAAGATACAATTCAGCGACCTCTTGCGAGCAGAAATACTACCGCATTAAAGAGACATTTC
>JBOFKD010000008.1:0-38309 GCA_051657165.1 Bacteroidales bacterium | reverse complement strand
AGTCAACCATCATACATATAACAACGAGTCAATTGTCTCAAATGCCTCATGCACGACCAACTGCCTGGCACCTATTGCTAAGATACTGAATGATAAATACGGCATAAAAGAAGGACTCATGACTACAATTCATCCTGTTACGGGAAGCCAGAATGTGGTTGACGGAACTTCATCACGAGACTTCCGGTCGGGCAGATCGGGTCTGGCTAATATTATACCTTATCAAACCGGTGCTGCTAAATCTATCGGAAAGGTAATCCCTGAATTATCCGGAAAACTTACGGGTATCTGCTTCCGTATTCCTACTCTTGATGTTTCGGCCATAGATCTGTCTGTGGAATTAAACACTCCTGCCACTTATGACGATATTTGCCGTACTATAAAAGATGCATCGCAAAACTCTATGCAAAACATTATTGCTTATGTGGATGACGAACTGGTATCTTCGGATTTTTTGAGCGAAAAGACTCCTTCTTTGTTTGATGCCAGAGCCGGATTAGGTGTATCCGATACCTATTTTAAGATTATTGCCTGGTATGACAACGAAACAGGCTATTCGAGTCAGCTCCTGAATCTGATACGTTATATTTCGGAATACGGAGAATAGACAGATACGCCAGAGTTACCGGTGAATACTATCCGTCAGCATCATTAAAGAGTGATAAGTGATTTATGCTATGCTTTTTTGTATCTTTGTATCAATCAACTTATCACGGATTTAAATGAATACATCAAACAAAAACGTACAGCCGGATCTGGAGTCTTACGTAAACAAACATATTATTCCTTGTTACAATACTTTCGACAAAGCTCATCAGGTTGATCATGCCTGTAAAGTAATCTCAGAAAGTTTACTGCTTGCCGGTTCCTATCCGGTCAATACCGACATGGTTTACGTGATTGCAGCCTATCATGATCTGGGATTATCCGAAGGACGCGAATTTCATCATATTGAATCGGGAAATATCCTGATGAAAGATCAAACGTTGCGAAAATGGTTTTCGGAAGAGCAGCTTTTACTGATGAAAGATGCCATAGAGGATCACCGGGCATCCAATAAACATGAGCCCCGCAGCATATATGGCAAAATTGTTGCCGAAGCAGATCGTATCATCAATCCGGAGGTTACACTCAGACGAACCGTTCAGTTTGGTTTATCTCATTATCCCGAACGGAACAAAGAGGAGCAGTACGAACGTTTCTGTGCTCATTTACAGGAGAAGTATGCCGAAGGCGGATACATGAAACTATGGATTCCGGAATCATCCAATGCTCTCAAACTAAAAGAACTTCGCATCATCATTGAATCGGAATCAGCTCTTCGCGGAATATTCGAACGTATCTATAACGACGAAACCAATCCCGTAGTGATACGATAAAAGAATAAGAGGTCATCATTATATTTACAACAATATAGTCAGGGTGTATGAAAGTTTTAAAGCAGAAGGTAACGGAGCTGGAATCACAGCTTCTCATATGGAAAGAGCTTTTTGGGGGAGAAATCATAAATAACAAGCTCGCCGGGCCAAACGGAAGTATTGAGTCTTATGCTTTCGACATCTTCGATATATTTATCTTCCACGTTGAACTTAAAGAAGAGGTTACTGTCGAACGTATCCACTCATCCGAGATTTGTTATCCGATTATCTTTTCTGATACGTTGGTTTTTGAGCCCAGAGGATCATTAGAAACTGTTGCCAGAGTCAGTAAGTCTGCTACTACAGGTGTGTTTTTCTCAAACACATCTGACAGTCTTACCTATCCGGCGAATATCCCCTTCTCTCTTATTGTCTTCCGCATTAAAGAGAAAAACTTCTCCTACTTCTTAAAACCCGAAAATGATTTTCTGAAGAGGATAAAGGACGACGAGTACTTTATCTATCAGATGCTGACTGCCGACATGAAATTATCCTATTACGAAATATTACGTAATAAAGGGGAAGAGCTTGCGGATAAGAATATCATCTTTGCTCACGGACTTATCCTGCTGTCTCTTTTTGCCCGGGAAGCTCAGTCAAGAACTGTTATTCAAAAGAATAAGCTGGATAACAGGAAAAGACTTATGATCGTTCAGATCAAGAATCTGATTTTGCAGGATCTGTCCAGGCCTGTTAAAATGGAAGAGCTTGTCAGATTTGCAGGAATGAGCGAAACCTATATCCGGATGTATTTTAAAGACGTCTTCGGGATGAGTATCAATAATTTCTTTCAGTTCTACCGTATGGAATACGCCAGGGAGTTACTTACTACAACAGACTCTTCGGTTAGCGAGGTTGCTTATAAACTGGGCTATTCTCACCTGGGACACTTCATCAAGATGTTCAAAAAGCAATACGGTGTTACTCCGAAGCATATTCAAAAATTATCGGATAGTGACTAAAATACACCAAAAAGTACAATTTCAAAAAAGCACGATACCATACATTTGCCTGTAAATAACACAAATTTACAGACTATGGAACTTTCAAAAAATTTAGTATCTGCCGGAGTTATAGCTTGTGCTGCTCTGTCAGGGATGGAGGCTGAAGCGAAAGAGAAAAAGCCAAATATCGTAGTGATTATGGGCGACGATATCGGCTACTGGAATCTTAGTGCATACAATCGCGGAGTAATGGGATACCGCACTCCGAATATCGACAAAATTGCCAAAGAAGGTGCATTATTTTCCGATCATTATGCTCAACCGAGCAGTACTGCCGGAAGAGCAGCTCTTATTACCGGACAAATGCCTATCAGAACAGGATTGACAACCGTGGGCTATGTAGGCGCAAAACAAGGTATACAATTTCAGGATGCTACACTGGCTGAAGTTTTGAAAACAGAAGGATATACTTGTGGTCAGTTTGGAAAGAATCACCTGGGCGACAGAAACGAATATCTTCCTACCGTTCACGGATTCGACGAGTTCTTCGGGAATCTCTATCACCTGAATACAGAAGAAGAGCCGGAGGATGAGGATTATCCGAAAGACCCTGCTTTTAAAGATAAATTCGGACCACGTGGTGTTCTTCACTGCTGGGCTACCAATAAATTTGACAACACGGAAGATCCACGTTTCGGAGTCGTAGGCAAACAACGTATTCAGGATACGGGAGCACTGACCCGCGAAAGAATGAAAAATGTAGACGATGAATTCGTTGGAGCCGGACTGGACTTTATGGAAAAAGCAGTAAAAGAAGATAAGCCATTCTTTACATGGATCAACTCTTCAAGAATGCACGTTTTCACTCACGTTCCTGAAAAATATCAGGATAGCATCAAGAGCGAAACCAGCTGGTATGATATGTACGGGGCTGGTATGCTTCAGCACGACGAACACGTAGGCATGATTCTGGACAAACTGAAAGAGCTGGGCGTTGACGACAATACAATTATTGTTTATACTACAGACAACGGACCCGAACACGCTACTTATCCTCACGGGGGAACAACTCCTTTCCGCAGCGAAAAAATGACTACATGGGAAGGTGGTGTAAGAGTTCCGATGTTTATCAGATGGAAAGGCCATATCCAGCCGGGTACCGAACTAAACGGCATTCAGTCTCACGAAGATATCTTTACCTCTCTGGCTGCTGCTGCAGGTGCTGACGATATCAAAGAAAGACTGGCAAAAGGAGATAAACTGGGTACAGACGGAGTGAAGAAAGGATATATTGACGGAGTAAACAATCTGGATTACTGGACTGGTAAACAAGAGGAGAGCAACCGCAATTGCCATATCTATTATGCTGAATCTAAACTTCAGGCTATCCGTATCAATCAGTGGAAACTTCATTTCTCTGCTCGTGACGGATACTACGGAACGACTACTCAGTTTGAACTACCGAAGATTTATAATCTTCGTCAGGATCCATTCGAGTCATACTCCGAAAAAGGGTATATGGCCGAAGTATTCCAGCGCAAAACATATTTATTCAACTCTGCGCTGACTTACCTGAACGAACATATCCAGAGTCTGAAAATATATCCGCCATCACAGAAAGCGAATACGTTAAATGTTACGGAGATGATTCAGAATATTACAAGCAAATAATCAGAATAAGATCAAACCAGGCTATATTTATTAGGTGGAAGCCCGTCAAAAGAGCATTGCTCTTTGGCGGGCTTTTTTTATTAATCGGATCTTCTCTAAAAAAATCACTCTGGAATACCACAATTACCATCTTATAATAATTATATTTGCATATCAATACAAACAATTATGATACAGATAATTAATCCATTTATAACTACCGGATATGTATCGGCAGAATATTTTTGCGACAGAGAGTCCGAACGGGAAGAACTAATTAACTTAGTAACGAACGGGAATAATCTGGCTTTGATCTCTCCCCGAAGAATGGGAAAGACAGGGCTGATCATGCATTGTTTTTCAGATAAGAAGATCGAAAAGAACTATTACACCTTCTTTATTGACATTTACGCAACAAAGTCACTTCAGGATTTTGTGCTCTCGTTAAGCAAAGTGATCCTCGAACAACTTAAATCATTCGGAAAAAAAGCTATTGAAATTTTTCTTTCATATGCCAGAACGCTTCAGCCCGGCGTATCTTTCGACCTGATGGGAAATCCATCATTCAATATGAATGTCGGCGACTTTCGCGACAGCAGGAATACACTGGATGAAATATTCAATTATCTGAACAATGCAGACAAACCGTGTATTGTTGCCATTGATGAGTTTCAGCAAATAGCATCTTATCCCGAAGAAAACCTGGAAGCGGTACTGCGTACATACATCCAGCATTGCAACAACGCCCGCTTTATCTTTGCAGGAAGTCAGCGACATATTATGAGTAATATATTTCTTAGCCCTTCACGCCCGTTCTATCAAAGTGTTTCTATGCTTTATCTGGAATCCATCCCGGTTGATAAGTATATCGAATTTGCCAAATATCATTTCAGCAAAGGCAATAAAAAAATTACAGAAGCAGTTGTAACAGAGATCTATTCCCGATTCGAAGGAATTACCTGGTACATACAGAAGATGCTTAATATGCTCTATATGATGACCGGAGAAAATGAAGAGTGTAATCTGACTATGGTAGATATTGCTCAGGAAAGTGTTGTCGCAAGTTTCCGCTATAGCTACGAAGAGACTTTGTTCCGCCTTCCTGAGAAACAGAAAAATCTTTTAATCGCCATAGCTAAAGAAGGAAAAGCGCAAGCCGTAACCGGCAGTCTGTTCGTTAAGAAATATCATCTCCCCTCTGCCAGTTCGGTTCAATCAGCTCTAAAGGGGCTATTAGACAAAGATTTTGTTTCTACAGAACAGGGAACGATCTACGTATACGACCGCTTTTTTGCACTTTGGCTGATCCGGAACTATTAGGGATGCAGAGATAATATATCTCTATTACACTCTATTTTAACAAACAAACACGACTTAAAACCTATAATTATCAATGAATACTTTTCCATCAATTGATGTGCTGGTTGGAACACTCAACAGAGAGAAAGTTCTGCTGAAAGAGATGTTTTCTAAACGAAAATCACTCTCTTTCAGACAGGACTATGCCCTAGAGTTGATTGAGTATAAAGAGAGCCGGATTCAATATTTAATTGATAACGGGATTATCCGTGATAACGGTGATTTTCTGGAACTGGAAGACGTATACCTGAAATTCTTTGAAGATGTGCTCGAAGTAAACGAAGAGATCAATATTTCTTTTGTACAGGACTTCATCGACAGACTTAACGAAAATATCGATTACTACCTTAAAGAGAATAACGAAGGCCGAAAGTATAATTATTACCGTGAGGTCAAAAGATGTCTGAAGAATATCGCGCTGGCAACTGTACGCAACGTAGTTGACCTGAAACGAAATCTGGATATTACTTATAAAACAGAACCTAACTTCCAGATCAAAAAAGCCAAACTTCACCGGCTTGACGAGAAGCGGAACAATATTGCACTACTCATCCGCAAAAGCGAAGAATTGATTAATTCGAAACAAACCACTTTCTTCCGCGTTGCAATGGACGTGCAAATGCAAAACGTCGTAACGGATGTAAAACTTCAGCTTAATGACTCTTACCACAACCTGATTGAGGTAGAGAAGCAAGTGATCCACTATCTCAATCTGATTGATTATCAAAACCGCATACTCGAAAAAGTCCGGAAGCTTAAATTTCTGAAAGATCAATACATACTGGAGGAAAATACAGATATCCGCGAACGCCTTTCTCAGAAAAACCACGTATGGATGGAGCCTCAAACGAGCTATCGGATCAAACTTTCTGTGAATAATATGCGCGAAGCTGACGATGCTCTGGCTGCCATTCTGAGGGTAAATTATAAAAATAAAACACGGAAGCTGGATAAAACAAATGTAGCCTCCCCTATTCCGGATACTTTTCTTACGGATCAGTCTAAGGTTATGCAGGAAGTGAATCTGCGCGAAATGTATAACTCCTTTATGGCTTCGGGGTACCACCTTTTTTATTTCGTAATGCACTTTGCATACCGGAAAGAGGTTTCTCTTGAAGACAAGCTGGTCTATTTCTGTCAGCTGGTTTCTTTATACGCAGATCAACTTCGTATCACCGACCAATACGAATGTTTTGAACATATTGAGTATCCATTAGTTTATGCAAAATAAGAATCTATGATAAAATATACGGAAGGTATTTTCAACCTGCTGAGCAAAGGCGGGTTTATCTCTGCTAACAGCGTATCAGTGCAAACGAAGCGGCTGTATGATGCCATCGAAGATAATTTCGAAAGTTATTATGAATATTATACCGGAATAGGTTTCTTCCTCGAAGCCGGAAACGGATATTATTACTTTACCCGCAAAGAGGCGAAAGTAGATCTGGAGCGAAAACTGGAAGCTACGCTTAAATGGATTGACTATCTCAACTTTCTGAAAACTTACAACTCTGTATTTGGTCCGGGATTCACGTTCAGGGCTGCCGACATATTGGTTCAGATCGGATGTAATATAGATTTGAAAGAAAAAGCATCTAAACTGTTTAGTGAAAAGAAAAAGCATACGGAGGTTATTGATCAGTTGATCAAAGAGCTCAAGAATATGGGCTTTATCGAAGAGGAAAATGAGCTGGACGGAACGTGGAAAGTACTGACAGCCTTTCATTACATTGAAGAGTTAATTGATTGTATAAACATATCGGAGGAGGTTGAAAATGAGATATCTGAATAAAATTATTTTTATCAACAGTGCGCATATTCCGCTTGCTGAAATAAAACTCGACGGGAATGTGCATTTTATAGGTACACAGGGAGTAGGTAAAAGTACGCTTTTGCGGGCTATTCTGTTTTTCTACAATGCCGATAAGCAACGTCTGGGTATACCAAAGGAGAAGAGCTCTTTCGATAGTTACTATTTCCCCTATTCTAATTCATATATCGTGTATGAAGTGATGCGCGAAAACGGGGCTTTTTGCGTTGTAGCAGCTAAATCGCAGGGAAGGGTTTTCTTTCGCTTTATTGATGCTCCGTTTAGCCGGGACTGGTTTATGGATGAGAAAAATGCGGTTTACAGTGACTGGAACCGTATTAAAGAACGGATTGACAAGTCGCATTCTGTTTCCTCGCAGGTAACTAGCTACGAGATGTACAGAGATATTATTTTCGGTAATAACCGCCGCCACGACTTTGTTCCGTTTCGTAAATATGCAATCGTTGAAAGTACTAAATATCAAAATATTCCACGAACGATTCAGAATGTATTTCTGAATACTAAGCTGGATGCTGATTTCATTAAAGATACGATCATCCGGTCTATGAATGATGAAGAGGTAGCCATTGATCTGGATTTCTACCGCAATCAGATCAGATCATTCGAACAGGAGTATAAAGACGTTATGCTCTGGTTCGATAAGAACTCCAAAGGAGAGATTGTCATCCGTAAACAGGCCGATAAAGTAATTAATACTTACCGCGATTTGCTGTATACACGACAAGAAATTACACATGCCCGCGAAGAACTAAACTATGCAGGCCGAATCGCCGAAGAGGAGATTCCTCTTCTTCAGGATAAAATAGTCAGGAAGTCAGATGAGCATGCTATCACAGGAAAGAGCATTAATGAACTTGACGATAAAAACAGAAAAGAGCGCGATGAGCTAACCCGACAGTTAGGTGTTATACAGGATTTTCTGAAAAGAGTACGTGAGAAGCAGCAGCACTACGACCGTATCCGCATAAACGAGATCATAACACGTGTCAGTCAGGAAGATAAGCTTCTGGCTCAGAAAAAGCAACTGGAAGAGCTGAAGCAAGGTTTAATGTCTGCATTTAATGATGTGGAACAAAAATACAAGTTACTTTTCGACAACTTAGAATCTGACTTTAACCGCTTAGAAATGGAGTGTGAAAAGCAGATACTGGAAAAACAGAAAAAGGATTCTGTCCGGAAAGAGGAAATAAATAATAGTCAGAGGGCTCAGGAAGAGGAGATACGCCTTTCCTTCGAAAGCAGACAGAATACGCTCAACGAAAGATTAACCAAAATACGGGTGGCGCAGGAAGCGGAGAAACAAAAACTTCTAAGCTTGAATCTTGAAGACCCTTTCCGTAATGAGAAGGATGCCTGCAATAAGGAAACTGAACAACTGGATCGCCGGATATTTGATCTGAAAATTGACATTGAAGGGATAAAAACGAAAATAGCCTCTCAAAGACAAGAGTTCAGTCAAAAGCAGAAAGAACTCGACTGGGATTACAAAGATAAGATGGATCTGATCCGGAAAGAGCGAACTGAGCTTAGAGCTCATTTTGATCAGGTTAGTAATCTGATTGAAAAACGTACGGGCTCTCTCTGTGAATGGCTGGATAAAAACAAATCGGGCTGGAAAGATACTATCGGTAAAATTGCGGAAGAAGAGACAATATTATATAGCCGGGAACTAAGTCCTGTTATATCGGGCGATTCGGATTCGTTTTTTGGCATAAAGCTTAATCTCTCAAATATAGAGCGTAGTATCCGTACTCCTGAAGATCTGGAAATAGAAAGAAGGAGTCTTCAGGTGAAAATAAACAACTGCTCTAAACGTCTTGAAGAGTTGGATAACGAAAAGTGCACAATGCTTTCAGATCTTGAAAAGAAATATAACTCTAAACTAAGAGATTTAAACAATGATCTGCATCAGAAAGAAGCAGAGCAAAACCAAATCCCTCAAAAGATAAAATTCGTACAAGCCGAACTTGCTTCCATCAAAACGAAAGAAACTGACTGGAGAGAAGGCCGGAAAAGCGAAATTCAGAGCTGCCAAAACGAACTAGCTCATCAAAAGATTGAGGCCGAGAATGAAATAAAATCCTGCACGGATGAGCGTGAAAGAAAAATCAATACTTGCCGGAAGAAGAATAAAGAGTTAATTCGCGATATTGAACAGGAATTCAAAGCTTTTGAAGCGCAACGTTCCCTGGAAATCGAAGCCGCTAAACAGAATTGCGAAAAGGAGAAAGAGAAAATAGCGGGATTAAAACAGGATGAGCTTGCAGGAAAAGGCGCTGACGTTGCAACAATCAACCGGTATGAACGTGAGATCGAAACTATTGCTAAGGAGATGGATTATATTAAAAACAATCGCTCTCAGGTATTTGATTACGAAAAAGATAAGCGGGAACTACTGGATAACGAAGTTCCGAAACGGGAAGAAGAGAAGCTTATTAAGCTGAAAAGAGATGATCTTGATCTGAAATATTCGGAGAAAAGAAGTAAGCTAGCATCAAAACTAAACGAACTTCGAAACGTGCTTTCTGATACGAAAAAAGAATTAGAAGAGATTGAATCCGGGCTGAAAGAGATGAGAGACTTTCTGTCCAATGAAACTTTCTGTCCTGCCGGAAGCGATGTGTTCAAAGAACGGATAACAAGAAAGAGTTGCCAGTTCATTCTGAACGAATTAAAGAAGCTGATTCTCTCAACAATGAGTAAAATTGAGGATTTCAAAAGATCTGTGAACTCATTCAAAGGGAACTTCTCCGGCAAAAATACGTTCAACTTCAAACTGGAGCTAATTTCGGAAGAGGACTTTTACGACTTTGCTTCTAATCTTTGCGAGTTTATCGAAAACGATAAGATATCGGAGTATCAGAAACGAATCAGTGAACGTTATATTGATATTATCCGGCGTATATCCAAAGAAGTAGGCGACCTTACTCAGCACGAAAGCGAGATCATTAAAACGATTAAAGAGATTAACGATGATTTCAACAAACGCAATTTTGCAGGTGTAATTAAAGAAATTGCCTTGCAGGCTGATGATAGTAAAGACAGAGTTGTACAGCTTCTGATGGAGGTCAAACGCTTCAACGATGAAAATCAGTACAATATGGGCGAAGTAGATCTTTTCTCGCAGAATGATTCGTTGCGTGAAGAAATAAATAATAAAGCCGTAGGCTACCTGCTTGCCTTTATGAAACATTTGATGGATGATCCAAACCGGAGATCTATCGCATTATCCGATACGTTCCAGCTCAAATTCCGTGTGAAGGAAAATGACAATGACACAGGATGGGTTGAAAAGATTGCCAATGTAGGTTCGGAAGGAACGGATATTCTGGTTAAAGCCATGGTGAATATCATGCTTATCAATGTGTTCAAGGAAAAAGCATCGCGCAAGTCCGGTGAATTCCGTATTCATTGTATGATGGATGAAATCGGAAAGCTGCACCCGAATAATGTAAAAGGAATTCTGGAGTTTGCGAACAGCCGGAACATTCTTTTGATCAATAGTTCACCGACAACGTTTAACGCTGCAGATTATCGCTATACCTACTTATTAAGTAAAGACGGACAATCCCACACACAGATCGTCCCTCTTCTAACAAATACGCTTCGATGAATGATACGAAAATAACATTCTCACTGGCTCTGGCCAGAAAGATTCTGGATATGCTTAACGGCATATCCGTTCCTTCAAGCAGCTTTTCTTCCGGCATGGCAAAAGTCATGCTGGCGGAAGGTCTGATTACTGTTATAACCAGGGGCAGCCGGAAAAGTTACCGGATAAATCATCCAAATTCCTGCCGCTCATTCTTAAAGCAACACTATACTTCCTCTCTGGAGCTTGAAGACTGGATTGAGATAAAAACCAGGGAGACAGATGTGAGCCGGGCCGAACTTGTTAATGCCGGAGCACATTCTAAACTATTTACGCGACGGGGATTTCGCGGCTTTCTTGTAAATTGCTACGAACCAGTCGAAGCAAGCTTGAATGGAAATACGTTTACTTTAAACCCAATACAGGGATCTTCCATATTTATAGAAGACTACGAGGAGTTTATAATACCCGGAGATGTGGTAATCGTGGGGATAGAAAACGGAGAGAACTTTCAACAAATCCGGAAACAGAAGTATCTGTTTGATCCGTTGAAAGTGCTTTTTGTATCCCGCTATCCGCAATCTTCGGATCTGATCGACTGGCTGAAAAGAATACCAAACCGGTATATCCATTTCGGTGATTTTGATCTGGCTGGCATTCATATCTATGAAGATGAGTTTTACACTCATCTGGGCGAAAGAGCTTCTTTCTTTATTCCTGCCGATATAGAGGAGAGATTAAAAAATGGCAGTGCTGAGTTATACGATAAGCAGTACCTGAAATATAAAGACAGGGCCATTAAAGACAAACGTCTGCCTGATCTTACAAATCTTATTCATCACTATCGGCGCGTTTATGAACAGGAAGGTTATATTCATTCCTGAATACGCGATAGTGCTTTCCCCTTATGAGCAGCGATATGATCGGATTTATCACTTTTTATTTCATACTGAGGGTCATCAGGCGTCGCATGATGTGTATACCCTTTGTAATCAAAATCGGAAGTGTGCACACGGATAATTACACCCGAAACGATGCCGGCTTCGGAATTCCACTGCACATGATCGCCTGTTTTAAATAATGTATCCATTCTTTGTCTCGTATTTTCAGATTAAAGATTTCCTGTAGATTATATGTATTACCATAAACAAATTAACGAAAACATTTGTTTATCAGGAAAGTAGCACAACGCAGTCATTCCTTTGTCAAAATAATTGAGCATCAGACCTTCCAGAAGCCGTAACAAGACTTAAACCGTTATGTAACTGAATTGTAACTCTATTAAGTTGGAATGACAGCCTTGTAATATATACCTTTGTTCTCAGAAAATTAATAACTATGCAAGCGAATAACAAAACGAAATTCAGTTTTATTCTTCTTCTTTTCTGTTTGTCTTCTTTGTTTTCTGTGCAGGCACAGAGTCGTATTAAGTCTTTATTCGAGGAAGACTCGGTGTATATGATTCCTGCCGATGATCCGATTCTGGATCAAATCCGCAATATGCCGAATATTGAAGTAGGAAAAGGAATCACATTCCAGCCAAAAGACAAATGGTACAAACTAACCATGCGTTTCCGTATGCAGAATATGGTAGGCATGTCTTTCAACGATCATTTCTCGCTCGACAAAACAGAAGCTCAGGTAAAACGCCTTCGTCTTCGTTTCGATGGTTATATCTATTCTCCGAAACTGACATACTCCATCCAGTTAGGATTCACGCCTTATGATTCAAAACCGGTAAACGGAAATATGAACTTCGTTCGTGATGCGATGGTTTATTATATCCCGAATGCAACCTGGAATATCGGATTCGGTCAGACAAAGATCAAAGCAAACCGCGCACGTACAAATTCTTCGAGCGCCCTTCAGTTTGTTGACCGCTCTATTGTGAATTCTGAATTTAATATCGACCGTGACTTCGGATTCTTTGGTGAATACAATACTCGTCTATTCAATGACTTTAATATTGTAGCCCGGGGATCAATCACCAGCGGTGACGGACGCAACTTCCAGAGTGCCGAGAAAAGTGGTTTTGCTTATACCGGAAGACTGGAGCTTTTCCCTCTGGGGCGTTTCAAAGCTTTAGGCGATGTGTTTGAAGGAGATTACGAACGCGAATCGACACCAAAGGTTCTGATTGCCGGAGGATATAGTTTTAACGACCGTGCAAAAAGATTACGTGGTGAAACCGGTGATCTGATTGCTGACAACCAAACCCGCAATTTATCTAACTACTACCTTGATTTCATCCTGAAATATCGCGGATTTGCATTCTATACGGACTGGATGGGACGTGTTTGCAATGATCCGTATATTCGTGTCGGCGATGATATTGAACAAACAATCTATACCGGAAACGGTATTAATGTGCAAACCAGTTACCTGTTCCGCAGCAACTGGGAGATTGCACTTCGAAACTCGACTTTGCTACCAGCGAATGAAGTAAAACCAAGTATTGGCTATCAGTATTTCAATCAGTCTACAATCGGCGTTACACGCTACATTCTGGGACACAATCTGAAAATCCAGGCCGATGCTTCTTTTAACTACAAAAAAGGTATGCCGAAGAGTTCTTATAATCCTTACGAAATCAGATTCCAGGTGGAACTTGGATTCTAATCATAATACCACAGAAACAAAACGGAGCAGACGATTCATTTCGCCCTGCTCCGTTTTTTGTTGTTTGAGTTACAATTGAATATGCAAGATATCTTTCGTATTAATTATCAACTTCATATCTTTGTAAAAAAACAGAATGAACTTTCACGATTTTTCTCGTTCAGAATATACAGGTATGGCAGACAAGCTATGTCCTGAAACACTTAAATTCCTGTCCGTTATAGCATTTTCGCTATTTCCGGTCAAAGAAAATGTTTTAAATACTATTTGTAGACGAATCGCTGTTCCGAAAGACGAATTGATGGCAACTTTAGATATGCTTGTTGAAAAGGAACTGGCATGCATTCATCAGAAGATATTCGCTCATCAACAAATAAAGTACGAGCTACATCCGGGCCTTATTACCGAGCTTTACATCCGGGCATCCAAACTACCCGCAAAAGAGCTAAAGCAGCTGGACAAACTAAACACACTCCATCAATACGACAATTTCTCCGACGAAAATGAGGCAACAGCCAACAGATCATTTATCCTCCAATTCTTATTGTCGGGTAAAGTATCTTCAACCATATATTATGAACAAAGACTCTGGAATGATCATAACTGGATGCCTCTTTTTCAATCATGGTTTTCCTTCGAAGAGCTTCATCCACTCATACAGCAACTTCCGGAGAAACTGATCAATCAATTATTCAACCGTTATTACCAGCTTTGTGCCAATTTCTTCATAAATTGTACTCTCGAAAATAATCTGTTAATCACTTGTAATCCTTATCTGGACATAGCATTAAAAAACAGATATCAGAACTACTTAATACTTACTGAATATATCTATTGCGGGAACTTCGAAGGAGCTGCTCAAAGAATAGATATAACAACAAACGGAGGTATGCTCGCTGCGGCCTTTCTTCTTCAGGCTCAAGGACAATTTGACGCTGCAATCACGCTATATGAAAAAGAAATTAAGAATGCAGGCAATGGCCCGTTAAGCAATGTTCCCTTCTACGATTTTTGCTATGTCGCGGCATTGATACGCGCTAATACTGAAAAAGCAAAGAAAAAGCTAACTCAATTAGCCGCCAAGAAAGAAATATACGATCGGACAAATGACAATCTGGTACTAAATGCCCTGATTGAAATTGCTACAAACATCAATTACGACAAAAAGAAAAATACAAAGTTAGATATATCAAGTTACAGACGGGTAAATCAGGTACTGGGACATTATGTACTTAATCACTATAACCTGGTAACTGACAAAACGGAGGAATTCACCTATAAAAATTATTTTTTGAATACTCAACCGTTGAAGTTGTTTCAATTTATATTATCTACCGACTTTGATAACTACAAATCATTACATGATACCTTAAAGTCCGAGATTGATTGTATTGAGATCTTACCTCCTTTCAAGAAAACTGATTTGTGGGAACGAACGCTGGACTCCCTCATATCTAAACATACTTCAGCCAAAGTAGCTTCAGCCAACCCTGAAGTGGCAACTGCACGTATCATATATCTGGTTAACAGCTGGAATAATATAACTCCAAAGCTTCAAAAAAGCAAAGATGGTGTGAAGTGGACTAAAGGACGTGTAATATCACTACAAACCTTTAGTACGGGAATGGATGAATTTTCGGATTTTGACAGAGAGATGCAAAATATGGTTCTGATGACAAAAGAATATAATGGATATGGTTATCCAGCTTATACATACTCATTAAGAAGCATTGATGCATTCAAGAAACTAGCCGGGCACCCTTTTGTATTTATGGAAGAGAATCCGGATATAGTTATGGATATTTTCATGGAAGCCCCGCATATAAGCATTCTGAAAAAAGGTGCTAACTATCTGATAGAATCTAATGTAAAGGATGCTGCCACAAAGGATCTTGCTTTTATCGAACAAGAAAATAATACGCGCATCCGGGTTATGGAGATGACATCACGGCAACGTGATATTATCGCAATGCTGACCGAAGTAGGGAAGTTTCCCGTTGCTGCCGAAGAAAAACTTAGGGAGCTAATTAAGATATTAAGTTCGGAGATTACCATACACTCCGATCTGATAACCTCAGACGAAGAGGTTACACAGGTTAAAGGTGATAGCTCAATCATTATTCAGCTATTACCAATGGGATCGGAGTTTAAAGCATCGATGTACGTAAAACCATTTATGACTAATCCTCCGTATTGTATTCCTAATCAGGGCACAAAAACCGTTATGGGAGAAATTGAGGGTATTCCGCATCAGGCCATAAGAAACTTCTCAAAAGAGAAGGTTAATCTGAACGTTGTACTGGATGCTCTCGAAAACTTTCTGTTGGACGAAAATAATACTATTCTTATAAGTGATGCTGAACAGTGTCTGGAGTTTTTAAATATAGCCCATTCCCTTGAACAGGTAAAGATTGAGTGGCCCGAAGGAGTGAAAATTAAGCTTAAAGGATCAGTCGGTTTAAATGGCCTGTCGGTGAACCTGAAAAAGAAAGGCAATTGGTTTGAGATGATCGGAGAACTAAAATTCACTGACGAGCATACGCTTACTTTACATGAAATCCTTGAAAATATAGATCATTCCGGGAAAAGCCGATTTATTTCACTGGGTAACGAAGAGTATTTTTCACTAAGCGAAGAGCTTCAAAAAGCTCTTTCGTCCATCCGGTCAATGTCAGTAAAAGAGACTAAAGGAGCTTTACATATTTCCGAATTCTCCGCCCCGTTTATTCATTCAATCGAAGAGGGAGGCGCCTTGTTAAAAACCGACAGCAGTTATAAGAAGCTAGTCAAGCGAATTGATGATGCAGAGAAACAAACCGTTGAAATACCCAAAAGTCTACAGGCTTCCCTTCGAGAATATCAGGAAGATGGATTCCGATGGATGACTCGTCTGAATGCATGGGGATCAGGTGCTTGTCTCGCCGATGATATGGGGCTTGGTAAAACCATCCAGGCAATCGCTATGTTACTCAAGCAAGCGCCGGAAGGACCTGCGCTTATTGTAGCCCCGGCTTCGGTTATTCAAAACTGGCAACAGGAACTTATGCGTTTTGCGCCATCGCTTAACGTTGCCATATTAAATACTGAAAATGACCGGACTCAAACCATACGCAACGTTGCCGATTTTGATATCATTATAACAACTTACGGACTACTGGTTTCTGAAGAAGAAGAGCTGTCTGCGAAACAATGGAAAAGTATTGTTCTTGATGAGGCTCACACCATAAAGAACAAGGAGACAAAGATGTCTAAGTCTGCGATGAAACTTCAGGCTGACTTCAGACTTCTGCTTACAGGGACTCCCGTACAAAATCATCTGAGTGAGATTTGGAATCTTTTTCAGTTTATGAATCCCGGAATGCTTGGTTCTTACGAACATTTCAACAAGAGCTTTATTATTCCGATTGAAAATAATAACGATGAAACAAAACGAAAAGAACTAAAACAATTAATAGCTCCGTTTCTGTTACGCCGTACAAAAAACGAAGTGCTGAATGAATTGCCAGGCAAAACAGAGATTGTTATTCCGGTTGAGCTTAATGCCAAAGAAGAATTGATCTATGAGTCGTTGCGCAAAAAAGCGGAGGAAGGTTTAATGAACAGCGAAACAAATACTGTACAAACTCTTGCTGAGATCACTCGTCTACGTCAGGCTGCCAGCAATGTTACTCTGGTAGAGACTAAACACAAAGAGCAATCTTCTAAGCTGAATACGTTCTTTGATCTTTACGGGGAAATGCTCGAAAATAATCACCGTGCATTAGTCTTTAGTCAGTTTACTTCACACCTGGCTTTACTACGTAAGGAACTGGATAAAAGAGGGATTGAATATCTATATCTGGATGGATCAACTCCAACCTCCGAAAGGGGCAAACTGGTCAAAAAGTTCCAGACCGGTAATCAACCTCTTTTCCTTATCAGCCTAAAAGCCGGAGGGCTAGGACTTAATCTTACGGCTGCTGATTTTGTCGTACACATGGATCCATGGTGGAATCCGGCTATCGAGGATCAGGCCTCAGACAGAGCCTATCGTATCGGACAGAAACGTCCGGTCACTGTGTATCGCCTGATTGCATCCAACACTATTGAAGAGAAAATTATCGAACTTCATCGTACAAAAAAGGATTTGGCTGATAGCTTACTTGACGGCACAAACAAATCTCATAAACTATCCCGAGAGGACCTCTTGAATCTTCTTCGCAGATAAATTAGAGGACATTCGAAAAGGCGAGATCTGACTATATCCAGTATCTCGCCTTTTTTTATTCAGGTCCTTCATGTGACCTCAACTTTTAGGCGTCGATCAGTTTTCAGACCATCTTATCATAAATCGGGACGACTTCCCTGAATATATTCGTTTCTCTGAATAATTTTAATTGTATATTTGCCCCATGAGTTTCAACAATATATCACGGAACACTCACTCATTAATAACCTGAATAACTGATGTAATATCATGAACAGAAAATGCACATTTGTATTGTCCTTTCTTTTGTTATTCTTCTGTGTGGCAAATGCACAACAGATAGAAGATAAACTAACATCTCTTTCCGGCATAAGCAAAATCGAAAAGCTGAAGTCGGATCACTATCCCGAAAAATATGTCGTACGGATCACTCAGCCGGTGGACCACAACAATCCCGAAGCTGGATCATTCACGCAGCGTATTATTGTGGCGCATGCCGGATATGACCGCCCTACCGTATTGGTTACCGAGGGTTACAGCGGTGCGTATGCCATGAGTCCGCGTTACAAAGAAGAATTATCCCGTTTACTGAATGCCAATCTCGTGTTCGTTGAACATCGTTACTTTCTGGAATCAACACCCGAACCCTGCAACTGGGATTATCTGACTGCCGAAAATTCGGCAAACGATTTACACCGGATCAGCCGGACGCTGAAAGAGCTATATCCCGGGAAATGGATCAGTACGGGTATCAGCAAGGGAGGTCAGACAACTTGTCTCTACCGTGCCTACTTCCCGGACGATGTAGATTTCTCCGTTCCGTATGTGGCCCCGCTCAATCATGCCCAGGAAGACGGCCGCCACGAGCCTTTTCTCCGCAAAGTGGGTTCCAGAAAAGAACGCAAAGCCATCTTAGCATATCAGAAGGAACTGTTCAAACGGAAAGCTGAAATCGTTCCAATGCTGGAAGAGTATTGCCAGAAGAATAAGCTGAAACATCGTATCTCTATGCCAGAATTGCTGGACTACTGTATTCTGGAATATCCGTTCTCTTTGTGGCAATGGGGATCGGACCGCTCATTAATGCCGTCGGCTGATGCCGATACCCGAACGTTGTTTGATCATCTGGCACAGGTTAGTGATCCCGGATATTTTGCAGAAGACCAGCCCAATGTTTCGTTCTTCGTACAGGCTGCCCGCGAACTGGGTTATTACGGCTATGATATCAAACCCTTCAAAAAACACCTGACGATTCAGTCCGCAAAAGGTTATCTGGACCGGATTATGTTACCGGCTGAACTGGTTGGTAAAGTGGATTATCGTCCGGAATCATCCGATAAGGTTTACTCATTTCTGAAAGAGAACGATCCGAAAATGATTTTCATTTACGGCGAAGTGGACCCGTGGAGCGCATCGCGTGTTCCGTCTTTCAAAGGAAAAGTGAACGAACAGGTGTATATTCAGCCCGGAGGAAGTCATGCTGCCCGTATCAGCACAATGCCCGATGAAATGAAAAAGCAGATCATGGCTCAGATCAATGCGTGGCTGGAGGAGTAAATAAAAAAGTTTGTATTATTGCAAATCCATTTGTAACAAACGCGCAAACCCCTTTCAGATAGGGGATTGAGGTGTGGCAAATAGTGTGGCAAATGATTTTATTTGCAACGGCATTTGCAACATCCACTACTTTTAATTTCATCGAATTTATGAGTAAAAACCTCTGTCGAAATAATCATTTAGAGAAGGGTAAAAATTCTCTTAAGTGTTTTTTCAAATTCTCTTAAGAGAAGTTCATAAATCTCTTAAGAGAATTTCCGACACCAAAAGAGGGCTGAAAATCAACCGTATAAACGTGCGCGTTCATTTAAATGAACGTAACAGTTCTTTTAAATGAAAATATATTTTCATACGTATGTTCCGACACGTTTATTTAAATGAAATTTCAGAGTAATACGAATGAAAAATAAACGGTATTTGTATGAAAACAAATACGTAAATAAAAACCGGGAAATGCGTATATAAAATAATTTATTCCCGCATTTGCTTCCCACGATATACGTATTTCTTTGCTATGAAATATATATTTCATCACGACAATATATATATTTCGTCAGAACGATATATATATTTCAAAATCAGATAAAATAAAAACAAAGAGCCGGTTATTCATTCATCAGAATAACCGGCTCTTTGCTATTTCTCTTTCTTCTCCCCTGTTTCGGCCTTCGGCTGAGGCTTCTTCACAGCAGGTTTTACTGTTCCGTATTTTTTTGCTTTCTCCCAGGCAGCCCTTCTGGACTCATAATCCTGATATTGTTTTTCCAAATAATTATCTGCCATAGCTGAATGTATTTTATATCGTTTTTATTCTTTCGCTCAAAAAACCGGAGAGAGGATAAAAAAGCACTGAAAGCTTTCCTCATTCGCAGATCTTCTTACATTTGCAAAACTATAATAAATATCAGTTGAAATAAAATCAATGGTAATATTCTTCTACTTATTACTATTTCACAAGCAATTACGCGCTTAAATCGCATTGTCTGAAACCCTGCATTCAGACAAGAAAACCGAAACCGGCTATTTGGAAAAAGGCTTTGAGTAAGCCAGTTATAGACTAATAAAAACAACATCTAAACGAATGACAGTATGAAAAAGAACATTTTATATGCATTGGGCCTATTGCTCATCGCATTTGCCAGTTGTAAAAATCAGAAAGATGAGAAAAGTAATCTTATATCTGGCAATAAGTCTGGATGGATATATTGCCGACGAGAACAATGGTGTATCCTGGATTGAAGGAGAAGATCCTGATTATACAGGTGATGTCGGTTACGGAGCTTTTATCTCGAACATAGACACTGTAATTCTTGGCTGGTCTACCTACAATCAGATTATCACAGAACTGTCTCCGGACCATTGGGTATATGGGGGTATGAATAGTTATGTAATCACGCATAAGGAGATGGAAGATAAAGAAGATATCTCATTCTGGAACAAAGACCTTGAATCATTGATTCACTCTCTTAAAGACCAGGAAGGAAAAGATATATGGATTTGCGGGGGAGCTTCCATCGCAAATCAACTCATGAAGCTGAATCTTCTCGATGAATATCAGTTAACCATTGCCCCAACTCTCCTGGGGAATGGCGTAAAACTGTTTGAAGAAGGACGCCCCAGACAAAACCTCCATCTCGTTTCGACCGAAACCCTGAATGGTTTCGTGAATTTGGTTTATAAGAAACGATAGTGCCAAAGATAATTTAATACCAACTCATTCATAAATGCTTGTTCATCATATTCGTCAAGGATAACTGGAATACATTATTTACATCATTCTATAACAATCGATAGATTCTTGAAGCCAAGATATCGCTTTCTCACCAGCATCAGTTTAACACAGTAAAACAAGTTTTTTATCTCTAATGAGTATATTCCTCCTTGACATAACTCAATCCTGCAGTTAGAAATAATAATACAGAGCCAATAGCTCATGTATTATTATTTAAAATTATACATTTTTATTATATCCACTTTTAGATTGTTACTTGACACTATATTTTCGAGCATTAGAAGCTGATCATTATTTGCTTGACTTCCTACATAGATAGATTTAATGCATCCAATGGGTAGTTTATACCTCTTATACTCATCATTTATATCAAATATGCCATATGAAACAAATCGAATTTCTTCTTCTTCATGCCACTTATCATAATCTTTATTACGAAAGAAACCAATTATAGCAGCTGTTGGATCAGGATTATTAAGAATCTCAATCTTATCTTTTTCCTTTAAATCTTTTATATATTGTACAATAAATGGTGGTTGAGCAATTTTATTTTCAATTAAATATTGAAACAATAATTTTGTATCTAATGCTATGCATAAACCATTTGAACCTGCATACCCCTCTGCCCATAAAGTATAGTTATCAAAAGATTTTCCAAGACTAAAGACTCCAAATCTGTAATTTAGTATATCCTTATTCTTTACATTTACTGAGTCCCAATTACAATCATATTCATCATTGAGTTTATCTGCACGAGTGAACTGGACATTATAATTTTCCAACATTTTTACACCACCGTCAAAATCCAAATATTTATATAAAAATTCATGACTGCATATTTCGTCCAGATCCTTAATAAACGCCAATTGATCTTTATCCATAATAGTTGATTTAAGATTAATATTTTTGTAGAACATCCGCTAAAAGTTGATGATTATATATTTTTGCCAGTCTCATAATTTCGATGATTTAGAAAGAGGGACAACCCCAACTTCCGATCCGAAAAGATTTAATACCTGATTTACCTTATCAAGGCGAAGTGTTTCTTTACCTTGCTCGAGTTCGCGCACAAACCGTAAGCCTACTCCTGATTTCTCAGATAATTCAACTTGCGTTAACTGATATTCCCTGCGCATAGCTTTTACATATTCTGAAAGTGTTATCATAACTATACCCTTTAGGGTGCTAATATAAAGTAAATAATACAATTTATACCACAACGGGTATAAAAAGAAGGTAGTCATATTATATTATACCTTTTAAGGTATAACAAATATACACGAGATTTGATTTTACAGATCTTACAATCCTGATTACCTATTCTTTACTATATTAGCAACCAGAATACGAAATCACCAATGACAAAAAAAGAAATAACACCTGAATATATGGCCGAGGTAGCTATGTATGCGATTGTAAGTAGTAGATGCTATGTTCAGACGGCCGAAAAATATGGAGTTACAGTATCCGATATCACTTTCTGGGTTAATATAATGAAGAGAAACGCTGCAAGCCTGTATTCAGAAGAGAATCTAAAGTCAGAATCAGGCATGCAGACAAAGGCTATTTCCGATAGTGAAATGGAGGTGAGACGTCGCTATAAAGTACTAAATGATCGAAGAAAAGCAAATACATCGCATGTTCCTAAGATTACAAAAGAAAGAATGTCCGCCTATTATTTCCCAAAAATGGAAATGGAGTCTGCTTGGGTTGTTGAAAATACCTACGATTTTTGCTTTATACTGCGTCAGAAGGAAAGATGGATAAAAGGTGCAACAAAACTTATGGCTACCAATCCTGAGAATAGTTTCTATATATGTACTAATCTTCTTCGTTCATTGCCTTTATTATGGAATCGGGAAGATATACAGCCTTTTTTTAAAACGAAAAGAATAGCTAATGTTATAACTGAAGCGGATAAATTAATCCAATATTCTTTGGGAGTAATGGACAATTGTCAAGCTGAATACAACATTGCAATTGACGTATATAAATCGATTAAACAGGATTTAGTATTTCAGTCGTATAAAGAGTTTCAGCTGTCTGATATTGATTAATAAAAAGGAGAGGCTATTACCCTGAAGGTAAATGCCTCTTCTTTTCTATCTTCAGTCATCAATTAAGATATAACTATAAATTAATACTCATTTTCTCTCATAAACTCATCTGAAATATACAGATTTCCGTAAAGATATAAGCCTGTACTTTTATCGTGCAATTCAGCACAGGTTTTACTGATATAGAATAATTCCAGCGCTCTCTCAGGAGCAATGTTAAGCCGTCTGGCTAATTCCGCTGAAATCTGACCAATACGACTACTCAGTATCATTTCCTGAATTTCAGGAGAATCAACCGGGTCATTCATTTTATTCTGCTCCATCATATATAAGATATTTATCAGTCAAAGACTGGTTTAATAAACATATCTGATCTTCATAGCTTTGCTTCCCCTGTAGTTAAACATTCTATCATGTTCTTTGTAACATTCTCGCGGCTTTCAGTATGAAGCATCTCATAATTCTGCCAAATATAATCGTGAAGCATCCCTACGCGCTTCATACGTTCAAATATTTCCAGATAGGGTTTATTTAATGCCCGTGCTGTCCCTTCGATACATGATGCAACAAAAGCTAATTTGATTTCTGTTTGTGATAGCTCTATCAACTGTTCCATAACATTTGAGTATTACATTATTTTTGATGAAAGGTCTTCTCAAGATCTTTCCGGAACTCTTTTTAAAAGATTACTCACTGGATTTATCATTCTAATTACATGACAATTACACCATAAGCCAATCTCTTTCGTGCAAATATATTGATTATTCTTTATCAAAAAATAAAAAGGAGAAGCAATCACCCGAAATGATTACTTCTCCTTTTTATCTCAGTTACAGGTAGCAAATTAACTTTACTTTCCGATACAACAAATGTAACATGTTTATTTTTTAGTATAATAGTTGTTTTTAATGCCAAAAATGAGTCATTTGTTATTTATTGTCATGCATATAAATCGCTTTCTGCATCGAAATTAATCAAAATATTATTCTTATCATTGCGTTAATTGAATAAAAAGATTTTCAATATATTCAGAAGGCATAAAATCAATAGCTGGTCTACCATGAATATATAATCCACTATCGTAAGTAATCGAAGTTAGCGAGTGAGGCAAGCGTTCTTTGTCGTAATCGTCACCTAGTAACTCCGATATAAGAACTGATTTTTATTCTTTTTTTTCTACTCTTTCTATACACAACCAGCTTCGGTGATTACATAGAGCGTTTGTTCGCTAAAATGTTTACTTAGCTCATAGTTATTATTTTGTGAGCTAACAAACTAAATAACTAAAATGGGCTGACTCCTCAAAATGGGATCAGCCCCTAATTTTTTAGACTAAAAAGTTTTACCATACAGCAATAAATCTTTATAATTTTATCACCAAATAAACCTGCCTTTTCCGTGCGATTTTGTACATTATCAAATAACTTTTGTGGTGTAGTGTGAAATATTATATATTTATAGAATTATTAAAAAAAGCATTGAATGAGAAGTTATATACAACCGCTCAATATACAATGTTGTTTAGAGATACCTTCTCAGAGCATATAAGAGAATTTGAAATATAAGCTTACGGGCACTATAACATGCTAATGTATTAAAATAAAGATATTATGAGTAATATATTTTTCGGAAAGATTTCAAAAAAGTTCGACATTGAGCAAATTGAAAAAGGATATTATAGAGCCGGTAAAGATTCAGGCTGGTTTGGAGATTTAAGGCTTGGGGATTACGTGTACCTTATTGGTGGAGATAAAATCCAGCTATGGCAGGCAAGAGAGTGGAGTAAAGATAATGACTGCCTCCATTTTGAGATACTTAATAATGATTTAGGCATTGGTGTAAATGAGTTTGTGTCATTGAATTTCCTTAAACTAACTAAAACCTTGATTGTTCTGAGTTCACGGTCTGCAAGGAATAGAGCGTTTTTTAAATTGGATATCATTAAAGAGTATGATATTGACCAATTAAAAGATAGCAATTTCTATAAAGACAGTACGCTATATAGAAATATAACTTTCACAGATAAAGATCGCTTAAATCCTGACTCCCTTGATATACAGATGTATAATGGAGAGAGTGGTCTTGCTCTTTATCACTCTACGTTCTTTTCAGATGATGTGTATAATTCATTCAAGGATAATCGAAAAATGATGGGTAAAGGAGCAAAACGCAAAGACAATACTCTTGAAGCGATGCAAAATGCTATTAATAAAGGAAATATGTCTTTTTCGCCTAAAGATCTTGGTTTAATAAGCTTTTATGATGCTTTATTTTGTGATTATAAAGATAAAGATAAAGAAGTAAGAATTAATGAACTTGATTTAGACGAGGATAGTGAAGATAATTCAGAGCAACTAGTATCTGAAGTCGTTAATTTACTAAGACACAAGAATAATGTTATTTTACAAGGTGCGCCTGGTACAGGAAAAACATACCATACCTCTATAATAGCAGAACAATTATGTAATGAGGGTGTTGAAGAGAATAAAAGTTATAAAACTCTTGTTGATGAAGGACGTATTATGTTTACAACATTTCACCAATCAATGGATTATGAAGATTTTGTAGAAGGAATAAAGCCGGATAGCGCCACAAATAGTATTACATACAGAGTCATACCTGGTTTATTTAAGCAAATCTGTGAAAAAGCGAAAGCTCCTATAATCATTAACAATGACTTAAAAATACGAAATAATCCAACAATTTGGAAAGTCTCATTAAAAGGGACATACGATAATGATATTAGAACAGATTGTATGGCTAATGATCGCATAAGAATCGGATGGGATGGTTATGGTGAAAACATAGAAGATGATTCTACATATCCTGATGGAGGGATGAATGTTCTTTATGCATTTATCAATAAAATGCAAATAGGTGATATCGTGATGTCTTGCTACACACAAACTACAATAGATGCTATTGGTGTTATTACTGGAGAATATGAATGGGATGATAATTTAACTGAGTATAAACGATGTAGAAAAGTAAATTGGTTGGTCAAAGGTGTAAATGAAGACATATTCAAACTAAACAATGAAACATTGATGGTCCAAGGTACAGTATATCGATTAAACAATATGTCTTTAGAAGATGTGATGCCAGTACTCGAAAAATACAACGCAGCTAAAAATGAAAGTATACAAAAGAATACAAATCCATATATCCTTATAGTTGATGAAATTAATAGAGGTAATATCTCCAAAATATTGGGCGAGCTTATTACTTTACTAGAATCTGATAAAAGAGCAGGAGAGGATAATGAAGTGAAAGTTAAACTCCCGTATTCACATGAAGAGTTCTCGGTTCCTTCAAATCTATATATCATTGGTACAATGAATACTACCGATAGGAGCGTTGGGCATATTGACTATGCAATTAGAAGGCGTTTTGCATTTTACACTCTAACGTCAAATAAAGAAGCTATAATTTCATATTATGAAGTTTCTGCTGAATTTGAGAAAGACACAAAAGAGGTTGCACTAGATTTATTCGATAAAGTTTATGAGTACGTCCAGAGCCATAAGTCTGCAGAATTAGATATTGAAGATCTAATGATTGGACATAGTTATTTTATGGCAAAAAACAAGGATGAATTAAAAATTAAACTACAGTATGAAATTTTACCTCTTCTAAAAGAGTATGAAAAAGACGGTATTATTACACTAGACCAAAAAGAACGTAAAGAACTAGGAAGTCAATGGATGGAACTATTTGTATAGACGAACTAAAATCATTACCTGAAATAATTGAACTTAAAGAACATCATCAGTTTCATGATGACTATGTAGATGCAATTAGAGGGTTAAATATAAGATTTTGTGAAACAGATTATGAATGTGCCCCTAAATATTTAGGGATGCATCCAGAGACTTTGTGTGCAAGTTATTTTATTGGAGCTGATTGGCTTGTTGAGGGTAAGCACGCTATTGTAGTAACTCCAAAAATGAATATTGATTTTATCGAAATGTTTATGTGTGCATTAAAGTTTGAAAAGGCCGCAAATTACTTCTCTAAATTTTATGGCATAGACTTTGATAAAAAACCTATAAAAACAAGTGCATTTAACAATCAAATCACACCGTTGATTGTAATTCACTATATTGGTTTGCTTAAACAGATCATTAAAAGAGGATTAAAAAGAGATTATGTTCTTAGAGAAGAGAATCTACAATCAAAAGTCAAAGGTAAAATAAAAATCACTCAACATATAAAGAAAAATATCATACCAAAACGAGAGGATAGAGTCTATTGTCAATATCAGGAGTATACAATTGATAGTGTTGAGAATCGCATCTTAAAAAAAGCTTTATTATTCGCAGATCAATACATAGCAAGTATGCCTCCACAAAACTTATCATTGCTTAAAACCACTATAAACAGTTTGAAGGCTTCGTTTAATAGTGTGTCAGACAATGTGGAGATGTATGAGCTTAGGTCAATATCAAAAAATAAGATTTACAAAGAATACTCCGAAGCAATTCGTACTGCCAAAATGATTCTGCGCAAATTCAATTATTCGATTACAGATGTGCAAACAGATATTAGAAAAGAGTTTACACCTGCATTTTGGATAGATATGTCACGCTTATATGAGGTGTATGTTTACTCCAAATTATACGAGAAATTTGGTGATAGGATTCAGTTTCAAGTGCCAGGATATTGGAAAACAGCAGTAGATTTTGTGGATATTAAAGATAATTTGATTATAGACACTAAGTATAAGCCTCAATATAATGAAGGTAACGGGGGAATTATTGATGATGTTCGTCAAATATCTGCTTATGCTAGAGATGAAAAGATATTAAAATCGATGGGTGTTGAAGATGAACGGTTCCTGAAATGTTTGATAATTTACCCAGAGAAGATGATTGACGATAAGTATAAAGAGACTGAGGGGAGAGACGACTGCAAAGAATTGGTGTCATTTCAAGGCATTGATAATATATTAAGTAACTCTACCGAAATAAAAGCTTATAAAGGATTTTATAAGCTAAGTTTTCCTATGCCAATAACAAAAAGCAATGATGTTGAAACGAGCGATTGAAATAGCGTTTATTGATCGTATAAAGTGTAATTCGCTTGCTGTTAAGGTAAAGGACTTGATCGACAATATGGATATTTGTCGATTAGCATATATTTCAGAAAATGATATTAAACGATTAATGAAATATCTTCGAGCTTATAAAACAGCTGATGGGTATACCTACTTATTCCGTTGAGGCGTGCAGAGTTGAACACCCCAATGCTTATAAACCTTGGGGCAAGAAGATGATGATAGACTGGAATTATTATACTGCGAGGGCAAAAGCGTAAAAGAGTTATCTGAGTTATTTGGAAGAAAGTAAGGAGCTATTACATCTCGGATAGCAAAACTTGAACTTGAAGAAAAGTATAAGTAGTCTACGCATATGACTATCGAAGAGTTAAGAGAATATTGCTTGTCGGTGAAAGGTGCAACTGAGGAGACGCTGTTTGGTGACGAGTATTTGGTTTATAAGATGTGCGGTAAGATGTTTGTGCTGATTCTGCTTGATAATTTGGATACCAATATCACTCTTAAATATGATTTTGATATAGCAGTTTTGCTAATATTTCTTATATCGAAGTAAGCTGTTATTGATTAAAAAGGATACTTTATAATTCTATTCGTAGATATATAAAGCAGAGAAAGCGCTTTCTCTGCTTTATGGAAGTTAGAATCGGTTATCATTGCATCTTACTTTCCGATACAGAAATTCTTAAAGATGTTACCCAGTACATCATCCGGTGAGATATCACCTGTGATTTCACCCAGATAGAACATACATTCGCGGATATCCTGGCTTACGAAGTCTCCGGAAATACCATTTTTAAGGCCGTCTGTTACACGGCAGATTGCAGAAAGGGCATTTACAAGTGCCTCGTAGTGGCGGATATTGGTAACAATAACATCGTTTTGCCCGATATCGGGTATATGAGATGCTTCTACGAGTTTCTTTTCGAGAAGTTGTACGTTCATACCATTTTTAGCAGAAATGGCCAGATAAGGTAAGTTATCGCCCAAAGCATCTGTCAAAGCCTGCGTTTTTTCGCGCAATTCGTCAGCCGATAAAAGATCTGCTTTATTGAACACCAGAATCAGACGGTTCGAATCGATGCGATTCAGGATGTTTTCGCCTAATGCAATCAATGCATCTAACTCACTGGACGAGTCAATCATCCAGAGTACGATAGATGCCTGTTCCATTTTAGAGAATGAGCGCTGAATACCAATGCTCTCGATAGTATCTTCTGTTTCGCGGATACCGGCAGTATCGATAAAGCGGAAAGTGATTCCCTGCAAGGTGATGGTATCTTCGATCACATCACGCGTCGTTCCATGAATATCAGAAACGATTGCTTTTTCTTCGTTCAGCAATGCATTAAGCAGGGTTGATTTTCCGGCGTTGGTTTCGCCAATGATGGCTACAGGCACTCCGTTTTTAACAGCATTACCCACGCTGAATGAATCGGCCAGCTTCTGAATAAGCTGTTCGATATTAGATGCCAGCTCAAGAAGAGCAGAACGATCAGCAAACTCGACTTCCTCTTCACTGAAATCCAGCTCAAGCTCCATCAAAGAGACGAAGTTCAGAAGCTCCATGCGGAGTTTTCCCAACTCGTTGCTAAATCCGCCGCGCATCTGAGAAAGAGCCAGACGGTGAGTGGCTGCCGAGGTAGATGCAATCAGATCTGCTACGGCTTCGGCCTGAGAAAGGTCCATTTTACCGTTCAGAAATGCACGTTGTGTGAATTCTCCCGGTTTTGCCGTACGGCATCCCTGAAGAATAAGCAATTGCATGATCTGTTGCTGAATGTAGACAGATCCGTGACAGGTGATTTCGATAGTGTTCTCGCCTGTAAATGAATGCGGGGCTTTGAACACAGAAATCAGGACATCATCAATGATTTCCTCTCCTTTAAAGATCGTTCCATAAGAGAGGGTATATGCTTTCTGTGTCAACAGAGATCTGGCTGAATTAAAGGGACGAAATATCTGTGCGCATTTTTCGACAACATCAGGTCCCGACACTCGGATAATGGCTACACCTCCGACACCGGGAGCTGTAGATACCGCACATATAGTATCTTCTGTATACATAAGTATTTGTAATTGAATCTGTAATTAGAACAATTGATAAAACGTTTAGTTGTATCTGATAAAAACAAAGGTCTTCGCCATCAGCAAAGACCTTTGTCTCTATATTTTATATAAATCAGGGATTTATTATTTCAACAATTTCGATATCAAACATCAGGGTCGTAAACGGTGGGATTGATCCAACAGCATTTGCACCATAACCCAGATACCAAGGTATCGTTACATTTACACGATCTCCAGCAACCAGTTGCTGAAGCAAATATGCAAAACCTTTTGTCAGATTATCACTTGGATTGAATGTAGCAGGACTATTATACTCCTTCATCTCTTCATATGTAAGCTTAACAGGAGGGTTTGAACCCGGCTGCGTAGTAATCTTGAATGTAGTATCGAACTGAATCATATCAGCTTCAGCGTTCGATCCGTCTTTCAGTCGCTTACCGGTATAATATACTTTTACATTACTATTATAATATGGATTCTGAGTTCCTTCGCCATGCGTGATGTATTTGTAAATAACGACGCCACCACCTCTGTTTGCCGGAATTGAATCTACTACAAACTGATCCGGAAGCAATGCTGCTGAATCCTGATAAGCCTTTACTTTAGAATTAAAGTAGGTCTCATTCTGTACAAACCATGCATTGTATTCATCGTAAGGATTATCCGTGTTCAGACAAGAAGAAAATGACAAAAGAAATGTTACCGCTACTAATAAGAAAGCGAAACTTTTATTGATTCTGTATTTCATTTCTGGATATTGGTTTAAAATTCAACTTTAGGAGCTTTATTCGCACCTTGCTCAGCCTGGAAATACGGGAATTGATTGAATCCTCCGAAACCGGCTACTAAACTCTGCGGGAATGTACGGATGTACTGATTGAATAGTTTCGCATCGTCATTGAAACGTGTGCGTTCAGTCGAAATACGGTTTTCCGTACCTTCAAGCTGTGCCTGAAGCTCCAGGAAGTTCTGATTTGCTTTCAGATCAGGATATCTCTCCTGTACCATAAGCAAGCGACCTAATGCCTGACTTAGCTCACCTTGTGCTGCCTGAAAACGTTGTAAGGATTGAGCATCCAGTTTATTGGGATCGATTGTTATCTGAGTAGCTTTCGCACGGGCTTCTGTAACTTCCGTTAAAGTAGACTGCTCATGAGTGGCATATCCTTTTACCGTATTTACCAGGTTAGGGATTAAATCTGCTCTTCTTTGATATTGGTTTTCTACATTACCCCACTGTGCTTTCACACTCTCATCCATCGTAACCATTTTATTGTAAGCGGAAATACCCCAGCCTACAAATGCAATCGCAATAAATAGGAAGATACCACCTATTATTAACGAGATCATGCAACCTTTATTCATGTGATCTAAAGTTTTTTAGTTAGAGAAAAAGAGCGAAGGTTTCCCTTCGTTCTTTTTCGGATATGGTTGATTATTATTCAGCAATTTGTTTGAACAACTCTTTCATGCTTACTTTCTGACCAATGATCTGAGAAAGCTGATCGATTGATACGCGCTCCTGCTCCATTGTGTCACGGTGACGGATAGTCACAGTGTTGTCTTCCAGAGTCTGGTGATCAACAGTTACACAGAATGGTGTTCCGATTGCATCCTGACGACGGTAACGTTTACCGATAGAGTCTTTCTCGTCATACTGACATTTGAAATCAAATTTCAGGCTGTCGATGATCTGACGTGCTTTTTCAGGAAGACCGTCTTTTTTAGTCAATGGCATTACCGCTACTTTAACCGGAGCTAAAGCCGCAGGAATACGAAGCACTACACGTGTTTCGCCGTTTTCAAGCGTTTCTTCGCAGTAAGATGCAGAAAGAACTGTCAGGAACATACGGTCAACACCGATAGATGTTTCGATTACGTAAGGAACATATGACTTGTTTAGTTCAGGATCGAAATACTGAAGTTTTTTTCCTGAATATTGCTCATGGCTTGACAAGTCAAAGTCTGTACGTGAGTGAATACCTTCCACCTCTTTGAAACCAAATGGCATCTGGAATTCGATATCTGTAGCAGCATTTGCGTAGTGAGCCAGTTTCTCGTGATCGTGGTAACGATATTTGTTTTCAGAGAAACCTAATGCTTTGTGCCATTTCAAACGAGTTTGTTTCCATTTTTCGAACCACTCAAGCTCTTCACCCGGACGAACGAAAAATTGCATTTCCATTTGTTCGAATTCACGCATACGGAAGATAAACTGACGCGCAACGATCTCGTTACGGAAAGCTTTACCGATCTGAGCAATCCCGAAAGGAATTTTCATACGTCCTGTTTTTTGTACGTTCAGGAAGTTTACGAAAATACCTTGTGCCGTTTCCGGACGAAGGAATACTTTCATAGCCCCGTCAGCTGTTGATCCCATTTCTGTAGAGAACATCAGGTTGAACTGACGAACATCTGTCCAGTTTTTAGTACCACTGATCGGACATACTACATCGTAATCAAGAATGATCTGGCGAAGTTCAACCAGGTCACTGTCATTCAAAGCTTTTGTAAAGCGGGCAAGAATTTCCTCTTTCTTCGCTTTGTTTTCAAGGATACGAGGATTTGTTTCGCGGAACAATGCTTCATCGAATGATTCGCCGAAACGTTTAGCCGCTTTCTCGCACTCTTTATTGATTTTGTCATCGTACTTAGCCATCAGATCTTCGATAAGTACATCTGCACGATAACGCTTTTTAGAGTCTTTATTGTCAATCAACGGATCGTTGAATGCGTCAACGTGTCCCGAAGCTTTCCAAATAGTCGGATGCATAAAAATTGCAGAATCAATCCCTACAACGTTCTCGTTCAAAAGAACCATGCTATCCCACCAATATTTTTTGATATTGTTTTTTAGCTCAACACCCATCTGCCCATAATCATAGACAGCAGCTAAACCATCATAAATCTCACTTGAAGGGAATACAAAACCATACTCCTTGGCATGAGATACTATCTTTTTAAAAACATCCTCTTGTTGTGCCATATATAAAAATAGTTACTGTTACAATTTAAATAAAATATGTGCAAAATGAGAACAATCTGCGTTCCATACTATTCCCAAATTATACATTTCGAAGAAGTTGCAAAGTAAGTGATTTTTTTCAATAATCACGTCTATTTTAAGGTGCTATCTTAGGTTATGCATATTTTTTAAAGAATCAATGAGTAAAAAATAATTCGAACCTTAAGTTTCTCTGGTTTGTTGTGATTAAAATGAATGAAAGATTTTATAAATCAATCATATAGATCTATCTACACTCATTAGAACTCTTAATCTGCAATACGATGGATAAAATAGAATACCAGAATAAAATACTCTTTGTCCCTGAATTCCCAACACTCCCTGTTATAGTCGGTGATGGTGTGGGAAGTGAAATATGGGAAAGTGCCAGACTTATCACGGCCGAAGCTGTAAAAAAATGCTATTATGAAAAACGGGGTATAAACTGGCTGGAAGTTTATGCCGGCAAAAAGGCTCAGGAGCTTAAGGGTGAATGGCTGCCTAAGGAAACACTGGATGCCTTTAATACTTACTCTGCGGGAATTGTAGGTCCACTGGAATATGTGGGTGATAACGGAAACAGATCTTTCGGTTGTATTCTGCGGCATAATATGGATCTGTACGCATGTATTAAGCATTTCCGGTGGATTAACGGAATTATAACTCCCGCCCGAAAGCCTGAAAATATTGATATGTATGTATTCCGCGAAAATTCTGAAGATATTTATGCGGGTATAGAGTGGGCGTATAATACAGCCGACTGCACAAAGTTGCTCCACTTCCTGGAGGATGATATGCGTGTGAGAAAAATTCGTTTTCCGAGAACATCTTCATTTGCCATAAAACCTGTTTCAAAAGAGGGCTGCGAACGAATTGTTCAATCGGCATTAGATCATGCACGCAAGACAGGTGCATCGAAATTAACCATTGTTCATAACTCAAAGAAACTGCCTGTAACAGAAGGTAGTTTTGTAAACTGGGCATATGACCTGATTGAAAGAGAAGGCGGGGAGAAAATATTGAGTACGCGTAAACTGAATTCCCTGAAAGATGAGCTGGGTAAGGAAATCATAAAAGAAGAGTATGATAATGCATTTCTGAAGCATCATCTGGTAGTTGAAGATATGGTAGTAGGTGATTTTATGAATGAGGTTATGATGTATCCGGAGAAATTTGATGTTGTAGTTACATTAAATCTGGATGGTGATATGATTGATCAGTTTCTTTCAGTGATATCGGGAAACAGAGGATTGATTCCTTTCACCAGTATCAATAATCAAACGGGTAAAGCAATATTCGGAGTGAATAATAATCCGCAATACGAACTGGCAGGACTTAACAAAGTCAATCCATGCGAAATGATTCTGGCTTGTGCGTCTCTCCTGCGGTTTATTAAATGGGAGGAAGCATCGGACCTGATCCGGAAGGCTCTGGAACGTATTATAGCTCAGGGAAAGGTCACAGAGGATCTTACACGTAATTTTAGTACTGGTATGAAACTATCAACAAAAGAGTTTACACAGGAGGTTATTAATATTATACGTAATAATTAAACAGAAAAGAGAGTTATTAACAACGGTTGATAACTCTCTTTTCTGTTTAATTACTTAGTTGTGTTTAATACAACGGACAGGAATTCCTGTTGAGCGGTGCATAGTCTGCACTATATTTGTATTCAAATAAAGCGAATTTGCTTTACTTGAATCATCAGCTATATCTAATGTATACAATGCATGATCATTTTTTGACTGTGTTAATGAAACAGCTCCATTAATCAGATATTTGCAAAAAGCGATGTTATTATAAACATAGAAATTATCGGTTTTACCGGATCCGTTAGCTAACATATCTTTAAAATCTGTTGACTTAGGAATCATCCATCCATGCGGACAGGGATCAAACATACTTTTCGTTTTTGTTTTTAAATCACTCCAAAGATATTTGGAGGTAGTCAATTCAGAAGACCATCGATAATCTTTAGCACTTTCTGTACCCTCATTTTTTGAATATATTTGATCCGGATTATTTATCGCATTCTTCATCGTTGAAATAATTCCGACATTCGTCTTGATAACTGATCCTATAAGATTCTTTGGGAACGGATCTTTCCGTCCGTACTGATAAAACAGGCATCCTTCGTAACCGGGCATATACTCACTACTAATCTCTCCGAGATTACGATCCATTAAACGAGATGCTGCATAATCAGAAGTATTCCATAGGTTTCCTGCTATACGCTGTACTTTTCCACCGGATACAGGATAATCATAAACACCTGAGGATATCGTAATTTCTTGATCCGGATTATAATCTGTTACCCATAAATGGTAACTCCACAGATATTCTTCACCGAAATCCTGCATATTATTACGGTTCTGATCATTGTAAACTCCGATTAAAGCATTTCCTTTTGCTCCCGGGTATACAATTACATCAAAATGCATTGGTTGTGTAACGGTATTCTTTAAACTAATTTGTGTTGCAGGCTCCTGCCAGATAACTTTAGACTTCCAGTTAGTTCCTTCGTCAATTACTTTTGTCGCATCATTCTCCTGCCAGTATATATTCTGATGTGAAACCGGTATTGAATATTGTCGTTTTATAGTACCTGGATTCAGAATGAACGAATTGGCTGCATGCTGAACAATGATTTTATCTACAACTTCACCAGGAGTTGTTCCATCAGAGAAGTCTGTACCAAAACTTACGTCCAATGACGCATTGGTTGTGAATAAAAGGCCTGTCAGGATAGTCTTTGCATTCTGCACAATCGGAATATTAGATAATGTCTTTGTCAGAATATTATTGTCTACAGTAGCAAAAAACGTTGTAGTAAAATCAGCTAAAACAGAGGAGGGAGAAGTTGGCATATAAAAAGAGAATACTTCTGATGTTTCTGTATAATCAGTAATTGTGTAACTGACTTCAACCTTTTCAGTATCTTCCGATGTTGTTCCTTTATGAACATTGAAGGACCGAGGGACAGCCAGAGTCGTTTTAGCCAATACAGGTTTATTCAGGATATGAGATCCTGCAAGATCTTTCGTGTCAATCTTCAAAACCCCACAGGCGCGGGTAAGTGTTACCTTAACGTTTGAGTCATCCTCTTCTGAATTATAATCTATTGCTGCAAAAAAAGCATCTCTATTCTGAGGTTTACTATTGTAAGTACTTCCATCAAAAATAGAGTTTATGCATCTAAGTCCGTCTTCAGTATTGGTCACATAATAAACATCTGATATATCGGCTTTGGATAAATCGGACCAAAAGAGGATTCGATAGGGTTGTCCTTTCTGAAGTTGAAAGCTTAAGCTCAATGATTCTGACAGATCTGTAAATGACAACTTCTTTGTTTCTTTCAACGTTAGGTTTTGCTCCTGACCGACAGCATATACTTCTGCAATCAATCGGTAATAGTCTGGATTATCAGCATGCGCTTTACTTTTTGATTGTGGCCCGGAGGCTAAGGAATTAAAAGAGAATGTAACCTGAGCTGAATCTTCTTGAAGTATGTTATCCAGACGCTCTGTTGTACACGAAACTAGTAGATAAACGAGTAAGAAAATGAGATAATTTTGTTTCATGATAAAAGTTTAATTGCTTGTAAGTATTTAAATAGGAATTATAATATCATCATTAAATGATGTATCAATCTCTATACCATCTTTGTTACCGGTAAAGAAAGGTTTTGAAACCCGAAAGCGTTTTCCATGCTCTAATTTAATTTTAATTTCTGATATTGATATTAATTCAGAGAAGTCAGAGACTGAACTTAAAGTTACTCTTACATCAACTGCAGACTGTGGCCCCGACATAAAAATAAAATCAGAAATTAAATACTCCGAATATGATGTAAGATCACTCAAGCTAACCCGATTATTAATGATAGCATTATTAATTGAAGCGCTGGGACGATTAATAGATATATCAAACGAGATTGGATAGAATCCTAAATATTCCAAGCGCACATAAATTGAGTCTGTTAAATGACGACTGTTTTTCAAATAAGATTCGATATCCGTTGGATGTAATTCAAAAAATGAAAAGGGAGATTTTAAGACTATTGAATCACAATACCCTTCAAATCTCCCCTGCAATTTCATCTCCCCAATAAAACATTCTTTATTGAGTCCTGTTGCTATTGTATTTCTCTCACTTTTCAACTTCAAATCCCGAAGATCAGCTTTATCATAAAATGAATCCGATTCCCCTTGAATTTCTAAATAATACAATAGTTGATAAGTAGTATTAGATTTTAGTGAATAAGAGTCTAGGACACCGGAATTATATCCAAATTCCGAGTTATACTTCTCAATACGTTTATTTTCTAATCCAGTAAGTTCATATAATTCAGAATGAAGGACCAAAACATTATTATCACCTATATGATCCTCTAAAATTTCGGTAATATCTAAATCTGAAAAATATAAGAAAGAATCTGGTAATATAACTTTCACCTGATATTCAGCAATTGAATTTTCTAAATAAAAATCCTTTGTGCAGGATAAAATAATATTACTAGTGCAAATTATTAAGATCAAAAATAATAATTTTGACTTCATCTTAATTTTATTTACGACAAAAGTAGTATATTTTCGTTACAAACAAAATATTTATATAATTATTTTTATTATATTAAAATAAAGCAAATATTAAATTTGCATTCAGTGCGAAAGTTTACAGAGTAATCCCTGCAGATAAACTAATCTATATTCCATATTTATAGTCTCAGGAGAGCTGAAAATAGATTAAGGCTGTCTCATTGACAGAGAAATTTAGTCAACCAGATAGATTACCAAATTAAGAAGCTTATTATCTATCTAATCTATAGCATATCTATGAGGGAGCCTTGAACTATTATAATACATAATGCGAGAAAAGAACTGTTGCGCAAGTAGAGGATACAACGACTAATATTTGACCCATAGCCTATCACAAATTATAATTAATAAGAGAATAAAGGAAGCTGAATATCTGATCAAATAGCTATAAACGACAAAAGCCCCTCAGCAAATAAGCTGAAGGGCTTTTTAAAGACGGCGGCAACCTACTCTCCCACTGTTACGCAGTACCATCGGCGTTGTTGGGCTTAACTCCTCTGTTCGGAATGGAAAGAGGTGGAACCCCAACACTATAACCACCTAAATATCTTTCGATCTTGGTTATAACATATTTTCAAGTAAGTAGTATAGCTGTTAAACTATATAGCAAACCAACGGCGCGGAAGAAAGTTT
>JBOFKD010000007.1:0-2042 GCA_051657165.1 Bacteroidales bacterium | reverse complement strand
AGAATCGGCAGTAGGGTCGATACCAACATATGCAGAGGTAAGCTCTTTCTGTAATTGCTCTTCTGTTCCCGGCATCATATCGTGGATCATGCCGCGCCATTTCAATTCTTCTACGAAATTCATATCTCTATATATTGTTAATTAAACAGTTTAAAATAAATATTACTCCAGCATACCCTTAATAAGCAGACTGAAGTAAGGCATTTCTCCTAACGGAGATACGCAAAGTTACATTCTATTTGTGAAATAAAGTCATTCAGATCTATATTTCTTTCTTTAGCAGCTTTATAATAAATCGATTCTATACTTTGATGAACCGTATCTGTTTCCAGAAAAACACGATCGAGCGGAACGTTTTTCCACGTCTCCGTATTATACGATAAACCAAATGATAAAAAAAGATTAGGACAGGAGAGTAGTTGATTAGCCAATTGCGTTTTCCCACGAAATCCATGAATTATCCAAGGCTGTTTAGGTTTATGTTCTTTATATAAGCGAATTAATTCATCCCACGCTTTGACACAATGTATAATGAGCGGTATTTGCAGTTCTTCACTTATTTGAATCTGTTTTTCAAAAATACTTATTTGAAAATCAATAGCTCCGCCACGAAGCTTATCTATTCCACATTCCCCTATTGCGAAAGGAATCAGACCATTTGTGATTAAACGCTGGAGTGCATAGAATGCTGATTCACAAATTTCAGCATCTTCCGTTTCCCAGGGATGAACTCCTAATGAGAAAAGTTTATCACCTGTCATTTTTAGTTCCCGGGGATCCATCTGAATCACTTCGAGAATATTCGGTTTATTGTCCGCATGATGCGTATGTATATCTATAAACATAACGAGTCATGATTTCAGGGAACCGGATCATATCCGCTGCCTCCCCAAGGATGGCAACGCAGAATACGTTTTATACCTAAATAAGTTCCTTTGAAAATCCCATGTTTCATAATCGCTCGCAGCGTATACTCCGAACATGTCGGCGTAAAGCGGCATGTCGGTGGTTTTAGGGGTGAAATTGCTCCCTGATAAAAACGGATCGGTAAGATATACAGCTTACGAATCCAGACTTTCACATTCATTATTTGTTGAATTTTCGGTAAGTTGAAGCTTCTGAACTAACGCCGTGAGAGCTTCCTGCATCTTCTTCTGAACATCCTCACTCGATTTGATCGAATGGGGCAGATAAAGAAAAGCAATAGCCAGACGTTTATCCATCTTTTCCAAACAATCCAGTAGAGGTAACTTATTCAAGCGATAGGCCTCCCGGATCAATCTTTTTACATGGTTGCGCTTATTTGCACGTTTAAAGCGCTTTTTGGTCACACTACATAAAATAGCCGCACGAGCCTGTTCCTGGTCAGCAACAAAGCAGTAAACCAAACGAAAAGGATAAGTAACAAACGATTCATTACCAGGAGTAAAAAGCGCTTCAATCGTTTTTTTACTGTGAATACGTTCGTCCTTAGTGAGAGAAAACTGTTTTGCCATAATAGAAAAAGCCCTTAAATCAATATATCTGCAAAAATACATAATCTTCGCCGATATATCGATTTAAGGGCTGAATATAATTAAACTCAAAAGATTAAAGTTATTTTTGAGTCTTCTTCAGATATAATTCTAAAGCAGCCGTCATAGAGGGTGCTTCCGGAGTAGGAGCCTGGAAAGATAAATTCAACCCGGCATCAGTTACTGCTTTTGCCGTAGCTAAGCCAAATGCACCGATTTCGATATTACCCTGCTCAAAGTTCGGGAAGTTTTTCAACAAAGAGTTGATACCCGATGGACTAAAAAACAATAGCATATCATAATCAAACTTTTCTTCCGGTGTAAAGTCGTTACTAACTGTTCGGTACATTACCGCTTTTGTATAGTCAACTTTTACTTTATCAAGCACTTTCGTAACGTCATCATTATGAACATCCGAACAAGGAACTAAGAATTTTTCACCTGCATGCTTCGTAAAGCTTGAAGACAAATCGTCTAATTTCCCGGTCGAACCGAAGAATATTTTTCTTTTTCTGTAAACAATATACT
>JBOFKD010000006.1:0-1058 GCA_051657165.1 Bacteroidales bacterium | reverse complement strand
CAAACTTAAGAATGGAGGCAAGTTATATTTCGAAATAAACAGCCTGCTCGGTAAAGAAACGGCACAACTATTAAATGATTTGAATTATAGTAATATCCGTTTAATTAAAGATCTATATGGTCGGGATCGGATCGTAGCTGGAGAATTAATACACTAAACGGGTACACCTATGGACTACAAACAAGCTTTACAGCGTGCGGCTTCATTATGTGCATCCTCGGAGCAGTGCTGGCAGGATATACAAACAAAACTCCGTAAATGGGAAGTAAGCGAAACGGATATAACCGAAATCAGAAACTATCTTTACAAAGAACGTTTTCTGGATGATGAGCGATATGCCCGAGGCTATATTCGGGATAAGTCACGAATCAATAAGTGGGGTAGAAAAAAAATTGAATACATGCTTAACCTTAAAGGTATAAGCCAATCTGTCTATCGCGAGCTTTTCCATGAATCAGAATCAGAGGAAAGCTTTACGATTCTGATCGATTTACTTAAACAAAAAAGGAAATCAATCAAAGCCAAAGATGCTTATGATGAGAAAGCCAAACTCTTCCGTTTTGCTGCGGGAAGAGGATTTGATTCTACTCTAATACAAAAAGCGCTAAAAGCCCTTGATATTGAAGAAACCGATTTTTAAATGATGTTCTTGTTTTGATTTTTTGTGAATCATCTATTCATATAAATCATCAAAACAGTTCACAAACTATATTCTTTTATTAACCATGTTTGATTTTATTATTTTTACTGTTGGACTTATTGAAAATGCGTTTCGTGCATTAATTGATGTTATTATCCCCAGAGGATGTAATTGTTGTGGAAGAAATCTTATTAATTCAGAAAGGTACGTCTGCGCTCATTGCTTAACCGATTTTCCGGAAACAAGATTTGAATCGATTGAACATAGTGAGAATGAAAAGCGATTTTGGGGTCAGTTCCCGGTTGAACGTGCTACTTCATTGTATTACTTTCATCACGAAGGTGTCAGGCATTTGATACATCGCATCAAGTACTTCAACAATCAGAAACTGGCTTTCTATATGGGCTTACATATGGCT
>JBOFKD010000005.1:0-1338 GCA_051657165.1 Bacteroidales bacterium | reverse complement strand
GATTTAGCATGCGCTTTTTTGGCTATATTCTCGTATTTAATCATTTGTTTAAAGCGATCTCCCAAATCGTCCAGTTGATTATCTACCGAACTGTCATCATTTACATCAATATCAAAACCGACGAAATCCACGATACCATCCGAAGCCGCTCTTACCGAGCTGGATTTAGACCATGAGATAAAGCCTATATCCTGAATTGAGGCCGAAACTTTCAGCCAACTCAGCGGGCGATATTCAGCACCTAAGTCTAAAGCAAGTCCATTCCCTGCCAGACCGTAACCGCCTTTCATTTCATAGTTATCGAAATATTTATCGATTTCCTGTAAACCTGTTGAATTATTGTGCAATCCTTTCACATAAGTTTCCAGGGATGTATTAACCTTTGCATAAAGTTTATCTTCATTTGAGAATACATCAAATTGAGTAATTTTCATACGAGATCTGGCCAATCCGCCCAGATACTTCAATCGTCCTCCGACAGTCAGATTATCCATCAGCTTACGTGAATAACCGGCATAAATTTCAAGGAAAGCGTTAGCGTTTACCTCTAATTTACGAATAGGTGAGTATGAATCCGGACCTAACTTTGCCAATTCAAATGCACCTTTAGGAATGGCTACATTCGCATTCTGGCGCAAGTTTATTCCCCCCGTCCAGTATCCGCTTTCTTTCGCAAAGCCGATTCCGAAAATATTCATATCTAAAGATTGACTTAGGCGGTTGTTGTCTTTCAGTTTTCCAATAAAACTGTTTACGTTGACTGACGGATCAAGAAAAGTTGTCAGTGAGCCATCAGGTCTTTTATAAATAAAATGATCAACCAGAAACGAATTTGTCTCTACCTGTGCCCCGATACCACCCAAAACAGGAACGGAAACAAAGCCTTTATCGGTATGAAAGGCAGGATTATAATTCTGACGCTGAACCGAATTATCCAGAAAGTAGGCCGTTTTCAGCATTTGTGCACACACCTCTGTACGCTGTAGGATCAATGCGCCAAAGATCATACATCCTATATATATTTTTTTCATCTGTGTTCTGTAGTTTTATTTATGGTTTTATGATGACTCCCCCTTTTTTACGGATCTTCAGATTCTTGATATCCACAAAATTATCGACAGTTATTACTTTCCCTGCCAATGATTCATCCGTAAAAACATTACCTTTCAATAAAAGATTTCGTGCACGAATCATTTTCGGAGCATCTTCTTTGGATACAATAAATTCGATTTGCTGACTGTCGGTATCCGATAATAAGACATCAGCAATCTGAACTCCGACAGGTTGATTGTTTTCATCTAACACATCAATATCCAGCTTGATATTTAACGGAACATC
>JBOFKD010000004.1:0-3286 GCA_051657165.1 Bacteroidales bacterium | reverse complement strand
CCGAGAATCCCTGATTATTATCAAACCCGATCCCGAAATTGGCTGTCGCTTTTCGTATGTACAACATATCCTTTCTGACTTTTTCCATCGTTCCTGTTTTTGTTTTCACCTCATCATCAAATCTGGCATTCAGGAAATAAGTTGCTCCTCCGAATAGTTCCAGACGATAAGGAGCATTCCATAACGAGGCAATATTAGAAGAAAATAAAACTTCAAATCCGTTCATCATGCCTTTCGTTGCATTCTTATAGGAAGTTGTGTCTTTACGACTATTGTCGTTTACGATTTTATTGTCATAAAAATTCTGGAAATACGTCAGATCTATATTAAAGTAATCCTTATAGCCATAATTAATGCCCAAATCATACGATACCGATTTTTCCGGTTTCAGATCCGGGTTTCCAACATACAGTTTCTTTCCAATCTTATATACGCCTGCTGTTTTGTAAGCATCAGGTACATAAAAAGCATTACCGGCACTGGCGTGTACATATAAATCTTTCGTAAAACGATAGTTAACACCCAAGGAAGGATTCAGATTGGAATAATGAGCTGTTTTCTTCTCATTTTTCAGCATCTCATCAGCCTTCAATGTATAGGTAATATAGTTATAGCGTAGCCCCGCATTCACGAATAAATTATTCCACGTATAAGCAAGCTGAGTAAATGCCGAGGCTACGGTGCGTGTATGATTCGGCCGTAAAGGAGTTGTCGGCACCCATTTATCTGAATATTTCTTTGAATGCACTTCAAAAGCATCAATGTCAGCGCCTGCCAACCATCGCAAATCGCCCCAGTTATGCGTATTGGCGACTTTTAGTCCATACTGCTTAATCTTTTCATTCGATTTAATAAATGCAGAATCCGTATTATTATCGTAATTGGCTTCATTTTGCGTAGTTAGATACGGCGAGATTAATAAATCATTATTCCCCTTACTGTATCGGATATTGAGGTAATTGGCAATACGATCAATATCCTTTTTGGACATACCGTTACTATGCCAGTAATTACCCGGAGTCTCAATATCATTTGAAATTGTAATATTTGAGAAGTAATCGACAGACCAGTTATCATCGATCAGATACTGCAATTTTGTATTCAGTGTATTAATCTGATATTGCGTATTAGTCATTGCATCTCCGTATGATTTCCTATCCAGAATTTCTTCTTCAAGCGAGGATACATTCAATAAGTTAGATTTACCTATACGATAATCACTGTTTTGTGCGCGTCTTGCGTATCCCATCGAGAAACGTAGTTTTGGCAATACGGCACCCGAAGTATAAGCCGAAAAGTTACTTTGTCCATAGCTGCCTGCACTTAGTGCAATTTTCCACGTTGCTTTATCAGCAGGCATTTTGGTAACGACATTAATTACGCCTCCCATGGCATCCGAACCGTACATAACAGAGTACGGCCCTTTTACGACTTCGATTCGCTCAATAATATCCGATGGAATGGTCGCCAGGTTATTCGTTCCCGCAGGTTTCCCGTCAATAAGAATCAAGACATAACTCCGGCTATGAGCCGTTGCAGGAAATCCCCGCATACCTACTGTTACTAAAGCTCCCGGATACTGAATAATATCCAGGTTGGTTGTCCGTTTGAGAATTTCTCCGATATTCTCACCGGGTATAGCCTCAATAGCATCTTTTTTAATTAGTTCTACTTTTTGCGGAATACGCTTCAAAGGCAGCTCCATTCGCGAAGCTGTTACATTAACTTCTTTCAAATCGACCTCTTTAGGAGGACTTACGGTGTTCTGTTGTGAAAAAGAATAATGATGTGTGGCTAAAAGGGCTAAACTGCCCGCAAGAAATTTCAATTTCATTCTTGTAAAGTTATTAAGTTAAACAAATGCTTAACCGTTAACTTTCGAGGATGTGTGTAATTGCTAAGACCTTAGACGTCAATCAGGTTCAAGTAAATTAGACACGAATAATGCTCTTATTCCCGAAAGCAAAGGTTCGTAACTGATCCGATCGGTCTTCCGGCTCACTCCAATTATCAAAGTCTTCCCATCTCTTTTTTCTACAGACAGTGACTGATTTTCTGTTTGATAATCTTTTTCGGAGCATACGGCTGCGGGTACAGCTTTGGAATCGCCTCTATACAGAAGCCTACCAAATTCCCATTATCGGATTCAAGTATATGTTTATATGGTTTGTATATTCTCTATATCATTTGAGAGGTTCGAATTTCAAATCTTTTACCTTTCCGTTCTCTATTTCGACACGTGTTACAGATGCATTTTTCAATGAAGGAAAATAGTCCGTCTGTGCCGTGTCACCCGAAAGAAGTAAGGAGAGTAAAACGCGAAGTGCTATTCCGTGTGTTACGATCAGTACATGCTCGTCCGTTTCACTATACAATAAGTCCTGAAGAAAAGATGAAAGCCTCTCTCCCATCTGTTCGAACGACTCTACATCATCGGGATAATTAAAGCTTGTCCTGTCCTCCGGAAATTTCATTCCCTGAAAACTTCCGAAGTAACGCTCACGCAAACGCTTATCTTCAATCAACCTTACCGGACTTTGCTGCATTTCACAAATCAATCGTGCTGAATCTACAGCTCTTTTCAGATCACTGGTATAAATGATATCAAACGTTTGAGCGCTTAAATTCTCACCAAGTACCTGCATTTGTGCAATACCTTTTTCAGTCAATGTTCCCGGTGTTTGTCCCTGACAGATGTTTTCTATATTCTCAATGGTTTGTCCGTGGCGTACTAACCAAAATATCTTTTTGTTTCTCATATTGATTCTTATGTTCATCTAATCGTTTTCCCGAAACCGGATAAATCACAGGTTTATCTGACAGCGGGTTGCTCCCGACCAATACGATTGTCTTATACACCTCCTCAATATGCTCATATGTCAATACGTCCGTTGGCGTACCAGCCCGATAAAGACTTCCTTTCTTCATCAGGAAAAGGTCTGAACAGTATTCACTGGCCATATTAAGATCATGAATAATCATCACAATCGTCAATCCCTTCTCTTCATTCAGTTTCTGCAGCAAGTTCAAGATCCGGATCTGATGTGTAATATCCAGATGCGAAGTTGCTTCATCCAGCAAAAGTACTTCCGGCTCTTGTGTCAGCGCCAAAGCTATGGATGCCATTTGTTGCTCTCCTCCGCTCAATTCGGTAATCTGTTTCTCACGCAGATGCTCAATACCTGTAAGTTTTATATAATAATCAGCTATCTTATTATCATGTTCGGAATAATAGAACTGAAACATCTTCCGATACGGCATCCTTCCCATTAGTACATATTCTCCG
>JBOFKD010000003.1:0-14157 GCA_051657165.1 Bacteroidales bacterium | reverse complement strand
GGAGGACAGCGCCAAAGACATGGAGGACAACAGCGACGCTGTTTCTGGTTCAAGGCTTTGCCTTGGATCTACTATTCGTCAGGTTGTACCTGACAGCTTTCTGCAAGAAAGCCTCTTTGTGAGCGTAAGAGGTTGTTTTACAAACAACTGGTGGTTAAAAACCACCGAATAATAGGTACAAGGTACAACCTTGCACCAGAGAGGGGATGAGGAAGCAATCAATCGTCACAATACCAACGTGGCCGTATGTTTACGAATCAATTGTCGTTCGTAACGCATCATTTGTGCGTTTAATTGTGTCATTCATTGCCTTTCACAGCCGAAGGCTATCAACAGCACCGAAGGTGCGATAAACAACAGTAGTGATCAACAGCGTCAGCGATCAACAAATCAACAATAACAAAATGGAAATCAAAGGAAAAATCGTAATGGCCTATCCGATGCAGGAAGGCAACAACACCCAGACCGGGGGTACGTGGAAGAAACAAGAGTTTGTGATGGAAACGCTCGAAACCTACCCGAAAAAGATTCATTTCTCAATTTGGGGGGATCGTCTGGAAACAACATCAATAGCAAAAGATGATCTGATTGAAGCAAAAGTGAATATCGAGAGCCGGGAGTATAACGAACGCTGGTACACAAGTATCCGCGCCTGGAGTGTAAAGAGAATCGGTATGGCAGAACCTGAGCAATCCACTCCGGGAGAAACTCCGCCTCCTCTTCCATCGAATAACCAACCACCGACTGCGGTTAATCCGAAAGAGAATACGGGGGATGATTTGCCGTTTTAATTCTTATCTGGTTCGGGGGCTGTACCCCGGACCTATCATTAGTCAGGTTGCACCTGACAGGTTTCTGTAAGAATAACACTTTCTTACTTTAATATGTTGTTTTTAAAACGACTGTATGTTGCGAGGTACTGGATAAGATGCACGAGATTACGTACAAAGGCTGAATATATCTTTTTTTAATTAAAAAATCCACCAACTACAATTAGCTAATTTGCAATAAATTACGATTAATAATAACACGATAATCATATAGTTACATTCAATCGAGTACTGTTAATCATCAATTATAGGAAATAAGACTCAAAACTATGATTTCAATTAGTAGTTCAAGGATGATTAATCTTATTTGGTATCATTTACTAAACATAAGACTTCGTATTTTGTTTAATTGATACCAAATAAGATAATTTTAATTGTATATTTGCCAATAAATAATTTAAATATTATGGATTCGAATAATAATACAGTGATTTTCAATATACGAAAATTAGGAGCCATAACCAATTCATCTCTGAATTTAAAGAAATTCATGGTGTTTTCGGGTGAATCAGGACTAGGCAAGAGTTATACAACATTTCTTATTCACTATTTGTATGTATTATTAACAAGCAATCGTTTGGATAAATTCTTCTTATCTAAGAATATATATTTTGAAGATCTAGTTTCTGATTGTGATGACAATACAAAATCATACACTTTGCATCTATCTGATCTTCAAAATTGGATCAAACGTGATGTAATTGTTTATCTACGTTTTTTATTAGGGAATGATAAATTTGAAGGAGATATTGATATTGAGTTTCCGAAATTAGAGCAATTATTTTCATTTAAATGTAATGAGGAAATTATCGCAGTAGGAGATAAAACTGAAATTTATAATGTTTTATCAATAAATAATGATGAAACTGTAAGAATTCCTCGCGCCACTCATAAATGGGGTGCCTTTCCTCTAACATTATTACTAAGCTCCTATTTAAGTAGCAAAGTGTTGAAAGATTCAAATATAATGTCTACTTTTTTATTACCTCCATCTAGAGGCGGATTAGTAGGTTTGGGTACTACGGGAAAAGCAGCAGCAATGTCTTCAGCAGGAATGTATCAGGAGTTTTTACAAAATATGGATGAGATTGAGGCTCCAAATGTTTATTGGAAAAAATCAACTTTATCACAAGATGTCTTACCAATTATTAAAAAAATTATTAATGGAGAGGTTGAGAAGGAAGAGAATAAATTATATTACATTATTGATAAAACCGAGCGTATTCCAATAAGTGCTGCAGCTTCCTCTGTAAAAGAGTTAACTCCTATATTTTTACTTTTAAAGAATGGAATTCTAGAACGGTATTCAATATTATTTGAAGAACCAGAAGCTCATTTACACCCATCAATGCAAGTAAAATTAGCTGAAGCATTAGTTTTTTTACTAAATAATGGGACTCATTTTCAAATTACTTCTCATAGTGATTATTTTTTACGTAAGATAAATGACTTTATAAAATTACATAAGTTAAAAAAGTCTTTGCCAGAAGAAGAGTTCATTGTCACATGTAATAAACTTGGTTTCAATCACAAGATAACTCTTGATCCTAATGATGTAGGTGCTTTTTTACTAAAAAGAAATAGTGATGGTTCTGTGAAAATTATAGAACAAAATGTTGAGTCAGGAGTTCCTTTTGATACATTTGAGGATACCTTGAATAAAGATGTTATTAACAGTATTCATTTAGCAGACTTAATAGACGAACTATAGTGTAATGATACAAGAATATTCTCTTAAACAGATTTTTAATAAGTCTCATCTTTTTAAAACAACTAAAGATAAAGCTGAAATAATTGAGCACGATAAAAACTCAAAAGTTAAAAAGCTAAATATTATCAATCAAGATAATTTCTTATTAATAGATACTGAATTGATTCGTGATTTTTCTTCCTTTTTTAAAGATGAAATTTTAAAAAAAGATTCTGATGGTATTGTTTTATTTGAATTAGAAAAAGGGAAAGATAAAGCTAAATATATATACATTATTGAATTGAAGTCTACTTATAATTCAGTAGAAATATACAAAGCGAAAAATCAAATAATATCTACTTATATAAAGTTAAATATTCTTCTTAATGCAATTCAACCATTCAACAAAACAAAATATAAATTTAAAGGATTTATAATTGCATTAACTCCTTCTTTAGAAAAGCAAACTGGGATGGGTAAATATTTAGAAAGAAAGGACGTAGCATTTGCTTATAAATTATCTATTAACAAGTCTGTTAATGTAAAATTTGATAAAACTGAAGCTAATAATATTCCAATAAATAAAAGCTGCTGCTTTGATGAATTGAATATCAATTTTATTGGAGCTGATTCAGAGGAAGTAGAATTGAACACTTTGGATTATTTGTGATTTTAATTCGGATATATTTTACTTTCGTCTAATTAAGTAGACAAAAGAAGCTAGTTCAAATTTTTCTATACAAAACTTGCAGTTAAAAAAAGAATTTTAATACAATAGTTATTTGTTATTACAAAAGACACTCTATTTCGACATCTTCATCTCTTGAGATATTTGGAACATATAAAAAAGAAGCGAGACCAGATTATTCCGGTCTCGCTTCTTTTTTATGTAATATCCTATTTCTTACTAGTTTCAATCCCCAGTTTCTTCAAACCGTTCTGTACTTCGGGTGCACTCATAAAGAGGTTCCACAGGAGTCCGGTACGGTAGTTTTCGATCATTGGAGCGATTGTCAGCTGATCAATAGCCAGATAGTTTGGCGAGTACCAGTTTTGATGAATACTGAAAGCATCGGTAAAGCCATATTCGCCCCAGATTTTAGGGCCCAGATCAAAGTAGAAGTGCTTCAGCGCCTTCATAGATTGCTCCGGAGTATACGGGAAGCTGGACAAAGCAGCAGTAGGAGTAATCACGCCTTTATCGTAGTGAGGATCGTGGGCGAAATAACCTTCGGGACTATAGCTGGCAGTCAATCCCCAGCAAGAATCCGAATAGCCCTCGTATCCGTTCGGGTTTGACACACAATGCGCATAGTTAGCCAGGGCATGATTGCGCGTAACATCGTTGAAAGATGCATACTGATCTTTGGTGATCGTAGGGTTGAAACCGATATACGAATAGTGAGACCAGAACAGGCAACCGCCTCCTGCCTGAGCATTGTGTTTCACACGCAGAGGATAACCGTAGGGAGCTTCGTCTGTGGTGTAAGTACCGTTGCGCGTCCATCCTTTGTGGTAAGCAGATGCGGGAATACCGTGAGTAGGCGATGATGCCCCCAGGATGTAGGCAATCAGGCATTCGTTGTAGCCTTCAAGCGGGAAGTTCATTTCCCATCCGTAAGTAGGCGACCAGTGCCAGTAGAGCACATCGTGATTATCCTGCTGATAGAAGTCGAACTCCATCTCGTTCCACAGCTTGTTGATCTTGTCAACCAGTTCCTTTTCGCGGGCATTGCCGTTGACGAAATACTGACGTACCGTGATAAGTCCCTGCATCAGGAAAGAGCTCTCAACCAGGTCGCCCCCGTCGTCTTTAGTGCCAAAACCTTTGGTCTGACCGGTAGGTCCGACAATCCAGTGAGGCCATACGCCGTGGAAACGATCGGCTTTGCCCAGATAATCCACGATTTTATGAAAACGTTCGACTGCCTGATCACGGGGAATAAATCCGCGTTCAACCCCTACGATCAGTCCCATCAGTCCGAATCCCGAACCGCCGGTAGTGACAATATTCTGATCATTGGACGGATAGTTTCCATCCGGATGAATGCGTTCGTGAGCAAGCCCCGAGGTAGGCTCGGCACCTTCCCACATATAGTTCAGATGAACCTTCTGGATATAGTCCAGCATCTCGTCATCAGACTTAAAAGAGTCCGGACGATTCAAAGCCTCACTCTTTATGGTTGTGTTCGTGTTTTCCTCTTTTGCCGTATGCGTACAAGCAGACGACAGCAAAAGAACAGTCATTAAAAAACAAGCAGTTAATTTATTCATACCCCCTTAAATAATAAAGGGTAGTACAGCCATTCCATTCGGAATGAAACGGAAGATACTACCCTTTGAACCAATAATTATAATCAATCTTTCAAATTAGGATTCAAGTCAACCTGTTCCTGCGGAATCGGATAGAAACGTAACGATTCGTTGTAGCCTTTACCCTGAGAGCCAAGTTCTTTAGCGGCATAGCCTGTACGGACAAGATCGTAATATCTCTCGCCGTTTTCAAGCGCAAACTCCGCGAAACGTTCGTTCACGATATCGTCCATCGTCAGAGATGTAACCTCCGGCATATTTGCTCTGCGGCGAACCATGTTGAACGGAACTGTCTCGCCCCCTTTGCCCAGGTTCAGACGCGCTTCAGCATTGAGAAGCAGGATGTCTGCGTAGCGGATCATGATGGCGTTTTTGTCACCTCCGTATTCGTTACGGATCAACTCCTGAGAAGGCGTATAGGCTTTTCCGCTGTAATAAACCGGTGAGCCCGGCAGACCTGCATAAAGCGTATCGCCCGAAAGCGTTACGTTGTACTGATTTCCGTCTTTATCGGTTTTGCCGGTTGTGCGGATCACAGTTCCTTCGAGACGGATTGTCTCGCCGCGACCTTCCATGAACTTCACAAATTTATCGCTGGCAGGAAGGAAGCCCCAGCCGCCTCCCATGTTCTGATCATTGTTAGAACCGAATTTATTGGCACTCACAAAGCGTGAGCCTACACTTGGTCCCTGGAATGCAAAGTAGTTGTCGGATAACTTAGCTTCGCCTGCTGCCTCTCCGAAGAAAGAGTACTGCAATTCGAACAAGTTTTCGGAGCATAGCTCTCCGCTCATATTAAACAGCTCGTAGAAGTTGGGATACAGTTCAAACAGTCCGCTGTTGATGATCTCTTCCGTAGCATTAAACACAGTCGTATAATCGGCAATTTCGGCCGCTGCTTTGGCCTGAAGAGCCAGCGCCGAATATTTAGAAACGGCACCTTTATGTTTCATATTTCTCGGATGAACAGCCGGCAGGATGTTTGCAGCATTCTGCATATCGCTGATCACAAAACGCATAACATCGGCATGAGGCTTTTTGACGTATGCATCGGGGCTGTTGTTGTCTGTAAACACAGGAACACCTCCATAAAGACGGCCTAGCACGAAGTAAGCGTATCCTCTGAGGAACATGACCTCGCCTTTATAAGCCTGAATCATTGCCTTATCGGATTCGGCAACAGCATATTTCTGGTAATTGTCCAGCGAAACCAATGCAAGATTGGATGACATGACAATCTCGAAATCGCCTTTCCAGGCATTACCGCTCGCCCAGAAACCGGGAACACCGGAGTAGTTGAAATCATGAATGTCGGCAAAAATCTGCTGGTCGCCATCGGAACCACCTTTATAGGTATCGTCGCCGCGAACCGTTTTTAATCCCAGCTGAGCCCATGCATTCAGATTCCAGGCTGCTTTGGAGTAAATACCCGAAACAGGCTGATAAGAGTTTGCTGTATTCGTAAAATCTACGGATTCAGTAGGTATTTCATTTTCAGGAGCCCGATCCAGATAATCCGAACATCCGGAAGAAAGCATCGTGATAAGTAAGGCACCTGCAATATATTTTAGTTTCATAAGATATCTGTTTTAAGAGTTGTTTTAGTAAGTCAGTCTCACACCGAAAGAATAAGTTGCTGCCATCGGATACGTAACGGTATCGAAACCGGAACCGATCTCAGGCGTAAATCCATTGTACTTAAAGAACGTAAACGGATTGTCCGCATTCACGTATAAGCGCAAAGCAGGACCTTTTTTGCCTTTTGCCGCGATATTCTCAAAAGTGTATCCCAACTGGATATTCTGGATACGGAAGTAATCGCCTTTCTCAACCAGGAATGAGTTGAACTGACCAATATTCCAGTTCTTAACCAGTCCGGCTGCTGAAGGATAGCGATTGCTGGTACCCTCACCGTGCCATCTGTTTTCAACAAGATTTGCATCGTAGTTGATATTTCCGGCAAAACGGCGTACACCTCTTTTCTGATTCACAATATGATTGCCTGCAACTCCACTGAAGTTCATACTGAAATCCAGATTTTTCCATCCCAGACCAATGTTTGCCCCGTAAGTCAGTTTTGGCAGTTTGTTACCCAGGATCTGACGGTCATCGTCCGAGATACGGCCATCGCCGTTTGTATCCTGATAGATAAAGTCGCCGGGAGCTAGCCCGTTTGCTACGGCAATCGGATCTGCATCGATCTGAGCCTGATTCTGATAAACACCTAAGACTTTAAGTCCGTAGTAAGAGTTAATCGCTTCGCCCGGTCTGACAATTGTACGGAACTCCGAAGAGTTTGTATAAAGCTGAGGAACACCGTCTTTGATAGCCAGTACTTTGTTTTTCAGAGTTGTCATGTTAACCCCTACGTTATAAGTAAAGTCTTTCCCGATTTTGTCGGACCAGTTCAGACTTATCTCTATCCCGCTGTTGCGGATTTTACCATAGTTACCATTCACCATTTCACCGGTAATCGGCATCGGACAAGCCACCACGGCATCGTGAGTAGTACGTGAGTAGTAATCAGCCTCCAGACGAAGACGGCTGTTCAGGAAGGATGCTTCCAGACCGGCATTTGTCTCTTCAACCACCTCCCATTTCAACCATGAGAATGTGTTCTGATTAATAAAGCCCGGTACCAATACATTGTCAAATGCACCGGAGTTGTCAATACCGGTAAGGATTCCGGCGAAACCTGCACTCGCATCCACTTTGTCATTCCCCAGAAGACCCCAGCTGGCACGCACTTTCAGGAAGTCAAACACAGACTGATTTTTCATGAATGACTCTTCAGAGATAACCCATCCAAGACCAACAGACGGGAAGTAACCCCATTTCTCGTTGTATTTTGAGCTGGCATCTGCACGCATCGTAACGGACAGAAGGTATTTGCTGTCATAGTTGTAAGTACCACGACCGAAGAATGATAAACCATTGTACGTATATCCTCCGTCAAAAGCTTTTGAGTTCGTACCTTTATCAATGTATCCCCATTCCGGTTTTTCCATAGATACGTTCTCGGCAGTACCTTTCATCCAGCGGCCGTTCTCTTGTCTCAAAGACTGCCCGACCATGGCACTCCAGGTGTGTTTGCCTTTACTGTCGTTGTAGGTCAATATATTATCCCAGATGAAGTTATTTGAGAATGTATATTGTTTTGTAAGCATAGAAACATCGTTTTTCTGGTTTTCTGATACCTGGTAAGCAGGATCGAATCCCAGAAAACGGTCTAACGTAAATTCCTGATTGTAAGAAGTCTTGAATGACAACTTGTTAGGAAGAATCGAAACTTCAGCATAAATAGAAGGCAGTACCTGTAATACTTCATTCTTAGCAGAATAGTAATGTGCACTGGCTATCGGGTTTGCGAAATATCCGTTTGTAAAGCCGGCAAGTCCCATATCAGAGAATCCCTCTTCATTGCGGGAAGTAGCCTGGTCGTAAACCGGTACGATAGACGGAGCGGTGAAGGCTTTGAACCATGCATCGTTGTTCGGTGCATTTTTGGTGCTCTTCGAAACAATCACATTTGTACCTAAACGTAACCATTCGAAAGGTTTGTAATCCCCTTTGGTTCTCATAGTGAAACGGTCATAGTCGGATTTAGCCTTCATGATACCGTCCTGGCTCAGGTAGCTCACACCAACGGTATAAGCAGCTTTCTCTGTTCCACCTGTTACATCCACACTGTGATTTTGCATGAATGCATTACGCGTAAGAGCATCGTACCAGTTTGTATTTGTAGAAGGAGACCCATCAGCATTAGCACCCCAAAGCTGAGCTGCTTTGTTAAGAATATCCAGATTTTGCTGACCACCCACTTCGCGAAGCATCATAGTATACTGACTACCATCGGCCATTTTCAGCATATTAACAGGTGTCTGAATACCTGCGTACCCGTTATAACTCACTTTAGCCTGCTGCGCGAATGATCCTTTCTTAGTAGTTACCAATACTACACCATTCGCAGCACGCACCCCATAGATAGCTGCTGCCGAAGCATCTTTCAATACCGAAATATCTTCGATATCGTTACTGTTCAGGAAGTTGATATTGTCGTAGAACATTCCGTCCACCACATAAAGAGGCGATTCATTGGTGAATGATCCGACACCACGGATACGTACAGATGGTCCTGCACCCGGTTCGCCGTTGCTCACGATCTGAACACCCGCAACTTTCCCCTGAATAGCCTGCATGGCATTCGAAGCAGATGATTTAGAGATTTCATCCCCTTTGATATTCGCAATCGGCGATGTAAGATCTTTCAGTTTGGCAGTACCGTAGCCCACAACTACGATTTCGTCGAGCTGCTCGCTATCTTCGTGCAAAACAATATTAAGAATGGATTCTTTCGGAACAGCCACTTCTACGGGCTTCATTCCTATTGAGCTGAAACGCAGCTTTCCGTCTTTCGGAAGATTAGTTAATTCATAGTTTCCATCATAATCAGTAGCAGTCCCCTGTCCTGTCCCGATTAATAAAACTGTTGCTCCAATCAGAGGTTCCCCTTTAGAATCTTTGACTACACCTTTTAATGAGTGGTTCTGAGCAAAAGCCCATGTCGTACTCATTAATAATAAAAGAATGAGATTCACAAATTTCTGTTTCATTCAAGATTAAGATTTAGAGATTTGGTAAATTGGTTTTTTCAAAATTCAGGCATGACAATCCAATTATATGTCGTCATGTGTGTGTGAAAGCGACTGTGTCACTTGCACGGTTCGAAAGTATAAAATGAAAAAAAACAGCTTTGATTATTTCATACAACTTGCATACATCATGTTATACAACACCCTATACAAGAGTACTACAAAACAGATCAAAAAGCTGGCAAACAATAATTTACAGATACTACAATATTATGAAACGATTGGTAGAAAGAGAAAAAAACTACCGGCGAAAACCGGTAGTTGATCTATTAGAAATTTCGGATAAAGAATTCATTCAGGTTTTCGGCCGAAGAGAGATTTATCTTTTTACGTAGCCGGTAACGACTGACCTCTACACCGCGAACCGAAATATTCAGGAGTGCAGCTATATCTTTGGTGGTAAGATTAAGCTTAAGACAGGCAGCCAGCTTTAACTCAGAAGGAGTCAGGGCCGGATAAGCCGTTTTTATATCTCTGAAGAAATCAGGATGGGCCGATTCGAACTGCATGACAAACAAACTCCAGTCGTCTTTGACCAAAGCCGGAGCGTTGATCGTTCTGGATATTTTAGACAAGCGGTTGCTGATAGAAGCAGACGGATTTCTGGAAACAAACGCCTCGATCTCCTCTTTCACATTATGAAGTAACTCATTTTTCTTAATCGTGGTGGATGTGATCTCTACCAGCTTAGAATTCTTCTGATGAAGGACCGATTCCAGTTCCTGCTTTTCCTGAATAATACGCATCTGTTCTTCGAGTTCGGCTTGTCGCACAAGCTGTTTTTTATGCTTTATCGCATAGTATTTGCGCACGGTAAAAATGATTACCGATATAGATAATACATAAAACAGAATGAAGTACCATCTGAAATACCACGGTGGCAGAATCTCAAAGCGATAAGCGATATCGGCATTCTCAATCTGACCGGTATTGTCTTTGTTATTTAAGGAGCGGATCAGTAATGTATATTTCCCGAAAGGAAGACGCTCGAAAGAGATCTCTCCGCTCTTTTGTATGTCGGACCAGTTATGCGTCATTCCTTTGAGCATATACTGATAGCTGTTGTGCATATTCTGCAATCCGCATCCCGAAATCCGGAAGCGGAGGTTGTTGTGATTGAAAGGCAATATAACTTTCTTTTCACTCAGGAGATCCAGTGTATCGCATATGCCATCGGCATTATACACCTGAATAAAGGACAGGGACAACTTATTATTCAGATATCCCGCCTTAGACTCACGATTCTGATTGTATATAAGAATCCCGTTCATGAGACTGATTATAGAAGTAGAATCATTAATAGCATACACGGTTTCGTATCCGTCAACAGACTCTATAGAAGGATCATTAAAATGTAATCTGTCAAGCACACTCAACCGGTTGTTGCCGGCTTCGAGCAGGGACCATTCGTTCTTCCCGATCAGCCAGTATCTGTGATTGTCGATACTCTGGATTAGTTTAGGAAACGATATTAATTTATTTGATTTGCTCAAAGGTTCGAAAGGAACAATCTTCTGATTCAGATCATCATACGTATACCCGATACCGTTTGAAAGCAAAATCACCCGTCCGTTGAGCAGGCTCACTTTGACGAATGACTGAGAGAGTTTAAAATCGGGATCAAAGTCTGCGGGTACAGAAGAGACTTCATCCATTGCCTTATTAAAACGGTAGCAACTCATGCCTTTGTACTCATGACCTAACCAAAGATTTCCCTGGTGGTCGAACTCCATACTGGTTGAGACATTCACATTCCCTTTTAATTCTCTCAGGAATTCGTATTTATCGGTCTCATCATTTCGGACAAACAAAATAAGTTTGTTGTAGGAAGAGGCAACCAGACAGGACATATTATCTACAGTAAACTCTTTCAGACTTTGTACTCCATTCCTCGTATAAACAGGGATGAGCTGACTGCCGGTAACCTCAAACAGACCTTTATGGTGTCCCATGTAAAGATTAGACTTCGTCTTCAGAAGTTTCCACACCTGTCCCGAAGAACCGGCCACCGGCTGAAGATTATCCAAAGAATTCTGTAACGACAACGATGAATAGGGCAGGCTGAACAAGCCCTTATTAGTGCCGATATAAAGCTTATCATCCGACACCGCAGTTGCATGAACAGAGCCTAATTCTCCTTTATTATCGCGGATAAAATGCAAACGGCTGTCGTATTCAAATTTCGATATACCATTATCCGTACCAACCCAGACATTATCATTTGCATCCAGAAGGATAGATAATATGGTGTTACTCTGAAGACCACTCTGAATCGTATAATGCCGTACGATTCGTCCCTCTGCATCCAGTTCATAAATACCTTTGGACAAAGTACCAATCATATAATGCCCGTTCGGAAGGGTAAGTCCGCAATTGATGCCGGCATTCTTCAACTCCTTGTTCAGACTCTCGTTCCAGGCAGTGACAACACCATCCTTCTCCAGCCAGATACCATCTTTAGCCGAACAAAGCAGAAGGCCCTTGTCTGAAGGAAGTATCACGTGTATAAGACTGGCAGGAACATCGAAAAGAGGACGAATGGATGACTTATTCACTTCATAGATTTTACCAAAGCTGTCTATGAGTAACTGATCATTCACTTCCTGCAATAAGAGGATAAATCCGACAGAAGGCAGTGTGGTTACGTGGTTGTAATCATAAAAATAGATATGAGAAAAGGATTGGAAATAGACCCCTTCTTTTCTTACGATGATACGCCAGATCTCTTCGTCCGGATCCATACTGCCAATAACAGACTCACTCAACGAAGTGTAATTCAGAATACCTCTGTTGTCTTTTTCCCAATAGCCAAACTCTTTGTATCCGCCGGTAAAGACGCGATCATCCTTATCAACCGCAATAGAGCGGATAATAGATCCGGAGTCGATAAAATGCCATTGGAGTCCGTCATAGCGCAACAAGCCATCGTTATTGGCCACGTAGATCAGCCCCCGGGAGTCAAAAGCAAAGCCCCAGTTCTTCTTACCTGCCTTATACTCGTAAGCAGGAATAGATAATATATTTGGATTGTGTGTACCGGCATAAGAGCATAAAGCCGAAAGCAGTACGAAAAAGGCCGAGAAGAGCATTCTCAGAACAAAATTGGGTGATTTCATATTCAGTAGTTACTAAAAGTCGAATTCTTATAGTTTAAGAAAAGGTCTAACTTTCTCATTTTCTGGTCCGAATGTACGAACAAATAACATCGTAAAAAACAAATGCACTATCAAAGCTTATTAAATCATTCAAAAATATGACATTTAGCTATAATGAAACTTATTGATAACAAGCAGAAAATCAGGTATACGCATTATTAATAATTCAGAAACGGAGAATATCTTTCACCGATTCAATAAGGTTTCCCGAAGCCAGGTCCTGTCTGTATTCGTCTATAGTCACAGTACCTCCCATCGAAACGGCAGGATTGCGGTATTCCATCAAACTCTCTTTTGACTCCCGGGCTGAGAAATGATACTCAGGAGCATTTGTCGAATCCATAATCTCCTTTATATTCGCCGGAGTGATGCCACAGCCGGGCATAATAATCACACGACCGGCAGACTTTTCCACCAGCTCTTTCAGTAAATCCTTACCCTTAAGAGCCGTTGATTGCTGCCCCGAAGTAAGAATACGCCCGCAGCCGAGGCCGATAATATCTTCTAAAGCTTTAAACGGATCATTGGTCATATCAAATGCTCTGTGAAATGTAACAGACAGACCCGCTGCTTCGTTCATCAGCACACGCATACTTTCTTTGTCGACATTACCGGATTTATCCAGCACTCCTGTCACAATACCCGCAGCCCCGAGATGCTTTGCCATACAAATATCCTCGCGCATAATATCAAGTTCTGCACTGCTGTACAGAAAGTCTCCACCCCTCGGACGGATAATCACATGAACCGGAACAGACAATTCGTTACAAACTTTTTTGATTGTAGCATAAGAAGGAGTTGTCCCCCCTTCAGGCAGGCCGGCACATAATTCGATTCTGTCAGCACCGCTTTGCTGAGCGATCACTGCACTTTCAAAGGAGTAGACACAAATCTCGAGTTTTCTATTTTTCATTCGTAAGATCAGATATTAATAGTTAGTTCCATTGTCTGAATAAGTCAGTCACGGCATACAAATATACGCTAAAAAGATGTTTGCAAAAACGGGAAAAGAGACATTCTTGCGGCTATCCTGCAGAGAGAAGTTATTAACATTTTGTTCATAACTGTTTTCAGGAAGCAATTAAGACAATAAATGCCAGCAAAATAGGTTTTCAACAATTTGTTTATAACTGAAAAGGGGACGGGTAAACAATTTACCCGTCCCCTTTGTATACAAGGAAAACCCTGTTTCTATTTTATAAGTGTAAACGTCTTCTTCAGACCGTCCTGAAGCGAACATTCCACGATTGTTTTACCATCCTTAAGAGTAACTTTATACCCCTCGGCATCCTTCAGTTTCCAGTTGCCTTTGAAAGTAAGCTGTACATTCAGCGGCATAGATAACCAGCGGTATTCATCATTCTTCTGAGAGTTCAGATTAGGAGATGTAACATCGGCAATCACTTCATTCCCGACTTCCTGAATCATTGCAATCACCGGCTGAGTAGCTCCGCTCAAAAGAGAGTTAACACCCGATACGGCATTGAAGAACACATATCCGGTCTTCTTATCTTTCG
>JBOFKD010000002.1:0-1344 GCA_051657165.1 Bacteroidales bacterium | reverse complement strand
AACGGTCTGGTTATATCTTCTTTTCAGATTATTACCGCAAGGTTGCTAATGTAAATTAAGGAGGCGCCGTATACCGAACGGTACGTACGGTGCTGTGGAAGGTCGGTGATGGAACTAATCCATCACCTCCTATCCGATTCACTGTATATTACCTTATGTATTTGTATGAATAAAGAAGGAATTAGTTTTTATATACGGTTGATTTACTTTTCCGATGCGCATCGGAAATACAGCCGGTGCGCATCGGATTATATTCGCATGCGCATCGGAATTATAACGCATGCGCATGCGAATTATAAAGGATACGGTTAAACGAACTAAACCTCTTATATACAGCAATTAATCGCCGGTTTATTCTTACGAATATATACGGTTAAGAAAGTAAGGATATACGGTTGTTGTTTTTGAAGGAATGGAGATCAGACACTATTTATTAGCTCCTTACAAACGAAACTTTGCTACTTGCAAAACTTATTTTGCTACTTGCTAATTTCAGTTTGCTACTTGCAAACGGGCATGATCATGCAGTTGGAAATTTGCTTAAGAGAAATTTTAAATTCTCTTAAGAGAAAATAAAAAACCACTTAAGAGAATTTCCGGAAGCTCTTAACTCTCTTCAGGAAAAACTATACACAGAGTTTTGCAGTTTGAATTGCAACCAATTGCAACCGCATAGCTGAAGGGATTGTAAATGCTTATTATATAGGGTTTTGTGAGGTATTTAAAAGGTTGCAATTGAGGTTGCAAATGGTTGCAATTGATGACGATTGGTTGCAATTGAATTCTTTGTATTGCAATCTGTATTATATTGTTTAACAGTGTGTTATGTAAGGTTGCAATTGGTTGCAATTGAAATCAGGAAAATTTGTGTGCAGGTGTTTTCGGGATGATCATATTTGTATAAGAACTCTAATCGCGGAGACGCTTACCCTTTATTTTATACACAGAGTTTTGAGTTTTGAATCGACACAATCAGCACTACCGGGTTAAGCAATTGATCAACAGTATTATAAGTGTGCTGATTCACCTCAAATGAATCAGCACTGAGAGCTTCAATCAGCACACGTATCAGCACACTTATCGCTGGTGTATCTGTTTGATTATTAGATATTAGTGATGAAGCGGTGCTGATTGTGCTGATTGAAAGTCAAACTTTTGTGCGTTATGAGGTGATCGGCGGATAAATACGGTTAGTGATGTTCTTATTTTGGTCAGTCACTTCACAAACAACCACCTTCGGGGTTGTGGTGCCAGGCTGGCAATGAGCCACGCTTTGAATCCTTCATCCGTTCCGATTCAGGATTCAAAACGCGGTTACAGACAAATTACACCTTCGGCGTAAAA
>JBOFKD010000001.1:0-17317 GCA_051657165.1 Bacteroidales bacterium | reverse complement strand
AAATTCTCTTAAGAGAAAATGGAAAACCACTTAAGAGAATCTGCGGAAGCTCTTAACTCTCTTCCGGAAAAACTATACACAGAGTTTTGCGATTTGAATTGCAACCAATTGCAACCGCACAGCTGAAGAATTTGTAAATGCTTATTATATAGCGGTTTGTGAGGTATTTAAAAGATTGCAATTGAGGTTGCAAATGGTTGCAATTGATGACGATTGGTTGCAATTGAATTTGTTGAATTGCAACCTGTATCATATTGTTTAACAGCAAATTACACCTGGTTGCAATTGGTTGCAATTGAAATCAGGAAAATTTGTGTGCAGATGTTTTTCCGATGAACCATTTGCATAAGAACTCTAATCGCGGAGACGCTTATTCTTTATTTTCTACACAGAGTTTTGAGTTTTGAATCGACACAATCAGCACTTTTAGATTAAATGGATGATAAACAGGTGTATAAGTGTGCTGATTCACCTCAAATGAATCAGCACTGAGAACTTCAATCAGCACACTTATCAGCACACTTAATATTAACGTATACATCTGATTATCAATCATTAGCAATATTACGATGCTGATAGTGCTGATAGTGCTGATTGAAAATCAAACTTTATGTGCGTTATAAGGAATCCCTAAATAGCATTAATTTCAGGAATTATAACCTGTCAGCTTAGCTTTGTTATAAAAAGAAGGGTATGTCAAAATCATATTGATTTGACACACCCTCTTTCGTATCTGTATATCTTATTGATCAGCAGAGCATATATCAGATAATCAGAAACAAGCAACGATTTCAATGGTGAATTTATCGTGAAGCAGCTGACTTGTGCTGAAATCAAGCGGCTTATTCTTTGTAATGTAATGCTCATACTGGAAGCGAACTTCAGCTTGTACAGGTCTGTCAGTCAGACGGAAGTTCACTCCGGCTGTCAGACGTTGTACATCATCCACACCAAACACATTCGATGCAATTGTCTCATTCTTTTCGCCGGTATCGGCTTTGTAGACCATATTATTTGCCAGATCATAACGCAGAAGAGGAAGTACTGATTTAGCCAGTTTGTTTTTAGGAAGCATGAAATTATAGCATCCCTGAATTACCCAGGCTGAACTTGTCTGCTTCTGGTAAGAAGTGAACACATGTTGTGCAAATTCCGACTCAAGAAGAAGGTCATTGTATTTATAGCGAAGTTCAATATCCCACATATCAGTGCGATATTCATTCTGATACTTACCAAAGTAGTACGATCCGGACACTTTCAGTCCTTCATTCCCCCCAAACTCCTGGCGAAAGTTCATATTGACCGATTTACTCCATTCCGGAGTATTGATTCCCGATCCGTTAAATATACCAATATAGGTTTTGGCCGGAAATAAAAGATTGTATTTAAAGATTGTATTCAATCCGATATCACGCGGACCCAGTGAAGCCATCTTATATTTATCACCATCCTTATAGTAATAGTTCGTAATGAATTTAGCCAGAAGCGAACGGTTTGCGTAATAGTTACTGCCGGGACCTCTTCCTACTTCCGAACTGAAGTGTGTGAGTTGCTGTCCGAGTTTGAAGTCTACGAACTTAAAAGGGGAGTATGTTACATTGGCATCGAAAATCACAATCTTGCCTTCTGCATTCAGCTCCATCTGACTCAGATAGCTCATATTAGGAGCAACATTACCTTTCACTCCCAAACGTGAACTGCGCACATTAAAACGATAAGCTGAATTATCCAGTGATTTCTCGAATTTGGCTTTGACAACACCAAACACCTGAGGCTTATAAAAACCTTTTGGCGTTTCCTCTTTTTTTGATTCTTCGGGTTTCGTTTCGGGTTTTTCTTGCGCCTGAAGCGATAAGAGCGCTGTTGAACATGCAAATAGCAATGCAAATACTTTCTTCATAATGACTTAAAAGGATGTTTCTTTTTCGGAGTGCAAAAGTAGGGATTATTATCCGAAGATGCCTATAACCTTATTATTTTTTTAGTAGCATCGGCCTGTCATTCCCCGGAAATTCAGAGAGTATAGTTCGGAAACAGATTAAAACAGGTATTCAATCAAATGTATAATTTAATATTTATGAATCAAACCAACAGAGCCTATCTGACACGCGGAACAACACCTGACGGTGGTATTAAAGAGGATATGGATGCCGCAGCCGAACAGGCTAACTTTGTGCGTGCTTCAAAGAAATACCCACTAATGGATGCCGATAAATACACGGGAGGCTTTAACGATAAGGGGCTGAGTGAATTCATGTGGGGTGTGGAGCAAAATGCTTCTAACAGCAGCATGAGTTACGCCTTCCATTATCTGGATAACAGACCGGGCGACACACGTGCATATTACAAGAATGCTGTGCCGGACCCATACTTCAAGAAGTTGTTTGATTATGGCAAGGGGTATGACGAAGGCGATGTTCGCTTCTCGTTGTTCGAGTTTAGCAGCAATGGTGCGCCAAGGGTAAAAGATATTCTTGCTTTTACGAAGTTCCGTTTCAGAGCATCGGAGATGTCCGCAGATCTTGTATTGATGAGATCGGCAGAGGCATGGCTTATCGAAGCTGAAGCGAAACTCAGAGGTGCAACAGCCGGATCTGCTCAGCAGCCTGCCGAGATTGTGAATGAGCTAAGAGCCATTCGTGGTGCTTCGCTTGAAGGTTATGTATGTGATCTGGACTTCGTGCTGAAAGAAAGACGCAGAGAGTTCTGGGGCGAAGGTGTAGCCGGTGTGTTTGACCTGACCCGTACTCAGTCTGCTCTGGTTAGAAAATCGCTGGTTAAGTCTGATTTTCCGGAATATCCTACGATCAAAGGGGGACACTACACGTTATTATTCCCGGATAAAACGAATTTTGTTCCGAATTCTCCGTACTATTTCTTCCAGATACCGGAGCAGGAGATTACAAATAATCCTGCCGTTGATGGTCCTCTGCCAAGAATAAAATAACAAATACGAAAAAAGCTACGATACTAATTGAGGTATCGTAGCTTTTTCTTTTATTTCTCTTTTTGTGCAGCTGCCATATAAAGTATATCCAGCTTATCCGGATGATACGAAAGTTTTGCCTGACGCAAACCTTCGTCTCCGGCATCTTCTGCACGGTTTACGTACAAATATTGCTCCGGTATTTCATGTTTCACAAACTCGCGGTTCATCAGAGGATAAGCTCCCCGTATTTCCGGATTTGCTTTTTCAAACAAGACAAGATACATATCGGAGGTTAGCGGACATCCTATAGAGAAAGCTTCAATTTTGCCATCTATACGAATAGCACCGCCATGAAGATTTAGTGTAAAGAAATCGTCCAGAGCATGGATAATGGCTTCATTTTCCATATGCAGCTGTACGGGATCACACTCCTGATGATTCACCATCCATCTTTCGTTCAGCGCCTTACACTCTTCGATATTGCCGGCATCAATCTCCTCATAACTCCACACACAGCTATTTGTGAGTGCATTGATATGATTGCGCTTAGGCTGGAGCTTTTTGCCTGTCAGCGTTGCCAGTTTCTCCCGCAGATAAACGTATTCAAACTCTTCCGGAACAGGTGTGAACACAAACATACCGGGTAGCAACTGAGCTAACTCTTCCCGCTCCTCTTCCGTTATCTGAAACAGATTAAACTCACAGTAATGAGATTCCGAATATTGCTTCATCTTCATAACAGCATCCTTCAGATCTCCTTTTCCGAGTGGATATAAGAAATTATGATTACAGCGGATAAAAGTTTTAATCAGCAGAAAGCCATTGTATTCGCAAATCTCAAACTCACAGGCATCCCGCCATAAATACAACACCTCAAACGAATAATTAAGCTGTGCTTTGGGTGTGCATCTGAAATAGTGTTCTATTAAAGGTTTATCTTCCAGTGATACGCGCTTAAAATCTAACATACAAACGATTGTGTTTATTCTATAATAATACCCATTCTTTTCATCAGGAAGCATGCATTCATATTAAACGCTACTCCCGAACGAAGTTGATAATTAAAACTAAGTTCATCGCCTTTAATATCGGCTTCGAAACAATAGTTGGCTATGTTTTGCGGATATAGCTTCACCAGATCTCCTAAAGCCAGATCATGAGTAGCTATAATCCCGGCGCATTTATGTGACAGGAGCTGTTTTACAAGCGATATGGATCCCTGTTGTTTATCCACTGAATTTGTTCCTTTCAGTATCTCATCCAGGATAATAAACAACTCTTCTCCTCTGTTCAGACGATCTATGATCAGCTTCAGACGCTTTAATTCCGCGTAGAAATAAGACTCACTCTGTGCCAGAGAGTCCGTTGTACGCAAACTGGTAAATAAAGGCATCGGCGTAAATTCAAAAGAGTCGGCAAATACCGGCAATCCGCAGTTGGCAAACAACAGATTGACTCCGATTGTTCGGAGATACGTACTTTTACCCGCCATATTAGCTCCGGTAATTACCACAAAGCTGGATATCTTTTCAATATCGGCAGGATTAGCTACGCATTTCTCTTTTGTCATTAACGGATGGCGGAGATTCTCTCCTTTCACAACCACACCTTTATCACTGATTTGCGGAAAAACATTCCGGTTCTGATTGGCATAGGCAAACAAAGCGAAAGATACAAGCGAATCCGTTGTGTATAAGTGCTTAACCCATACCGGTATATTTTGTTTGTACTGAGATCTCCAGCGGTCAATAGCAATTAACTGACGGAAGTCCCATAAGAATATACCGTTTAATATCACTCCCGCAACCACGTTGTCGCGATACTCCAGCTTGCGGAGCAATTTACTCAGGTTCCCGATTACAACCGAAGCTGAAGTATCTGCGGCCTGAAGTTCCACCTGCATACCGAGCAGCTCTTCCGACTTCGTATTGGCTTCTTCCATCACTTTAAACAAAGAGGCATATCTGGCCATCAGCCTCGATTTGCGGTCTAAAGTAAGCTGGATGGCTGATATTTTCTTATTGTTCAGAATAGCAAAAGTTGCAGCTGAAACAAATGAAATGACCGGAATACTGTAGGGCACATAACCGTAAACCGCAGAAAGAAGGATCAGGAGCTGAATGAATGGTGCAAAAAGAACCAGCAGCGCCAGAAACTTATTCCGCGAATAAGGAATAGGCTCTTCGAGAAACTTCTTCAGCTCATCCATGTCGGTTGGCTTATACGATTCAAGACTTCCCAGCGTACAGAAGTTCAGCAACCAGAGAGGTTTGGCGCTCATCTCTTTTATGGATTCCTGTCTGCGCAGAATATCTCTGCCCGATGTAAACGGATTCTTCAGCTGGTCGGCTAGTATCTTCTCACCTCCCGGTGTAACAGTTCTGTTGATGTACTGAAACAGGGAGTTATGTCCAAACAGGTCCAGGTCATTCGAGAAGGGATGCCCCTCTTCCTCATGCCGTTTCCCCCCGATAAAAGATGTGATATCAAAGCGGGCTATTTTCAACTCCCGGTCGCATATATTCTTACGCGTCTGCCAGTAGTTATCCCGTCTGTCCAGCGAAGCTTCCCTGCGCAGAAGATACAGAAACAGTACAACAAACGGAGTGGTTATAAAGACCATCGGATTGTAAGGGTTCGTATATGCATAAAGGATTGCGAAAAACACGATAGCGGTCAACAGTCTGTACAGGCTGTTATACGTTTTTTTATGTCTGATTCGCTGAATTTGAAATAATGCCTGCTCTAATTCTGATTTGAAAAAATCAATATTCATAAGTTATCTTGAGTGATTAGGGTCTGGCTGTAATGTGAAAACAACCTTGTTTTACTTCATATTTTACGTAACATTTCTTCTCTTTGCGCAGATCACGCAGCACTTCTGCCAGTACCGATTTCAGCAGTTGAGGCGGTATCTCTTCCCCCTCCTCCAATGGATCGAAACGCGTGTAAGCCACATCAAAGGTAGTCCCGTACAGATGGGCTGAGTTCAGACTTGAGTTGGAGTTTCTTTTACGCAGCTTCTTTATTGTTTCATCGGTTCTCAACACACTGGTGACAATGATTCTGTGGGGCGTTGCTGATTTTGATTCCAGTGAATCCTGAAAGTTCTCCCCGATTGTTTTAAGCAAGTCTGACGCTTCGTCCGTCAGATACGGAAGTGAGTGAGTCAGTTTGTCTATGGCATAATAATCATTTTCTTTGATTTTCACCATGTGACTATTATCACCGGCCTCTTCTTCATTTGCAAAGATCGTAGTGTTTATTGATCGTGCAGCCTCTAAGTGTGCCGCATTTAAGTCGCTGAATGTCCGGCTGAATCCACTTCTGAATTCCTGGATTGTGTGCGGTCCTCTTTCTTTTTTACCGGAACAGGCAATTGAAAACAGAGTGAATGATATGCCTGCAATATAGAAGAATATTTGTTTTCTGTTGAAATAAGCCATAAACGAGAATTTGAATTAGAATACAAAGAAAAAACAATTGTTTGATTTTAACAGCTTGTTTAGTTTAAAACAAACCAAACAAGTTTATTAAAAAAACATAGTCAGTCTGTAAAAGTTTAGCCGGAATTATTTCCGGCTATCTCTTTTGTCTATCAGACACAGAAAGGCACTTTACTTACTGATCTGTTATTTCCTTATGACTTATTCTCCCGCATCAGATACTCTGAATAAATGATGAGAGATTTGCATTTCGCTCCAGGTTTAGCTTACGGCGCAGCCGCAGACGCGATTTCTTCAATGCCTCATCCGACTGATAAGTAATTTGGGTAATATCTTTATTACTCATATTCAGACGGATAAAGATACACAGTTTCCGCTCATTGGTGGTCAGATCCGGATAGGTCTCGTTCAGGTTATTATAGAACTCACTGTTTAGTTCTATAAAGTAAGTCTCAAACTCTTTCCAGTTTGAGTTTATCGACTCGTATTTATAATTACTGATAAGCCTGCCGATATCCTGTTTCCCCTCCTCATCGGCTTTGTCTATAATTTTCTCCAGCGAGTTCACCGTCTGGTTATCCCTTTCAGCATTCTTTACCAGCTTAAGCTGAGCCATAGTCATGATCTTCTGATTATTCTCCAGCTCTTTATTCATATTTTCAATTTCAATCTGATAAAGTCTCTTCTTCAATTTATACCAGTGATACAGAATCGCAGACAGTATGATTGTGAGCAGTGTGATAAAGATTAGCAGCCAGCTGATTTGTTTGTGTTTCTTCAGAAGTATCTCATTGGCCGCTTTATCGGATTCGTATTTCTCTCTTTCCTTTGAAAACGCAAACTCACTCTCCATGATGGCCAGCTTGCGAAGATTATTTTCTTTAAAGATACTGTCGCGGATTGCCGTGTGATGCTTATACAAAGTGAGGGCTTCACGTGTATTTCCTGATTTCTCATGAATCAGGCTAAGTTGCTTTAATGCTTCTTCCTCTGAGACAGGGCTATTTGATTTTATTGCCATTGAAACAGCTTTTTCTGCACATTGGATGGCAGCCTTATAATCTTTACGGATAAGAAAATAAGAGCTGTATCGTCTGTATACATCACTTATCTGCCGCACGTAATTATTTGATTCAGCTATTTGTAATGCTTTTTGGAAGTAAAGCTCTGCATTCTCAAAATCGAGCATATCTGTATAGATAGTGCCCATTCTCATATAGACAGTTATATTCTGCGAAGCTGAAAGGCATTGATAGCTCAATGCAGTCCGGTAGTATTCCAATGCCTTTGGCTTATCTGATAAGATGTGCAGGTTCCCAAGCACAGCATAACTTAGACTCGTATGAGCTGCGTTATTATGTTCCTGCGCAAGTTTCAATGCCTTATTGATTGTTTTCAGGGCAGCATCCCGGTCTTTGTGTTCTGCCTGAATGCCTGCTATATTAATCAGGCACAGAGTCGATGCTTTCTGATTATTTGTTTTCTCATAAATATCCAGTGCTTTGAGATAATACTCCATACCTTTTGGGTAATTCCCGGCACGGGAGTTGATGGTTGCAAGATTAGAATAGGTCTGAGTAAGCAGAGAACTGTCGTTTATTTCCTCTGCATCCCGGACTATTTCATTAAATCTCTTTGCTGCCTCCGGAAGATCTCCCTTAGACGCATCGTATAAAGCTATATTTATCCTGCATTTTACGATTAGCGTTTTATGACTGACTGATTCGGCCAGACTAAGCGCTTTTCTGTGAAAGACAATACCCTCGTCAGCATATCCCATCGTAGTCTTCATGTTTCCGATAGCCATCAGATACAATGCTCTGTCAGATAAATCATTTATCGCCTCAGCGATTTTATCGGCCTGTTCAAAATAGGCGAGAGCCTGCGCCTTCTCTGTTTTGCTGCAAAGCACTCCTTTTATCCAGAGACTGTACGCTTTCCCCTTATCGTATTTCAGCCTCCCCGCAAGTTCTAAAGCCTGACTGGCATACCCGTCACTCTGTGACCGGTCATTTTTCGCCAACCCATAAGCAAGCTGATTCAGCAGATTCACCCGTGCTGTATCTTCTTTTGTATGCCTCCTGAGTCTCTCTTCTAATCCGGGGATGGGGCCCGACTGACCGCTTATGCAAAGCGACACATTGAAAAGTATGATTAGTATTAGTATTCGCATAAAATAAGCACTGATTAAGATTGATCGTGTTCTAATAGTCTGATATTTAGTGCAAAAATATCTATTTTATCTACACCGGTAAGATACACCTGCTCATTTTTTTTATTTTATTCATACAATACTCCGGATTGAACATCCTCCGTCCTGCCTTCATTCATTTTACAGATGCAGAAAGAGCCATGTCACACCCCTTCAGCAGAGATATGACATGACTCTTTGTATATCAGATAAAATCCGCAGGATATATGGATACCCTGTTCTCAGAATTTATTCCTGATCCCCCTCTTCGTAATTCATATATAAGAAGTCGTTGTAAGGGAAACGGGAAACATGAATTTCTTTAATTCTTGAATACATCAGTTCACGAAGCTCGTCAACATTTGTTTTATTACGGGCCGAGATAAACATACAATCCCCGTGAAGTTTATTCATCCACGTGTTTTGCAGCTCTTCCAGCGAGATATTCTCCTGAGTTACCGGACTTAGATCATCCGCCTCTTTTTCGACATGGTTATACGCATCGATCTTGTTGAATACCACAATCATCGGTTTGTCTGTCGCATCACAAGTTTCGTTCAATGTTCTGTTTACCACCTCGAATTGTTCTTCAAATCCCGGATGCGAAATATCCACCACATGGATCAGCAGATCAGCCTCACGCACTTCGTCCAGAGTCGATTTAAACGATTCTACAAGGTGAGTAGGGAGTTTACGGATAAATCCTACTGTATCGGACAAAAGGAAAGGCAGGTTATCAATAATCACCTTTCTTACAGTCGTATCCAGCGTTGCAAAAAGTTTGTTTTCTGCAAATACTTCCGATTTACTCAAAAGATTCATCATCGTTGATTTCCCGACGTTGGTATATCCTACCAGCGCTACTCTCACCATCCGGCCTCTGTTTTTGCGTTGCGTGGACATCTGCTTGTCAATCTTCTTCAGATCTTCTTTTAGCTTAGATATCTTATCCAGGATAATACGGCGGTCAGTCTCGATCTGAGTTTCCCCCGGACCACGCATACCGATCCCCCCGCGTTGTCTTTCGAGGTGGGTCCATAATCGGGTAAGACGGGGAAGCAGATACTGATACTGTGCCAGTTCCACCTGTGTTTTAGCATGAGCAGTCTGAGCTCTTTTCGCAAAAATATCAAGAATCAGACTCGTACGGTCCAGAATTTTAACCTGCAATTCGTTTTCAATATTACGCAACTGTTTCGGAGAAAGGTCGTCATCAAAGATCACCATACCAATCTCGTTTTCGTCTACATAATTTTTGATCTCTTGCAACTTACCTGAACCTACAAATGTGGTTGAGTTTGGGTAATCCAGACGTTGAAAAAACTGTTTCACAGGTTCTGCTCCTGCTGTTTCAGCGAGGAAAGCCAGTTCATCAAGATATTCTCTGGCTTTGCGCTCATTCTGATCAGGAGTAATAATACCTACTAAAACTGTTTTTTCTGTTTGAGCATGAGATATAATTAAATCTTTCATTGAATGTTACTATATTAATCGGATGTAAAGCTACAACTTCCGCCAAGTTTAGACAAATTAAGTGATAGAAAGAATTTAAAGATACATCTTTTGAGCGGGTCTTAAATGGATTAATGCCCCAAACTCAGGATAACCTCTCTTTCTAAACAGCTTCTTATTCGCCCCGCTTCTTTTTTCCGGAATGAAAAAGAAATGAAAAAACTTTCATTCCCATTTTTAATCCATTAAAAATGGTGAAAGATTCCACGATCGTACTCCCTATGGAGAACAAAATGGACAGAAAACTGAATTTATTGGCAATTGTCTGAAAATCATCTTTTATTGCTAATTCCTGATTGATCATTAATTCGCGCAGTTTCATTTTTTCTAATCTGAGATCGTGTAAGTTACGAATCTTCGTATAGCGGTTATGCCTGTCCTGCCTTTGTTTCATCATCAGTTAGTTCATTAGGTTCGAAAAATATTTTACTAAAGATGCGTACGAATGGATTTATAAAGAGTTTGGTTCTTAATAAATACATCACAAAAGCGAGTACCAGGAAGAATAGCGTTACGATACAAAACCCCGGAACAAGTGATCCGAAGTATGGCCCTGTCCAGTAGACAAAAGCCATCGTAGCGTAGAATAGTCCGACAATAAGAAGCAACAGAGCCAGTATTGAGACCAGAAATACAGACAGAATACGCGAGACCTTCTCAATAATATCCAGTTTAAGAAGGTCTAAGCGTAAATCTGTGTAACTTTTCAAATCACGAATAATATGCTCATGGTGTTTTTCTTTTTCTTCCATGTGTTGAATTATTTTACATCAATGGCTTTCTCTGCGCCTTCGGCACATCCGCAATCAGCCTCACAAGCATGTTTATGTGACTTATGACACTTTTGCTTCATATGACCGATAAACTCATTCAGATCGTCTGATGATAAATGAATACCTTTTGACTCAAGGAAATCAGATACCTTTTGACGCACGTTTTCACCTTTTTCTGATTTAATGAAATAAATAACAGCAGCTCCCAGTCCCAGACCTAGCAGGAACGCAAGCAATGATGCATTGTTGTTTGACATAATAGTTAAGATTTAAATTAGAGAATCATTTATTTTTATTGTTAGAATGCACTAGTTCATGGAAATATAAGTCCAGCATCTCTTTTGCAGCGATAAATGAACTTAACTCTGCTTTAAGCACTTTCTCCTCTTTTTCCTGAAGCACTTTCTCAATCACCGGATTGCGGTAGAAACTCTCGCGCAGCTTCTCGTTGATTGATTCATACATCCAGTATTTGGACTGCTCGTTGCGTTTGAAATCGAAATAGCCGTTCTCCTTCGTAAAGTCTATGTATTCATAAACCATCTGCCAGATTTCTTCTATCCCTATTCCGTAATAACCCGAATATGTCAGCACCTGAGGTTTCCATCCCGAGTCCGCAGGCGGAAACAGATGGAGCGCATTCCGGAACTGCCCCTGAGCAAGCTTTGCTTTATCAACGTTATTCCCGTCGGCTTTGTTTATCACTATCCCGTCGGCCATCTCCATAATTCCTCTTTTTATACCCTGCAACTCATCGCCCGTATTCGGCACCTGAAGCAACATAAAAAAGTCAACCATCGAGTGCACCGCCGTTTCACTCTGACCCACACCTACCGTTTCTACAAATATTGTATCAAATCCGGCAGCTTCACAAAGAATAATCGTTTCGCGGGTTTTACGGGCCACACCGCCTAACGATCCTGCCGAAGGAGAAGGACGGATAAACGCATTTTTCTGAACCGACAACTGTTCCATACGTGTCTTATCACCCAGTATACTTCCTTTCGAACGTTCACTGCTGGGATCAATGGCCAGCACGGCCAGTTTCTTCCCGTGTCCGATCAGGTGCATACCAAAAGTATCAATCGAAGTACTTTTACCCGCACCCGGCACACCCGTTATACCCACCCGTACGCTTTTGCCCGAGTAAGGCAAACATTTCTCTATCACTTCCTGTGCGATCTGCTGATGTTCATAGTTTGCACTTTCCACCAGCGTCACAGCCTGACTCAGTATAGTGATATCTCCTTTCAGTATTCCTTCCACGTATTCCGAAGCAGAATATTTCTTTCTTCGCTTTCTGTTCAGATATGGATTTACCGTCGGCGGCGCAGAAACACCTTCGTTCACAGTCAATCCGATGTACTTTTCGTCATTTTCGGGATGTTTGTGTTGTGTCATAGTGTTGTATTTTGCATGAATCATTTACTTGAAACAATTCACTGTATTAATAACATAGTCAATCTCAGATGTGTTCATTACAGGTGAAACCGGAAGCGATAAAACTTCCCGGCTCAATCTCTCCGTCAGCGGGAACGAAAGCCCGTTATAGGCCGGATAGCACGTCTGCTGGTGCGGTGGCACCGGATAGTGAATTAATGTTTGTATCTCTTTTCCGGCCAGATATTTTTGCAATTCGTCGCGTCTTTCACTTCTGACCACATATAAATGCCAGATATGATCTTCCGTAAATACAGGTTCGGGCAAACGGATTTCCGGATGGCGGATACCCTCCGTATATTTCCGTGCCAGCTGTCGCCGGATCTCATTCTCCTGATCCAGATACTTCAGTTTCACATTGAGCAGCGCAGCCTGCATTTCATCCATCCGGCTGTTCAGCCCCTGACAGATATTTATGTATTTCGTGCGCGAGCCGTAGTTTGCCAGAGCCCTGACACATTCGGCCAGCTCCTCATCGTCCGTAGTCACCGCTCCGGCATCGCCCAGTGCTCCCAGGTTCTTCCCCGGATAAAAGCTGTGTCCAGATGCATGTCCGAAACTCCCCGAGCGTCTGCCCGTCACCGGATCTTTCGCCCCTGCCGCCTGTGCATTATCCTCTACTACCAGCAGGTCGTGTTTACGGGCCAGCTTCATGATCGCCTCCATCGGGGCTATTCTCCCGTAAAGATGCACCGGAAGTATCCCCCGCGTGCGCGAAGTTATTTTAGACTCCATGCTCCGGACATCCATATTAAACGTATCCATATCCGGTTCAGCAAATACCGGACACAAACCATTGTCCGTGATTGCCAGGACGGTTGCAATATAAGTATTAGCCGGAACAATTATCTCGTCGCCCTCTTTTAATTTCCCCAGTTCCATATATCCGCGCAAAATCAGGCGGAGCGCATCCAGGCCGTTTCCGCAGGCTACCGCCTGCCTGCAACCCGTAAACGCAGCGTAATCCGCCTCAAACTGCTGCACCTGTTTTCCAAACAGATAATGCCCGGATCTGATAACCTCCGAGGCCGCAGCTATTAACTCCTCCTCATGAGAGCGCGAAATCTGCTGAAGATCCAGAAACTTAATCATAGTATTTTATCTGATATAACGTATTTATATTTTATTATAGAAGAGATGATTACATATCTCCCCCTTTAGCAGAACAACCCGTCCCGAAATGATGTTATAAACATGTAAACCGGGCAGAATTATACGATTGTCAAAAGTAAAAATAAGAAATTATCATTTTGCAAAATGATATTAATTTTTCAATAACAATGCATGAAAATGCGAAATTAATCAGATTGATTAAAACTTTTGTAAGGAAAATAGGCATTTATTAGAATAAGCAAACAGATATAATGCCCTTTTTGCAATCTTAAGATGATTTTTTTTATTGAAAATTGCTATCTCTGTATTGCAAAATTACTATTTTTGCATCGGAAACGGATTTAAGTCAATAAACCGCTTTGGAAAATATACTTATCCGGCTACTTTTTTCTATTGATTATCGACTGAATAAACAGAATATACGATGGACATAATGAATCAGATCTATGCACGTGCGAAAGCAGATCAACAACGCATTGTGCTACCTGAGGGAACGGAAGAACGTACCCTTAAAGCTGCAGATAAATTAATTGCAGATGGTATTGCAAAGATTATCCTAATTGGTAATCCTGATGAGATCGCCGCTTTGGCTAAGAAAAACGGGTTAAACCATATTTCTGAAGCGACTATCGTAGATCCTCTAAACAATGCGAAGAAAGAAGCTTACACGAATCTTCTTTTCGAACTGCGCAAAAGCAAAGGTATGACCATTGAGCAAGCGGCTAAACTTGCTGAAGATCCATTGTATCTTGCCTGTCTGATGATTAAGAGCGGAGACGCTGACGGTGAAGTTGCCGGTGCTCAGAACACTACAGGTAACGTACTTCGTCCGGCTTTCCAGATCGTTAAAACATTACCGGGTATCAGCGTCGTTTCTGGTGCTTTCCTTATGTTTATGAACGACAAACAATGGGGACATGAAGGTGTGATGGTCTTTGCTAACTGTGCCGTTCATCCAAACCCGAACGCAAATGAGCTTGCTCAGATTGCAGTGGCTACCGGCCACACAACCCGCGCGATTGCAGGCTTCGAACCTAAAATTGCCATGTTGAGCTTCTCTACGAAAGGTAGTGCAAAACATGAGATGGTAGATAAAGTAGTTGAGGCAACCCGTTTGGCTCAGGAAATGGATCCGTCATTGCAAATCGAAGGCGAACTTCAGGCTGATGCTGCTATTGTACCTGCCGTAGGACAAAGCAAAGCTCCGGGAAGCGCAATCGCAGGAAATGCCAATGTATTGGTATTCCCAACTCTGGAAGTAGGAAATATTTCTTATAAATTAGTTCAGCGTTTAGCTGGCGCAGAAGCCGTAGGTCCGATCTTGCAAGGTATTGCAGCACCTATCAACGACCTTTCACGCGGTTGCTCTGTAGAAGACGTTTACGCAATGGTTGCTATCACAGCTAACCAGGCGATCGGAATCAAAGCCTCTAAATAATCGAATGAAAATTTAATGGATACACTGCTCCGCCATAAGGCAGTGTATCCATCCTATGAAACAAAAGTAGAAATGAAGATATTAGTTTTAAATTGCGGAAGCTCTTCAGTAAAATATAAGTTCATCAACATGGACTCGAATGAAGTGCTTGCTCAGGGTGGTATTGAGAAAATCGGCCTGAAAGGTTCTTTCCTTAAGCTGACAAAACCAAACGGCGACAAAGTTGTGATCGAGGATGAAATTCAGGAACACCAGAAAGCGGTTCAGCTGATCCTTGACGTTCTTCAAAGCGAAGATAACGGTTGTATCAAATCTTTGTCTGAAATTGACGCCGTTGGTCACCGTGTGGTACACGGAGGAGAAAAATTCAATTCCAGCGTTCTGATTACTGACGAAGTAATCGAGAAAATGGTTGAATGTATTGATGTAGCTCCTCTTCACAATCCGCCAAACCTGAAAGGTATCTATGCTGTTAAAGAACTGATGCCCGAAATTCCTCAGGTTGGTGTATTTGATACTGCATTCCACCAGACTATGCCTAAACATGCTTATTTGTATGCTCTGCCATACGAATTGTATGAAAAATATGCGATCCGCCGTTACGGATTCCACGGAACAAGCCACCGCTACGTGTCAAAACGTGCCTGCGAATTCCTGGGTCTTAACTACGACGATCAGAAAATCATCACTTGCCACATTGGTAACGGCGCTTCAATCGCGGCTATCAAAAACGGTAAAAGTGTTGACACTTCAATGGGATTCACTCCGGTTGAAGGTTTGATGATGGGTACCCGTTCAGGGGATATCGATGCAGGTGCTCTTACTTTCCTGATGGAAAAAGAGGGATTGAACGCTGCCGGTATTTCTAACCTGGTTAACAAACAATCAGGCGTAAACGGTATTTCAGGCGTATCTTCTGATATGCGTGAAATCGGTGCCGCTATCGAAGAAGGAAACGAACGTGCGAAACTTGCATTAGATATGTTTGATTATCGCATCAAAAAATATGTTGGCTCTTACGCGGCAGCTTTGGGTGGAGTTGATATCATCGTGTTTACAGGTGGTATTGGCGAAAACCAATGTTCAACCCGTGAGTATGTTTGTTCAGATATGGAATTCATGGGTATTGAATTCGATGCTGATAAAAACCGTGGCCTTCGTGGTGAGGAAGCTTTGTTAAGCAAGCCGGAATCTAAAGTTAAAGTGGTTGTTATTCCGACTGATGAAGAATATATGATTGCTGCCGATACAGCTACCATTCTTGCTTAACCGTTATATATTATAAATATTGAGAACTAAAAAACCGGAGCAGAAGTAATTCTGTCTCCGGTTTTTTTATCGGTTTATGTTATTTCTTATACGACTGATAATAGTCACACATCTCTTTAATGAAAATATTTTCTTACAAGTAAAATCAGACAGAAAACCGCGGGCACTATCACCCACGGTCTCCATGGAAGGCCGCCAGCCGTCCCTACGGTGTCCAGATCCATATACTCGTGGCTGCAAACCGTATCGCTCCGAATACGTACTGTATCCTTCCGGCTCTCAATCTCAATCAGCCCGTCCGCCCGCTTCTTTACGGTCAGTCCTCCGGCATTCTCTTTCGGAGCGATCAGCGCAGAAGCCGGAGCCAGATTATTCAAAGCAGACAGATCCACAATCAACCGTTCCGACTCAGGCAGCAGGATCACCTCTTGCCGCAGCCTTTCGGTCTGTATCATCCGCTCCGACGTTTCCGTCCTTTTCATCGACTGGCAACCCATGAAGCAAAGGGCAATGCCTGCGGTAAGGACAGCGGTTAATCTCCTCAAAAGCCTTTTCAAGCCGAAACACCTTATTTCGTAATTTCGCATAATCCGCATTTTGTTTTTTGATTAATACTCTCAAATCCTCATAAAGCTCCCGGTAAACCGAATGCTCTTCTTTTATATCCTTCAGCCTCTCCCGCCTCCGGTTCACAAGCCAGGTAAGCAGCGAGGCTATAAAGCCCGAAGGCAGCAAATACATCCAGATATCTTTCATAAAATTCAAATTTTAAAAAGGTAATGCCGAAAAGGCAGTGACGACGTGGAGGACAATGGGGACATGGACGACCATGAGGACGGCATTAAAAGGCAGTTTATCGCTGACGCTGTTGATCACTACCGTTGTTTATCGCACCTCCGGTGCTGTTGATAGCCTTCGGCTGAGAAAGGCAGAAAGGCAAAGAAAAACATCGTCGCTGTTGTCCTCCATGTATTGGGCGCTGTCCTCATCGTCCTCATGGTCCTCCACGTCGTCCACGTCCTCATCCCAGCGCCCTCTCTTATTCTGGTGCAAGGTTGTACCTTGTACCTCATATTCGGTGCTTTTTAACCACCAGTTGTTTGAAAAACAACCTCTTACGCTCACAAAGAGGCTTTCTTGCAGAAAGCTGTCAGGTACAACCTGACGAATAGTAGATCCAAGGCAAAGCCTTGAACCAGAAACAGC